>CALLQB010000045.1 GCA_938015295.1 uncultured Acidimicrobiales bacterium
GGGTTAGGAAGAGGAAACGATGGCAAACGGCGATGCGACGATGCGTGCTTACGGGGCCGAGCAGGCGGTTCCGACCTTTGACGATCCGGCCTTCATGCCGCTCGCTAAACCCGTAGCCGAAGCACGAGTAGCCATCGTCACTTCCGCCGCTCTTCATCGCCCCGACCAGGACCGCTTTGCTGCTGCTGATACCGGATTTCGGGCGCTTGACCGAAGCGATCGCAACATCATCATGGGTCACTGGAGCCCGAACTTTGACCACACGGGGTTCCAGCTCGATCTCAACGTGGTCTACCCGATTGACCGGCTCGAAGAATTGGCTGCCGACGGGACTATTGGTGATGTTGCGCCTCGTCACTTCGCCTTTGCTGGCAATCAGCCCGATACCGTTAGCGAGCTGCGGCTCGACACTGGCCCAGCCTGTGCCCAGGAGTTACTGGCGGACGAGGTCGATGTCGTTATCTTCACCCCCGTTTGACCGGAGTGCACGCGTACCGTGAGTACGCTCGCCCACGTCTTTGAAGCAGCAGGTCTGTCGACCATCGTCCTCGCCTCAATGAAAGAGGTAGCCGAAAAGATGTCGCCGCCTCGCACCCTCTATTGCGAATTTCCTCTCGGGCGTCCGCTCGGGCGGCCCGGCGATGCTGTTCTACAGCGCGACGTCCTAGAGCGAGGTCTTTCGTTGCTCGAAGCGACGAGCCCGGTCTTCGAAACGTACCCCGAGGTAATCGTCTCCGACGAGATGCCACTGTCTTGTTCGATACCGCCCCGATTTGACGCCTCGCTTCCGCCAGCGGTCGACGAAGCTCGTGGCCTTCGCGCAGCGTACGACCGGTCGGTTGAAGCCCGAGGCGTAACCAACGTTGGTCGAGCGATCGACGCCGACACCATCGCCGCTGCACTCGACGTTCTCCACCAGTGGGCCGAAGGGGCGCCGTGGAAAGAGGTGGCGCTTCCCGGCAAAAACACTGTCGCCGTTTGCCACGACATCCGGGCGTATTACACCGAAGCTGCGCTCGAGCTAGCGACCGGACCCGCAGCCAGCGGACGTGCCGTCGAGGCATGGTTCTACGAAGAGACCGAAGCAGGAAAGACCATGATGGCGGCGCGCCACTCGTTGAAGGAGCAGGATGCTCCGTTCCCGTTCTGGTTCTACATGGCGCCGGCGCATCGCTGACCAACACCGCCTTTTTGCCGACGTCTACTCGCGGTTGTCGAGCTCGGCGATCAGCTTTTTTGGAGCAGTGGCGCGGTAGCTGTCCTCGACCAGCTCGGTTACCTCGTTCCAATCGGCATCGCCACGTAGATCCAGACCTAACCAGCCGTACGGCCCCCAGTAGGCGGGGGTGAAGAAACGGCTGTCCTGGGTCAGGGCAGCGGCATCATCAGGGTCAGGCATGAACACCAAGGCTTGGTCGTACTGCCCAGAGTTGTGTTCACCCTTCACGACGGCGCCGTACCCGGCGAAGATCTTCTTGGTGAAGAACGAAGGGCGGCCGTGCGAAACCTTTACATCGGCGCCTGGTAGCGCCAGACAGATATCGCGCAACCGCGCGAGAACGGGATCGTTGTCATCGAACATTTGTGGATGCGCCATAGTCGTGAAATACGGTAGTAGCGGCTGCTCTTGTTCGTCGAGAAACTCTCTACGGCAGCGTAACGCTGCCGCAACTACCCACGTACTTCTGGCCGTCGGCACGAACGCGAAGCTCATAGGTTTGCGTTCCTGTGAGGTTCGTTGCAGCGTCGGTCCACGTGGTGCCGTTTACCGCGCTGACATAGGCACCATTGCGGGCGATGTTCTTCGACGTCCAGGCGACATTGTTCCAGGTCACCGTTGGCTGGCCATTGATCAGTGAGACTGCACAGCCGATGTCGGGAACCGGGAGAATGCTCTCACAGGTTGCAACGTCTGACCTTGCACCACGCTCGAATGCGCGGATCTCGTAGGTGTGTGTGCCCGGAGTAATGCCGGTGACGTGACTGTACGAGGTGGCTGAGCCAACAGAGGTGGCCCGACCGTCGGCAACCACGGTGTAGCGACCTGCGCCAACGTTGTTCCACGAAACGCCGATGGTGTCGTCGCTGACCGGTACGGCCTGACAGGTCAATGCGGGTCGTAGTGTTCCGAGGACTTCGATTTCGGCAATCGAGAGCGGGCCTGCTGGAAGGTATACCCGCACATAGCGACCCGAAACGTTCTTGCCGAACCGCACATGGCGCTTGACAACGGCCGCTTTCATTTCGATCACGTCACGTTGGGCCCGAACCTGGGTGATGTCGGCCGAGCTAAACCCACCAACGCTCACCAGCACCGAGACGTTCTCAAGGTTGGTGACGCCGCCGTTCCATAGACCGATGGCGTCGATGTCGGCCTGGCGTCCGAGGTCAATCTCGTACCATGCGCTGCCGGTACCGCTCGTGGCCGCCACCGAAGCCAGGTTGCTATCGATGCCGCGTCGAGGAATATTGATGCCCGCAATCGAGCTTTGGGTTGCGGTTGCCGCAGTCGAGAGGTTGCTCGAACCGGTCGCCAGCGAAGTAACCATGCCACACTCGTGATTTTTGACGGTCTCGTTGTAGCGGCGGTACGTGATGGCGTAGCTGACGGTCTCGCCGCCAAAGGTGCCTGGGTCGACCAGCGAGGTGGCAGTCGTCGAGGTCAAGAATCGGCCATTTCGAGCGATCCTGTACGGCTCGCCGGCATCGGCGATACCCGACCACGTGAGCAGGGGCCGGCCGGTGGCATCGAGTGTTACCGTGCAGTTGATGTGGCCGGCTGTTGGGGTGGGATCAAACTGGGCGGCCCGGCCCACAACGATGTCATTGATCTGACCGTTGTCCTGACCAATGAGCAGTCCTCGTTCGCCGAGGGTCATTGTAAGAATGCCCTTGGCGGCATTCGAGGTTGGTCCCCATTCGGGCATGCCGAAGCCGGTGGTGGGGTCAATCGCACCAATCTGGTTCGCGAAATACACATAACCCGGTTGCACGAGATCGGCGTCGAACGTTGCGTCTCGTGTGGGATCAGCGGTGTACGGACCAGTCGTTTTGCCGGGGTAGGGGTTTGGCGCGCTGGGATGAATCAGGTACCGGAAATGGCCGCCGAGGTATATCGCATCTGGGCCGTATTCAACCGCAAAGATCGAGTCGAAGACACGCGATGACCACAGTGGTTGTCGTACCTCGGTCAGCGGGTCGGTCTTGTCGTAGGAGAACTTCACGAGGGCGTCGCAGACGATGCCGGTGTCGTGGCCGGTGTGGCCGACGGCGAAGTTCGTGCCGTCGGGACTCCAGGAGATATCGGTGATAGCGATGCCCCAGCCGCCAACACAGGTGGTGGGGGTGTACACGTCGGTCGTCCAAGGGAGGAGTGTCCCGGTCGGGGAGAACATGGCCAAGCCAGGCGCTGTCTGTCCGGAGACGGTGTCGTGGCGGTGCGCCACCAGGACCTCATTGGTGCCCGGCCGAACCGCAACCCGATGGACGCCGGCGGTGCGAAGTCGAACGCCAGCCGAATTTGTGAAAGGGCGACCGATGGCTTCGCCAAAGTCGTGATTGAACTCGGGAAGCGGCTTACCGTTGCGGCGGTCTACCAGTGCAAGGTATTCGCGGGGTTCCTTGGCGACTTTGAGAAAGTTGCCACCCATGACTAGCGAGTCGCCCAGCACGGCAATCGACTCGACCTTTGAGTTTGCTCGGCCGCGGAACCGGCGGTCGATGGTTGCTCGGCGAACGTTGTAGCGGGCAACGCGGCCACGGCGCAAGCCGTCGACGTTCTTGAACTTTCCGGCAAAGTAGATGTGTTTGCCGTCGGGGTCGTTTTCGATGTCTCGAACTTCTGCATCGATGTCGGGGCGGAAGTTCTGATCGAATTCGCCGGTGTCAACGTTGTAGGCGAACAGATACGGCTGATCGATGATCGGGCCGCCACGACGGGTGCGCACCTGCGTGAAGTTGCCACCCACGATGACTCGGCTACCGATCTGGCTGATCGCGTAGACGCGGCCGTCGAGAACGATTGGTAGATCCTCGCGAATCTCCTCGGGGACAATCGCTCCTGCGGGAAGGGCGGTGAGTCCGGCGCCGAAGAGCATCAACGCAGTGACGAGGCTGAGCATCCGGAAGCGGCGGGACGAGTTGACGCGCGTTGATGTGTTCATGGGCGGGCGGGTGCCCGGTCTCCTTGCGAGGTACGTGCGAAGTGGCTAGCAGCGGGCTACGCGACTTCACTAACCATCGGTAGAACCGGTGAGAACTTGATTGCCAAAATGAGTGTCTTGGGTAACAAGTATGTGCTTCAGCGTTGAAAGAGAAGCCGGTTCGCTGTTTCGCCGAGCACCAAATCTCGATCGTTGGCTGGTAGTCGGTCTGTCCAGGAAACGATTTCGGCAACCATCTCGTCGTAGGTGCGGAAGCGGAGTTCGGTTGGGTCGAATGCGGGATGAAGCTCGCGATGCTGAGGCCAATCACTGCCCCACATGACTCGGTGGGCGCCGAAGGTAGCGACCAGGTGTTCGAGCATGGCTGCTGGCGGGTCGTGCTCGATGCTCATGCGCGCGCAAGTCGGCGTGAACTTCACTGCCACGTTGTCGAACATGGCAAGGTCCCACAGCGCCTGTGCATGTGGAAACGGTGCACCTCCCGAGAAGTCAGGAAAGCCGCAGTGGTCGAGTGTGAACATCACATCGGGCCGACGGCGTAGCTGCATGGCGAGCGCCGGCAGGTCGTGGCTTTGACAGCAGACGGTTATCGCCAGGCCACGGTCAACCGCAGCGTCGATAAGTCGGCTGCCTGGTGCGGAATCGAGCCACGACTCGGCAGGTGTAGGGATGTGGAACAATCGAATCCCACCAACATTTTTGGCAGCGGCGAGCACAGCGAGTTGATCGATTGGGTCAACATCCACCGATGACGGGTCGCGTTGGTCCGAAACGGGATTGATGATGCCGATGCCGAGGTATCGCTGATCGTCCCGGCGCAGGCAGTCGATGAGGTAGTCGTTTGTCGAGCCGTACGCCCCGGCCGCCTGCACAACCACGGCGTGGTCGACGGTTGTTTGGCCGATGGTCGCGTCGAGCTGTTCGAACGAGCAGTCCCGTAGGTCCCACCAGGCGCCGTTTGCAAGGGCGAAAGGGCGCCGCGGATAGCGGAGCTCATCGGGCGAGACAGCGTGGGTATGGGTGTCGATTAGCACGAGGCCACAGTACGAGATTTGTCGACGGGGGCTACCGGGCTGCGCGCACGCGTACCAGAACCACACAAACCGCTGAGAGAACACACATCGCTGCGACGCCGACCGCAAACGGTGTCACCGTGTCGGCCAGCTGTCCACTGATGTAGGTACCAAGCACCGCCCCTCCCGCCATTCGGGCTGCGCCGGTGAGGGCCGATGCGGAGCCAGCGAGTTCGCCCACTGGTTCCATGGCCACAGCGTTGAGGTTCGGAATGAGGAACATGAAGGAAGAAAGCAGCAGTCCGAGCGCAGGTATGAAAATCCAGAAGCTCGGCACGCCGTCGGCCTGCAGGGAAAGGGCGACCAGGAAGGCGGCGATAGTCAGCTGCGCAACAAAGGCGGCGGTCACAACACGGTCGATACCGACCCTCTCGACGGCCACGCCGTTGAGAAGCGCAGACAGGCCAAACATGATGGCCACCGCGCCAAAAACCACCGGAAACTGGCCGCCGCGGTCGAAGATGTCGGAGATAATGAGCTCGCTGCTGGCCAGGTAGGTGGTGAAAACGCCTTGCAGAAAGATGGTGGAGACGGTGTAGCCGAACGTGACCGGCGTGCGAGCCACCTGCACGTAGCCGCGAGTTGTGCTCGCCAAGCTGAGCGGCCGCCGGTGATCGGGGTTGAGGGTTTCGCGAAGACGGAGACTCCACAGCCCTATAGCGGTGGCCCACACCACGCAGAACCAGAAGACGCCTCGCCACGGCACGAGGGCAACGATGACCGCACCGAGCGATGGTGCGATGACCGGGACAAGAACGAATACCGCCATGATCTGCGACATGGCTTTCGCCATCGCGATGCCTTCGAAGCGGTCGCGAATAATGGCTGTTGAAACAACCCGAGAACCCGCGGCGCCGATGCCCCAGACAAATCGACTGACAAGGAGGAGCTCGAAGGTGGGTGCTAACGCTGACCCGATGGCTCCAAGGATGTAGATCCCGATTCCCGCATAGAGCACGGGTTTGCGGCCAAAGCGGTCAGCCAGTGGCCCATAGATGAGTTGAGCAAACGCCAGGCCAAAGAAGAAGACCGTGATGACCTGGCCAACCTCGTTTGAACCTTCGCCAAGGTCGAACGTTTCGCGGATGTCGTCGAACGCCGGCAACATTAGGTCGATGGCCATCGCCATCAGCGCCATGATCGCCGAGATGAGGGTAAGAAGTTCTCGTTTGCTCAGGCGATAGAAGCCGTCGGTCTCTCCGTCAGAGGTTGGCGGGGCGGTTGACGGAGCGGACACCGAACGACGGTAGCCGGTGGTGCCCCTCCCGCGAGCATTGTTTGCGCCGCTAGGCGGCGGGGTACCGGTCGGAGATGTCGCGCAGGATCTGACGTTTGATAACGCCCAGGTTCGGTCCGGCGGTTGCGGCAAGCGGTGCTGCCATCGCCTTTGCTGTCGAAACGAGCTCGTCGATTGGCGCCACCGCGTCAACGATGCCGGCCGCTTGTGCGTCGGGGCCCGAATAGCGGTTACCCGACATCAACGCCTGGCGAAGCGCGCGCGGAGCGAGCGATGCACGAGCAACGGTAAGAAGTCGTTCGGGAAACGACATGCCGATATGCACCTCGGGGAAACACACATACCCTCGGTCATCTCGCATCACTGCCTGGTCGTGGGCGATGACCAGAAAGGCGCCCATGCCAAAGGCGTGGCCGTTTACCGCGGCGACCGTCGGTGTGTCGAGCAACATGAGTCGGTACAACACGTCAAGGATGCGGGCGACATATTCGGCTGCACCGTCGGTGTCGACCGAGGCCATGAAGGGCACGTCGAGCCCGTTTGAGTAGTGCTTTGCCGACCCGGTCGTCACCAGCGCTTTCGGTCCGTCGGTTGCCTGCACTTCGTCGAGTAGTTCGTGGACACTCACCGCCCACGCGTCGCTCGTAACGTTTTCGTCGTCGCCGAAATCGAGCACAAAGATGCTGGCGTCGTTGGTGTTGTCAAGAGTCAGAGTTGGGGTAGCCACCCGACAACTCTATCTTTGGGATCGTGCTAGCCGAAGAGGTTCTGTCCCATCCTGCCCGCGTCCTCAGCCAAGCTCAGCGTGAGCACTACTTCGAGCACGGTTATGTCGGCGTCGAAAGTGTGGTGCCGGCCGACACGCTCGCTGAGCTTCAGCGTGTTACTGCTTCGTTTGTCGAGCAAAGCCGCGAACTAACGTCGTCCAATGGTCGATTCGATATCGGCCCTGGGCATAGCGCCGAACGGCCTGTTCTTCGTCGATTGAACAGTCCCGATATTCGACACGACGCGTACTGGGAGTTTTCTTGCGGACTCATGGCCGATGTTGCGGCCGACCTGGTCGGGCCGGATGTGGTCTTTCATCACTCGAAACTCAACTTCAAATGGTTCGACGAGTCCGACACCGTGAAGTGGCATCAGGACATTCAGTTCTTCCCACACACGAACTACAACGTGCTCACCATTGGTTGTTATCTCGCCGACACCGACATGACCAACGGGCCACTCGCGGTGCTGTCCGACTCGCATAACGATGACCTGTTTGATCAGTACGACGAGAACGGGGTCTGGACCGGCAAGCTCTCCGATGCTGACGCCGCCACCCTTGATGCTTCACGCATCAAATACCTGCCGGGTGCGGCTGGTTCGATCACCATTCACAATGCGCGAACGTTGCATTTCTCACCACCATCAACGTCGCCCCGGCCGCGACCGTTGCTGCTGAACTGTTTTACCGCAGCAGATGCCAAGCCCTACACGCCGCACCCTGGGCCGACGGCCAATACCTACAAAGTAGTTCGAGGAACTTCGGCAGCATGGGCAAGCCATGATCCTCGACCGTGCCAGATTCCGCCGGATTGGTCCGGTGGGTATAGCTCGATCTACTCCGCTCAGGCTGGCGAGGGAAACACGATGTAGCCGGTGGCAGGGTCGGCTTGGCCCTCGAGTAACGCACGGTAGACCTCTTCGGCTCCCTCGGCGCCGCGATGATGCGCAATGTTGAGCCACGCGTCGGTGGTGTCGAGAAGTCGGTGAAACGCGACGGCTATGCGCTTGTTCAGCTCGCCTGGGCCCCACTCTTCGGTTCGTTTCGCGCTTTGGCTGGGTGCGAAGAAGAACTCGGGCGTGGGCCCGGGCAGTTCGCCGCCGCCACCCTGGTCTTCCCAGTGGGTGGCCCCAACGGTAAGCGAAAAAGTGAGGTTGTCGCCGAAGTGCCCGTGTATTGCCGAGCGAAGCGGCCCGCTGCCAGCCATGTCGACCACACCGGACTGGATTGTCGGATCGAGCTGGTCGACCTCGTCGTAGGTGATGACGCGGCCGTAGAGGTTGAGGGATTCGACGAACGCCCGGTTGCGCTGCGAGGTGAGACCGACACTTTGGTGGCGTTCGCGTTGAGCAAGACACGAAGCGAGGCTTATCGACGTCTTCGACGACGCGCTGGTGACAAGCGTTTGGCTCGCCCCACTGAAGTCGTTGTCGGCTAGGTAGTCGTCGACCAGAAACGAGGTCATAAACATGCCCCAAAGCAGCAAGTACTCGTCGGTTTTGTCTGCACGAAACATCTCATCGGACGCGACGTCGCGAAAGTCGGTATAGATGGCCGCGTGGTTGGCTCGGTGTGGACCGATGTCTCGGAAAGCGGATCCTTTGACCTCAGCGTCGATGATCGACTCTGTGGCCATGGGGTAGAAACCGAAGTAGCGGCCGCCGACCTCGATTCCTGCATGCGCCGATTCGACGACGGACGCCAGTCCCATAGCTGGGATTCGCCCCCACGGATCTTCGGTAGGAAAGAAGCCCCAGTAGTCGAGCATGTCGCCCGCTACGGCATAGGTGACGTTGTTGGTCGTGAACGCGAAACGGTCGATCGCCAGCCGGATCTGTCCCTTGGTGAGTGCCCGGTCGGCACTCGTGATGTCGCGGGTGTCGCGGAGGTCTTGCCGGTTTACTTCGAAGTTCATGAACGAACCCTACCATTCGTCAGACAATTGCCAGTAAGAGAAGCACTACGTTAGGGTGCGGACATGACGTCAGCACAGCACCGACTTGGCCGGTTCGAGGGAAAGATCGGCCGTACCTTCGCCGACTCTGAGCCGTGGTTTGAAGAGCCGCCGCACCCTGGCACCGACGCGCCAAATGTGCTCCTCGTTTTGCTCGACGACACCGGCTTCGCGCAGTTCGGTTGTTATGGCTCCGACATCGATACGCCGAACGTCGACGCCTTGGCCGCCAACGGCTTGCAGTTCACCAATTTCCACGTCACGCCGCTGTGTTCGCCGACCCGTGCTTCGCTGTTGACCGGCCGGTCGCAGCACGCCGTTGGTATGCGAGCGGTGTCGAATTTCCGCACCGGCTTTCCTCATCAACTCGGACACATCAGCAACCACGCCGCCACTATTGCTGAAGTGCTCAAGGGCGAGGGCTACACGACCTTCTGCACCGGCAAATGGCACCTCGCCCCAATGGAGCAATGCTCGGCTGCCGGCCCGTTCGATCAGTGGCCTCTGGCGCGAGGCTTCGACCGGTTCTACGGCTTCCTCGAGGGCGAGACCGACCAGTTTCACCCCGACCTGGTGGCCGACAACCATCCAATCGAACCGCCAGCCAAGCCTGAAGATGGTTACCACGTCTCGGAAGATCTGGTCGACCAGCTCTTGAAAATGGTGTCCGACGCGAAAGGTGTCCGGCCCGACCGTCCATTCTTTGCCTACCTGCCGTTCGGCGCGACGCACGCGCCACACCAGGCTCCAGCCAGGTACATGGAGAAATATCGCGGCCGCTACGACGAAGGCTGGGACATTATCCGAGAGCGCTGGTTTCAGCGGCAGATCGAACTCGGCGTCATCCCGCCCGACACGCAACTTGCCCCCCGCAACCCTGGGGTCGACGCATGGGACGATCTGCCCGAAAACCAGCAGAAACTTGCCTGTCGCCTACAAGAAGCATTCGCCGCCTTTCTCGATCACACCGACGACCAGATTGGCCGAGTCATCGACGGGTTGCGCGAACAGGGCCAACTCGACAACACCATCGTTGTCGTGCTCGCCGACAACGGGGCATCGCAGGAAGGCGGCCCGTTCGGGGTCATGCACGAGATGAAGTTTTTCAACGGCATCTTCGAAACACCCGACGAAGCCATACACAAGATCGACGACATTGGCGGCCCGCACAGTCACACCAACTACCCCTGGGGTTGGGCACAGGCCGGCAACTCGCCGTTCAAGTGGTACAAACAAAACACCCACGAGGGCGGTGTGCATGTGCCGATGATCGTGCATGCCCCGAACCAAGTGGCGGCCGACCAGGTGGGAACCAAACGCGACCAGTTCGTCTACGTAGCCGACATTGTGCCGACCATTTACGAACTACTCGGGGTTACACCGCCCGACACCTACCGGGGTGTCGAACAGATGCCGGTGACCGGACATTCGTTTGCCAGCGTTCTCGGCGATGCCGCAGCTCCGGCTGCGAACACGGTGCAGTATTTCGAGATGGCGGGCAGTCGAGCTCTCGTGGCGGGCGAGTGGAAAGCGGTCTGCAAACACCAGCCTGGTGCCGACTACGACACCGAACCGTGGGAGCTCTACCACCTGGCCTCCGACTGGTCTGAGTGCAACAACCTTGCCGAAGCCGAGCCGGCTCGACTCGACGAGCTGATCGCGCTTTGGTGGGATGAGGCTGACAAGCACGGTGTGCTACCAATCGACGAACGCATGCTCGAACTCTTCGGTGCGCGTTTCCGCGAGAACTCACCCCATTCTCCGGAAAGGCGTTACGTCTACCGGCCACCGATGTCGCCGATGCCGGGTCAGGCCTCTGCCGCAATCGGCGGACGCTCCTTCGACCTCACCGCTACGGTTACCCGAAACGCTGGCGACGACGGGGTTCTCTACGCCACCGGCACCGAAAATTCGGGCCTATCGATCTTCGTGCAGAACGACCGGCTGGTCGTCGACTACAACGCCTTCGACGAGCACGTGATTCTTGAATCCGACGTCGCTGTGCCCGCTGGCGATTCGACACTGGTGGTAAAGCTGCGGCGTGGCGCCGGGATGGCGGGCATGATGGCGCTGGAGATCAACGATCAGCCGACCGGCGAAACCGATCTGCCGTTGTTCATGCGCATGATGTCGTCGGTCGGCCCAAGTGTGGGGTACGACCATGGCTCGGCGGTGTCGACCCGCTACGAGGCGCCCTTCCCGTTCGCCGGAAAGTTGCACGAGATCGTCATCCAATTGCTGTCTCGGCAAGATGTCGAATCGCAGGCTGCTGAAGCCGCCGTCGAGATGGGTCGCCAGTAA
>CALLQB010000046.1 GCA_938015295.1 uncultured Acidimicrobiales bacterium
CGAAATGTACTCATGTTCCCCTCGCTGGGCTCCCAACGGTCCGCTCGTCAAAGGGTAGACGACTGTTCGAACACGCACCTGCGCTCCGCTCTGGGCTCTGGCAGACTTGCGCGGTGACCGACTCCAGGAGCCCTACCCGCAGAGCAACCGAACGGCTACCCGACCTCGCAGCCCTTCTTGATACCGATGTCGGCGTCAGCGGCTGGAAACACATCGACCAGGACGCCATCGACGCTTTTGCGGCGCTCACCGGTGACGACGGCCCCATTCACACCCATCCAGCACGGGCGGCTGAGATCGCCCCCTTTGATGGAACGATCGTGCAGGGGTTTCTGATGCTTTCGCACCTCACGGGGTTCGCCAAATCGCTCAGATTGCCCGACAAGGGTGTCATCTTTCGCTTAGGCACTCATCGCGAGTGGTGTCGAGCGCGGCGACCGGGTGGCCTTTATGGGCAACCCCACTCTCGAGTTCTGGATCAACTTTTTGGCCGTCACGAGTGTGGGGGCTTTGTGGGTTGGGCTTAACCCAAAGAATACGAGTGGCGAACTCGACCATGTAGTCAACGACGCCGCACCCCGGCTTCTCTTCGGGTTCTCCACGATCGACAACGAACCAATGCTCGACGAGCTACGCCGCCTCGCAGCCAAACACGAGTCGGTCGACGCGGTGGTTGTGGTCGACCACGAGCCACCGACTCTCGCCGATGCCGCCACCGAAGCCGTTGTACTGTTGAGCACCTGGCTCGAAGGTGCCGCCACCGTCTCCGACGACGATCTCGCCAGCCGTAGGTCCGAAGTCGACCCGATGGACCCGGCCTATCTGGTGTACACCTCGGGCAGTAGTGGCCAGCCGAAGGGAGCGTTGATAACCCATCGCGGCTCCAATGTGTGCAACGTGATCGCCATCAAACGCAAAGGACTCGCCGACCGACGGATCATCTGCAACCTGCCGATCAACCATGTGGGCGCCATCGGCGATATCTGCGGACGCACCATGACCGGCGGGGGCACCCTTTTCTTTCAGGAGCGGTTCTCGCCCGATGCCATGTTTGACACCATCGAGACAGAACGGCTTAACACGGTCGGCGGCGTGCCAGCCATGCTGCAGATGTGTGCCGACCATCCACGGTTCGAATCGGTCGATCTGTCCTCGGTCGATCTGCTCGCCTGGGGCGGCGCGGCGATGCCTGCCGAACTGCTCCAACGGTGGCTCGACAAGACCGGGGCGACCCACTGCACGATGGGTTACGGCATGACCGAAGTAACTGGGGGCGTCACTTACAGCGGCCTCACCGACTCAGTAGAACTGCTCTGCACCACAGTCGGCACGCCCGACGCACGTCAGCCGATTCGGATATGGCGCGACGGCCAGGAAGCGGCCATTGGTGAAACCGGCGAGATCCAAACCACCGGCGATTTCCTTATGGCCGGCTACTGGCGCAACCCAGAGGCAACCGCTGCGGCGTTCACCGAAGACGGCTGGTTCAAAACTGGTGACCTCGCAGTGCTGCGCGAAGATGGCTACGTGCAGATCGTCGGACGCATGAGCGAGATGTTCAAGAGCGGCGGCTACAACGTGTACCCGCGTGAGGTCGAGCTGGCCCTCGAGCGGCACCCCGGTATCTCGATGGCCGCGGTCGTCAGTATCGCCGACCCAACGTTTCAGGAGGTCGGTGTCGCCTATGTGATGGGCGAGCCCAACCTCGACCCCGACGAAATTAGACGATTCGCGGCCGAACATCTTGCCAGCTACAAACTGCCCCGGCAGATCAACATCGTTGCCGAACTTCCGATGCTGCCGATCGGCAAAGTCGACAAAAAGGCTCTCCAAGTACTCGCCGACGGCGGCTAGCTAGTCGCCGAGCGAGTCGGCGAGTTCGGCCAGCACGTCGCCATGGCAACCCTTCGGAGCACACCAGCAGCCCAAACGTTTGCCCCGTAACTCATCGAGCGAAGCCATGAGTTCGGGTTGCTCGATGATCCACGCCCGGTAGTCGGCGATCGCTCGCTCGCGTTCGGCATCGCTGTCATCGGCCATCACGAACGGATTGCCCCACTTGCTTCCAGCAAGGTCATGCTCGGGTACCTCTCGACCGATGTACACGTCGAATTCTTCCTGCAAATTGTGTACGACAGTTGTGCTGTTCATGTTCGCTCTCCACGGCCGGCGATCGTTGCGCGAGACCCTACGCGGACCAGACGCATCAGCGGTACACGCGGTGCTCGCAGATCGCCGAAATTTGTACACCACGGCCCCAACCCTCCAAGCTAACGAACGCCACAACGTAGGGGGCCACCACATGCCGATCGACGGAACGACCTTTGTTATCACCGGCGGTGCCCGAGGAATTGGGGCCGACACCGGCCGGTTGGCCGCGAATCGATGTTCTCCACAACAACGCCGGTATCCACGAAGCAATGATCACGTCCGACTTCTCATTCGAGGACATGTCGTTCGAAACCTTCGACCGGGTCATGGCGGTCAACCTTCGCGCCCCGTTCGTCTGTGCCAAGGCCGCCACGCCGTATCTCAAGAAGAGCGCCCGCTCGCCGTCGATCATTACGGCCGGCTCTACTGGGGCCTTGGTGGGTTACCCGTCGGGCCTTGCCTACGGCACCAGCAATGGCGGCTCGCTCGCCTGGCGAGGAACCATCGACCAGTTGGGTATGACCTAACCCGGCCAGAACTCAGCTGAGAATGGTGGAGAGCTCGCCGATCAAGGCCACGCTGGTCTCGTTGCCCACCAGACCAGCTTGCATTCGGTTCATCATGTACGACATCGTGACCCGGTTATCGAGATCGTTCAGGACGATCGAGCCGCCCCAGCCTCCCCAGTAGCACTTTCGCCCAGACGTGATGCCGACGACATTGGACGGCGCCGCCAGGTCATAACCAAGCCCGAATGTGGCCGGAACCATTAGCACTTGATCGACGCCATCGGATTGCGCTTCGAAGATTCGGTCGATGGTCTGCGGCGACAAGAGCTTTACCCCGTTTGCAGAACCACCGTTCGATATGACCGCTTGAATTTTCGCGACCGACCGTGCATTGCCATGGCCATTGGCGGCACCGATGGTGGAAGCCCGCCACTCGTCGGTATGTGCAATCGCGGCATCTGGCAGCGGACCGGTGAAGGTCTTGAACATGACACTTTCGGGGTCGAGATCTGGCGGCAGAGGCAGCGGTGGCGGTGGAATGACGTTGCTAATCCGAGAGTGATTTTCGGGCGGCGATCCAATCGTGAAGTCGGCATCGAGAGGTTGGGCGATCTCTTCGGCGAAGAACTGCTTGAGTCCACGGCCGTCAATCCTGCGGATGACCTCGCCAACCAGGTGGCCCTGGTTCAGCGCGTGGTAGCCCGATGCCGTGCCCGGTTCCCACCACGGAGCCTGGCTCGCCAATCGAGCCGTGGCTGCCTCGGTGTCGAGGACCTCTTCTGGGGTGATTGGTTGATCCCAGGCAGACACGCCCGACGTGTGCGACAGGAGATGTTTCACACAGACGTCGGCCTTGCCCGCTGCAGCGAACTCGGGCCAGTAGGTCGCCACGGTCGCATCAGGATCGAGAAGCCCACGGTCGACCAGAACAAGAGCAGCGAGCGCGGTCATTGTTTTGGTGGTCGACCACACGTTCGTCACCGTGTCCGCAGCCCAAGGCGTGGTTCGCTCTTCATCTGACCAGCCGCCCCAGACATCAACGACGACCTCGCCATCGACCGCGACGGCGAGTGATGCTCCAAGGTCGTAATCGGAAGCCAGCTGGCGTTCGAGCACCCCAACTAATGCCTCAAATCGTTCGTCTCGTTGGCCGCTAACTTCGGTCGTCTTTGTCACGAATGTCTCCTCGTTGGTTTGAACCGCACGAGTAGTAGACGACACGGTGCGGTAGGGGGAACCTACCATCGCGCCTCCGCCGGCAACAGATCTCGGTAGCACGAAAGTGCTGCTCAGCCGCACCATCTGCAATCCGTTTGCGCAGCTCGATGCTGGTATTGTCGCAACGGGGAGACAGACCATGAGCGACATCTTTTCACCGGAGCGGTATGCCGAAACACGCCGGCCTATCGAACACGCGACGCCTTTACCACGTGAGGTGTACTTCTCGCAGGAGTGGTACGACCGCGAAGTCGAGACAATCTTTCTCAAGAAGTGGCTCATCGCCACCCGAGAGGAAGAGATCCCGAACCCGGGCGACTACGTGCGCATCGACATCATCGATGAGCCGCTGATCATCCTGCGCGATGGCGACGGAGAGATTCGTGCGTTGTCAGCATCATGTCGTCATCGTGGTTCAGAGCTGCTCGTCGGTACCGGTAACTGCAAGAAGATCACGTGCCCGTATCACGCGTGGACCTACGCACTCGACGGCCGCCTACTCGCGACGCCGTCGATGCAGGACGCCGATGGTTTCGACAAATCGCTACATGAGCTGCCATCGGTGCGCGCCGAAACATGGGGCGGTTTCGTGTTCATCAACTTCGATCCAGAAGCAACACCGCTACTCGCGTCTCTGGGTGGGCTGGTCGACCGGCTCTCCAGCTACCACATGGAGGACATGGTGGTTACCAAGAAGTGGGAGAACCGGTTCAACGCCAACTGGAAGATCTGGGTCGAAAACTCCCGCGAGGGCTACCACGTGCGCACCGTGCATCGTGAGTCGCTCGATACGTTTTACCCCGGAGCGGTGCGCACCGCGTTCAAGGCCGACGGCGAACCAATGGTCTATGCGATCAATAGCAGCGACAACGAAAATGGCCTCTACGTGCCGCGCAACCACACGCTGCCGTTTGTTGAGGGCCTGTCGCCAGAGGACAACGAGACGACGCACTTCATCATTGCCTACCCGCACCTGCTACTGAACGTGCCGCCCGACCGCATCACCTTTCATCAGTACTTTCCTGAGGGACCCGAGTGGACCCGCATCACCTCGTGGTGCTGCTTTCCAAAGACCACGGTCGACCGGCCCGATTTCGAGACCGAAGTCGAAGACAAGTACTACCCATCGATGGACTTGTTCCTGGCCGAGGACAAAGGCGTGTGCGAGATCGTGCACCGGGGTCTACGAGGCCGCCTCGCCGGTGTCTCGCGTTACTCACCGTCCGAAGAGCGAACGGTGCATGAGTTCTCGAACTATGTTCTCGACCACGTGATCGGCCCGGTCGACAGCTGAACAAGGAAACTCCAATGGCAACCCGAGAAAGCATTTCAATCCCCAACGTCGCCGAACCGGCCGATCTTCGCGCTGGTTCGCAATGCATCCGCAAAGGCGACCTGCTGTTCATCTCCGGACAGATCTCGATGGATAACGGCGAGTTGGTTGGCCCCAACGATCCGTTGGAACAGTGCCGCCAATGCCTCCGCCATATCGAGAGCTTTGTGACCGCAGCCGGCGGCACCATGGACGATGTGGTTTCACTCGACATTTTCCTCACCGACATTCGCTACCGCCCTCAAGCAGGTGAGGCCCGAGCAGAGTTCTTCAACGCTCCCGGCCCAAGTGCCACCCTGGTCGGTGGCGTCGATCTGGCGTTCGAGGGTCTGTTGGTAGAAATCAGCGCTCGGGCGGTGCTGTCGTAACCATGCAAATGCGCGGCTTCGCCCAGACGGTCCTCGGCCCTGTCGCCGCAGCTGAGCTTGGCATTACCTTGGCCCACGACCATGTGTTGATGGACGGCTCGTTTATGTACGTCGATCCGCCGACGCCTGCCGATCAACCGCTGGCCGACGAGCAGATAACCCTCGAAAATCGTGGCTGGGTCGCGTACCACTGGACATCGAATCACCACAACGTGTCACTCGATTCCGAAGAGCTCGCCATCGCCGAACTGCACCGGTTTACCGCTGCGGGTGGCCGAACGATCGTCGATCCGACCAACAACGGACTCGGCCGAGATCCGGCGCCACTGGTCAGGATCGCCGAGGCAACCAACACCAACATCATCATGGGGGCCGGTTACTACCTCGGAGGCACGCATCCGGCCGACATGGACAACCGGAGCGTCGACGATCTCGCCGAAGAAATCATTCGCGACATCACCGTCGGGGTCGACGGCACCGACGTACAAGCCGGGCTCATCGGCGAGATCGGCTGCACCTATCCGTTCCTACCGAACGAGGAGAAGAGCCTTCGAGCGGGCGTGGCCGCCCAACTGGCAACGGGCGCCCCGCTTATGGTGCACCCTGGGCGCGACCCGCAGTGCCCGGTCGATATCGCCCGCATCATCGATGAAGAGGGCGGCGACCTCACCCGTACCACGATCTGTCACATCGACCGCACCTGCATCGATCGAGGTTGGCTCGCCGAGATGGCCGCCACCGGTTGCTACCTCGAGTACGACCTGTTCGGCAACGAAAGCTCGTGGTACCCGCCGAACCCGAGTGTCGACATGCCATCGGATGCCGAACGAATGGATGTGGTGCTCTGGCACTTCGAGAACGGTTTCGAACGTCAGATCTTGTTGTCGCACGACATCGCCACCAAACACCGGCTGCATGCCTATGGCGGACTCGGCTACGACCACCTCGTCACCAATGTGGTGCCCCGGCTTCGTCAACGCGGTCTCAGCGACAGTGACATCGATCTGTTGATCGTCGAGAATCCAGCACGCCTGCTCGCTTTCGCTTAGCCGCTCGCCGCGTCGAGCCGCTGCACAAGGTTGCGACCACGAGGCACGTCAGCCAGGTCAGAACCCAGTCAGACACCGGTAAGAAACCGGCTGAGAAACCGGCTGAGAAACATTGAGAAGCGACAAAGGTGCAGGCTACGGTGTTACCGGGGGCACAATCGTCCGATTTTCGGGAAAACACGAAGGCGCAACCCACATAACCAACACTGGCGGAAAACTACGTAGTTCTCTGCCGTCCGCGGGAGGACACTACTGGTGGGATCGACCTATTCTTCGACGCCCGAGACTGCTCGGGGGCTCCGAGTAGCTGTGAGCGTAGCCGTGACCGTCTTTGCTCTGATCGCTGCGCTACTTGCGCCAGCCACCGCCGCCAATGCGGCGGTCGAGGCAGACAAGCCGGCTCGGCTACCCACTTCCGATAGCCAAACAGCTGCAGCGTCGGGTGGTCTGCGCCTCGCGCAGGCATCGGGCGAGCCTCCGCTCGAGGTTCTCGATCCCGGTCTCGCAGGCGACCTCGTCGGAAGCTCGGTCGCGACCTGGGAAGATAAGCTGATCGTTGGCGCACCTGGGGCCAACGGCGGCAGCGGTACTGCCTTCGTGTACGGCCGGTCCCCAGGAGGCGACTGGCAACTCGAGGCTGACCTCGGGAGCCTTACCGCGTTGACCCCCGCAGAGGCGATGGGTTCATCGGTAGCTGTAGCCGGCGCCGACAACGACGAAAGTTATCTAGCCGCCGTTGGCAGCCCTGGCTCCAACACGGTGCGCCTGTTTCAGTGGACGTTAGCAACCGGATGGACGCTTGCTCGCGAGATCGTTCGGAGTGGCCCCGACGTCGCATTTTTTGGACATGACGTTGACGTGCAAAGGGTGCAGATCGGTTTTCGCGCGGGCACTTTCCAACTAGCCGTGGGCGCTCCCGGTAATGAAACGATCCCCGGACGCATCGCGGCCTATCGCTGGGATGGCACGACTCTTACCCTCGACAGCGATACAACGTGTCCGTCCTGCTCTCTAGCAGCTGATCGATTCGGCGAGGCTGTGGCCGTTGACGGAGACCTTCTTGTCGTCGGCGCGCCCGGCGACGACTCGGCGTGGGTGTACGAGCGCGACGCCGACTTCAACTGGGCGTTTACCGCTGAACTCAACGACCCAAGCGGCATCGTCGATGCAAATTTCGGCGCCGCTGTCGATGTCGACCAAATCGTCGGCGGGGTCATTGTGGTCGGGGCCCCTTTAGCAGCGCTCGAACCCGCGCTCGCTCCGATTATACAGTATCGCCGAAACGGTTCAGCCTGGGATAGTGGGACCTATCACTCGGCGCCAGCGGCAGGCACCGCCGGCCTCGGGGAACACTTGTCCTACCAAGACGGACTGACCATCTCTGGCGACGAGTTATGGACCGGCATCACACCGGTGAACTCGCCGCTTGAGTTCGGCGGGCATGCAGCCGAAATTTCTGACAGCGGCGACATCGTCGTCGGGGCTCCAAATGCAGACGGCGCCGCCGGCGCGCAAGCTGGCCTTGCCTACACCTACTACTGGCCCGACGATGTTGGATCCCAGGTTCTTCCTGGCACCTTTCTGCGCGACTTTCGCGACCACGCGCGCCTCAGTACGGGCCGTGACGGTGTCGACATCGAGGGCGATCGCGCCATCGCAGGTGCCTCGTTTGATGCGGCCGGCGCTGGCACGGCCTTTGTGCTGGAGCGGTCTGGGTCGACGTGGGTAGTCGCCGACGAACTCGATAACCCTTCACCCGCCAACGGCGAATTTTTTGGCACCGCTGTCGCTATCAACGACACCTACGCCGTCGTAACCGAGCCAACGGCTGGCATTCACTGGTGGGTTGCTACGACTGGATCCTGGACCTACCAAGGCCTTATCTCTCCCCCCACGCCGCGTTTTCTCAACAGCATTGATCTCGATGGCGACCGTTTTGCCGTTGCAGCGCAACCCAGCGGCGGAATGCATGAGGTCTTTGTCTACACACTCGACGGTGGATCTGGCACCGCAGCGCTAACCACTGTGCCCGTCCCGTCGGATCAAACCACTAAGGGTTCAGCCCTGGTCAAACTCGACGGGTCTGACCTCTTTGTTGCGGTCGACCGCCACCCAACCACCGGCCCAGAAACTTCCAACAACGGTCGGGTCTATGTCTTCAACGAGACGAGCGCCGATACGTGGTCGCAGATACAAACCATCGACGATCCTGTCTCCGGCGCCAACTCACTATTTGGCGCCGATGTCGACCTCGACAACGGCCGAGCTCTGGTTGGCGCTCTGCGCGGTGGCGCCCATCTCTTCGAGCGAGATGCCGCAACCGGACAGTGGACCTACACCAGTTCGTTCACGCCGACCTATGGCAGCGGAGCGGCTGTTAACAGCGTTCGAGCTGTCGGGCTAGATGGCCCGCTCGCCGTCGTCTCCTCGAGCACCGAACAATTCGAGGGCTTACAAACCGGCGTTGCCTCGGTTTTCGTCGGCGCCGGTGCAAGCTGGACCGAGACCGATTTCCTTACCCCCGTCGACCCAGAGAACGACCAACGTTTCGGCCAAACCCTAAGCCTCGACGGAACAACGGTCCTCGTCGGTTCACCGTTTGACAATAGCCTTCGGGGCGTCGACTCCGGAGCGATTTACCCCTTCGAATTGTCCGCACCGAGCCCACCAGTAGTGACAATCAACGCGCCAACCGACGGCGCAATTCTTCCCGCCGACGGTGGCGCCACAGCCGACTTCTCCTGCACCACCAGCACCGGAGACCCGTTGTCGTGCGCCGCCGACCTAGACGGAACCGCAGTGGCGTCAGGCGACCCAATCGACAGCGAGCAGGGTTCACGCACGCTGACCGTCAGCGCCACCGACGGTGCATTAACCACCGAAGAAACAGCCTCGTTTACGGTGCTACCCGAGATTCCCGAAGGACTGATCAACCCCGAGGCACCTGGCGGCGCGTCGGCAGGAACTTCGGTATCTGCATACGGTGATTTACTGGCGGTGGGCGCGCCAGGCGAGAACACCGATACCGGAGCGGTGTATCTTTTTCGGCGAACCGACGGGGCGTATGTATTGGTCGCACGGATCGATGCGGAGGCAAACGCTCAGTCCGATGCTCGATTTGGCACAGCCGTCGATCTCCATCAGCGAATTGGCAATGGCGCGATCTATCTCGTCGTCGGCGCTCCGGGAGAAACCGTCGGGGGTCTTGACGATGCTGGGGCGCTCTATATCTATCGTGTGCGCACCACAGGAATAACGCTCGTAGGCCGAGGCGACGCGGGAGCGGAAGCTCAGGCCGGTGCCCGACTCGGTACAGCGGTGGGCATCGCCGGAAGAAACAATGCCCTCGCCGGTGCGCCCGGACACGACCTAGCGGTGCCGGACGCCGGATTGCTCTTTTCGTTCTCGCTCTCCGACGCGTCTCTCGCTCGCTCGCTTTCCGCAGGCGCCGATGCCGATGCCGGAATAGTCACCGGCTTTGGGGCAGCGTTAGACACTGCCGGCGACAGCGGGGTTGTCGGCGCTCCCGGTGGCGAAGGCGCCGCGTACCAACTCGGTACAGGCGGCAACATTTGGCGCGTACAAGGCCGCTACCCAGGTCCGGTAAATGTTGCCTTTGGTACCTCCGTAGCCCGCTGGGGAGGCGTCACTGCGGTCGGAGCACCGAAAGACCTGTCAGGGGCGGGAACCGTCCGACTCTTTGAGGCTTCCATCGGCTCTGGGTCGGTGGAAACCGCAGTGCTCGGTGGCGGATTGGCCGACGCTGGCCTGGGCACGTCCGTTGATGTGATGGACGGCATTGCAGTCTCGGGAGACGAAACCGGTCGAGCGTGGGCGTTCTCTCGTATCGATGGCAGCTGGACAACCGACCGTGAACTACAGAGCGCCTTTCCAATCGCTGACGCTTTCGGCGCCGATGTAGCGATCGAAGGCACAAACATTTTTGTTGGTCATCCAAGTGCAGACGTCGGAGCCGAAGGCAACGAAGGCGTTGTCGAGCGATTCGCTGGAACTTACGACGAGGAACCTGGTCGGCTCACAGCTGACGATGGCGACCCCTTCGACAATTTCGGCACCGCTGTTGCTAACGACGGTGCGACCGCGCTGGTTGCGGCTCCCGGTTTCGAGGACGACATTGCAGGCTCAGGCAAGGTCTATGTCTATGACCTGACGGGGGCTGAGCCGGTAACATTGCCCCCGCTTGAGGCTTCGGACGCCAGCACAGGTGACAGATTTGGCCTCGACGTTGCCGTAAGCGGGAATCTTGCCCTCGTCGGAGCGAGCGCTCGCGATGCAGGCGTGCCCGACTCTGGCACGGTGTACGTCTTCTTCGATAGTGGTGCAGGATTCGACGAGATCGCGACGATTGTCGCACCAACCCCGACGCGCAACGCACTCTTCGGTAGGGCACTTCACCTTGAAGAACTTGACGGCGGCGGGTGGCTAGCCGTCATTGGCGCTCCAGGTGACGCCGCTGGGAAGGCGTTCGTGTATCTCATCGACCCATCCGCACCAGCGATCAGCACCTTGGCTGCGACACTCGACGGGGTTGCTGCCGGCGACCGGTTCGGCTGGTCGGTCGCTGCTGATGGACTCGGCAAGGTAATTGTTGGGGCGCCAGGAGTCGATACCGATTTCTCCGGCGCCGGTGCTGCCTATGTCTTTACCACCACCGATACAACAGCACCCGCTTCATACGCCTTGCTTCAGGAAGTGACGTCTCCGCTTCAAGGCGAAAACTACAACTTTGGCTTCGACGTCGATATTGATGGCAGCTACCTTGCCGTTGGCGCTGTCCAGGAGGACGACCGCGGCGGCAACTTTGCCGGAGCAGGTTATGGCTTCGCACTCGTGGGCGACGAGTATGTCGATCAAGTGCGTGTCGCCACGCAGCAGGGCACCGTCGGCGGAAATCGTTGGGGTTCTGCGGTAGCCCTTGAGGGCGACCTGCTGGTGGTTGCTGTGTCAGGCCAAGACGATCAACGGCTTCTCGGACGGGCGTTGCTACGCGACGGCTCAACATGGACTCCTAGCGAGGAGAT
Source organism: uncultured Acidimicrobiales bacterium (assembly GCA_938015295.1). Lineage (GTDB taxonomy): Bacteria > Actinomycetota > Acidimicrobiia > Acidimicrobiales > SHLQ01 > CALLQB01. The sequence goes on from CALLQB010000046.1 coordinate 11,671, forward strand.
TCTGTACTCCGGAGCGATCTTCGCTGGTAGTGCTGGCGCCGATCTCGCGCTCGCCGCCGACGGCACCATTGTTGCCGGCGCACCAAGCGCCGAAAGCCGCAGCGGGCTTCGAGGCGGCGCTGCCTATGTAACCTCGGTCGTTGTACCCGAACCGCCGAGCACCACGATCACCATTGGACGCCCTGCCGACGGAGGTGTGTATGTCGTTGGTGAACCAACCAGCGCCTTGTTCGCCTGCATCGACGGTTCTGGCGCAGCCACCGATTGCACCGCGACCCTTGACGGAACGCCGCTAAATCTCGGCGATTCGATCACCGATCAGACGGGCACGTTTACCTTCACTGTTTCATCTGGCGCAGTGTCCGAGTCGGTCACCTTTACGGTGATTGAACCGCCTGAAACCGACGTGACCGTCAGCTACACACTGTCTTCCAGTTCAGTTCCAGTGGGCGTGACAGCGGTGCCGCTCGACAATGCGGCGGCCGCCGAAATCGCTGGCGAAGATACCGACATCAGCGGCGTTAGCGCCGCCTCACTCGGCACGGTCGACTTCGACCAACCACCGACCAACACCGAGGCAACAACAAACCCACTCGGCGACGTAACCCTGGGTCAGCTGGGTCTCGACACCCTCGGTCCGGCGGCACAGTTGTTGTCCACCATCCCGCTCACCGAATTTTCGGTCGACGGCGGCTGGGAGCAGTACCTCGTTGGAAGCATCTACCAAGACGTGCCATTGCAGGCGGTGACACTCGGCGACGTCTACAGCTTGAGCTCGGTAGCTAGCATTCCAATTCGATTCTCCGACGTCGCTGCAAGTCCGATTCGGTTCTCCGATATTGCGACCGTTGCGTTCGCCGGGCTTCCTGTCCTCGCCATTGATCTCGACGGAGATTCGGCTACCCCGCCTCTGGCGGAATGGTGCGCTGCGGCGGCCGCCCAAGAGCTGACCTGCGCAGATCTTGGGCTCTCTACTGCAGAGGCCGACGCCACCCTAGGCGCTCTTGCGGTCGCTGGCTTCGACATTTCAGCATCGCCAATCCGGTTCTCCCCAATCCGATTCTCCTACATCGAGGCCTCCCCAATCCGGTTCTCCCCAATCCGGTTCTCCGATATCGAGGCGTCCCCAATCCGGTTCTCCCCAATCCGGTTCTCCCCAATCCGGTTCTCGCCAATCAGGTTCTCCGAGCTGCGTGACGTTCCAATACGCTTCTCACCAATCCGGTTCTCGCTGATAGTCGATATCCCCGCCGATTCACGCGCTGCCATCGTCAATTGTGCATTAGCTGATTGCAGCGACTCCTCAACGCAGACCATCGATGACGCAGCCCGACTGGGTGCCTACATCGGAACAACCGCGACCTTCGCCGACCTTGGCGATGTCATCCTGGGCGACCTGCGCGTCGAAGACATCCTCGCCTACCTCGACGACGATGTGCTCGAGCAAATGGAGCAGAACTGGGAAAATAGCGACCTAACACTTGGTGACCTAGATCTCGCAGGCGGCGTAGGAGACCTCACGCTCGGCGATCTCGAACCCGGTGTGTGGGAAGCAATTGAGGACGCTATCGGTGGCGGCTATGTCCTTACCGTCGAAGAGCTCTTCAGATGGTTCGACTTTGAGAACCCAGACTTCCCTGACATCACTATTGGTGACTTTCTTCTGCTCTTCCTACCGCGCGATTCGTACGCTTGGGAACAGGTCGACGTCGCCTCTCTTGGGCTACAAACCGCAGGAACCTCTCCCGCGGTGACATCGACGATCGACTTCAGGGTCGATGGCATCCTCGAACGCTCCAACGCAACAGTCACGCTGGTACTACCAAATTCTGCGGTGCTCGACCCGGGCTCGTTGACGGCCTCCGCGGACGACGTCGTCATCGACAACCTCGACGTTACGAGCGATCAATTCGTAACGTTTGACTTGATCGGCGTCGAACCCTCGGTCGACTATCAGGTCACGTTTGATGTATTCGCCGGTGTTGATCTCGGTACTAGCGAGACCATTGCTGAAATCAGCATCGCAGGCGCGACGGAGTTCGCAACGTCAGCGCTTACGGTGACAGAAGCGTTCGAGCCAGGCAACAACTCCCCCGGCGGTGCTGTTGGCATAGCGGAAGACACGCTCTATCTCAGCCACGTGTCCACTGCCACCGACGTTGACTTCTACCGACTCACCGTGCCCAACCCAGATACCAAAGTGTCGGTCATCCTCAGCAACCTGCCGGCCGACTATGACTTGGTGGTCTACGGTCCTGAGGCTTCGCCGATTGTGCCCGGAAGCGGCGAGGTCGTCGAGACCGTGCCCGATCCTGACTTCGACGTCAACCCGGCGAACGACGAAACAGCACCCGCTCCGCTCGACGACATTCCGGTGACTGTCCCGGGCTTTGAGGTCTACGGCGTTTCGTACAACCGTGACACCCGCGACGATCAAGTCGACATCCTCGCTGCGGCACCCGGCGACTACCTGCTACAGGTAACCAAAGGAAGCACCCTGGGAGCCGAAGCCGACCAGAACAAGCCATATGCATTGCGGGCCGCGACGACCACCGGTACGTCGCTACCTTGCCCGGCTCGTACCTTCCCCTCAACCGGTGCAACTGGAACATCAAGTCCGATCAGTGCAGCTACAAACACACTATTCGTCGTGAATCAGCAGCGGCTCGGCAGCTTGTACGGACCAGCGGCAGCCCAACAGGTCATGGACAAGTTGGCCGCGTTACAGAGTGCAGTCAATACCGATCCCGACGACGGCGTTGAGGCAGCCATTCTCGCTGTCGACTCGATCGGGCCGGTACAAGCCGCCTACTCGACTTGGGACCAGTCCCCGTGCGAGATCGACGCCATGAACGCAGTGGTTGGTTCCATTGCCGCGCAGATCCGGTCGATTCGCGAAACCAACGATATCGACCACATCATGATCGTGGGTGGCGACGATATTGTGCCCTTCGGCCGAGTAGACGATGCAACCCGTATCGCCAACGAACAAAGCTACGCGAGCTCTCTGGGTGGACAGAACAACGCATTGCGCGCTTCGCTGTCAGCTAGCCAGATCCTTACCGATGACCCGTACGGCGACCGGTTCCCCGCTCAGGCCGACAATCGCGAAGTGTTTGTCACCGAGGTGGCGCTGGGCCGCCTGGTAGAAGGCCCCGCCGAAATCATCGCCAATATCGACTTGTATCTGGCATCGGGAGGGGCGCTCGATCCGCAGACCGGTTTCGTTGCCGGTTACGACTTCCTCGATGACGGCAGCGAGGCGGTCGCCGACACGCTCGACGCAGATCTTGCATCGTCGGTCGATCGACTCATCAACAACACCTGGCGCGACGTTGACCTCGCGGACGGCTTGGCAGCAGGTGCCGATGTGAATTCAATCGCCGCGCACTTTGATCACTACCGTGCGCTACCGGCGATCGCTGACTTCAATGGCGTCGAAACAGATCTCTACGAGGTCGACAGACTTGCTGGCACTGGCTACTCGGGCGCCATTGTGTTCTCGATGGGTTGCCACTCGGGACTGTCGGTCTCCGACGATGCCTTCAGCGGTCTCGACGTTGAGGCACAAGACTGGGCGCAGACATTTCTCGCAGAAGGCGCGTCGGTCTATGTCGCGTCGACAGGTTATGCCTATGGCGACGATGTCGCTGTTGCGCTTACCGAGAAGTTGATGGGCCTGTTCGCCGAAGGTTTGGGCGACTACGCGACCGTGGGCGAGGCCCTTTTATACGCGAAGCAGGAGTATGCGTCTGATCTCACTGCGTATGGCGTGTACGACGAAAAGGCGTTGATGGAGGCCACGATGTATGGCATCCCCTTCTTCAGTCTCGCAAACGAGCCGCTCGAGATCACGATCAACGAGCCGACCCTGAGCGACTCGCCATTCGGCCCCTTTGCCAACCTTGCCGTGAGCCCCGACCTGCAACTCGCGGCAAGCGACTCGGAGAACACCTACTGGTTTACACCCGATGAGGATGGCGGAGAGCAAGTGCAAGTGACGAGCGGCTACCCGATCCTTCCGACCGTCGAGATCGAAGTTACCCAACAGGTCGACGGCAATCCCGACGAGCTCGAGCTTGACGCACGAGGGGTGATGTTCGAGGCGCTTACTACAGTCGACGTCGCTGACGTCGATGCTGCCACTGCTCGAGCGGTGTATGACTTAGCCGAGCACGAGCCAAATACCGATTCTGCCGAAGTTACGTTTGCGCTCGCGCCTGCCGTTACTACGTTCCTGTCCCCTGCCGGTATCGAACAGCAAGTGACCATGACGGTCGGCGCATTTGAGAGCACAAGCCCCGACGGCATAGGCACGATGCGGCTCTACGAGGAGTTCGACCTGAGCGTCTACTACGCCAGCCCCACGAACAGTGATACGAGCAATCCCGTATTCCGCAACGTCGAATCGGACCTCTCCGGCAGTACGTTGACCATCGAGGCCGAGGTAACCGACGACAGCGGTGTCGAACGAGTTACCGCGCTCGTGACAAGCACACCGAGTCCTGGCACAAACACCGTGTGGCAACATGTGGAACTCAGCCCGAGCGGCGGCGTCTGGTCTGGCAGCGCTTCGGTCGGCGCAGGCGAAGCTGAATTCCTCCTCCAAGCTCTTGATGGTGCTGGCAACGTGGGCACGTCGCTCAACAAAAAGCTGTCGTTCGGCACCGATCTGCCAGCTGCGGAAACCCTAACCATCAGCCTGGCCGGGTCGCAGAGCGGCGGCATCTACAGCGGCCCGGTTACGGTCACGGCGTCGTCCTCCACCGGTGCCACGCTTACCGCTGTCGTCGACAGTGTTGGCCCTACTAACTACGACGACCCAATCGTCGTGTTCAGTCCAGGAGTGCATCAGATCACCGTGACGTCGTCCACCGGTTTGGTCGAGCAGCGTTCGTTCATCATCAGCGGTCCTGCATGCACGATCATTGGTACTGACGGTCCGGATATTCTTGTTGGAACGGACGGCGATGATGTGATCTGCGCGCTCGATGGTGCCGACACGATAAGCGGCGGCGGCGGAAACGACATCATCTTTGCTGGGCGCGGTGCCGACATCGTTAACGGGGGCGCAGGCGCAGACATGATCGACGGCGGCGAAGGCCCCGACGAACTCAACGGCGGTGCCGGCGATGACATGATCGTGGGCGGCGATGGGCCCGACGAACTCAACGGCGGCTCGGGTGACGACGAACTCGACGGCGGGTCCGGCGACGACGATATGAACGGCGGCTCGGGCACCGACCGCTGTGTGGGTACCAAAGGCAACGGCAACGGCAAAGGCAGGAGCGGCGACACGTTCAAGTCCTGCGAAGAGTGACGGCTAACCAGGGCCGGCGAAGCATTTCGGACACCGCTGGATGGCCGTGCAGAACTTCTTCGGTTTCCCGCGGGTAGACGTTGATGCCTCCCACGTTGATGGGGTGCAGTGCATGCGCCTCGCCCTGCAGGGCAAAACAGCTAGCGAACAGATCGCAGATCTTGAGATGTCCGTCGACCTCATCAGGTCGGAAACTTCGGCTAGCTGACGTCGAGGTTCGCTTTACGAGGCGACCGTTTGTGGCTGACCGCTCGCCGAAACCAGAGCACCCGTTGCGAGCATGACGGCAGAACAGACAAGCCCAAGGCGAAGACCGGCCGAAGTGTCGCCTATCAAACCGGCCAGGATTGGCCCCAGAGTTTGCCCCGCCCCGAAAACCACGGTGAGTCGAGCGATCGTGCCCGGCAGATCGTGCTCGGCAACGACGTCGCGGGCAAGCCCAGTTACCGCACTCACCACGCCCAAGAGGCTTCCGCCCAGCAGTATGGCCGACACCGTCGATGCAGGCCAGGCACGTGAAACTGCGAGCAACGCCACACCGGTCGCACATCCGGCCAAAGCTACACCGAGCCCGATGTTGCCAGGTATCGATGGCAAGATTCGAGACCAGATCGGCGTCGCCAGGAACCCCGCCATCCCGAGAATGAACCAGAACGTGATGACGGCATTCGACGATGCGCCGCCATCACGCAGGTACGCAACGGCGAAGGTGATATAGGCGATGTATCCCAAGCCGAATAGCCCGTAGGCGGTCTCTGCCCGGCCGAGACGAACACCTCGGCCAGCGGGCGTAGTTGCAGTGTCGACATCTTCGTCCTCGCGAGGAACCACGGCGCCTAGCGCCAACGCGCATGCTGCGGTGAGCCCAGCCAACAGATACCAACCGAGGGGCCATTGATCGTTCGCATCGACCAGCGGCGGGATCGCAAGGGCCGACGCGGCGATGCCCGCACCGGCACCGCTCGTGTACCAGATGAGCGCATTGGGGGCACCCCGTCGAGAAAGTCTCGCAGCAAGAACGCCGCCAGCGACAAACGCCACACCGCCCGACAAACCCGCACCAAACCGGGTCACGATGATCAAGGCATACATTCCCGTGACGCCGTTGAGCGCGAGAAGCAGTGCCGTCAATGCAACGCCACCAACGACAGCGCCCCGTTCGCCAAACCGCCGCACTACAGATGGCGCCAGCAGTGCGCCGGCCAGATATCCCGCAGCGTTAGCGGTGGTGACCGTGCCAGCCAATCCGTAGCTCCATCCGAGATCGTCGCGCATCGGTGGCAGCAGCAGGCCGTACGCAAAACGAGCGAGGCCGAGGGCGACAAAAGGAACCAACGCCAGCACTATCGCAACACGTTTCGAATCGGTCATTGGTCTGCGAAGCTAGTCACCTTTGTCGATAACTCTGCATTCGATCGCCTCGGTTCTGGTCGTCTCGACCGCACTAGCGTGGCGATTATGGATAGTGACGAGCCGATAGTCGAGTGGATGCAAGGGTTTCCTCCGCCGGTTGATCGGCGGGTGCAGTTCGCCGATGGAAGCTACTTTCAGTACCCGCAGCTGCGTTGGAGCTTCAGCAACATGGAGCAGCTTGTGCCCACAAAGGCAACGTGGCGAGGAACTGCCGGTGCAACCGATCTTCCGGTCGCGGTCAGAGGTTTGGGCTCGCTGCTTGGCGACGATATCGAGATCGAAACCCTCGGCGGCGTCACGCTGACGTTTGGCGAGGCTCTTCGCCAGTCCGACACCGATGCTCTCGTGGTACTCCATCGAGGCGAACTAGTGGACGAGCGATACTTCGGAGCGTGCGACCCTCACTCGCGACACACGATGATGTCGTGCAACAAGTCGATGATCGGCACCCTGGCCGAGTGCCTCATTAGCGAAGGCATCCTCGACGACACCGACCTCGTGATCGATCTGGTTCCCGAGCTCATCGGGTCGGCTTGGACCGACGCGACGATTCGCCAGGTTCTCGACATGGTCATTGGCATGGCCTTCCACGAGGACTACCTCGATCCCGCTTCCGATGTATGGCGGTTCTTGCGATCGACCGGCATGATCCCGAGCCAAGCTGGCGACGCCGAAGCGATCGCCGACTATCTACCCCGCCTAGCCACCCCACCCCGAAATTTTGTTCTGCGACGACCCTCACGCGTCACTTTGCAACATTAGAAGCGGGGAATTGCTTGCCGCTAAGGTCGGCTGCACTGGAGGCCTTACATGCACGACATCGTGATTACGAACGGCACACTCATCGACGGAACCGGTTCGGTTCCCGTAGAAGGCGACATCGCAATCAGCGACGGACGAATAGCAGAGGTCGGTGGAAAGATCACCGGTTCTACCCGCCGAACGATTGATGCCGATGGGGCGCTCGTGACCCCCGGCTGGGTCGACGTTCACACCCACTACGACGGCCAGATCAGCTGGGACTCCGAAATGGCGCCGTCGTCACACAATGGTGTCACCACTGTGGTGATGGGCAACTGTGGCGTCGGTTTCGCGCCAGTATCCCCCGGACACGAGAACACCTTGATCGAACTGATGGAGGGGGTCGAAGACATCCCTGGCGCAGCCCTTCACGAAGGTATGGATTGGGGTGCGTGGGAGACCTTCCCCGACTACCTCGACTACATGGCCGGCCGAGAGTATGCACTCGACGTCGGCGCCCAAATTGCGCACGGCGCCGTGCGGTTCTATGCGATGGGTGAACGAGGCCGGCTAAACGAAGACGCCACAGCCGACGACGTCGACGCCATGGGCCGAATCGTTGCCGAGGCCATCGACGCAGGGGCCGTAGGGTTCAGCACCTCGCGCACAATTGGGCACCGGTCGCTCTGGGGCGAACCGGTCCCCGGCACCTTTGCAGCCGACGCCGAACTGCTCGCTATCGCCGAGCACATGGGCCGCATAGGCAAAGGCGTGTTCGAGATGATTCCCGCCGGCACTGTCGGCAAACTCGATGGGCTTGGCGGTGAGCGCACAACGCAGGAGGCCGAACACGACCTGATGCGTCGCTTCTCTCTAGCAAGTGGACGTCCGGTTACGTTCACCCTGGTGCAGTCGCCTGATTACGACCCCAATCTCTGGCGCGAAATTCTCCGCATGACCGACGAGGCAAACGCTGCAGGGGCACAACTGTTTCCACAGGTGTCGTCGCGTCCAATCGGCTTCCTCACCGGATTGAGCGCCTACCACGCCTTTATGCGCAAGCCGACTTACCTTGCAAAGCTCGCGAACCTTCCGCTTGCCGAGCGGGTCATCGCTATGCGTGAGCCATCGATGAAAGCAACCCTCCTCGAAGAGTCCGACGTGCGCCCAGATGCACCCGGCTCGATGGAAAACGTCTACGGACTCTTCCGGAAAGCCGCTGCCGTCATGTATCCGCTAGCGGATCCTGTCGACTACGAACCCGACGTCAGCGCAACCTTGGGGGCCCGTGCAGCGGCCGAGGGTCGCGAGCCACTCGAGTATCTCTATGACTTCATGCTCGAGAACGGTGGCACAAACTTCGCGTCCCTCAGCACGGTCGATGTTCCCGAACGAATGAACGTGTTGCGCGAGATGCTGCTCAATCCCCACACGGTGACAGGCCTCAGCGATGCCGGCGCTCATGTGACGTTGATCTGCGACGGCACGATGCCAACCACCCAACTCACCTACTGGGCACGCGACCGCCAAAAGGGCGAGCAATTGCCGATCGAGTTCCTCGTGCACAAACAGACAGCGCGCAACGCTGCGCTCTACGGCTTTGCTGATCGAGGAACGTTGGAGGTCGGCAAAAGAGCCGATGTCAACGTGATCGACCACGAGAACCTTTCGGTGTCTCCCCCGGTGGCACACCACGATCTTCCAGCCGGAGGCACTCGCTTGATGCAGCCGGTATCGGGGTATCTGGCCACCGTTTGCAACGGAGTCGTCGTGCGCGATCACGATGAAGATACCGGCGAGCGACCGGGACGTGTCATCAGACGCTGATACGTCGGACTCCGGGCTGGCAACATAACCTGCTCACGATGTGACAAGGTGCACTCTGATCGACATTCGTTCTGATCAGAGAGAGGCCTCCATGGCCGGCAAAGACAAAGGTGGGCGTGCGACTAAAACGCCCGCTACCAAATCAGCAAAAGAGAAGCGCAAAGATAAGCAGGCCAAAAAGGCAGGCAAGACGGGCGGAGGTATCGGGGCCTAACCGTCTCTGGGGCGCCGTTCAACCAAGGGGCCCGCAAACGGACATGCGACCGAAAGTAAGAACGCGGGTCTGACCCCGCGTTCTTACTTTGTCCGACATGCGCCATCGTGGGAGACAGAAATCGATGCGGCTGACAGACTGGCAGCATGACGGATCATGAACACGGCAACGAGGACAACCACGGCCACGAGCATGACCACTGTCACGGCCACGAGCATGACCAGGGACCTCGGGCCATGCTTCGGTATCTTCGTCACGCACCGCAACTGTGGGCGTCGGAGGTAAACGAAGCCGTCGTCGCTCGGGTTGCACCACAGCCTGGCGAAACGGCCATGGACATTGGCGCTGGCACCGGCGCTGGCACCATCCCGGCCGCAAAGCGGGGCTGCACGGTCGTCGCGGTCGAGCCCACGCCCTACATGCGACGAGTCCTCACCCTCCGCAGCGCGCTTTCGCGGGTGCAGGATAACGTACGAATTGTCGATGGCACTGCCGAAACCACGACCGTCAGTTTCGGATCAATCGACGCTGCGTGGGCAGTAAACACGATGCATCACTGGACCAGCCTCGACGACGGAATCGCCGAACTCGTTCGGGTGCTGGCGCCGGGAGGTCGGCTGCTGCTCGTCGATGAGGACTTCGACGATCCCACTCACCCCGACTACGAAAGCTTCGGCGCCAAGCGCACAGAGGCACACAGCCACCATTTCCACACCGTCGACCCACGCGCCGCCGCTAGCGCACTCGAAGCGGCCGGAGCAGCGGTTTCGTTTGCCGGACTCGACCAGATCGCGGGCCGTCCAGCCATTGTGATCGAGGGAAGGGCCTGACCGAGCCCCTGCAGCGAACGGCGATGTTGTGTTCGATATCGAGATTCTGCGCCGACTACTCGCTGGCGACGACACGAACTATCTGTGCATCGACCGAAACATCCAACTCGGTGCCGAAGAGGTGAAAGTGGCCCTCTCGGCCGGCACCCGGGTAGCGCTCGTCAGCAAAGACCTTGCGCCGAGCAACGCGGTTGGCGAATCGATCGGCATTGAACGAATCAACGCCGAGTCGGCCAAGCTGCTCTTCGCTGAGCTTCGCAACATGATGAGCGACGAACACAACGCGCAGGAGTACTACGAGGGAGCCTACGAATGCCTGATTGCCAACGGTGTCGCCTTTGAGGCCCTCGACATCACTGGCCTTGCGTGGACCGAAGTCGACACCCAACTCGATCTTGAGACGGCGATCAGGATGTTCAACTAACTGCTCGTCTAGCGATGGGCTTGCTCTTCTGATCGCCTACTCAGCGCGATGTGAGTACCAGTTCGACATGACCGTCGTGCCGTTTGGGAGTTTGTGGGGCCGCACCTCATCGAACGTGCAACCAGAGCGGACTGCAGCAGCCTTCATGGCTTCGTTGTCCACCGCCGTTCCGAGGTGGGCGACCTCAACGCCAACTTCGTGCAACAGCTCCATCACACCACGCAATGCCTCGACGCTAAAGCCCTTCCCGCGCTTGGCTGGCGTGACCCAAAGCCCGACGTTCCAGGATCCGGGCGCGGTGACGTTGGATACCGGCACGAAGGCAACCGGCTCACCGGTTGCCGCCTCTACCGCAACCAGTTGACCCCTTCGGCCAATCCCAGACGCCGAGCGTGTCATCGTCGCGACGAGTTGTGCGTGGTTTGCCACCATGCCGTTCGCCTCGATCACACGTTCGTCGATCGACGACTCAATCGCCGCCGCATCACCACGTTCCAGGCGCCGAATCTCAAGGCGCTCAGTGCGATAATTGACGGCAGGCGGGAACGGATCGTCGGTTAGTGGGCCGGCGTCCCTACGAACAACTGCGGCCTGAACGTTTCCCCCGCGTTCATACTTTTAGGAGGTTTTGGAGTTCTCACGGCCCGTGTAGCTATGTTCGTGCGCTATGGCCGCTACATCGGAATGGCCTGCTTCCAACGGTCGGCGACGTCGGCTCCGTGCTTCAGTCGATGCACATCTACTCAGAAGCTCAGCTTAGGAGAACACCCAATGCGCGAGATCAATGACATGTCGGTACTGATCACGGGCGGAGGTTCGGGGCTCGGCGAAGGAGCGGCCCGACACTTCGCTTCCAAAGGCGCTCTCGTCACGATTTCTGGGCGCCGCGAGGCGCCTCTCCGCTCCGTGGCTGAAGATATCGGCGACCGCTGCCATATCGTCGTCGGCGACGTTACCGTGGCCGCCGACCGCACCCGGATGGTCGCCGCGGCGACAGAACACGGCGGCGGCCTCGACGCCCTCCTCAGCAACGCCGGCAACATGTATCGCTGCGAGATAACCGAACTCGAAGAAGACAAACTGCTCGAGCTGTTTAATGTCAACGTCGTCGGCGGGATGATGCTCAGCCGCGAGGCCTACCCTCATCTCGCCAAGAGCAAGGGGTGCATCGTATTCGTGGGCTCTATCCACACCCAACGAGCGTTCCCGAGCGCCTCGCCGTATGCGGCCACCAAGGGAGCGCTTGAAGCGGTCACCGGTGTCCTGGCAGCCGAACTCGGACCAGCCGGTATCCGGGTGGGTTGTGTTCGGCCTGGCGGCGTGCTCACCGAGATCAACGTACGCACCGGCACCACGACTATGGAAGAACAAGAAGAACGATTCAAAGCCATCGGCGAACTGCATGCACTGGGCCGAGTCGGCACGGCAGAAGAAGTCGCCGAGGCCTTCGAGTACCTTGTGCGAGCCGAGTGGACAACCGGAAACGTGCTGACAGTAGATGGTGGGCTCGGACTCGGCGTAACGTACGCATAGCCAGACCAGCACCCAGGAGGGCACGACACATCGCCAGCGAAATGCAGGATGCTGCGATGCAAAACGTTAGTGATAAACAGGCGATTCACGACCTGCGAGTGTTCTACTCGAGGTCAATCGATCACGGCCACTACGACAAGATTCGAGAAGAAGGGACGAGCGGGCCGCAGGCGATAGTCGCCAGCGACCGACGTGGTGACCGTGGCACAAACGACCTGTCCTTCCTATTCCTGCGCATAATCCACCCGATTCGTCTCCAGGCGACAAAATGGCTGAGATTGTGAGGAAACTCATTGGCACTAGCGGATGGATACTCATGACCAAATCAATCTTCATAACGGGTGCCGCTCGAGGGATCGGGGCGTCGATCGCTCAGGCCGCTGCCGACAAGGGCTACCGGGTCGGCGTGTTCGATCTCGACGGCGAAGCTGCCGCAGAAACCGCCGCGTCGCTTCCCGACGGTAAGGCCTTCCAGGGTTCGGTAACCGAGTCTGCCGACATCGAACGCGCACTCGACGATTTTGGCGCCGCACCCGACGCCGTTGTCAGCAATGCCGGCATCGTCCGGTTCGGCCCACTGGTCGACATGAGCGAAGACGACTGGCGCAGCGTCGTCGACGTCAACCTCACCGGCAGCTTCATCACCGCACGCGCTGCAGCACGCCGAATGATCGACAACGGCGGCGGGTCGATCGTCAACATCACCTCCATTAATGGCGTCGCACCTGGACCCAATTCTGGCGCCTACGCCGCGACCAAGGCCGGCGCTGCGATGATGACCGAACAAATGTCGATCGAGTGGGGGCCCGCCGGAGTTCGGGTCAACAGCGTTGCGCCCGGCCTGATCGACGGCGGCATGTCGGCACCGATCTTTGCCGACGAGGAGTTCCGCAAGCTCCGTATCGCCAAGATCCCTGTGCGGCGACTCGGCCTTGTCGAAGACGTCGCTCATGCCGTGATGTTCCTCGTGGCACCCGAGTCTTCGTATATCACCGGGCAGCAGATTGTGGTCGACGGGGGCGTCGTCAACTCGATCATCGGCAACCTGCCTCGCCCCGCTTTCATCGACGGGGTCGGCATTGACTAACCAATGACCAATCTCGTGACACACACCGACAAAACTTGTCGTCTGGTGTCACGAGATTGCGCCTCGTATGATGGCGCTTCGTGTTCGAAACGAACACAGCAGGCATTGGGGGAACATTGCTGGAACCATCTGAGTTACCAGGTCGGCTCGAAACCTTCCTGAGCACGCGCTGGGCGGACGGAGCACCCGTAGCCGTCTCGAACTACGCCGAAATCACCGGCGGCTATAGCCGCTACATGGCGCGGTTCACAGCGAGCCACGGCGCAGAGTCGAACGAATTCGTTCTTCGAGCCGACCCCCCACCCGGCCAGTCGATACTCGATACCGACCGCACTGCCGAATGGAACTTGGTGCAGGCAGTCATGGCAAACGGCGGCGTCACCGTCCCGAAAGGACTTTGGTTCGACGAATCAGGAGATGAGCTTGGCAGCCCAGGCATCATCTTCGAGTTGATAAGCGGCGACACGTTGTACGTCCACACCCAGGAAGGCGAGGCTGACTCTCACCAGCAGTTCACCGCCCCCTTGGCTGACCTATTCGCAGGTGTACACGCAATCGACACCATAACCTTGCCAGCCGAGATGGAGCGACCCGCTTCATGGTCAAGCTACATCGACGGCAACGTAGCCCGCTGGGCTGAAGCCGAAGGCGGACATGCCGAGTCCGACCCGTTCATGCGGGCCGTCGCAGCGTGGCTCGACACAAACCGGCCGCCCGAGGCGCCACTGGGGCTCGTCCACGGTGACCTCCAGGCTCCCAACATCCTTGTGCAAGAGGGCACCGGCGACTTTTACCTTCTCGACTGGGAGCTATCGCGAGTCGGCGACCCTCGAGAGGACCTCGGATGGTGGGCGCTGGCCTGCAGATCTCAGCCGCCAGATCTCATCGCTGCAGATTCGGATGCGTTCTATGCCCGCTACCGAGAGAAGTCGGGCCTCTCCGAAGACATTGTCAACCCGGCCACGGTCGCGTACTTCACGGTCCTTAGTTCTATCTCGGTGTTCAGCAGCGTGATCGGCCAAACAGCATCAATGTCAAGAAACGAGACCACAGCAATGGGCGTTGCGTATATGACCAACGCCATTCCATTTATGCACCGTGTATTCGTCGAAGCCATGGGCGAAGCCGGTGGCTGGCAAGAGGAAACCAAGTGATTACCCAACCAAACATCCCGCGCCTACTTGCATCAATCCAGACGGAGTTGACCGAAAATGTCCTGCCAAAGATTGACGATGCTACGACGAAGGTCAACGTCGAGATGATGACCGCGTTACTGAGCGCGTTGACCATTCGCACCGAGAACGAGATCGCTTGGATGCTCGAAGAGTCGGCTGCGATCGAAGCCGCTGCCGATGAGCTGCTACCAAACTTGCCGGACACCGAGGCAGCAACGACAGCGCTCGAGGCTCATCGAGCATCGCCCCCCGAATCGATGCGACTCAGCCATGTCACCGAGTCCTATCAGAGAGCCAGCGAGTTACTTTCGTTGCTCATCGAGGCGGCCTACTCATCAGGCGACGAGCAGGCGATTACAACCGTGCAAGGGCTCGTCAACGCGCGACTTTCGATCGAGCAGGAGGCCATCGGCGAGTTCATTGCGGTTGGCCGAGATTGACAACACCGTCGTCTTTCGCAGTGTGAGTCGCCGCATCGACTGGAGCTCTGGCACACCCGAAATCTCGTGACACCAGGCGACACAATGTGTCGCCGTGGGTCACGAGATTTTGGGTTTTGTTAGTCCTCGTGGAGGGCGAGAGCGATGCGAGTTAGCGGATCGATTGCGGCCCCCTCTGGAACCTCTATCTCTGCATAGTGCAGGGTGCCGGTGAACGTGAACGGCACCTCGTAACGATCGGTAACCGGAAAGCCCCGGTCGTAGCCGAGGCAGAGGCCGGTGCCGCCGACCTGCAACATGGCAAGGGGAACACCCCGCTCCAGACTCCCTGAGCCGATAACGTCGCCGTCTTCGAGAAGCTCTGCGGTAAAGACCTTGTCTGCATCAGCCGTGAGGCGAAAACCCAACGAGGTGCTCGATTCGCGGAGAGCACGATCGGCAGTGACGTGTGTTGGCTCACCAGCACTGTTGAACACAAACGTCAGCATGCCATTGGCGATGTAGAGCGCCCAGCCTTGTGTCCAGTCGCCGATTGCGCAGAGAACGCCGGCCCGGTCGGCGCCCGGGTCGACCGAAATGGTCATGGTCCCGCCATCGACCAGTGCCGGCAATGCCTCGTCGGTGATTGGATGCCCGCCAGGGCGAAACACTCGCCGCGTATGCGTGCTGATGCCGGGCTCGCGGAAGTGTGTCTCGGTCTCGCCCGGGCGTGGATCCCAGCCACCGAGCAACGGAAAGACGTTGTTGCGTTCTGCCTCGGCGTGCCATTCGTTCTTTAGGCGGTCGAGCACGTCTGGGTTTGCCGCAGCGACATCGTTTGTCTCCGCGAAATCGTTGGCCAGATCGAACAGGTGCCATTGATCGTCGGCGTACGCCCGGCTGCCTTCGAGCAGCCGAGCCTCGTCGAGCAGTAGCGGCATGATGTGATTGGTGGTTGCCTTCCACTCGTCGGAGAAGATGCCGCGGGAGCCCATCATCTCGAAGTACTGCAACGACCTCGGATTGGGCGCCGATGCGTCGTTGAACGTCGCAGCGATCGATGTGCCATCCACCGGCTGTTGATCGACGCCGTCGACCGCATCGGGGATTTCGAGGCCGCAGACGTCCAAGATCGTCGGCATAAGGTCGACGATGTGGCAGAACTGCGAGCGCACCTCGCCGGCCGCCTCGATCCCGTCGGGCCAGTGCACGACCATCGGCGTTCTGGTCCCGCCCAGCCAGGCATACCGTTTCCACAGACGCAGTGGGGTGTTTCCTGCCCACGCCCAGCCCCAGGCGTAGTGGTGGTAGCCGCGAAAGCCGCCCCAGTCGTCGAACCCCGCCAAATTCGCTTCTCGGCTCTCGGGGAGACGCTGAGTGAAGTGGTGTTCGTTGATGGCTCCGATTTCGCCACCTTCGGCGCTGGCGCCGTTGTCAGACGTGACGATGAAGAGTGTGTTGTCGAGCTCGCCCATTTCGCGAAGAAACTCGACGAGCCGTCCAACCTGCGCGTCGGTGTGGGTGAGGAATCCGGCGTACACCTCGTGCATGCGTGCGTAGAGTGCTCGGTCTTGCTCGTCGAGTGTGTTCCAGTCAGGGATCCACGAAGGCCGTTCGGTAAGCGTTGTGCCTTCGGGGATGACACCGGCCTCAACTTGTTTCGCGAAGATGCGCTCTCGCATTGCTTCCCAGCCATCATCGAACTTGCCCCGGTACGGCTCGACCCATTCGGGTGCCACGTGATGAGGCGCATGCATGGCGCCGGGCGTGAAATACAGATAGAACGGCTTGTCCGGGGCAACCTGCTTCTGGTCGAGGAGATACGTGATGGCCTGGTCGGCCATGTCTTCGGTGAGGTGATACCCCTCTTCGGGTGTCTTGGGCGGATCCACCGGATGGTTGTCGCGGGTGAGGTTTGGAGTCCACTGGTTCGTGTCGGCGCGCAAGAAGCCGTAGTACTGCTCGAAGCCTGTACCGAGCGGCCACTGGGTAAAGGGTCCGGCGTGGCTGCGTTCGCCGTTGGGCGTGAGGTGCCACTTGCCGACAGCGAAGGTGTTGTACCCGCTGTCGCGCAACAGGCGCTGCATGGTCGCTGCCGACTTCGGGAGACGCGACGTGTAGCCGGGGGCGGTGGTTGCGCCGTCGGCGACACCTCCCATGCCGACCGCATGATGATTTCGGCCGGTCATCAGCGCTGCACGGCTACTCGAGCAAATCGACGTAACGTGGAACCGGTTATAACGCAGACCGCCTGCCGCCAAAGCGTCAATATGTGGGGTTTGGATTTCGGATCCGAACGCACCGAGTTGCGCAAAGCCCACATCGTCTAGCAGCACGACGACCACGTTGGGTGTGGTCGACTTGGGCCGGTCGGGCCCTGCAGCCTCAACAAACGAGCTCTTGGCGTGGTCAGACAAGGCGATCCCCAAAACAATTGAACCTGATCACAATTTGTAATCACCTGAGACTCAAGCAGCCAGATGTTGAATCGTCAAGATGACAGAACATCAACGACAAAGCCACCCGTCGGGATCGCTTTATGGCGCGTGACTTTCGGCAGGATTGGTCTCTGCCGCGGCAGTTGTCGGGGTAAGAAACGAACAGAGCGCAAAGACGATGAGGCCAAGAACCACCAGAGCCCAAACGGGCAGAAGGTTTGTCGCCACCTCGCCGATCTTGCCCGTTTCGAGAAGTGCAACAACCAACGCTGATCCGAGCGAACCGCCGACACGGTGGAACGTCTGCAGAATGGCGGTCCCCGTTCCGACGATGGCGGGGCCCAAGGTACTCGTACCCACCGATGTGCCGTTGGAAACGACCGTTGCCATACCGATGCCCGCACAAAAGACCGCTGGCAACAGCAACAAATTATTCGCCGTCTCACCAGCGGTCAGCCCAAAGGTGGTGAAACCTACGCAGAAGACCGCTGCACCGGCCATCATCACGCCGCGATAACCGCGAGCGTCAGCAGCGCGGCCGGCAGCTCGGGCGAAGAGCATCATCGTCCCCGGCATCAGCGTTAGCATTAGGCCGGTACGGATCAGGTCTTGTTCCCACACGTCGGTGGCATAGCTGAGCAACGTGAGCCACATGCCGTAGAACATCATTGACGAGGTGAATCCAATAGCGGTGCTGAGAGCAAAATTGCGGTGGCGAAACAGTTCCAGCGGAACAGTCGGATCTTCTTGGGTTCGCGAGCGAACGATCACGAAATACATGAGAGCCAGCCCAACTGCGAGACAGCCGACGGTCCGAAGACTCGACCAACCCCAATCGTTTCCTTCGAGCAACGTGAGTACGACCAAGCTCAGGCCGACCATGGCCGAAACGGTGCCGACATAGTCGATTGGAGCACGGTCGGTTGCGACGAAGTCTGAGCGCCATCCGACCTTTCCAAGCACCGCAACGCTGGCCGATGCCACTGCCGTCGCAACGAACATGAATCTCCAAGTTGTGACCTCGACAAGGCCCGAGGCCAACAGCGGACCGACGACGCCCGACGTCGCTGTCCAGAACGCCCAGGTGCCGAGCGCTGTGGCTAACCGTTCGGGTTTCGTGACCCGAACGATGATGGCAATCGAACTTACGGCAAGTCCGGAAAGAAACCCTGCGTGCAAACCTTTGGCCACCACGAGCAACGTGAGCGTCGGCGCTGCGGCTCCCAACAACGCAGCGCCGGTTGCCCCGATGGCAGACACGACCAGAATCCGGTTATGGCCGAACCGGTCGGCGAGTCGTCCTGCCTGAAGCAGCACCGCAGCGCTGACGATCCCGACAATCGTCAGGAACCACGACGCCGAGGCAGTATCGCCGTCGGCGAGGCCAGAACGAATCGCGGGAAAGATAAAGAACGCGGAGGTTGCATCGAGCCCCGCAACAAAGCCCGACAAAAACGACGCCCTGAGCAGGCGATTGGAGAGGCTATCGATACCGGACGTGTCCATGACGTCTACCTGTCTACTGCCCAGGTGGTACGCGCAGTGAAACGACGTACCAGGCTGCCTCGACTATTTCGTGGCCATGTCGTCAGATACGCTGCCCGTCTGTCACATCTCGCAAGGATGACCATGTTTCAACGACTACGGCAGCTCATGGCCGCAAACGCGACACGGGCTGCGATCCCGGTCTTCCTCGGCACTATTGCCATCGAGTACCTCTCACTGCGCCGCCGAGAGACCGTCGAGCTCGACTCACCGTCTAGCGATCCCAATGCACAAAGCCCGGTGGGCTACGACAACCGCGACGCAGCGGCGTCGATGGCAATGGGCATGGGGAGTCTCGTCGTCAACGGCTTTGCGGCCCAGCTCCTAGCACCAGTTGACGAACGGCTCTTTCGACATCGCAGATTTTCCGTCGGGAACCGTCGGATGGGATTCGTAATGGCGGTGCTCGCCTGGGATTTCCTCTACTACTGGGACCACCGCTGGAGCCATGAGCGACGGATTCTCTGGGCATCGCACGTCAACCACCATTCGAGCCAGCGGTACAACCTGTCGACCGCACTTCGACAATCTTGGACCGGGTTCATCGTCCATTGGGTATTTACGCCCATGCTGCTTGTTGGGTTCGAGCCTCGGCAGGTCGCTCGCGCTGGAGAACTCAACCTCCTTTACCAGTATTGGGTGCACACCGAGACTATCGACCGCCTGCCCGCCAAGATGGAAACCGTGCTCAATTCGGCCTCACATCACCGGGTGCATCACGGAACAAACCCGCAGTACCTCGACAAAAACTATGCAGGCATCTTCATCTTCTGGGACCGACTCTTCGGTACCTTCGAGCCCGAAGCCGAACGGGTGCGTTACGGTCTGACGAAGAACATCGCGACGTTCAATCCAGTGCAGATCGCATTTCATGAATGGGCATCCCTGGCAAGCGACATCGCTGCAGCCGACTCGTGGAAAGACCGGGCCTGCTATCTCCTCGCAGCCCCGGGGTGGTCACCACCAGCCGAAAAACTCATGCACCAAGCAGGCGGGCAACAATTCAGAATCTCGTGACCCCAGGCGACAAATCCTGTCGCCGTGGGTCACGAGATTCCGCCCTGGGGCTAGAGGTTGTTGGCAAAGCTGTTGATGTCGCGAATCGTTCCTAGGTACACCTCGGGCATGGCGTCGCGGAACAGGCAATCACCGGCGTGGCAGGTGCCGTTGACGGTGCGGCTTGAGGCGGATACGCCAGCGGCGAGCAGTTTGCGGAAGTACGCCAGACCTTCGTCGCGAAGCGGGTCGAGTTCGTTGACCGAAATGCAATGTGGCGGCAGGCCTTGAAGATCCTCGACCGATGCCCGGTATGGCCAAGCGAGCGGGTTGGTGTCGTCGGCCCCGTCGGGGCTGTACATACGAACCATCGAACCCATCATTGCGCAGCTCAAGAAGTACTCGTCGTTCTCCCAAAGCGAGGGAAGGGCCGGGTCCTTCTCGGCATAGGCCCCAGAGATGTAGGGGCACTGTGCGTAGACGCCATCGATCATGTCGACCACACCCTCGCCGTTGGCCTTGAGCGCGGTGGCCAGTGAGAGGTTTCCTCCACCCGATTCGCCCGAAACGACGATCTTGGAAATGCCCAAGGCCTCGCGATTCTCATGCGCCCAGACCACACCGCTGAAGCAGTCGTTAAGCCCTGCTGGAAACGGGTTCGGGCCGAGCTTGCCAGCCCCATTGCGGAACTCGACACCGATGACCACGAGACCGGTTGCGGCCAACTCATCGCGCCACCGCACGTAGCCGGGGTCGGCTGCTTCCATGATGACCATACCCCCGCCGTGGCAGTGCACGATGGCAGGTACCGGGCCCTCGACATCGGTCGGCGTGTGAACGTAGACGCTGATGTCGTTGCCATCGATGCCTCGGATGATCTCTGTTCGACGGTCGACGTTTTCTATAGCGGGAGCGTTCGTAGCGAAGATGCCGCCGAGGAGGGCGAAACCCTCTTCGGCCGCCAGCGCATACTCAAGCAAGGCTTCGTTCGGCGAGTTGATATCGACCGGAGCAGCCTCGGGGGCGACATCGAGGCCAACCGGGGCCATCGCTGCAATCATGCGAGGATCGGCCCGCGGATCGGTCTTGATCTCCATAGTCGGATCGCCGAGTCGGCCAGGAAGAACCGGAAGAACCGGAAGAATAGGTGCGTCGCTCATCGATGGATCCTCCCAGACGACGATGAAGCGCGCAATCTCGTGACACAGGGCGACAAAGTATGTCGTCTGGGGTCACGAGATTCCGCCCGCTACTGTCGGACGGGTGCGCGATATGAGTGACGTGACGTAGATGACTGGGACGACTGGGACGACTGGGATGAGTGGGATGACTGGGGTGCGTGGGGAGTTGCCATTTGTTACTGGTCCTATCGAGGTCGTTGGTTGTCACGCCGCCGGCGAAATCGGCGATGTCATCGTTGCGGGAGTGTCGCCGCCAGAAGGCGCCACGTTGTGGGAACAGGCGCGTTGGATCCACGCCGACCAACGTTTACGTCGCCACATGCTCAACGAGCCTCGAGGCGGTGTGTTCAAACACGTGAACCTTCTCGTGCCACCAGTCGATTCGAGAGCCGACGTGGGTTTCATCATCATGGAACCGATGTCAACACCGCCAATGTCGGGTTCCAACTCGATCTGTGTGACCACTGTCGTCCTCGAGACAGGCATCGTCGAGATGACCGAACCAACCACGACGCTGCTACTCGAAGCCCCCGCTGGCCTGGTCGAAGCCACCGCTACCTGCCGCAACGGCAAGGTCGAACAGGTCACCGTGCGCAACGTCCCCGCACTAGTCGTCGGGCGTGATCTCAAGCTCGAACTTCCCGACAAGGGCACCCTGCGGGTCGACACGGCCTGGGGCGGCGACAGCTTTGTTCTGGTCGACGCCGCCGACCTCGGTATCGACATCGAGCCCGAGAATGGTCG
Source organism: uncultured Acidimicrobiales bacterium (assembly GCA_938015295.1). GTDB lineage: Bacteria > Actinomycetota > Acidimicrobiia > Acidimicrobiales > SHLQ01 > CALLQB01. Next base: position 33,558 of record CALLQB010000046.1, read on the forward strand.
AGAACTCGCGCAATTCGGCGCTCAGGTGCTCAACGCTGCAAACGAACAGCTGACCTTCTGCCACCCAGAAAACGACTGGGCACGCTTTTCGTTCTGTCAGATCGCCGGACCGCTAGAACGACGCGACGAGGGGGTGTTGGGCATGCGAAACACCGTCGTTATCGAACCGGGCAAACTCGACCGTTCGCCCACGGGCACCGGGGTTTCAGCCCGGATGGCGCTCTTGCACGCGCAAGGACACATGAAGGTAGGCGACGAATTGCGGATGCGGTCGGTCATCGACAGCGAGTTCATTGGCCGGATCGATTCCGAAACAAGCGTTGGGCAGGTGCCGGCCATCGTTCCGCTTATCACCGGCACCGCCTGGCGCACCGGGCACTACACCTACCAACTTGATCCGACCGACCCGTGGCCACTCGGCTACCGGGTAACCGATACGTGGCCAGCATGAGTACTCCATCCAACGCTAACTGCTCAGTGTTTTGTGGTGGGGATGGAGCAACCGAACACGGGCTGCCAACGTGATCGCTGGGGCGGCCGAATACGTGGCAAACCGGTGCTACAGGTGGGCGAGCACGAAATCGAGACCAGCGCCGACGGCCGCGACCTGAGCCTCGATGCAGGTCTCGTCGGTAGCGTTCGGGCTGTCCGGGTAGACCTCGGTTGTCGTGGTGAAGCGGGCCCCCGTCATCCCGGCACACAATCCGAGCTCGACCTTCGGATAGTTGATGACACCGCGCTGGGTGACAGCGCTGCCGATGATCTTGCCCTCGTCGTCGGCAGGCGCAATATGGGTCACCTTCTCAACACCAGCGATGATTGCCGCCTGAAACTCGGGCTGAGGGTTTTCGGTATCACCAACGGTGTAAAAGCCGTCGGGTATCAGCCCCGGTTCTGAGGCCTTGCCGTCGCGTGCAGCGGCCGCTGGCCGGAACTCGCTCTCGTCGCTGTCGGTCGTTTCGTGTAAATCAAGGTGCACCAGCCAGCTGTCGCCAAACCGCTCTTCCTCGCCGATGAACGCCATGAGTTGTGCGGCTTCTTCTGACGGACTGTTTGCGTAGAAGGACCGGTTGGGATCGAGGCAGTTTGGGTTCCACCGGTTAACGACCTCGTACCCCCACGGGCTCACGCAGGGAGCAACGACGAGATTCAGGCGGTCCAGATATGAAGATGCGGTGGTTTGCAAGAACCGGAGCGCGCCCTGCACTCCGCTGGTCTCGTAGCCATGAACGCCGCCGGTAATGAGCGCCCAGGGCGCAGTCGGGTCCGCCGAACGAAGCGTTGACGCCAGCAGCGGATAGCGATCCTCGTCAATCGGAAGCGCGCCGTACTGCGCTACCCCAAAGTCGTCGTCAAGCGCTTCGAGTTTGGCCAACACCTCGTCTGCGTAGCTCCGCTGAATGTGGCGAGAGGCAAACCACGCCCTCTTGTCGGTGCTGGTCCAAGGCTGGCCGGGGATTCCAATTGGATAGAAGCGCTCCATAGATGCCGAACCTAGCGTGTCACGCCGACCACGAACTGATGCGTGCCGACATACGTCGCCGACACGGACTTGTCAGCTGCGTAAGCTTTTGACGTTCAGCACCGGAGTAGGGTCAGCGCGGCTGTGGAAGAGGTCACACGTGACCTACCCCCCCCAACCCCCCGGAACCTGAAACGCTACCAGTCGACTCTTGCGCTACACTTTGTAGCGTGAGTGTCAAAGGGGGACCTGCAGGCCCACCCCATCACATACCTCAACAAAGCCCAACGGGCCCTGTTCCATCGAAAAGCTCCTCGGGTGGGAATAAGCATGCCTTCCCCGTGTTGTAAAGGTTACCTAACAACATCCATAAAGGGAGTTTCCTTTGTTCACAACAAAACCAAACCTGCAACCAAGCCCGACCTCGGTAGCCGACAACCGGCCCCGATTTGGGATAGGCCACATCTCGATGCCCGTTGGCAACGTTGATCGACAGGCCGACTTCTACGCATCGATAGGCATGCGCATGGTGGTCAGCATGGGACGCATGGCCATCCTCGAACTGCGAGGAGGGACACACCTCATCCTCAGTGGAGGAAGCGCCGGCACCTCGACCCTTGACCTCATCGTCGACGACATCGACGACACCCACAAGGTCCTAGGCGATGCCGGAGCAAACCCGAGCCCGATTCAGCGAGGCAACCCCCATGACCGGTTCACCGCGACCGACCCCGAGGGCAACACGTTGCTGGTGTATTCCAACCACGCGATCGGCGAGGTATAGCCCCAACGTCGAAAGAGTCGAGAGAAAGGAACCCAGACTCATGAAATTTTGGCCATCGAAAACAAGATACGTAGCAGTCGTCGCACTGCTGTTCACCGCAGCCTGCAGCAACGGCAGCTTGCGGGCTACCGAGCAGACGCCTGCCACTGAAGCCTCTGCCACTGAAGCCTCTCCCGCCGAAGCCCCTGCCGCCGAAGCCCCTGCCGGAAGCTTTCCGCCGCTGGCAACCCGAGACGGCCCCCGAAGCGAGACAAGCGGCAGTGTTCCTCACGTCCAAATCAATGCCGTGCCGGTGCCCGAGATCGATGCTGACCTTCGACGACGTACCTCGCTGATTCCAGGAGTCGAGACGCGCGAGTCGCAGATATCGCTTCCCGGAGCCCAAGCGCTTTGGCTCGCCGACGACGTCGAACTCGCAAGACCCGAGGTGCTCCAAGTCGGGCGAGAGTTCGGCCACTTTCACCCCGATGGCAGCCTGCACCTGTGGCTCCCCGTCGACCGGGCCAACGAGGTAGCCGAAACGAAGTGGGGCGAACTCCACCCGTGGGTCGAGCGCGACAACTTCTGGGATGGGGTCGTCATGATCTACATCCCAGAAACGGCCGGTGAAGCCGACGTCGCTCTGCAACTCGTCGTCGACGCCTACAACTACATCGCCGGAACAGCCCTCGATCCGGCGAGCTTCGACTAGCCGCCACCATCCGCTTTCATCTCTCTCATCCCCCGAGTAATCCCCCCAACAATGCTCCCAAGCCAACCGAAAGGTTTCACATGTACGCAGAAGTACAAACCGTCGAAAGACTCACGCCGAGCATGGTTCGGATCGTTCTCCACAACGGCGACCTCGAGAACTTTGACGCCTCGACAGCGACCGACAGCTATATCAACGCCCGGTTTGTCCCCCAAGGCTCCCCTCTCGTCGTGCCGTTCGAAGCTGACGATCTCGAAGCACTCGATCCCGAGCACCGCCCCCGCCCTCGCCGCTTCACCGTGCGCCGATGGGACAACGAACGTCGGGAGCTGACGATCGATTTCGTCGCCCACGGCGACGCCGGTTACGCCGGAACCTGGGCGCAGCGCGCAACGCCCGGCGACCGCCTGCAGTTCAGCGGGCCGAGCGGATCGTATCGACCGTCCAACGAAACCGACTGGCATCTTCTCGTCGGCGACGAGAGTGCGCTGCCAGCGATCGCTGCATCGATCGAATCATTGTCAGCAGGCGCGATCGCCAGCGTGTTCGTCGTTGTCGATGGCCCAGAACACGAGCTCCCCTTGCGCTCGAACGCCGAAGTTTCCGTGACCTGGTTGCACCGAAACTCCTCGGTTGCACCGGAGACACTTCTCGCAGAGGCCGTCGCGAACGCAGAATTTCCCGCCGGAACATTCGATGTGTTCGTCCACGGTGAAGCGGGCGAAGTGCGCGCTGTTCGCAAGCATCTCCTGGCAGACCGCAACGTCGATGCAGCTGCCGCATCGATATCTCCCTATTGGCGACGCACCTACACCGACGAAGCATGGCGCGAGGTCAAGCGCGACTGGATGTCCGAGCAGGCCCGCGACATCGCGGCCGCCTGAGCATCCGCCCCGCTCAGGTATCTTTCGGCGGGAGCTGATTCCGGTAGGTCGGCTGATCGAAATAATCGCGCCACAAGGTGATGAGTCCGTCGTGGACCTCCCACACCCCGGTCACCGGCATCTCGACCCAACCGTGCGGCATATGGAAACGGTCGAGCCGTTCGTTGAAGACCGTCGTGTCATCGGCAACTTGACGCAGCACCGGCCAATCGACCTCACTGCAAGCCTCAAGCATGGGGCCGAGTGCTGCACCGATGGCCTCGGGGCCGAACATCTTCCCCATAGGAACATTGTCGTACTCGCAGTCGGGGGCCAAGAGTGCTGTTGCGCCGACGATGTCGCAGGCTTCGACACGTTTGATGAACAGGTCGACAATCTCGGCAGCTGAAGAATTCGTGGTCATGAGACCGCCTTTCGTATGCAACATAGCCTACGGCCGACAAGGCGACCGGGGTTTGCAGCACATCATGAAACCACTAGGTTCAGCGCGATGCCTCACCTGCCCGGAAGCCCCACTTGGCAGCGCGTTGGCTCTCATTCGCAGGTGCTCGATTACCACCTGAGCATGCTGCTCGACGCGGCCCGAATGGATTCCTACCGTCGAGCCATCGATGCCACGGTGCGGCCCGGCGACGTCGTTGTAGACATCGGATGCGGCACCGGCGTCCTGACATTCATGGCCTGTGAGGCGGGCGCCAAACGGGTCTATGCGATTGAAGGGGGGCCGATTATCGACGTCGCCCGCGAACTCGCCGTCGACAACGGATTCGCCGATCGGATCGAGTTCGTTGATGGCTGGTCGATCGACCTCGGTCTTCCGGAACCTGCCGATGTGCTCATCACCGAGACCATCGGCAATGCGGGTCTCGACGAAGGCATCATCGCCTGGACCTCCGATGCGCGTGAACGACTTCTGCGGCCCGGCGCTGCGTTTCTTCCCCAGCGGCTCCGGCTGTGGGTCGCAGCAGCTGAATCGTTCGATGACCACGCGCTCGTCAGCGACTGGTGGTCGGCAGAGCTGCCGTACAACTACGCGGCAGCCCACCGGCGAGCGGCGCTAACACTCTGGTTTGCCGACATCACTCCCAACAATCTGCTCGGCCAGCCGGCGCTGGCGGCCGACGTCGACCTGCAGACCGCACGCAACGAGACCACGGCCGCAGCCGGATTGTTGCAGGTCGACCGCGACGGCACACTGCACGGCTTAGCCTGCTGGTTCGATTCGCTGCTCTGCGCTGGCGTCACCGTCGACAACACCCCGCCGCGTGAAGACTCCAGCTGGTCACAAGGATTCTTGCCCCTAGCCGAGCCGATAGCGGTCAACGCCGGCGACCAGCTCAGCTGGGAAATTTCAGTCTCGGCCGACGGCGAGCAATGGACCTGGCACGTCGACCCCAGCGAACAATGACTACCGAAGGCCGATGAGCGGCCCGAAACGGGGCTAGTGCTGTAGCGGGATACGAAACACAAACTCGCAGCCATTACCCGGCGAACTCGTGAGCCCAAGCTCGCCGCCGTGAGCTTGGGCGACCGATTTGGCAATGCCCAGTCCTAGGCCTGAGCCGCCGCTCGTTCGCTCCCGAGCAGGATCGCCTCGATAGAACCGGTCGAACACGCGCTCGGTCTCCTCAACAGATAATCCTGGCCCATCATCGACGACCGAGATCAGTAGCTCGGCTGACCTCCGCTCCGCCTCGACGGTAACCGAGGCCTCCGGAGCATGTATGAGCGCATTGTCCACGAGAGCGGCGACGAGCTGGCCAACCTTATCTTTGTCAATTTCAGCAGGCCCTTCACTGCCCGACGGCGCAAACTGCACGCTCCGGCCCGGGTGAGCGACCAGTGCGCTTGCGACGACGTCGCTAAGCAGTTCGTCGATATCGACCGCCGAAATATTCAGGGGCTGCTGCTCGTCCAGGCGCGCTAGTTGCAAGAGGTTCTCGACCAGCGAGGACATCCGTGCGGCCTCTGATTGCATACGACGCACGACATCGTCGAGTTGGCCTGCCTCACGAAAGCCACCGTCTGCATAAAGGTCGAGATAGCCGCGGATGGAAGTCAGTGGTGTGCGCAGTTCGTGAGAAGCATCAGAGACAAACTGCCGCTGCTTTTCTTCGGCCGCATCGCGTTGATCGAGCATCACATTAAACGCTCCGGCGAGTTGACCGGCCTCGGTTCGATCATCGAGCTCCGGTGCACGGTCGCCCTTGCCTCCCGCCGTGATCGACCTGGCCGTCTCGGTGACTGCCAAGACTGGCCGCAAGCCCAGACGTATGACCCACCACGCAATCACGCCGAGCAGGACTGCCACAACCAGGGCTGCGGCAGCAAACACCAGAGCGAGCCGTCGTACCGTGTCGTTCACATCGGTAGCGGGCACCATGATAAAGACCGTCTCGCCATCATTGCCTGAGGGGTCAGCGAGCACACGAAAGGTCGTCGAGCCATCTTCAGAATCGGCGTTGCCAAAGGTTCGCTGCGACGTTGAGGCCAAACCGGCCACGTCGGGCACAGAGCCGAGCAGCTGCCCCTGCACCAGTACCTCAACCGTGCCATCCGCCAACTTGAGGGCTATGTAGACATCCGAAATTGGTTCTTGCAGCCGCGGCGTAGGTTCAAGTCTTTCGACGCCCTTGGGCGGCTCCACCCTCGGCGGCCTTAACGGCACCACGGATTCGAGCCGAGCATCAAGCTGGCTCGTAAGCTGGTTGCGTTGGGAGGCCACAACGCCGACGCCCAACAGAACAAGCAGAGCTACGACAACCGCAAACCCGGTAAGGATTCGGGTTCGGAGTTTCACGACTCTGCCCGAAGGCAGAACCCGACACCTCGGACGGTGTGCAGCAACTTAGGATCGCCAGTATCGAGCTTGCGACGTAAATAGCTCACGTAGGTGTCAACTACCGATGAGTCGCCATCGAAGTCGTACTCCCACACGTGTTCGAGAATCTGTGCCCGGGTGAGCACGCGGCCGATGTTGGACATCAGAAGATGCAGCAACTTGTATTCGGTCGGCGACAAATCGACGGTGGTGCCTGCGCTGGTCACTCGGTGCGCATCGACGTTTAGTTCCAGATAGGCACAACGCAGAAGTGATTCCTTTGTGGCGTGTCCCGATTGCGAGAGACGGAGCTGAACCCGGGCCACAAGCTCGGCGATGGCGAATGGCTTCACCATGTAGTCGTCACCGCCACGGGTGAGTCCTTTGACCCGGTCCTCGGTGGCATCCCTCGCCGTTAAGAAAATCACTGGTGTCCGGTCGCCAGATTCGCGGAGCCGCCGGAGTACCTCGAAGCCATCGAGCTCAGGCATCATCACGTCGAGCACAACAACTTGCGGTCGACGCTCGGCGACAATCGCTAGAGCCTCTCGACCGTTCGTCGCCGAGACCGTCTCGAGCCCGGCCAACGAAAGGCCAGACTCTAGAAGGAAACGGATATTCTCTTCGTCGTCGACGACAAGTATGAGTGGCGGGGCGTCTGTCATGAGGCGGAAGGCATTGCGGCGATGATCGCCGCAGCTTCAGTGTCAATCGTACCGGCATCGACCACGCCATTGGCTTGAGTCGTTAGCAACTCCGACCAAGTTGCAACCACGTTTACCGCTTCTCCGCTTCCGAAGAGCGACTGTGTCAGATCGGCGGTGGCATCGGCATACATCTGAGCAAAGATGTCGTTGGCCATGAAACGGTTAACAAGCACGTTGTCGTCTTGGCCGCCTGGGCCGCCGTTGCCTGCACGGGCCGGGCGATCGCCGCGTGCCGTTCCATCGCCAACCGCCTGCGGTCCTCCCCGCTGGCCGCCGCCAACGTTTGCGGTGTCGAATGCCAGGTTGAGATCCCAGTTCACAACGGTGAACACCGCGGTGCCGTAGTCGTAGTGCAGATAGCTGTTGTTGCCCCGGCCATCGATGTCATCAGCGTTCCCGATGAGGTGTTGGAAGGCCAGATAGGTGGCAAACGACTCAGTGTCGAGCCATGTGTCGAGTTCGGCTCCGAAGGTTCCGTCATCAGAGTTGTTGATGAACTCCAGGAAGTCGATGAGCGGCTCGAGGTCATCGTCGCCAACCTTCTGATCGAATATTTCGTCATAGGCGTCTACGTCCTCGCCGCGGTAGCTGTAGTCGCCTTCGCTGTCTGCCTTGTACAACGCAGATTGTTCGGAATCGAAGTTGTCCTCTTCCCAAACTTCGTCGAGGTTTTGCATTGCGAGTCGAAGCTCAACTTCCCCACCGTTGAAGCTAAAGGTCGTCGACACGGCCTGCTGCGAAGCGAGCCCTGCAGCATCGAGGAGTTCGGCCGCGACCGCTTCGTTCATCGACGTTTCGGTTGAGTTCGACCGAATGACGATGTCGTTGTGTCCCTGATGGTTCTGGCCATCGGTGTACTTGTCGAAGCGGATGAGCCACGGTAGATCCTCGGGGTTCTCGGCACTTTCAGCAGAGACGCTGAACAGAGACGAGTTGCCCTTGAGACGCATGCCCACATTCTCATAGGTCGCGCCGTCGATCACGACCGTGACTGCCATCCAGTCCTTGTCGCCAGTGTCCAGGTAGCTGGCAATAATCTCGTCGAGACCATCGACATCGAAATCGACGCTGATGTCGTGCACGACGCTGCTGTCGAAAAAGTCTGCAGAGGAAGCTACCGAGATCGTCGTTGCTGCCGGCGCTGTTGCAGCGTCTGCGTCGATCGTCGCGGCTGCTGATCCACAGCCAGCGGCGCCGATGCTGATTGCGGCGGCGAGAGCGAGCGGCCGGAAAATCTTTCGGCGTGGCTTGGTGGTGGACATAGGGAGGGTCTCTTTCATTGCCTTGGATGGGTGGGGTTGATGTGTCCATCCAACAGGGTCGCCCTTTGATGCGTCTGCGAACCGTCTGTGAGTTCTCTGTGAACCCGGGCGCACGCTTCGACCGATACCCAGAAGGCCCAAAGGCGGTTCACAGAGAACTCCCAAAGTCGAACTGTTTGATGAACACATCGACATAACAACCAAGGAGCAATTCCTGTGAATCAGTCACTGATCCTCGCTGCCAATATCGTTGCGGTCACCGTCCTGGTGTTCCGCCTCTATTACCCCCGCTATCGCCGCAAAGACATGGTGGTCGCCATCCTCAGCCTCAACATCGGCGTGATGGCGGTCGCCACCGCACTGGCATCGGCGGAAGTGAGCGCTGGCCTCGGGCTTGGCCTCTTTGGCGTTCTGTCGATCATCCGGTTGCGAAGCTCCGAACTGGCCCAGGAAGAGGTTGCGTACTACTTCAGTGCACTCGCCCTCGGACTGTTGGCCGGAGTCCAGGTGAGCCCAGCGTGGCTGACGCCTGCGTTGATGGCAGCACTTGTTGCGGCACTGTATGTGGGCGATCACCCACTGCTCTTCGCTGATACTCGTCACCAAACAGTGAATCTGGACACGGCCTACACCAACGAATCGGCCCTAATCATCCGGCTCGAAGGGCTCTTGGATGCCGAGGTGCTACGGGTCAAGATCAAGAGAGTCGATCTCGTCAACGACACCACCTCGGTCGACGTACGTTTCCGGCTTCGCCGAACGCCTGGGTCCTCACCAGCCCGTCACGTAGCAGCATCCGCAAGCAGTATGCGATGAGCGCCGTCGCGCCCACCATGTCGCTAGACCGAGTGAGTGAACTGCCCGCTATTTCTCTCAACGACCTCAACGAAGTGGCTGCCCTGCAGCAACGGGTAGATCGCAAATACATCGTCAGCGAAGAGCAGTTGGTGTTTATGCTCGATGCGTTAGCAACACGGCTCGCCGCTCTCGAGATCGACGATCAACGGTCCTTCGCGTACGAGTCGGTGTACTTTGATACACCCAACCTCGACTCGTACTTGTCGGCGGCGTATCGGCGGCGAAATCGCTTCAAGGCCCGCACCCGCTCCTACCTCGACAGCAAGTCGACGATGCTCGAGGTCAAGACTCGTGGCCTGCGGAATGTAACGGTGAAGAGTCGACAAGAGTACGAGTTCGATAGCCGGAATGCCCTGGTCTCCGACAGCTTTGCTTTCGTTGATTCTGTTACCGGGCGCCCGGGGCTGGGCGCTCAGCTCGCACCCGCCGTGACCACCGAATACACAAGAACGACGCTTGTCGACCTCGACGGCATCGACGGCATCGCCCGGCTTACCATCGACGCAAACCTTCGCTGCACCGACTGGAAGAACGACCAACTGCGACTTCGCGGAAGGTATGTCGTCGAAACCAAATCAGCAGGCCGGCCGAGCGCAGCTGACCGGTGGCTCTGGAGCAACGAGATTCGCCCGTCCAAGATCAGCAAGTTCGGCACCACACTGGCCGTCCTCAATCCAGCGTTGCCATCAAATGTGTGGCACCGCACTATCAACCGCCATTTCGGCGAGGCCCCGATAGCCGACGGCCGTTACTAGTCTGCGCCGCCAAGCCACGTGCGAATCAGTCGTCGACCTTTTCGGTTGTTTTCGCCCAGCACCCGCAGCGAGCGCATCCGCTCGAGAATGACCGTAGTGAACACCTCTGGCAGGCCGGCAGCCTCGGGCGGCGAGCTCAGATCCTCGGCAGCAAGCACGGCTTTAACGACATAGTCGAAGTGGCGGCGCGGCATTGGCTGACCTGCCGCTTGTGAACGGTCACGCGCCCGCTTGGACAGCCGGTTTATATCCCGAGCGGTAAGCGAAGCTGCCGGATCTTGGGGCCACACAGCAGCGAGGTTCGCGAACAAATGCGGCCATTCATGTGCTTCGAGAAGCGGCAGCGATCGATCGATTTCCCGAAGGCGCTCGGCCGCGATCGGCACTGTCGACTGATCACCGGTGTCTCCTGAGCCTTCTGCGGTATCGGCACCGGATGGACCGGTAGATTCTACGAGACCGGACGGACCGGACGGACCAGGCTCGGGTGGGTCGGGTTCGGGCGATTCGGCGGGCAAAAGGTACTGCTGGCGCCCGGTGCTGAATTCAGCGTCGGGTACGGCTTGGCGCACTAGCTGTTTGAAGCTACCGAGCCCGAACCACTTGTCGCTTACCTCGGGACCAAAGGTCTGGCGCAGTTCCCACGCTAGCGATGCAAGGTCGAGCGGCTGTTCGAGACCCTGCCAACGAGCCTGAATGAGGGCTTCGGCACCGGCAACATCGTCGTCGATCTCGGACAAGCTCGCCGCGGGCGAAGGGAGCCGGTCGGCGGTGATCGTTTCTTCGTCAACCCGATCGAGTTCGGTACGCAGGTCCTCGGCGATGTCATCGATGGTCGCGAGCAGATCAGCCATACGCGAACTCAGCACCGAGACCAGCGGCGGCTGCGCAGCGTCTTTGCTGTAGGTATCGACATGGGTAAGTTCACCCCACGTGTCTTGCAACAGTGTACGCACCTGCAGTTCGCAGTTCAGCGGCACCTGCCGTCCATCGGCCTCGACCATCACCCTGACACCGGTGTGCCAACCGCGATATCCCGATTCCTTTGGTTCGAGCACATAGTCGCGCTCGTTCGACCGGGCGATCCACAGCGGGCCACGGTCCCGACGCTGGCCAGAGTTTGCAGCAGCCGGAAGTGTATCGAGCGCTTCTTGCACCATCTCGATGTCACGCAAGTTCGTGCACGTAATCCGCAAGCCGACCAGGTCGTGAACCATCCCCGGCACGTCGTCGAGAGATGGCAACGGCGCCCCGGCTGCAATGACCCGAAGTTTTCGCCACGCTCGTTGTTTGGTCTTCACCCGGCCGGCAACCCGGTGAATACGCACCTGATCGCGTTCGGAAAGCGCCGAGCCGAGCAACCGCTCGACTTCGTCGATGGCCACCGCAAGCCCGGGTTCCAGGACGGTCGTGCGGTAGCGGTCGTACCACGCACCGAAGTCAGCGATCGTGAGCGAGCCCGTCGCCTTGGCATTCATTCCGGAACACTACGATACCGGCGACCCGCTCGCGGGTGATCCGAGAGCCATCGAGCTCGCCATACGGGCGGCGAAACGGCCGTCGCTGCCCCTCAGAGAAGTTGGCAGAGGCGACGTGCCTCGTAAATCGCTGCGGGAATTCCCCGACTGGCCACTGCGTCGCCGATCCGATGAAGCACGAATCCTTCAGCCGACGTTGGCTGCGGTCGGCCGCCGATGAGCGCCTCGATATCGACGACTCCGCCGTTGCTCGATGCCTCGCGGAGGCTCATGTACGGCTCGCCGTTCGGAGCGACACCATGTTCGAAAACGACGGCGTCGACGGTTCGTTCGCGCTCTTGACGTGTATGCACATTGCGGAGCGTGGCAACCAGCGCACCGTCGCCTTGTTTCACCCGAACAAGCTGGTGGTCCGGTGTCATGACGACGTCGTTTTCGTACAACATCTCGAGGTACGCCGGGCCGGTGGTGGCAGCGAGGTCTTGGGCTACCAGACGATCGGGGGTCACGAGTTCGAGGTCGGACAGTCCCCGCCCGGACAAGAACTCGGCAATCGACGGACCATGTTCGCTGCCATGGTCGTCGTAGATCAAGACGCGGCCACGTACTGAAGCGTTCCCGCTCAGCACATCCCAACTGCTGACCATGAGGTCTTCACCCTCGTCGAGAAAGCTTGCGTCGGGGAAACCTCCGGTCGCCACGATGACGATGTCGGGTTCTTCTTGCGCCACCTCGGTTGCGTCGACAGGCGTGTTCAGTCTGAGGTCGACGCCGAGGTATCCAACCTCTTGTTCAAGCCAGCCGACGATCCCGAGCAGTTCTGCCTGGCGTTCGCTGGCCCGCGCTGCGAGCACGACCTGACCACCCACACGGTCCTGCGCCTCAAAGAGCACGACGTTGTGACCGCGTGCTGCAAGCACACGTGCCGCCTCGAGTCCCCCAGGCCCGGCGCCAACAACAACTGCTTTCTTGATCGCTCCCTTCGTTTTGGGAACAAGCTGCGGGATCTTGGCCTCGCGTCCGGTGGCCGGATTTTGAATGCAGATCGATTCGAGACCCTGATGAAGCCGGTTGATACAAAACGACGCGCCAACACAAACCCGAATCCGCTGTTCGTCTCCGCGTTCGAGCTTCGCAACGATGTGCGGGTCGGCGATATGAGCCCGGGTCATGCCAGCGAGATCGATCAGACCAGCCGAGATCGCATGCCGGGCGGACGCCACATCGGTGATGCGAGCAGCGTGGAGCACCGGCAGGTCGATGGCTTGTTTGATGGAAGCTGCGAGCGACACATAGGGCATCAGTGGTGTTCCAGATGGCGGGATCGCCTTTGAGAGCCCTTCTTCGGTTGCTAGCGACGACCCGGCGATGTTCATGAAGTCGAGCAACCCGGAGGTCGCGAGTCGCTGAGCGATCTCTGCGCTCTCTTCGATGCGGAGCCCACCGATCTGGTCCTCGTCGCCGATCATCCGAATACCGACAAGGATGTCGCTGCCGATAGCCTCCCGAATCGATTCAAGGACCTCGACGGTGAACCGCATACGGTTCTCCAGCGAGCCGCCATACTCATCGGTGCGGCGATTCGACAGGGGCGTCCAAAACTGATCGATGAGGTGGCTCGTCGCGCAAAGTTCGATGCCGTCGAGTCCGCCGGCACGGGCACGCACCGCTGCGGCGCCAAAGTCGGCGACCACGCGACGGATGTCGGACTTCTCTATCTCTTTCGGCCAACCACGATGCATTGGCTCACGGACAGGCGATGGCGCAATTGTCGGAAGCCAGTCGCCGTCGTTTGAGACGTTCCGGCGACCCATATGGGTGATCTGGCACATAACTGCGGTGCCGTAACCGTGAAGCCGATCGGTCATCTCCGAAAGCGGATCGATAATCGCATCGGAGCCGAAGTACATCTGTCCCCAAAGCGATGCCGAGTCGGGCGACACGTTGCTCGACCCACCGATCATCGTCAGACCGATTCCCCCCTTGGCCTTTTCCTCGTGGTAGGCCATGTAGCGCTCGCTGGGGACACCGTCGGTGTTGTATCCGGGAGCATGACTGCTGGAAAAGATGCGGTTCTTTAGCTGCACGTGACCGAGCGTGAACGGCTCGAGAAGTGGGTCGCTCACGCGACCTCTTCCCTTGCGCCGCTCACGCGACCTCTTCCCGTGCGTCGCTCACGCGACCTCTTCCCGTGCGCCGCTCACGCGACCATGTCCTTTGAAATCTCTGAAGAACGTCGATCGACATACGCTAGTAGCTCGGCTTCGACTGCCTCATCGAGAGGCGGCTTCTCGTAGTCCGCAAGCAGGGCGTCGGCACGTTCGAACCCGAGGGTTTCGGTGTCTTTCGAACCGGCCTCCTCCCACTGTTCGAAACTGGTCTGGTCCATAACTCCGGGCATGTGAAATGCGGTCATGTAATTCGCCACGGTGTGCTCGGCCCCGAGGTAGTGCCCCTGTGGACCTACCTCTCGCACGGCGGCCATCGCTTCGGCAAAGTCATCGAGTCGCGGACCTTGCGCGTATCGAATCCACCCTGCCGCAATGTCGCTGTCGGTGACGTACTTGGCTAGGTTCACTGTCAACCCATGCTCCATCCACCCTCCGCAGTGGGTGATGAGGTTGATGCCCCCAAGGATCGAGGCGTGCATGTTCATGTTGGCCTCATACCCTGCCTGAGCGTCGAGCTTCTTCGAGCCGGTGTGCATGCCAACACTGCGAAGAGGAAGACCGTAAAATCGGGCGAGCTGGCCAGCCATCAAGAGCATGTGGGCAAGGTCGGGCGTTCCGGTCATGGGCGAGCCCGTACGCATATCGACGATCATCAAGAACATGCCGTAGATCGTCGGTGATCCGGGGTTGATCGCTTGGGCGAAGGCACAACCAGCGAGTGCCTCGGCGTTAAGCTGTGCGATTCCTCCGATGGTGCTTGCTGGAGTGTTGGCACCAGCGAGCGCAAACGGCGAGTAGTAGACGGGTTGGCCTGCTCGGGCGTAGACCATTGCTGCGCTGAGCATCGACTCGTCCCACACGAGCGGCGAGTTGCCGTTCATAAACCCGGTGATCACCGCGTTATTCGCAACGAACTCTTCGCCGTGGACGATCTTGGCCATCGCAAGGGTGTCTTCGGCCTGTTCTGCCCCCTGACAAGATCCGATACTGATCTTGTCGGTGTATCGCATCGAGTCGGCGTAGTACGCGAGGTGCCGATAGGGAATATCGACGTTGGTCGCCTCGCAGTGGAAGCCACCGGCAATGTTGATCGTCTCGAGTAGGTGGCTTAGCTTGATGCATTCGATGTTGTCTTCACGCGTTGAGTAGCGGCGGCTTCCATTGCGGTCAACAAAGAACGGGCTACCAGAGTTGGGCGACATCGCCAGGTGTTTGCCGCCGATCTCAACCGACTGGATAGGGTTTCGGGCGTGAAGAGTGAACTGCGACGGCGCCTTGCCAATCAGTTCCATGAGTAGTTCACGAGGTATCCGAACCCTTGTATTGCTGCCGTCAACCACGCCAACGTCAGCGCCCGCAGTGCGCCACACGTCGATGGCGGGTTCGTACCGAAACTCGATGCCGACTTCTTCGAGGATTCGCATCGAGCCGTCGTGCACCATCTCGAGTGCCTCTTCGGGCAACAACTCGTACAACGGAATCTTGCGTTCGAGTGACAGCATTTGGGGCGAACCGACGGTTGACCGGTCGCGACGTCTTCTTCCTCGTGGACTCATGCGGCGCCCCTGTTCTTCACGCTGAACCCCTAGGCCGCCCGAGCGGTCAAACAGCTGCTTTCACAGCTTCTTTCGCGGTGCGGAAAAACTACACGAATCGGCAAGACCTTTGCTACAGGTGGCGGATGCCCACGCGGGTGATCTTGCGGCTCTCGCGTGCCTCAACCGTGAGCTCGTACTCACCGTGACTGACAACGTCACCAACCTCGGGAACCTCGCCCGCAATTGCCAACAACAAACCAGCGATGGTGACGGCATCGTCGTGATCGAAGGCTGGTTCGTCGAGCGCTTCGCGAAGGTCGCTAAGCGGCGTATCGCCGGGCACCGTCATCGAACCATCGGCATGACGAGCGATTCCGCCATCCGCCTCGTCTTCCATGATCTCGGCAATGACATCGTCCATTGAGACAAACCCGACGGTGGTACCGAACTCATCGATTACAAGGGCGGCGTGCGTCGTGCCCATTTTGAACTGTTCGAGGAGATCTTCCGCCGACATAGTGGCGGCTACCACCGGCAACGGTCGGGAAAGCTCGCGAATGGAGCCGACCGTTCCGAGCCGGTCTGCTCGGATGAAGTCCTTGACGTGCAGCATGCCAACGACATGATCGAGATCGCCGTCGATAACCGGGTAACGGCTGCGTTGCGAACCGCTGATCAATGCGGCCACCTCTTCTACCGAGGCCGACACATCGAGAGCAACAATATCGCTCCGAGAGATCATGATTTCCTCAGCTGGGCGGCCCTCGAGCTCGAAGATGTTGCGGATCAGGTCGCGTTGCAGCTCGCCAAGCTGGCCACTGTGAGCGGATTCGTCGGTCACGATCGCCAGCTCAACACTGGTGTGCAGCGACAAACGCTTGTCAGGTTCGGGAATACGCAGCAGCCGCATCAGCGCGAAGGCAATCGCGTTCAGTACCGCCACCATTGGCCGGAACAGAGCGCTGAAAGCACGCATAACTGGGTTCAGTCGTACGCTAACTTCCTCGGGCGACTGCAAGGCAAGCGCCTTGGGAATCATCTCGCCGAAGACAACGTGCAGGTAGGTGATGGCCGAGAGGGCCACGATGAAACCAACCGTGTGTGACGCCGTCTCGGGAACGCCAAGATCTTCCAACGGGTCATATAACCAGTGTGCCACTGCGGGCTCGCCGTACATGCCGAGTCCGATCGAAGCCAGCGTGATGCCGAGCTGCGCGACGGCAATGTAGCTGTCTTTGCCGGCGTGACGCTCGAAGATGTCGACGAGCCATTTGGCGGCACCGCTGCCGTTCTCGGCCAGAGCACGTAGCCGACTAGGACGTGCCCCCACCAGCGCGAACTCGGCTGCCACAAACAAGCCGTTCATGACTACCAGCAGGATGATCGCGATGATCGGGAATGCGTATTCACCAATCATTGGGCGTCACCTCCCTCGCCGAAACTGACCCGTTCGATCGCGTTGCCGTCGACGGCATCGATGCGCACCGCCAGCGAGTCTTCGCCCAGCGAAACTTGCTCGCCGACTACCGGCATGCGCGAGAGTTCGTGCCATATCAACCCGCCGATCGTGTCGACTTCGCTCGTAGGCAACGACAGCTGGAACCGCCGGTTCAGATCCTCGAGCAGCACTTCGCCAGACACCGATACGCGACCGCGAGCCTCGACGATTGGATCGGGATCGACATCAAATTCGTCGCGCACCTCGCCGAAGATCTCTTCGAGTGCGTCTTCCAACGTCACCAAGCCGGCGACGCCGCCATACTCATCGATCACCATTGCGCAGTGTTGTTCGGCCTCTTGCAGACGGCCCCATAACGCAGGGACCGACAGCGTCTCGGCGACCTCAAGAACTGGTCGAGCAAAAGATTCGACTGATGCCTCGGGATTCGCATCGGCCTGCACATACAACCCGCGGAGGTTCACGATACCGATCAGGTCGTCGGTGGATTGTCCCCACACCGGGAAGCGACTGTAGGGACAATCGAGCACTTGGTCGAGCGCCGCGCTGACTGAATCGGCAGCGTTGACGCCGACGATGCGCCGCCGCGGCGTCATGATCTGGCGAACGGTTCGTTGATCGACGTTAAGAACGCCAGCCACCATGTCGCGCTCGGCTACATCGATCAGGCCCCCGGCGGCGCTCTCGTTTACCAATGCTGCGAGTTCTTCGGGTGAATGCACGTGCGCATGGCTGTGATCGGCGTTCAGCCCCACGCCGCGCATGATCGCGAACGCTGAGCCGTTAAACACCTTCACGAGAGGGCGAAACAGCATCTGGCTGACCTGCATCGGCCGCAGCGTCGCTATGGCAAGTCGTTCGGGGTATCGCAGTGCCGCTGTCTTGGGTAACAGTTCACCCAAGATGACCTGGAGCGACGTGATGATCAGCAATGTCACGATGACCGCAACGACGCGAGCCGACGAACCGAACAGCGATTCGAACATTGGCGTCAGGCGAGCCTGGGCAAATGCGCCGGCCACGAGGCTACTGAGGGTGATGCCGACCTGACAGGTAGCGACGTAATTGTCGAGGGCCACAGGCTCACGAACAATTCCGAAAAGGGTCAGCGCCGACCGGTTGCCGTCCTGCGCCATTGATTGAATTCGAGACTTTCGGCTGCCAACGGTGGCGAACTCGGCTGCGACGTACAGCGCGTTCAGCGCCAACATCATGGTGATAGCCGCGGCAGTAATAACTCCGCTCAAACGAACCTCACCCCGATCACGGGCGTTGTCCAACGGTGTCCAATCAACAACATTCGACAGATCATACGCGCCCAGCAGGCAAGAAACGTGTCTCGGTGCTAGTTCTCGCTGGTGCCGTCGGTGTCTTAGACACGCCGCTCTAGCCGATAGACTCGCTTACCCGGTTGAGAACAGAACTCAAACGGCGGTCCCGCCGCCTGCGAGGCAGGCAAAGGGACGTGAGTCCCTGCGATACCTTTCACACATTTTCAGGAGAATCAGCCGTCATGGCC
Organism: uncultured Acidimicrobiales bacterium; assembly: GCA_938015295.1. Taxonomy (GTDB): domain Bacteria; phylum Actinomycetota; class Acidimicrobiia; order Acidimicrobiales; family SHLQ01; genus CALLQB01. The sequence continues at coordinate 51,947 of CALLQB010000046.1, forward strand.
GCAAAGAAGCTCACCCCACTCCAAGAGTCTGAAGCTCGCCGACAGGCAGCTGAGCAAGCCAAAGGCAACAAGAAAGCTGTCACCCGCACAGACGAAGAGAAGGCAACCCGCAAGGAGCGCGTCGAGAAGGCGAAAGATGCTCTTGCACGCTCGGTCGGGGTGAAGGGCGACCATGTTGTTGCTGGCCGTAAGGCGCTCAAAAACTTCCTCCGCGACCTCAATGAGCCGAACCAGCCTGACGATGCTCGATTCGAGGCGTTGATCGAGGCCCCGTTCAAGGCGCCACCGAAAAAGAAGAACGACCGGTACTAGTCGCCCACACATGTACGCAATCGGGATTACAAACGACCAGTCGCTGAGCCTCCAAGAGGCCGCCGTGCCAGAGCTACAACCGACCGATGTGTTGATTGCGGTTGAAGCGTCCGGGCTCAACCGCGCCGACCTGATGCAACGGATGGGGCTGTATCCGCCGCCACCCGGCGCTTCCGACGTTCTCGGCCTCGAAGTTGCCGGCGTGGTTACCGACGTCGGCACTGCAGTGACCGAATGGAAGGTTGGCGACCGAGTTTGTGCGCTACTGGCTGGCGGCGGCTATGCAGAGTTCGCTGCGGTCGACGAAGGTTCGGTCTTTCCGCTCCCAGAATCGCTCAGCTTCGCTGAAGGCGCCTGCCTTCCCGAAGCAATGATGACGGTCTGGGCCAACGCGTTCCTCCGGTGCGGGCTGCAACCAGGCGAGTCGTTCCTGATGCACGGCGGCACGAGCGGAATCGGCGTTATGGGCCTGCAAATGGCCAAACTCGCCGGGGCCGGAACGATCTTCTCGACCGCTGGCTCCGCTGAGAAGGTCGACCTCTGCAGCGACCTCGGCGCGGACGTCGCGATCAACTACCGCGAACAAGACTTCGTCGAGATCGTCGAATCTCACGGCGGTGCCGACGTCATTATCGACATGGTCGGCGGCGAGTACCTGCAGAAAAACATCGCTATCGCGAAACCCGACGGCCGCATCTGCAACATCGCTTACCAAGACGGGTTCGAGGCAACGGTGAACTTTGCGCCTGTTCTGATGAAACGTCTGGTGGTGACAGCCACCACGTTACGAGCACGCCCGCACGCAGCGAAGCGCCAGATCCGCGACGCAATCCTCAAAGACTTCTGGCCAGCAGTCGTCGACGGCACCATCCGACCGATTCTCGACTCGACGTTTCCGATCGAGCAAGCTCAAGGCGCCCACGAGCGAATGAGTGCCGGCGGCCACATCGGCAAAATTGTCCTGCTCAAACCCTGACCAGCGACGCTGCCCGATCGGTAATTGTGCCAGTCGGTTTGGCATAACTAAGGTGACCCCATGAAGACCATAACTACGGCTGCTGGTATCGACTTCGTGCGAACCCCCGAGGATCGCTTCGATGTGGTGGAGGGCTTCGACTATGCGACGAAGTATCTCGAGGTCGAAGGACTACGTATGGCCTACCTCGACGAAGGCACCGCAACGTCAGGTCACACGGTCCTGCTCCCCCACGGCGAACCCACCTGGGGCTACCTTCATCGCTTCATGATCGCTCCGCTTGTCGCCGCTGGCCATCGCGTCATCGTTCCCGACCTCATTGGGTTCGGGCGGTCCGACAAGCCGGTCGACCGGGCGTCGTATACCTACGACAACCACGTGCGCTGGATGAAAAGCTTCGCCGACCAGCTTGCCCTCACTGGTGTCACCGTCCTTTGCCAAGACTGGGGTGGTCTCATCCATCTTCGCATCGCTGGCGAAGAACCCGACCGCTTCGACCGCATCGTCGCTGGCAATACGGGGCTTCCCGTGGGCGAATCGCTGGGCCCCGGTTTCGATTTCTGGCTGAACCTGAGCCAGACCGCCGAGTTCCTCGATTGCGGCCAACTCATCGCGGGAACAGCACGCAATCGCACGCTCACCGAAGCAGAGACAGCCGCCTACAACGCACCGTTCCCCGACGAGTCATATATGGCCGGAGTGAGGGAATTCCCAGCAATCGTGCCCATCACCCCCGAGCATCCATCGGTTGCCGAGAACAAGGCAGCGTGGAAAACACTCGAGAAGTGGGAAAAGCCATTTCTCACCCTCTGGGGAACCGCCGACCCCGTGCTCGGCCATCTCGGCCAGGAGTTCATCGACCGGGTACCCGGCGCTGCTGGCCAGCCGCACCAATCCTTTGCATCCGGAGGCCATTTCATCCAAGACGACCATGGCACCGACCTCGCCGACGCCATCAACGCATGGCTTGCCGGCTGAAGGCATCCGGCCGCACGCAGACCAACCAGCGAGCGACTGCCCTACACTTACGATCTTGGATCCCGTCACACGAAAGAAACCCAACGTCTTGGTCGGTGCGTCACGAACGTTTCTCGGTGCCCTCGCAGCGTGCGTTTTCCTGGCGAGCTGTGGCCAAGGCGACGAACAAACATCGACCACGACTTCGCTACCGACCACTACCTCACTAGCGACATCGTCTGATGCATCGAACGCGACTGCCAACGGTATTCGGCTCGTATCGGCGCAGGCCGGCGCTGCGATCTGGTCTGATGCCCCCAGCGACCTCGTGATACTCGATGTTCGGACACCTGAGGAATTCGCCGAGGGCCACCTCGGGGGTGCGGTCATGATCGACTTCCATGGTGATGACTTCGCTAGTCAGCTTGGCGAACTCGACCCAGACGTCCCGTATCTCCTCTATTGCAGATCGGGGAACCGCAGCGGACAGACAACCGAGATACTACGCGACCTCGGGTTCGGCGACGTCGCTGATATCGACGGCGGAATACTTGCGTGGGCCGACGCTGGCTTGCCGGTAGTCAGCGAGTAGCCCCGTCCCACTCACTTCGTACTCGCCCAGCTTCCGCCCCCCTCAACGCATGGCTTGCTGGCTAAACACCTCAGCCTCGCTAGCGACATCGATGTCGATGTCGCTGCCGAGGTCGATGAGAAACTCGACGAACGCTCGCGACCGATGAGGATCGAGTCCGGCTGTGGGGTCGACGAGAAGCAGCCGTTTGAACGGGCGAGCAAACGCCAAGATGAGTCCTGCTATCTGCTGTTCACCGCGACTGAAGTGCCAGGTCGGCTTGTCGAGAAGTGCGTCTGCGGCGAGCAGGTCGACGACGAAATCGGCCAACTCCGGCGGCTCGGCAAGACCATGAGCCGTTGCCACCGCCATCGCTTGTTCGATCACCGTTCGCTGGCCGTCGAGGACCGGAGGCGACGGCAGCCACGATGTGGTGGTCTGATCGGCCGCCTCGGCAAGCGCGAGTAAACCGGCCGCTGCATCGGCGCCTCGCCAGATGTTGAGGCTCACGCAACACCTCTCGTTCGCGCACTTGCCTTGAGGCACGTACTCATTTCGGCTCAGCTTTCGTCGCGGAAGGCTTGTGACTCCGCACAAACCCTAATCGACCCCATTGGCTAGCCTCGTGTAGATGGAAGCACCGCAGAACCCCACCCCGGTTACCGTCATCACCGGAGCAAATTCCGGCATCGGTCGTGCCACAGCACTCCACCTCGCGTCGGCCGGACACCGGGTCGTCGGGACAGTGCGTTCGCTGACGAAAGCCGACAAGCTGCTTGCCCTGGCTGACGATGCAGACGTAACAGTCGAACTCGTCGAACTCGACATCGGCGACGACGCTTCGGTCGAGGCCGGCTTCGAACAAATCTTCAAGCTAACCGGCCGGGTAGACAATCTGGTCAACAACGCCGGAGTCGGCGGAAACTCCGTGGTAGAGGAATGCCCGTCAGAGACGTTCCTCGACGTATTCAATATCAACGTCTGCGGCGCCACACGCTGCACGCAAGCGGTCTTGCCGTCGATGCGCAAGCGCGGCAGCGGCACGATCGTCAATGTCACCTCGGTTGCCGGGCGCATCGCGTCGCTTGCCCAGGCTCCATATGTGGCATCGAAGTGGGCACTCGAGGGTCTCAGCGAAGAACTCGCCCAGGAAATCGCACCGTTTGGGATCCGAGTCGCCATCATCGAGCCCGGCGTGACGAAGTCGTCGATTTTCGCGAAAAACGTCGATGCGCCGAATTCGTCAGGCGCGTACGACACGCAATACCGACACATGTTCCGTTTCTACATTGCGGGGAGAAATCACGCGACCGATCCGCTCGAGGTCGGCAAGGTCATCGAACACGCAATCACCACCGATGAGCCGCAGTTGCGGTATCCGGTGAGCTGGTGCGCTCCCGAGATGTCGGCTCGTCACGATCGGATCGACCACGACGACTGGATCGAGCTTGGAACGATCACCGACGAAGACGAATACGCCGAACGGTTCAAACAGGTATTCGACGTCGAGATCTAACCGGCCAGGATTGGAGACAGCCGAAGGCTTGCACCATCAGACGACCGGACCACCAGAAATGTCGAGGATTTGACCGGTTACCCACGCCGCCGATGGGGCAGCAAAGTACAGAGCGGCCATGCCGACGTCTTCGGGCTTGCCCATCGTCTTCATTGGAATGTGTTTGGCCACCTTGGGTAGGTCTTCCTTGGTGAAACTCATCGCCGTCATCATGATGTCGGTCTCGATCCAGCCGGGGCAGATGCAGTTCACGCGCACCCGAGGTGCAAGCTCGAGAGCGAAGGTTTTGGTCAACGAGTTCACGGCTGCCTTAGCTGCGGCGTAGTGACCGCTGCCGGGAACACCACGATGCGCAGCTCCAGAAGAGATGTTGAGAATCGAACCGTTCTCCATGCGGTCGGCGGCGATGACCGACGCCTCCCAGAGAGCACTCACGTTGAGGTCGAAGCACATGTCCCAACCGTCGCGGCCCAACTCGGTCAGCGGAGTTCGCAGGGCTGAGCCACCGGCGTTGTTGCACCAAATCGATAGCGAACCGAACTGCTCGACCGCAGCGTCGGCGAGTGCTTCGAGCTGGCCACGGTCGGTAACATCGGTCTGCACCGCGATGGCTTCGCCACCCGCAGCGTTGATGTCGGCTGCGACCTGCTCGATGGGTTCGACGCGGCGGCCAGCCACCACAACCTTTGCGCCTGCGTTTGCGTACACCTTGGCGATGCCCTCGCCGATGCCTGTGCCGCCGCCCGTAACAACGGCAACCTGATTGGTGAGATCAAACGAATCTGTAGTCATGAGCCGCAGCCTAATAGTCAGGAGCAGTAACTAACCAAGCGATCAATTAGGCGACGAGCTGGGCTCACAGGCGGGCATGCAATGTGTGAAGCGGATGCCCGAGGACGACTTCGGCAAGCTCACCGAACCGCAGGGCGAGGAGGTCTCCCATGAACGGGCCGAGCACTTGCATACCAACGGGCAGACCGTCGGCTGCCAAGCCTGCGGGCAACGCCAACCCTGGCAGGTAGGTGGGATTTGCGAGCCCTGCCCAGAACCACTGTTCGAGGATGGACCGCTCCTGGCCGTTCACGAGCACCGTGCGTTCACTAAAAGGACGATCGGTGTCGTGAGGTTGTGCCGTGGTCGGCGTGATTGGGGTGACAAGCAGGTCGACATCGGCGAAGTAGTCGCGCCACTTGAGGCGACACCGTTCGCGTTCGTTGTTGAGGTCGATCCACTGGCGGTAGGTGATACATGACCCGTAGGCCATGAGAGCCGCATAGTCGCGGCCGCCACCGAGGAACCGTTGGAGAGCTGCCTGGTCTGGCGGGTCGTCGGGTCCCGATGCGGCTGCCCGACCCAACTCGAGTCCGACCTCGTGGCCGCGGATGACAAAGTCGAGTTCGGGCGGGTCGACTACCGTAACGCCGTGGTCGGCCAACAGGCTGACTGCCGACTCGAGCACGTTGGTGACCGCGGCATCTTGATCACCGAGTGGGTTGTTCAGCAGAACCCCCACCGTGAAGTCTCGCAGCGTGGTCTTGCTCGTCACCAGCGGACGCATGTGCGACTGCCACATCACCGGCAATGCCAGCGAAAGGTCGGCCACGGTTCGGGCGATTGGCCCCAGCACATTGTGGTCGACGGTTCCTTCATGGCCAGGGAAGCTGTGACCATGCTGGGAGACCAGGCCAAAGCTGGTCTTGAGGCCGGCCAGGCCGTTGTAGTTCGCTGGCCAACGAATCGAGCCTCCGATATCGCTGCCAACCTCGAGCGATGCCATGCCAACGGCAACCGCTGCTGCCGACCCACCCGACGAACCGCCAGCGCGCAACGAGGTGTCCCACGGGTTGTTGGTTCGCCCATAGATGGCGTTATAGGTTTGCCAGTCGCCAAGGTGTTTCGGCACATTGGTCTTGCCGTAGATCACCGCGCCTGAGGCCTTCAGCTGCTTCACCACATCTGCGTCTTCGCTTGGCCGGTATTCGGCGTGTACCGGGTCGCCCCAGGTCGACGGCATTCCTGCAACGTCGATCGAATCTTTGATGGTCATCGGCAGGCCGTGCAGCGCACCCGTCGGCTCGCCCGCAACCTGCGAAGCGTCGGCGGCCCGGGCGGCCGCATACGCCTGGTCGAGCTGGGTGAAAACGACCGCGTTCAGCTGGGAGTTGTGCTGGTCATGCTGGGCTACGACGGCGTCGAGCAGCTCCACGGCCGACAACTCGCCGGTGGCAAGTAGGCGACGCTGCTCTACTGCAGACGCCAACGCGATATCTGGAGCGGCGGTCATCGTCCCATCGTCGCCCGACATCAGCCCACACAGCAACCTTGGCTGAGACCCTGCTCCCCAACTCGTGGCCTTGCTACGGTCGGCAGGGTGAACGTGCTTGAAGGAATCCTCGTCGTCGACATGACCCAGTATCTGGCGGGACCTACCGTCACCCGACTGCTTGCCGAGCAGGGGGCCGATGTGGTGAAGATCGAACAGCCGCCCCACGGCGACCCGGCACGCACCTATGCGATTCACAAAGACGGCCGGAGCGGCTATCACGTGCAACAGAACCGGGGGAAGCGCAGCCTCTGCGTCGACTTTGACACTGCTGCTGGGCGAGAAGTCCTCGACCGGCTACTGGCGAAGGCCGACGTACTCGTTGAGAACTACGGCCCAGGTGTGCTTGAGAGGCGAGGCTTTGGCTGGTCTGAGCTTCACGCAAAGTTTCCGAATCTGATCATGGCGTCGGTTTCTGGCTATGGACGCGACAGCGCGTACAAAGACAAACCAGCGTTCGACATGATCGCCCAGGCAATGAGCGGGATCATGCACATGACCGGCGCACCCGACGGCCCACCAATGCCCGTCGGTGCGTCGATTGGTGATGTCGGCGCAGGCGTGCACGCGGCTGCGGGCATCGGCTTTGCGTTGTTTCATCGTGAACGGTCCGGCGAAAGTCAGCACATCGATATCTCGATGGTCGACGCGCTCTTCCACATGCACGAAATTTCCGTCCAGGGGCCTGCACTCACGGGCATGCGATGGCAACCCACCCGTTCTGGACATCAATCCAAGATCAATAGCCCGATGGGGGTTTTCAAGTCGCCGGAAGGCTGGATTGCCGTGCATGTGATGCAGGGGCAATGGGCGCGGTTCTGCGAAGCTATCGGGCGCGCCGACTTGGAGCACGACGAACGGTTCGCTGATCTCCTGGGTCGCCAGAAGAACCGACACGAGCTGAACGATCTCATCGCCGACTGGATGGCAACGTTCGACACCAATGCGGAGGTTCTCGACCGTCTCGATCATGCCCGCATACCGTCGGCGCCTGTGCTGGCTCCCTACGAAGCGGTCGGACATCCCTACTTCGAATCCCGACGCGCCATCCGCCACGTGCCGGACCCTGTTCTCGGCGAAGTGGCCGTGCCGGGCAATCCCATCCGACTCTCAGCCCAGCCCGAACTCGACTTGGTTGCCGCCGCACTCGGCGAGCACAACGACGAGGTGTTGGCCGAGCTGGGTTACGAGGCCGCCGACATCGAGGCACTTTCACAAGCTGGCGTGCTCGTAAGCAAAGACGTCTGAATCTCCCAAGCTGGTTGCGCCAGCAGGCCTGGCTGGCAGGCAGCGCACCAAACATAAGCAGGAAGAAAAAGACACAGAACGGTTACGCCCACAGCTTTCTCACAGGAGGCATCTCTACAGTCAGGCGAAACAAACCCCCTTGAGAAAAGAAGTTCTCTATGCTCACGAAGACCGTTGCCCGACTGCTCGCTCTCGGCATGATGTTGGCGCTGATCGCTGCAGCCTGCGGATCAGCCGGCAGCGACGAAGGCGCCCAGACCATCGCCGAGAACACAACCGCCGACCCAGCGCCGGACACGGCTGAAACCGTCGACCCAGACACCGACGTGGCTGAGACCACGACCGCCGACTCCGAGCCGAATACCAATGAAGTCGAGACCGCCGACCCAGAGCCGGATACGGCCGCAACGACAGAGGTCGACCTTGACCTGTTTTTTGACGGTGCATTGGCCAATGAGGTTGCCACGGAGTCATGCACGCTTAGCGGCGGCGCCGAGACGCAGTGCTACACGATTACCGTCGCTGGCAACCCGGTTACCTACGACACCGGGCCATTCTGCCCGACCTCGATCACCGACACCGCCGAGGCCGGCGGGATCTGGTTCGATGGCAACGGCGTCTACGAACTCGACGGCCAGTTCTTCACCAACCTCGCTGAGCTCTACAGCGACGACAACTGGCTGATGTACGACGAAGACGGCAACATCTTTCGTACCGAAACAGCCGAAGAATTCGACCTCGCCGCCCGCCCCGACGTCGATCCCTCACTGCAAAACCATTGCGTTGAAGGCCAACTCGACTGGCTTGAGAACGGCGAAGCCATTCCATCAACGTTGCAAATTCCCACCGAACCGGTGCTCGCAGAGACCTCGGCGACAACGCGAGGCAACCTCGGCGTGACACTCGATGGCATCGTCATCGCGGCCTCAGCTCCAGTCGACGCAATCCTGTCGGCCTACACCATCGCTGCCTTCGACGACTGCGGCGGGCACTACAACCCAAATGACGGCTACCACCTGCACGGCGCCACCGGCTGCTCAGAAGTCGGCGACAGTTCAGACGACGAAACCGCGATGTTCGCCTACGCGATGGACGGCTTCCCGGTACACAGCCCCCTCGCGGACGCAGCAGCTGCGAACCTCGATGAGTGCAACGGCCATGACATCGGCGACGGTTACCACTACCACGCCAACAACGCCGCCGAGAACCTCGTCATTCAATGCCTCATCGGCCAAACCGTCGCCGGCGCAGCCGACGACGGCGGCCGACCAGAGCGTCCCGATGGGCCACCCCCGGGCGACGAGGAAGGCTGAGCCTCAACCGAGCGACCGCGTAGACAGAGAGATCTTGACCGTCGAGTCGAAGTCGAAGACGAACGCCCGTCGCTATACGGTTGTGAGTTAACGCTCTCTTAGGGGGAAACAAACCGTGGGAACACATCTCGACGCTGCCAAGGACCTGTTCGACCTCATTGACGCAAACGCTGAGAAGGCGGTCGGCGATCCCCTTCCGATCGCCACCGTTGACGCGATGGTCGAGGCTGACCTCCACGCAACGATGATCCCCCA
>CALLQB010000047.1 GCA_938015295.1 uncultured Acidimicrobiales bacterium
ACGAACGAAAATCGCTCACCCTGGGTAGCAGTTTGATCACACTGTGCTAGTCAGATGCTCCCGCGGACGCATTTGGTGACCGTCAGTGTTTAAAACGTCACTTTGCGCTGTTCAGTCGCTCCCGCGGGAGGATCCATTCGGTCGACGCTCAACTCGCGTTCAGGAGCGCTCCTAACGGCACGTCGTCACCACTTCCTGTCAGCCGATGGCGGCGAATGAGCAATCCGCCCCCGGCGCTACACCAAAGACAACAACGATTACCCCTATATCTACACTTCTGCTCGCCCCGATTCGGCAGGTCGGGGAGTCGCATCACCTGGCATGTTGTCGAAACCACAATGAGTAGTGCCCGGGGCGGGACTTGAACCCGCACGAGGAGTTTCCTCCTCAGAGGGGTTTAAGCCCTCCGTGTCTACCATTCCACCACCCGGGCGACCACGACAGGTTAGCTAAGCGACACGCAACTCGGGTGGCTCGACCGAATCCCACAGCTGGGCTCGCAGTCGATGAGCGTCGCCAGCGGTCAAATTGTTGGCCACAACGATCCCCTCGATCATGTCGGCGACCACCGCGCCCCACGGTCGGTCGCGTAGCTGCACAGCAACCGTGGCCTTGCTTCCGCGGCGCCGAATGGTTCGATCGACCTCGGTAAGCCGTGGTGGGCTTCGAAACGATGGGGCAACAAGTCCGAGGCGCCGAGACGTGTCGGCCAACTGCCGAGCAGTTCGAGCAAATCGAAGCGAGATTGGTTCCACCTCTCAATACTGCACTCCCCCTGTGACAGGTTCGCCCGTGACTGAAATATCCTGAAGTCCGACCGATACTAGAAGTGTGCGTCTACGTACGGAACATTTCCGTGGATCTCAATGGTCCACCCCCCTGCCATCCTCCCGGATTTCTCGAAAGATCTTTGGGCGTATGCTTGTCGCGCTCAGCGTTGGCCTGCTGGCTCAGGTCGCACTTTCCGAGGCAGCCTCAGCTCAAGAATCAAGCGGCCGAGTCGAATCGGTGGCATCTTGCGTCGCAGCTGCAGAAGACGTTCGGGTTCTCTTCTTACTTGATGAATCAGGCAGCCTCCGCTTTACCGACCCCGACGACGAACGCATCACGGCTGCTCGTTTCGCGCTCGAGAGTTTTCTCGATCTTTCGTTAGAGAAAGACGTTGAAGCTCGGGTAGCTGGCTTCTCGGCCGATTTCACTGACAGCACGGGCGAATGGGTACCGCTCAACGACACGAATGCCAGCCGCCTCGAAGCCGAAATCGATGCGTTCGCTGATCGACAATCTGGTCTCGACACCGACCTGCCTAACGCTCTTGGCGGCGCCTACGACACGCTCGACCCCGTCGACCCCGCAACCTGCAACCTCGTCCTGTTGTTTGCTGATGGTGGCTACGACATCGCCGCCCGAACCACACCGCAGCTCAAGGCTGACCTCGGCACAACCAAAAACTACGCACCAGGCATCGAAATCGTCGACGCCGAAGCGGTGGCAGAAGCACGAGTACTTGGCCGCGAAGCGCTGTGTGACGACGAAGACGGCACCATGGCTCAACTCGACGACGCTGGCGTCAGGTTCGTCACGATCGCGCTCGCCGAATCCGACTTCATCACCACCGACCTTCTCGAATCACTCACGGTTGGTCGGGCGCCCGGCCAGGTATGTGGCAAGGACCTCACCGGCAACCGAGGCGTGTTTACCTCGGTTTCCAGCGATGAACTTTCGCTTTCGTTCGGCGCAATCACCGGCCGCGTCGCCGGAGCCGACGTCGCCCGTAGCTCGATCGCGGTGTGTGCAGAAGGCGAGGAATGCCTCGGCGCGCTGCCGATTGCGGTCGACCAACTCATCGACCGCTTTGAAGTCGCTGCGCAATTCTCCGATCCGTCGCAGGAACTCATCATCACCCACCCAAACGGCGACGACCGGGCGCGTTTGTCGTTCGAACGTGAGGGAGAGATCATCATCTCGGGCGCAGTAGCGAAGGCCACTTGGATCGACGAAAAGTCGGTCACGGTTGCGGTCATCCCAACTGGTTCAAACGAACTCTCCGAAGGCGAGTGGACTGTCGCCGCACAATCAACCTCGCCCGACAGCGAACCTGCACGTCTTTTAGTCACCCGCTTCCCCAACCTTGAGTCGGCGGTTGTCGAAAACGAGAACTTTACGGCTGGCGAACCCGGGCTCGTCAGTGCCCGAGTCAGCACCCTTGAAGGACGCCCTATCACCGGCGTGAACGTCGCAGCTCGCGCCGTCGTGACCGACACGGCCGGCAAAACGCTCGAAGTCAACCTCCAAGACAGCGGCGCCGATGACGGCATTTACACCGGAACGGTCGACGTCCCCATCGACTTTGTCGGACCCGCCGCAATCGATGTCGAAATTGTGGCCACGACAATCGACGGCCTTGAGTTTACCGATGCCGCCGAGGGCATCGTGGTCGTTGACACGTTGCGAAGCGAAGAGGTCAACACCGACTCCACGCCGCTCAGCACTCAGCTGATGCGACTCGGCGTTCTCGGCTTGATCTTTCTGGCGGCTCTCGCAGTTTGGCTGTTTCTTTGGCGTCGAAATGAAGCTTCCGACTCACGCTTTGAGCTCGACGGGCTCAGCGTGGCCTCAATCCCGGTCGTCGTGCGAGGCGACGGTGCGCTTTTCCGTGTCGATGGGCAAACCCGACCGCTCGCGATGTCACCTGCCGATTTCAACAGCCATCCCGACCCGACACCCAGCAGGGTCATCAACCTTCCGCAAGCCTCTCTTCGCGTCGTCCCGGCCAAACATCCCTTTGACGAACGCTCAGCTGAAGCGACGGCTCAGGTTCCCGTAACCGGGAAGTACGGCACCTCTGAGCTGACAAGTACAACGATCGATGCGAATCTCCGCGGCTCGTGGCTGTTTCTCCTTGACGGCCCGAACTCTCTCGAAGCGAACGCCGACAGCGCCAACCCGGCATACGGAAGCGTCGCTGGCGAACTGCTCGTCTTTCTGCACACCCGCACAAACGTCCAGCGGTTCTTCCAAGAATTGCCTGAGCAACTCGTTCCGTCGGCTCGGGCATTGTTCCGTCTGCATCGCAATGCGGCCGCAGAGCGCCCTGACGGCAACACCGCCGACATGCTCGAGTGGGTTGATCAGTGGGCTGGGTCGAACTCGCCCGAGCAGCCTGCACAGTAGATCGTCACCACCGCAGCATCACCGGGCGGCTCACGACGCCGGCGCTGGCTGATCGGGTTGCTGGAGGCCCCCGAAAAGTGCCGGACGGGCTTGGGCTTCGGCAAATGCACCGCAATCTGGCGAGAGCGAACAGTCCTTGCAACCAAAAAACGATGCCGAACGTTGCACACCGGCAGCGCCTCGGCCATCCTTCGAGCGAAGTTCGAGGTCGGCTAGCCGTTCGGCCAGAACAAGACCCCGTTCGATCAACGCAATATCGACCGCCATCTTCTTGACCGCGCCGAGCTTGGGCATCACCGCGGCCACGAAACCGGGCGCAATACCGGTTGCCAACGTCGTCGCCATGCCTTCGAAGGCAAGAATTTCGTCAACGACCCCCACCGCATTGACCATGACCAGCACCGTTTCGGAACTCTGCCCCTTAGGGTTGCGACGGCCATACAGCGCGTCGACGCGAGCTTCGATCAACATGGCGCGATCGGGTAGGTAGAAACGCATCGGAGGGCCGTCGACCGGCGGCGGCCGTATCGCCTCGGCCTCATAGTCATGATCGCGGACAGTTTCGAGCAACGAGGCCACCCATCCTCCTGCCCGGGCAGCGAGCAGCGCTCGAACCGCAGGGGTCTGATCCTTCATCCACGCATCGACAAAGTCAGAGTCAGGTTTCGCGTCGTCGATGGTATTCGCCATCGTCGACCGGACCGCCCGTTGCACCGTGGTCACACCATCGTCGGACACATAACGGTGAAACGAACGCACGCCCAACCATCTGGTCGCTTTGAAGATGTCCCAGCCATCGAACCCGCCGAGTCCGGTAACCCGCGCCTCGCAGTCGAGCATCGTCGTCAAACCAAAGTTGGCGAGCCTCACCCGCTCGGAGTCGTCGGCGTCGCCGTATCGGCCCGGCGCCGTCTGCATCGCCACCGGAGCGAGACGCTCGGCCGCCCATTCGCGGGCGTACTGACCAATCTCACGAGGGCTGCGATCAGTCACGCGATCCGCCAGCAACCAAAGGAGAGACCGACGGACACGAACCGCGCAGCGGGCAAACCATGCAATGGGGGCCTGGCTGCTGGGCGGGCGCTTCGTTCGGGTGTGCAACCATCGACACCAGAACCTTTGCGGCCGCAACAAGACGCCGCGAGGCTGCTTCGAGCACACCGCCGTTCACCGCTTCGACAAGCACAGGGATATCGCCGGTGCTGATCGTGACGATCGCTAGTGGCGAATAGCCGCTGCGTAGGCTCTCGATCAACGCGTACAGAAATGCGTCGGCACGGTGGTCGCTGTGCGCCGCACCCGCCTTCACCTCAACCACAACAGCGCTGCGCGGCATGCCGGGCTTCGACAACAACATGTCGTACCGGGCGGTCGCCAGCACTTTGCCATCAACGAATGGCACCTGACTCGTGAACTGCGGCCGCACAACCCAGTCTTGTGGCACCCCGGCGCAAGCCGTCTGTACCGAGGCCGACAACGGTTCAAGACGCTCGCGGTAGAGGTTCTTTTCTTCTCTGTTGGCATTCCGCCACATATCGATGCCCGGATTCTCCGGATCGATCGCCGCAACCGCCTCGAGCACATCGATCAGCTCAAAGGGTTTCCTCGGCGACATAGCGGCACCCACAGCCGCGACATCGGCAACCGCACCGCGAAGCGAATGTATTGGCTCAATCTCGCTACCAAGCTCGGCCAATACCTTCGCTGGGCAGGCAAGGACCGCAGTGATGCGGCCCTTAGGCACCCGCACAGGAAATAGCGACGGGTCGATGCCGGCGGCAGCAACAACCGCGTGCAGTTCCTTGTCGATCGATTGCAGAAGGTCGGCGATCTCGTCCTCGCCGTAGTCGCTCGAACCAATCGAGGGTTCGAGCTGCGAGAGGACCTCGCCAAGTGTTGCGAGCGGTGCGGACATGACCCGACCGTAGCAACCGTGGAAGGATGACCGCATGGACTATGTACAGCTAGAGCACGTAGACGGTGTTGCCGTCATCACCCTCAGCGATCCGGACCGGCGCAACATCGCCAGCCTTCCGATGAGCGCCGAACTCAACAACCTCTTCGACCAGATTGAGGCCGACGAGAGCATCGGCGCCATTGTGCTCACCGGTGCTGCACCCGCCTTTTCTGCCGGCGCCGACCTCGAGGATTTGCTGGCAGGTGGCGGCCGCGACGGCCTGATGGCGGTGTACGAGGGCTTTCTCCGCTTTGCCAACACTCCGCTACCTACCGTCGCGGCGGTCAACGGTGCGGCCGTCGGCGCCGGTATGAATTTTGTCTTGGCGTGCGACGTCGTGCTCGCAGGCGAATCGGCGAAGTTCGACAGCCGTTTCCTCCAAATTGGCATCGCTCCCGGCGGCGGCCACACCTGGCGGCTCCGCAACGACACCAGCCTGCAAACCGTCAAGGCAATGGTGCTCTTCAGCGAAGTCCTCTCGGGCAAAGAAGCGGAACGCGTTGGTCTAGCGTGGCGCTGCCTTCCCGACGACGAACTTCTCGATCAGGCGATCTCGATGGCCAAGAAAGCCGCAGCGGCTCCGCGCGAGCTCGTTCTGCGCACAAAGAAAACAATCGTCGACACCGAATTCGTCCGCACGTCTGAGGAGTCGGTGGAACACGAAATCGACACGCAGGTTTGGTCGATGGGCGAGCCTGAGTTCGTCAATCTGGTCAGCAAGCTGCGCGACCGCATCAGCTCGAAATAGTTGCCGGTCTCACGGGTTCACCTCGGGAGCGCTACAGCCATGCGCCTTCAAGTTCTTCGCGCCTGACCGCCCATTCTTCGGCGGTCATGGCGTAGCGGACATGATCTTCCCAAACGCCGTTAATTTCGAGGTACCGCAACGCTGTTCCTTCGTTACGAAGCTGCAACTTTTCCATCACGCGCCGACTCGCAGCATTTCGCGGGATGATCGATGCCTGCACGCGGTGGAGTCCAAGATCCTCGAACGCGTATTTTGCGGCGACAACAAACGCCTCGGGGGTATACCCATTGCCGGCCTGTGCTTCGTCGATCCAGTACCCGATGTACGCACTCTGAAATGGTCCGCGCTGAATCGACGAAATGTTCATTTCACCGGCAAAGGCACCACCGACGAAAACACCGAATCCGTATGCGCTGCCAACCTGACGCTCGCGTTGTCGAGCGCTGCATCGCACAGAAAATGCCTGCACATCCTCGACCGGATCAGCGTGGCCGGGCAATCGCTGCGGTTCCCACTTGAGGAGCCAACTGGCGTTGCGGCGCCGCAATTCGCGCCATTGGTCAAAGTCGCTCGCAACCAGAGGCCGCAGCAAAACCCGACGTCCAAACAACGTTGTCATGTCGCTCCGTACTTTGGCTCAGGCACCCGCCCGTCGTCATCGATCATCGTACGGACTAGCCCATCGAGAATGTCGGACTCTGACACCAAACATTCTTCGAAACCGAAGTAGCGCAGCACGCGAACAAGGATGCACATCCCGCCCACGATGACTTCGCCCCGATCCGGTTCGAGTCCCGGGTTATGCAGGCGATCTTCGAGCGACTCGGTGACCACCGTGCGGTACACGTCTTCGGCCGCTGCCTTGGTGAGCGTGAAGTGGTGAACCTGCTCGGCGTCGTACTCGTGCAGGCCGAGTTCGATCGCCGCTGCTGCGGTCACCGTGCCCGCCAAGCCAACCATCGTGGCTGCACTACCCATCATTGGATGCAGCCGTGCGACATCGTCAAGATGCGCTTCGGTGATCGACAAACAGGCCACCAGCTCTTCGGGCAGCGGTGGGTCGTGCTCGATATAGGTTTCGGTGAGACGCACACAACCAACGTCGATAGAGATGCCTGCTTCGAAGCGTGCGGCGCCAAACGCGAACTCGGTGGATCCTCCACCGATGTCAACCACAAGATACGGACCAGCTGCCGGATCGAGGTCGGCGGTAGCGCCGTCAAACGACAGCTGAGCTTCCTCATCGCCGGTCAGAAGCTCGGGCCGGACGCCGACGGCGCGTTCAACGGCGTCGAAGAACTCGTCGCTATTGCGAGCGTCGCGGGCAGCGCTGGTGGCAACAATTCGTACCCGACTGACGTTGTGCGCATCGAGGAGTTCGCGATACTCCAACAAGACAGCGCCGACTCGCTCGATGGCTTCGGGGCTCAACACCCCTGTCGCCGCGACGCCATCACCAAGCTTGGTGATGGTTGAGCGACGCTCGAACGTGGTGGTTCCGTCGGAAATCAGCAAACGAGTCGAATTCGTGCCGCAATCTATTGCGGCCACCCGCTCGAGCGTGTCTGCCACTAGCCGTTGCCTCGCTCGTCAGACGTGGCATCGCCAGCAAGCTCCGAAGACCGCGCTTGCCGCTCGTCAAGGCGGTCTTGCACCCACTGCCCCACCGGGTCGGGTCCCCCGGCGAGGAACCAGGCGTAATGCGCGTGCAAACATTTGACACCTCGACGGGTGCCGCCGACGCCATCGTGGGGCCGAGGGCCTTCGTAGGCTTCGTCGATAAGTGCATCGCGCTCGGCGGCGTAGTGGCGGTGAGCCTCGGCAATCGCGGTAAGCCCGACCGCTTCCTCGGCAGCTTTGACACCACCGGCTGACTCGATCCGACCGATTTCCGAACGAATTTCGGCACCGACAAGCCAATACCTGGTGGGCATCGGCCGACCGTTGTCAAGCAATGGCGCGTTGCGGATAACGACGGGAATTCCGTTTTCGTCGCGCACAACTACGTCAAAGGCTCCTGCTGGGGGGCGCCCCAGCAGCTCGGCAACGATCAGCCGGTCGGCCTCGGCTGTTTCAGGATCCACCAAGGATCCGACGCAACAAAAGCAAGAACAAGACGACACCTGCAACGGGGGCCGCACGCTTCAGCAGCGGAGCTCCTGCTGTGTCGAGCAGATCGACCGCTTCCGGCTCGGCCATGTCGATCTTACGAACCGTCGGGGTCTCGGTGGGGCTTGCGGCGGCAGCGCTCGGCGCGGCTGTGGCTGCGGCAGTGGCGACCGGCTCAGCGGCTGCAGCTTCGGGCGTCGGGCCGTCGTCTTCGAGCAGTTCTTCAAGGTTTTCGGCGAACTGACCCATCAGCTTTCCACTGATGTCGGCCATCACGCCACGGCCGAACTGCGCGACCTTGCCAGTAACGGTGAGGTCAGTGGTGACATCGACCTTCGTCACCGAGTCGCTGATGGGTGAAAGCTGTGCGGTGATGAGCGCAGACGCGTTTCCGGCGCCACGGGTATCTCGGCCGTCGCCTTTGAGCACGACCCGGTAGTTCTCTTTGTCTTGCTCGACGAAGGTCGCGGCGCCCTTGTACTGGGCGGTGATTGGGCCGACTTTGACCTTGACGATGCCTCGGTATTCGTCGCCCTCGATCTCCTGGAGCTGAGCCCCGGGCAGACAGGGCGCGATCCGCTCGACATCATTGACGATCACCCACGCTTCGTCGATAGGCGCTTTCACTTCAAACGAGTTGTTCAGGTCCATCGTTCAAGATCCTCCAGGGTGTCGATATCAAAGGGCTTACCCGAACAAACTACCTCTTTGACAAGGTCTGGTCTTGATCGGAAGAGGCCTCGTGCGCCTTCGTCGCCGTCGATTGGCAGCAAAGGCCACACAATCTCGGTGAGCTTTACCGGTGGTCGTCGATGGCCTTCAAAAACGGCGGTGACAATGTCGCCCTCGGTCTCGCTCACCGCCCGCCAGGCGTCGACGGTGGCGAACGGTTGATCGGCAAGACCAACAACAACCGCCTCATGCCCTACCGTCTCGGCGTAATGGACGGCCGCCTGCAGCGACGATGCGTGTCCGCGCTCCCATTCATGGTTCTCGATGATCGAGACATCTTCGGGAAGAACAGCGGTGAGATCGACCGCGCCAGTAACCACGACCACCTCGTCGAACGCGGCCTCAAGCACCGGTTGCAGTGAAACGAGCACCAAAGGCTGGCCACGAAAGTCGGCAAGAAGTTTGTGCGTTGAACCGAGGAAACGGCTTCCGGCCCCGGCAGCGAGAAGTATGCCTGCAGTTGTCACCCGGCGACTCTAGCGAACGGCACTGCCTGTTCCCCCTTCGGACGCCTACTGACCCCTGCCTGGAGCAGGCCCACTGCTCGATTGCCGTGGAGATCAGTCTACGTTCAGGGGCATGAGCAGCGAGAATGACCATCCCCCCTCAGAAGTTGATCCGTCCCCCTCAGAACTCGATGCGCCGCCCTCAGAACTCGATGCGACCGTGCTGCTGGCCGACTCTGCCCAGGTTGCCGAAGGCAAGCTCTACATTTTGGGTGGCGGCATCACCGTTGTTGGGCCACGACCGCAGCCCCTAGGCATCGCCATTAGAATCCAGGTCCCGTGGGACCGAGCGAATATCTCGCATCAGTGGCAGCTCGATCTGCTCGACGAAGACGGACATCCGGTTATCGCCAACAACGGCAAGCCGGTCATGGTCGCCGGGCGGTTTGAGGCGGGCCGGCCCGCTGGTCTTCGGGCAGGCACACCACTCAGCGTGCCGCTGGCGATCAATTTCGCGACGCTTCCCGTCACAGCGGGTAGCGGGTACACGTGGCGGCTCAGCATCGATGACCAAACCCGAACGAACTGGCGAGCCGGCTTCTCGGTCCGCCCACCCAAACAGCCCTAACTTCAGCTTCTGTTGTTCTATAGCGACCGTTTCCGGTCGCTATGGGTGAAAATTTCGGGTTTGGTGGATGGCGCCTTCGGTGTCGCGCAACGGCTTTGGGGCGGTCCGTCCCGTTCGTAGTGCAATAATTTCGGCACAGATCGAGATGGCGGTTTCTTCTGGGGTGCGGGCCCCAAGATCCAGCCCGATAGGCGACCGAAGGCGATCGAGGCCGGCATCATCGACTCCGGCTTCGCGCAGTCGGTTGGTACGGCCATCATGGGTCTTTCGAGATCCCATCACACCGATATACCCCACCGCAGTGTCGAGAGCGTGGGTGATGGCCGGCACATCGAACTTGTTGTCATGGGTCAGTACACACACCGCGTCTCGTTCGCCGAGACTGTCGCCCACATCTTCGAGTAACCGGTTCGGCCAATCGACGACCACGTGATCGGCCATCGGAAACCGCTGTGTCGTGGCAAAGATCGGTCGCGCATCGCAGACGGTGACTCGGTAGCCGAGAATCTTGGCAACACGAGCAAGGGCAGCCGTGAAATCGACTGCGCCAAAGATAAGCATTTGCGGCGGTGGAGCAAAAGACTCGATGAAGACCGAAACCGCTTCCTCGCGCGCTTCGCCGTTCTCGCCGTAGTGGCGGATGCCGGATCGGCCCGACGCCAACTCGCCCAACACATCGCGCTCAACCACACGATCGAGGTCTTTCGTGCCAAGGGTGCCCTGCGATGTCTCGCCTGGCGCCACCAACAGCTTTGCGCCGGTGTTTGGCCCCTCGATAACCGTCGCCAGCGCCACCGGGCTTTCTGCCCGGATTGCAACCTTCAGTGCCTCAAAGATCGGGGTCTCGTTCGTACTATCTGCGGAGGTCACGACAACCTCTACCAGTCGAGGGGTTCGAGAAAGAGGTGGATGGTGCCACCGCAGGTGAGCCCGACAGCAAAGGCCTCATCATCGCTGTACCCGAACGTCACTGTTCGACGCTCGCCGCTTTCGATCACCTCGAGCGCCTCAACAACAACCGCGCCTTCGACACAGCCACCAGAGACCGAGCCAACGACTTCACCGTCTTCATTGACCGCCATAGCGGCGCCAGGAAGCCTTGGTCCTGAGCCTTCGAGGTCGACCACGCGAGCGAGGGCGACCTTCTTGCCCTTCTTCTGCCATCGGTCGAGATCGTTCAGCAACTCACGCATGGGTCAAGCGTAGAACCCCCGACGCCGCTACAACTACCTCAGACCCCGACGACGACCTTGGCAAGGTTCGACAAGGAGTCGACCGAGTGGCCTTCGATAAACGTGTCGACGTGTGGCAACGCTGCGGCCATGCCGGCCGCCAGCGGCGCGTACCCGGGCGACGCTTTGAGCGGGTTCACCCACACCACCGAATGCGCAACACGATGCAACCGTCCCATCTGCTCACCCATCACCTCAGGCTCGCCACGGTCCCAACCGTCGCTCAAAATAACGACCACTGCACCTCGGGCCATGCCTCGCTGACCCCATTGGTCGTTAAACATTCGAAGCCCGTCGCCGAGTCGAGTTCCGCCCGACCAGTCTTCGACCGCCTCAGCAGCTTTCGCCAGTGCCGAGTCCGGGTCGCGAGACGAAAGCTCGCGGGTCAACCGAGTGAGGCGAGTGCCGAGGGCAAACGCTTCGACCCGCTGTCGACCCACAACCGCCGCATGAATAAACCGCACCAGCACGCGTGAATAGGTTTCCATCGATCCACTTACATCGAGCAGAAAGACCACACGCCGCGGTCGCTCACCATGTTCAACGAACGCCCGGCGAATCGGTTCACCCTCAGAACGCAAAGCGAGTTGCACGGTGCGTCGAATATCGGGCCGGACACGCCTCGTTGTACGAACGCTTCTTCGTGCCTCCCGAAACGGGCCGGCCAGGCGAAGCCGGTTCATGAGTTCGTAGACCTCGGCCATCTCGGCGTCGGTACATTCGGCGAAGTCCTTTGCCGACAACACCTCGGCGGCGCTGAAACGCACTTCTTGAATCTCGCCGTCTTCGTCACCCTCGTCGTCGCCGGCCTCGCCATCGTCGTCGGGTTCTTCTTCGTCAACGGCGATGGTGACCGTCTCAATCTCGACCGCGCTCTCACGCAACGCCCGTTCGTCCTGATTCCACCAGTACCGAAACACCGCATCGTACAGCGGGGTGTCTTCGGGGCGGTCAAGCAAGGTCGACCGTCCGGCCCAGTAGACATGTGTTTCATCATCGACGCCCAAGGCGGTCACTGCGTCGATGAAGGTAAGGGTGCGACCTACCGGCACGGTTAGCCCGGTTCGACGCAGCGCATCGACGAAGCCAATTGCATAGTGCTCGAACCCGAGCACAACCGGCTCAGAAGTGGGGGTCGACGGGGTCACGTCAGCCGGTGATACTAATGGCCTTGGCGACGATTTCTTCAAGGCCCACGCCGCGCACCCGCTGTTGATCTTCGCGGTATTTCAAGAGCGTTCCGAGGGTCGAGTCGGCAGCGTTCACCGTCATAGTTTCGGCGCCGATCAACTTCAACGCTTGCGCCCAGTCGATGGTTTCGGCAACACCCGGGGGTTTATACAAACCAAACGAGCGAATCTCCGCAGTGGCTGCCGCAACCTGGCGGGCCAACTGCTCGGACACCTGCGGCGCCTTCAGGCGTAAAATTTCAAGCTCTCGGTCAAAGGTTGGGTGTTCGACCCAGTGATACAACGCCCGACGTTTCAGCGCGTCGTGCACATCGCGGGTGCGGTTCGACGTGATGATGACAATCGGCGGTTTCTCGGCGACAAACCGGCCAAGTTCGGGAACCGTAATCGCGTACTCGCTCAGCACCTCAAGCAAGAACGCTTCGAACTCGTCGTCAGCTCGGTCGACCTCGTCGATGAGGAGAATCGGTCGAGCTTCGGCCGTGGACGAAATTGCCTCAAGGAGAGGACGGCGAACCAGGAATCGCTCGGAGTAGAGCTCGTTTTCTAAAACAGCTGCATCGGCCCCCGATGCCTGCCCCGTTGCCTCCGCAGTGCGAAGGTGCAACAACTGCCGCGAGTAGTCCCACTCGTAGACCGCTTGGTTGACGTCGATACCTTCGTAACATTGGAGGCGAATGAGTTCGCCGCCGGTCCA
Source organism: uncultured Acidimicrobiales bacterium (assembly GCA_938015295.1). Taxonomy (GTDB): domain Bacteria; phylum Actinomycetota; class Acidimicrobiia; order Acidimicrobiales; family SHLQ01; genus CALLQB01. The sequence goes on from CALLQB010000047.1 coordinate 12,914, forward strand.
TCGAGCAAGAACCTTTGCCACCTCGGTCTTGCCGACGCCGGCCTCACCTTCGAGGAGAAGCGGGCGTTCGAGAGCGATCGCCAGAAAGATTGCTGTGGCGAGGCCTTCGTCGGCAAGATAATCGTGGTGGCCGAGTTGTTCGATCAACTCGGCCACGTCGGCGGCGTGCTTTTCTGCCATAGGTCAAGCGTAGGGGCTCGCTAGGAGCCCCATGGTGCTAGCGACCGGCCTCTTCGAGGCCTCGGCGTGTGAGGACCCGAGCGAGATGCTGACGGTAGTCAACTGTTGCGTTCAGGTCAGCCGGCGGCTCGACACCTTCAGCTGCCTGGGCCGCAGCGTCTGCTGCATTTGCGCCCGAGTTGAGCGCCGCTTCTACCGCTGCGGCACGGATTGGTTTGCTGTCCATGTTGACCAGGCCAACACCGGAGCTGCCGTTGTTCACCAGAATTGCGGCACCAACAATCGCCCAGTCCTGGGCCCGGCGGTTGAACTTTTGAAACGAGTAGGTCGCGTCGGGAACCTTCGCTATGCGAATTTCCTTCAACATTTCAGTGTCGCCAAGATCGGTCTCAAGGAAACCCGAGAAGAAGTCGTCGGCGGCAACTTCGCGCTCGCCGCTCGGACCGGCGATAACCATGGTGGCCCGTAGTGCAAGCATTGCGGCAGGGATATCCGATGCTGGGTCGCCGTGAGCTACTGCTCCGCCGATGGTGCCCCGATGGCGAACCTGTGGATCGCCGACGTTACGCGTGGCGGCGGCGAGCAGCGGCATCTGGCTGCCGATGAGCTCATTGATTTCGATGTCGCGGTGACGGGTCAACGCACCAATCGCTAGGTGGTCTCCGGCGTCGTTAACGTAGGAGAGGTCCGAGACCTTGCCAATGTCGATGAGTACTGCCGGCGAAGCCAAGCGGTACTTCATCAGCGGGATGAGCGAATGGCCGCCCGCGAGAAGCTTGGCGTCGTCTCCGTATTCACCAAGAAGTGAAAGTGCCTCTTCGGCAGAGCCAGCGCGCTTGTAGTCAAAGGCTGCGGGGATCACTGGCCACCACCCGACTGTGAAAGCACGGCCTTGACGATGTTGTGGTAGCCGGTGCAACGGCAGAGGTTGCCCTCAAGACCCTCGCGCACCGTTGCTTCGTCGGCGTTCGGTTCTTCATCGAGCAGCGAAACCGCTGCCATGACCATGCCGGGAGTGCAGTAACCGCACTGCAGGGCGTGGCATTCGTGGAATGCCTGCTGCATTGGGTGAAGGGTGTCGCCGTCGGCGAGGCCTTCGATTGTGGTGACCTCGTCGCCGTCGGCCTGCGCCGCAAAAACGGTGCAAGATTTTACTGCTTCACCGTTGAGGTGAATCGTGCACGCTCCACACGACGATGAATCGCAGCCGACATTGGTGCCGGTAAGTCCGCATGATTCGCGTAGATAGTGAACTAGTAGCGTTCGTGCTTCAACGTCGTGAGCTTGAGAGCTCCCGTTGACGTTTATCGAGACCTGCACTTCGCAATCCCCTTTGGGTCGATGACAAAAATCCGTCGGTCGTGAACTTAGCCCAAGTGACGACGGAGGCAAGAAGCCATCGACAGAGAATTCCTCGATACCGGTTCGCGTTATTCCGCAACGCCCGCTTCAGCGAGTACCGGCGGAGGAAGAACCGCGTAGGCCTCTTCATCGGGATACACCAGGTTGTACTCAGATCGAGCGATCCTCTCGATCTCTTCGTCGGTTTGCAGATCGAGAATTCGCTGCTCGAGTCGAACGGTCTCGGCCTCAAGACGACTCAATTCGCTGCGCCGTGATTCGACCTCAGAGCGAAGCTCGAACCACGAGGTTGCCGGCACAACCACAAACATCACGGCGACGACCACCGTCACCACAACCAGCGCAGCCCAAGCCAGCCTGCGTGGATGCAGGATGGCTGGAACAGTGATCGTTCGCTGCGCTCGTGGAGAGCCTGACTTTCGGGTCACGAATCGCCTGCGAGCGCTGCGCGTCCGAGGAATCGAGCGGATTCGCCGAGGCTCTCTTCGATGCGTAGCAGCTGGTTGTACTTCGACACCCGGTCACTTCGCGCTGGTGCGCCCGTTTTGATCTGTCCGCAGTTTGTTGCGACCGCAAGGTCAGCAATGGTGTTGTCCTCGGTTTCGCCAGACCGATGCGACATGACCGACGTGAAACCGGCGGCGGTTGCCATGCCGACTGCGTCGAGAGTCTCGGTCAGCGAACCGATCTGGTTGACCTTGATCAGAATCGAGTTGGCGGTGCTGGTGTCAATGCCGCGCGAGAGGCGTTCGGTGTTGGTGACAAACAGGTCATCGCCGACCAGCTGAATCTTGTCGCCAAGCGTTTCTGTCAGCGTCTTCCAGCCGTCCCAATCTTCTTCGTCCATGCCGTCTTCGATCGACACGATCGGGTACTTCTCGCACAGGTCGGCCAAGTAGCCCACCATCTCGTCAGAGCTGAGGGTCCGGCCTTCGCCAGCGAGCACGTAGTTGCCGTCCTTGTAGAACTCGGTCGACGCGGTATCCATGGCGATGGCCATATCGTCGCCCGGGGTCAAACCGGTTGCGATGATTGCATCGACGAGCAACTGCACGGCTTCTTCGTTCGAGCCAAGGTTCGGCGCAAAGCCGCCCTCATCGCCAATGGCGGTCGAGAGGCCACGATCTGCGAGCACACCCTTCAACGTGTGATAGGCCTCGACACCCCAACGGAGCGCTTCGGAGAACGATGCCGCTCCCACTGGCATGAGCATGAATTCCTGCAGGTCGACATTGTTGTCGGCATGTTCGCCACCGTTGATGACGTTCATCATCGGCACTGGCAGAACGTGCGCGTTCGCGCCACCGACGTAGCGGTAGAGCGGCATATCGAGTTCGGTTGCAGCGGCGTGTGCGACGGCCAGCGACACGCCGAGGATTGCGTTGGCGCCGAGGCGGCCCTTGTTGGGCGTTCCGTCGAGGGCAAGCATTGCGTGATCGATGCCGCGCTGATCAAGAGCGTCGAGGCCCACAAGAGCCTCGCTCATCTCGCTGTTGACGTTGCCCACAGCAGTGAGCACACCTTTGCCTTTGTAGCGTTCGCCGCCGTCGCGAAGTTCGACTGCTTCGAACTGTCCGGTCGATGCGCCGCTGGGCACAAGAGCGCGGCCGAGTGCGCCCGAGTCAAGGCCCACCTCGACCTCGACGGTGGGATTACCCCGACTGTCGAGTACTTCTCGGGCGTGGACCAGCTCAATTTCGCTCACAGGGCAGTGGACTTTCTTCTCGACGGTTCCCGAAGGCTCTCGGCGCTCAAAATCTCTGGCGCTTGAAAAAGGCTATCGGCGCTTCAGGCCGTCAGCACCGGCTCAACCATTGTTCCCAGACATCGAGGGTGGCGGCGGGAACGCCTCGATCATCTGGCTCGTGATGCACCAAGCTTGGGTCGAGTTGGGAGATTGCGAGCTCGCTCGCAGAAAGCGGCATTGCGCGCTCGCTCGCAGAAAGCGGCATTGCGAGCTCGCTCGCTGTTTCTTGCTGATTGGGTTTCGACCGAGGTCGGTTGTCGGCCAACCGGGCAACCACCGCCAGGCGGTCGATTGCTTGTTGCGGTTCGGAGCCGACCAACTCGTCTTGGCGGACAACCACCGCGTCGTCGGGCGCTGAGCGCAACAACGCAGCCATGTGCCAGGTCCAGAACCGGTAGCCGACAGCCTTTGGTAGCCGGTTTCGGCGGGCCAGCGAAGCAACCGATGCTGAGGGATGTCGAAGCGCTACCACCACGGCCTCAACGTCTTGTGTCGCAAGCCAGTAGGGCAAGGTGAGGCAGAAGCGTGGGTCCTTCACCGCAAGGTTCTGGACCTGCTCCCCTACCGCTGACAAACCAGCCGATTCCTTCGCTGCCCGTGCCGCAATCGTCGGCTGCTTGGGCATGCGCAGATACGACGCCTGCGATGCCACCGCGGTGAAACGGTTGTCGGTGCGGGTGACTCCGGTGATCAGGCGACTGTTGTAGTCGATGACGTCACGTCGTTCGAGGTAGCCGTTCGCGTTCCATTGATCGGCTTCCCACATCTGGTCGGCCGCACCGAAGTCGGCTCCGAGAGATTGGAGCATCTGCGCGGTGAGCGAGGTACCCGACCGATGCATCCCTGCGACGATGATCATGTGGTGCGCCTTTCGATTCGGGGCTGGCCGAGCAGTCCGGCGAGTACCAATCCGCCGATCGCACCAGTGCATCCCCAAGCAATGGGTGCGAGGCCGCCAACGTCGCCACTCGCCGCACCGGCCAAAAAGGCGGCAGTTGCGAAGACGACTGTGAACGCCAGCTGCCGACCGCCCTGCACGCGATCGACCGAGTCGAGCAACGCTGCGTAGCCGCAGAGCCCGGTGGCACCGACCACCGCTACGAGCGCAACGCGACCAACGAACGAGGTCGACCCGACCAGCGCTGCGGCTGCCACACAACCGAGACATAGTGCAGCCAGCATCGCCGGCGTAGCAAGGGCGCTACGACGGCCGCTGGTAGCAGGGTCGATCATCCACTCGAGCACCTTGGGTGCCAGAAACACGGCAACCTGGACCGGGCCTCGAGCTAGCGCGGCGTCGAACGCCAGCGCATCAACGTCGATTGTCGAGGGCAGATTGTCGAGGGCAGAAAGTACGGGAATAAGCGCATACGACACCAGCGAAGGAATCATCGTCAACGCGGCACCGCCCATCGTGGCCGACATCTCAGGCGAGTCAGACAGGTCAGCAACGGCGCGGTCAGGGTTGCCCGACCTTGCTGTACCAAGCGCTAGTAACAGCGGAAGCGACAGCAAAAACGGCAAGACGATTGACCACGGCAAAAGACTTGCGCCAACGTCAAAGGCCAGAAACGACACCACGAGCAGTGCACGAAGAGCGTTTTCGCTGCACACCACCGCCAACGAAGCGGTTGCCCGTCGCTGGCGAACTAGGTCGCCCCGGAGCACTCCCGACGCTCCGGCCGCGACGACCCCAACAATGGCGGCACATGACCACGACAGTCCCAAACTCGGGAAAAGCCGATCACGAAGAAGGAGAACCACCGCTGTAGCCAGCAACGTTGTACCCACCACCACTAGCCACGACTTCGTCCGACTCCCCGCCCGGGGAAGCGCGGTAATGACCTGCAGCGTTTGCCCGATCGACACGTGTGCGATTCCCCAGATCGACCAGACGTTGACGATGCCTGTGTCGAACTGTTCAGTGCCAAGCAGCGAGATCGCTACCAACACGCTCAGGACGAGCGCAAAGTTGGCTACCGTGAGCCCACCAACCGTCAGGTTGTCGCGATTTACCCTTTTGGCGCTACTCATTGTCGCTTCATTGTCGCTGCAAGTCGACCAGCATTTGGCGGATGGCGGTCGCCAGCGGGCGGGCAGAAAATCCGCTGGAGATCAGCGACGGATTGAAGGTGTGATTGTCGGCGTTGTCAGCCTCGATCATCTGCACGGGCACCGGCTTTCGCAGGGCGGTCGAGACGAGCCGAATCAGCTCGCCGATCGCGTAGCTTCGTCGGTCGGCCAACAGTGTCTCATCGGCCAACAGTGTCTCATCGGCCAACAGTGTCTCATTGGCCAACAGAGTCTCATCGGCGTCGCTTCGCGAGGATCCGCCAAGGTCGCTGGCAAAGCGGATCCTTTGCGAGATGAACTCACCGACATCGTCAGCGTGGACATAGTTGCGAGCCGTCGACCAACGGCCATAGATCGGCGTCACCTTGCCCCGCGCTGCGTTTCGCACCAACGCGGCCACCATGCCCGAACGACCCGGGTCGCCCGGGCGTGCATAGACCGACGCAACCCGGTGAATTGCCGAGTTGCCGACTGACCTGGCCCACGCTTCTTCGGCGAACTTGAGATTGATGTAGGGCACCTCGGCTGGCGGCGGTTCGGCGGCGGCAACATCGTTGGTAGCCGGCCATCGCGGCCGCCCCGCAGCGTGCGCGCCTGCTGACGAGATGATGTGCAACCGGCGCGAACGGTGGGCTGGCACCGAATCGAGCGCCGCCGACACCGCTGCTTTCATCGTCTCAAGATTGTGATCACAGCGTTGCTGACTCGTGGTCATGCCCGCTGTGCCGGCCGACCACACCACCGTGGTAATGCCTTCGCCGCGAGGAGCGGTCGTGCGCTCGATCTCGGCCAAAGCGGCGGCTATCGACGACGACGCCGTTTCCGGGGTCCTCCAATCGGTGCGGCTGTGCACGCCCACCGACGGCCTCGCTCGGACAAGCGAACGACTAATCGCGGTGCCGATCTGCCCCTCACCAAGCACAATCACACGGCTCAGGTCATCGAGATCAATCGTCCTCACGACGAGGCAAAGTAGTTCCGTAGCAGCGCATCTCGCCGGCGATCAACCGGAAAAAATGCCGGTTTGCCCTTGAGATGCAATGCGACGCTCACCGAATACTCAAGCAACACGACCATAAGGGTGCTGAGAACGCCGCCAAAGAACAGCAACGTCATGAACAGCGAGGGCCAGCCGGGAGCTACGTCGGAAACGTCGCCAGTAACCACACCGATAACCGCCCTTACCGCGAGAGCTGCAGCGACGACGACAGAAACCAACCCGACGAAGGCTGCGAGGCGGAGCATTTTTGCCTGGCTGGAGATGATGGCTCGACGCGCATGGCTAAGGAGCGACCGGAAGCCATACCCGCTCTCGCCCGAGTTCTGAAAGCGCTCGTCGTGCATCTCGATCTCGACCGAGCCGACCCGGTCGGTAAACCAGCTGAGTGCCACATCGAGATACGTCTCGTGGTCGACAGCGGCGGCTGCGCCTCGGGCGATATCGCCGCGTACCAATCGAAAGCTCTGTACTTGCGCAAGGCTCTCGTTTCCCGAAAGGGCGACGAGCAACCGTTTGAAAGTGTTGCTAAACCACCCGCGGGCCCGGGAGTGATTGGTACCCGACGGCGTTGCGTACACCAGGTCGTGGCGGCCTTCGGCGGCAACCCGCAACAGTTTTTCGATCTCGACCGGGTCGTGTTGGAGGTCTTCGTCGATCGTGGCGATCCATTCGCCGCCAGCGTGCAGAATGCCGGCGACCGTCGCCGGGTGCTGTCCGAAGTTTCGCGACAACGTGACGACCGTGATCCAGCTGTGCGCTGCGGCAAGCTTTTCGAGCACCTCGCCTGATCCGTCGGTGGCACCGTCGTCAACGAACACCGATTCGATCAGCTCGATCGGTGCATCGCTTTCGCGGAACGTCGTGCGGACCTCATCGAGACGAGCGACGAGCGCTTCAAGGTGTTCGGCGCCGCGATAGACCGGGGTAACGGTCGACACCGAGATAGGTACCTGCGGACTCGCAGCTAGATCAACCACGGCGTAAGTCTATGGCAGGCTGAGCCGCCGCGGTTGCGCTGCTTTGCTCAGCACTCTTCGTCAGCATGTTCATCGGCCGCTGCTTCGTGGGCGCGGAACACCAATTCGGCCCGTTTCGCAGCCATACGTAGGGCCTGCTCAGGGTCGACGTCTGCCTCCCTCGCCTGGCTAACGACTGCCATCAACACATCGCCGAAAGCGGCTTCATCGCCGATGTCGCCGATGTCGCCGAAGTCATAGTGACGATCGATGCTCACCGGGTGACCGGCGCCAGCGGCCTTTTTTTGCACTTTCGACGCGAACAACAGCGCTGGCAACACCGCAGGAACACCGTCCATGACCGAGTCCCGCTGTTTCTCCGTCTTTTTCTGAGCCTCCCAATCGGTCAACAACTCATCGACCGTTGGATTGTCGTCGTCAGCCCCGGCGCCAAATACATGCGGATGCCGGCCATACAGTTTGTCGGTGATGCCTCGGGCCACGTCGGCGACCGTGAAATACCCGGCCTCTGCCGCCAACTCGGCATGAATGAACACCTGAAAAAGCAGGTCGCCTAACTCCTCTTCGAGAAGCTCGAAGCCTTCACCGGTTTCTTCGTCGAGTTCATCGATGGCCTCAAGAACCTCGTAGGCCTCTTCAAGGAGGTGTCTGCGCAGAGACTGATGGGTTTGCGCCGAGTCCCACGGGCACTCCTTGCGAAGCCGTTCGACTAGCCACCCAAACCGGGCCATCTCGCCGGCAATCGGTGCGGCAAGGCGCGGAATGTAGATCGATGTCAGGTGGTCGGGTTCGACCGACCGGTCGAGGTCATCCCATGGCACCGTCGAGATCAACTCGTCGTCGAGACCAAGCCGCTGGATCACGGTGACTTCGATAGGTTCGGCCACTTCTGCGGAATCCACCGAGAGTTTGATGTCGCTCAACACGTGCTGCTGATCGCATTGTGCGACAAGCAACGGCCCTCGCTCCCCCGCTGCTGCGGTGGCAAAGTCTCGCCCATCGACAATGCGCACGCCCTCTGCCAATGGGTCGATGCCGAGGCGCACCCAGGCGAGATCAACAAACGACAGCGCCGGAACCAGCTCGGTGGCGACCCGGTCATCGGCTAGCAGCAACTCGACCGTGTGCTCGGCGACGATGGGCGAGCCCGGAACGGCATAGACGATTGTCTCTCCTTGGCGGGCCGCGTCGGCTAGGCGGTCGACGATGGTCTGGTAAACCTCCTCAAAAGAATCGGCCGTCTCATAGACGTCGTCAAAGGAGGGTGCGTGCGGAACCACCGCAGCGGCCGGATGTCGTCGGGTTCGAAGCACGAGACGGTCGTCGTCGGCAGCATCGGCCAGAAGTCGCACCGTTTCGGCAGTAAGGAGCCGTTCGTCGGAGGGCCCCAAGCCGACCACAACAATTTTTGGCAACGCTGCTTGTTCTTGCGGACCGGGTGGCGTTGCTGCGGATGGTGTTGCTGGTGGTGTCACGAAGAACTTTTCTGCAGAAGATGAACAAAGAAGTCGCCGACCTGGCGGCGTTCGTCAGCGAGGTTGAACCGTCGAACCGATGCCGTAGCCGCCGACCGCATCTCGCTTCGCTCTGCGGCAGAAAACCGGCCGAGCAGTTCGATAGCGTCGACGTAGGAGTCGGCATCGTCGTACCGCGTCTGCACACAGTTGGTGCCAAACGTGCAGTAGGCCCGGTTGCCGCCAACGTCGGGAAGAGCGACCAGGGCTCCGGCGGCCATTGCTTCGTAACCCACCATGTAGAACCCTTCCTCAGGATCGGGAAACCCGAGAAAGATATCGCTCCATTGATACAGGTCGCGCAGCTCTGGCCAGGTCGAAACATGACCGATTGATCGGAACTCGATGGCTGCGTTGTCTTTGAAGCGGTCCTCGACGACGGCCCCGACGTGGCTCTTCCAGGTGATGTACCCAACGTTGAGCGTTGCCGGGGAGGCGTCGGGCCGCGGCGCCCCAGAGGCGAAGAACTCCCAGTCGTGGCCCTCTTCGATGATTGTTTGTTCGGCGTCGGCTGGCACAAAATCTGCGCAACTCGCGGCGACCGGCTGGGACACATGCACCCTCGATACCGGTTGTCGAAGCAGGCGACGACCGTAGCCTTTCGCGAACAACACATTGGGGTGTTGGGTGCTTTGTACCAGATGCACAAACCGCCAATGCTCGAAGCCGCGAGGAGCAAGCGATGCCAACAGCACAAAGTCGGGCGGCCACGTAAAAAGCACCAGATCGTTCTCGCGAATCTCCAAGCCAGGCGATGCAACGGTTGGCCGAAGTGGGCGAAAGTCGATGTCTTGGGCAATTCGGGCCAATCGCGGGACCGAAAAAAGCGGAAGGGCTGGTTCGACAAAGTCGTCGCTGTAGATCGCGACATCGGCACCCAACGCCGCCAAATGTTGCGCGTAGTCGAGCAGCTTGATGATGCCGCCACGAAGATTGAAGTGAGGCGCCACCACCGAGACTCGTTGACCAGAGAGTGCAGCAGGATCGCTCACTTGTCCGCCTCATCGTGAAGTCGGCGAATCAACAGCGCTGCTTCTTTGGTCGCCACCGCCGGATCAAAGTGTGCTTTCCAAAGTTTGCGTGCGTTTGCCGCCTTCGCGCGAACACCGGCGCGGTCGGCAACGACGCTGGCAACGCTGGCAGCGACAGCGTCGGAGTCGCCAGCATCGACCAGCCAACCGGCGTCGAACTTCTCGATTAACGGTGACACCTCGGTGAACGGTGGGTGAATCACGGGGACACCGCTCGCGAGAGCCACGACGGTTCTTGTAACCATGGCCAGCCGCCGCTCCTCGGTGTCTTCGAACAGATCGAGCATCACGTGATGTGTCGAAAGAAGTTCCTGGAATTGCTCGAAGGCCATGGACGAAACACGATTCATGCCCGGATGCAGCGCAAGGTCACCCAGCGCCACGTCGCGGCCCCGATTGCGGTTTCCCCAATGCGAGTTGAGCGCAATACTGACAACGGCATCCGCCGGCAGATGCGCGGCAACAACGTCGAGCCACGCCCCAGGGCGACTCCATTTCTGCACATAACCACCCATCACAAGACGGAGAGGCCCGTCGGTGTCAGGTGCCAATGGGGACGCGGGAACAGCCATCTCGGCCACCGCGACCCGAGACGGAGCGGCTTTGACCCCGGCACGCTCAAGCCATGAGCTGAGGTAGGGCAGCTTCTTTCGGCCATTGACCAGAAACCCTGATGCTGACTGAAGTGCGCGGATCTTTCGCTCGGTCGCCCGGGCAACAGCAGCCGCCGCCGGAGCCGGCACCCCGCAGCGAAGTTCAAGCACTTTCGGGGCGAACAGGTCGAACACAATGTCGAGGCCATCGATGCCTTCGACAGCCTCGATGTAGTTGAAGTTGGTGATGATGACGGTGGCCGGAGCGCGGGTGCTAAAGAACGAGCGAAGGTCGACCGGACGTACCGCGATTGCTCGGGGTGAACCCGGTCGGGGGACAGGCGATCTCCAAGGCGATGGGGTGTTGCCGGTCGGCGTCACCAACTGCGCAGCAAGCCCGTTGGCAACCAACCCATCGACCAGTCCGGAGGCCCGCAGCCCGGGCGCAGCGACGGGCATCGATGACCCCGGGACGATGTCGTTGGCGAGCACGTATATCGCCTTCGCATTCATCGCGAACAACCGATTCTGCGCACTCGAACTGCAGCGAATCTCTCGATGTTTCCCGCGTCATCGGCACAAGCAGCGGTGGTCATCTCAGCGAGAACTGCGTGACGTTTTGAGGCCTCGGCGACCAGGTTCAGTACGCGCTGCACCGTTGTGGTCTGGGTCGCACCTGAAACTTGTTCAATCACCACGCAGGAGCCGCCGGGTTCGAGGGCGTCAAACAATTCCTCGAGGGACAACAAGCTTTGTTCGTCGCTGCGAGAGGCCAAGAAAAACGACACGACCGCGCAGTTCGTTCGGTCGCTCGATGCATCGAATTCTTGCAGCGGAAAATCGAACTCGCCATCGCCGCCGTCAAGCCAGCCAAGGAGCGGTTCGACTTCCTTTGGTAGTTCGGCAAGCGCCCCGTCGAAGCAACGCCGAAACAATCGCCCGATCACCAAGTGTCGACGGATCGCGGCGACATCGAGGGAGCGAGCCAGATGCACTAACGACTCCTTTGGAACGTCCGCTCTATCGGCAACGCGAAAGCTGTAGCCCCGGCCGGCCAACGCCATTCGCAGACCGGCAGGCGCAACAACCAGTTCTCCCTTTGTCAACGTCTCAAAGAGCACCGACCCGAGCTGGGCGATGATCTCGGCTGGTGTGTCGATCTGCTCGTCAAACACGACAACGAGAGGCACCTCGCGACCAGAACACAACGCTTCAAACGGAAAGGCCAGCGGATCGAGCACAACCAGCGCCGCGGCCGAACGAAGTTCAACGGCGAGGTCGGCCGGGAGTGTTCGCTGGACCGGCAACTCGACAACATCGGAAGAAGCCGATGACGCGACGACGTGCGCAACGTCGCCGCCAAAAACCCGAATCACGACGCCGAAATTTCCGCGACGCGAAGCGCCTCGGTCAATGCTTCAATCCGACGCTGTTTACGTTTTGTTACCTGAGCGTGGTCATGCTCGGCCGCTGCCAACCGGGCGCGAAGAACGCGCACCTCTAGCTCAAGCGCCTCAACCTCGGCGGCCAGGTCGCGCGAGGTGTTCTGCGCAGCTTCGCCGGTCACCGGCTGCTCCAGGCAGCCCGATTGGCGAGAACCCGACGAAGCCCAGCGAGGTCAACAACCGGGTCTTGGATGTCGTGCATCGACAAGTGCCCCGGGTAGACCTGGGCATACTGCGCCGTCGCTACCGCTTCCTCTGAGCCGGGCTGAGGTTCGGGAACTACCGCGACCGCACTCGGCATGACGTGTTGCCAGATGGGCAAGAGCAGTGTCAGGGCGGGTGAGACGACCGCGATTCGACGGCTGCGAGATCGACTTTTGCTCACTACTTGGGCGAGGTCGGCCCAGACACTATCGGGGACAAAGGGCACCCGAAGTCGGCTCGCATCATCGTGAGCATCGTTGGCTTCGATGATCCGGTGCACAAGACCGCTCGCCGAAACGCAGTCGTAACCAGCCTCGCTAAGGACCTGTGCCAGCATCGATTCTTTCGCCGCGTCGACAATCAACTCCTCAGGGAACTCGACAGCGGGTGCAGTGGTGGCGCTCATAGAGTGTCAAGCCTAATCAGCACCGAGCCTGCTGCGGGTCTACTCCGTTAGGCCTTCGTCGGTCAGGCCTTCGAGGTCGGGGAGCTCTGTCTCGGCGCCGGCAGGCAGCACCACGCGAGCATCATCGCTGCTCCACTCGCCGTAGCGTGGGTCGAGCTGCACGTTTGCGGCGAGAATCGCTGCACCAATTCGTTCGTCGAAGACAAGGTTGCGGAGCTCTTCTTCGACCTCTTCGAACACGAATCCACCCTCGGTGAAACCTTGGTGAAGGATGACGTGAAAGCCGAACTGGGTACCGACCGGTCCGATAAGTTCACCGTCGGTTCCGTTCCAAACCGCATCTTCGAACTCGGGTACATACTGACCTCGCGCCGCACAGCCGAGGCTTCCGCCGTTTGCACCACTTCCGGTGTCGGTTGAGAACTGCGCCGCGACCTGAGCAAAGTCTTCGCCCGATTCGATACGCGAGATGAGCTCGTTGGCTTCTTCTTCGGTATCGACCAAGATGTGCGAAGCACAGACCTGCTCGCCCTGCTCGGCGTTCACCGCAACCAGTTGGTCGCGAAGTTCCTGTTCGGGGATCGAAAGCCGGCTGGCCCAATAACCCTGCAGCCGCTCGAACAGCGGCGTGTCCTCGGCGACTTGAGGGAACTGCGACTCGGCCCACATCTTGGCGCCCTCGCGATGCGCATCGGTGATGTTGTCGCCAAGTTCCTGTTCGATTGCCGCGCTGACAGCCCAGAACTCAAGGCTTGATCCGATCGACGCAGGGGTCACCTCGGCCGCTGGTGTGTCGGCAGGAGCTCCGAGCGTGCCGAACATTCCGGCGAAGTCCTGCACGTCGGAACGAGCCAATGACTCGCTGCCGAGTTCGATCGCTGCACCGCCTGCACCGACACCTGATCCACATGCCGCTGCGGCAATGCCGACAAAGCCGAGCAAGGCCATCCAGAAGAGACGGGACACAAATACCTGAGAACGTTTCACGGAAGACAAGCCTAGGCGGCGCAGATGGCGTTCATTGCTGCGGGACCTCACTATTCGCACGGGTTTGATCGCTATCTTCGACAGGCGCCTGCTCAGGTAGCGGAACCAGATCGGCGATCGCCCCAAGCAGCTGGCTGACAAGATCGGATTTCTTCTTAAACGCGAGCGACAAGAGCTGCGAGTCGGGTTTGTACACCGACTCGCCGTAGAGGCGGTCGATGCGGATCTGTTTACTGGTGGGAAGCTCGACTGGAGACACCCGCGCAACAAAAGCGGGACCGCCAAAGCCAGGCCCCTTGGTGACCGTGATGTCGCGAATGCCGTAGGTGTGGGCGGCAGCTCGCAACTGTGCGGCTTCCAGCAGTGCCTCGGCAGGTTGTGGCAGCGGACCGTAGCGATCCTGCCATTCGGTTTCGATGTCGGCGACCTGTTCGGAGGTGGTGACCGCAGCCAGTCGGCGGTAAGCCTCAAGTCGGTGCTCTTCGCGGCTGACGTAGTCGTCGGGGAGAAACGCGGGGACGGGAAGATCGATGGTGATCTCGATACTTTCCGGAGGCTTCTCGCCTTTCAGTTCGGAAACGGCCTCGGTAACCATCTGGCAGTAGAGGTCGTAGCCGACGGCCGCAATGTGTCCCGACTGACCGGTGCCAAGCATGTTGCCGGCGCCACGAATCTCAAGGTCGCGCATAGCGATTTTGAAGCCCGAACCGAGTTCGGTGGCCTCGCCGATTGTTTTGAGTCGTTCGTAGGCCTCCTCGGACAACACCTTGTCGGGTGGCGTGAACAGATACGCATACGCCCGCTGGCCGGCGCGTCCGACTCGCCCGCGCAACTGGTGCAACTGCCCAAGACCCAACAGGTCGGCGCGGTCGACAACCAGAGTGTTCACCGACGGCATGTCGATGCCGGACTCGATGATCGTGGTGCAAACCAACACGTCGTACTCGCCTTCCCAGAAGTCGATGACCACCCGCTCGAGGCTGCCTTCATCCATCTGGCCGTGTGCGACAGCTACCCGCGCCTCAGGCACCAGGTCGCGCAGCGATGCCGCCACATGTTCGATGTCCATCACCCGGTTGTGAACGAAGAACACCTGCCCTTCGCGGAGCAACTCGCGACGGATCGACTCGGCCACCGCACGTTCGTCATACTCACCGACGTAGGTGAGGATCGGTTGACGATCGGCCGGTGGCGTATTGAGCAGGCTGAGGTCACGAATTCCGGTGAGGCTCATTTCGAGCGTTCGCGGGATCGGCGTTGCAGTGAGGGTCAACACATCGACGTTGCTTCGAAGCTGCTTAATCGACTCCTTGTGCGACACGCCAAACCGTTGCTCTTCGTCGACGACGAGCAGTCCAAGATCCTTGAACTTGATGTCGGCCGAAAGCAGCCGGTGGGTGCCAATGACAAGGTCGACGTCACCGTCGGCGATGCCCTGGGTGACCTTTTTTGCCTGCGCATTGGTGAGAAACCGGCTCAGCACCTCGACTCGCACCGGGAAGCCAGCCATCCGTTCGGTGAAGGTCTGATAATGCTGCGATGCAAGCAGGGTCGTCGGGACAAGAATCGCGACCTGTTTGCCTTCCTGCACCGCCTTAAATGCTGCTCGCAGCGCAACCTCGGTTTTGCCGAAACCAACATCGCCGACGACGAGGCGATCCATCGGTGCGAGTTGTTCCATGTCGGACTTGATCGCCGCGACGGCTTCAAGCTGGTCGGGTGTTTCCTGAAAGGGAAACGACCCTTCAAGGTCGCGTTGCCACGGTGTGTCCTCGGCAAAGACGTGACCCGGCGTCGAGATTCGAGTTTGGTACAGCACGACGAGCTCTTGCGCGATTTCCTCGACCGCGGACTGCACCTTGGCTTTGGTCTTTTGCCACTCGGCGCCGTTGAGTCGACTCAGCGACGGGCTATCGCCGCCGGTGTAGTGGCGAACCGTGTCGATCTGTTCGGTCGGAATGTAGAGCTTGTCGTTGCCGCGGTATTCGAGCAACAGGTAGTCGCGCTCGACGCCGCCGATCGCCCGCTTGACCATTCCGGCAAACTTCGCGACACCGTGTTGTTGGTGCACGACATGGTCGCCGACCTTGAGATCATCAAAGAACGCCTGTGCATCGCGTTTGCGTCGGCGAGCCTTGCGATGTGCTCGGCGTCGACCTGTCACCTCGGCTTCGGTAAGCACCGCGAGTTCGCTGCCCGGCATGACAAAGCCGCGCTCGAGTGGTGCGACCGTGATTCGTCCGCCGGGGGCCGTGAGATCGGCGTCGTGCCCATCGTCAAAGAGCAGGTCGGCACCCTGATCGGAAAGCAGTGTCGTCAACCGGGCGCCCGAGCCGGTGGTATCGGCACCAACGGTGACGCTGTACCCCCTATCGAGTAGCGAGGTGAGCCGCTGCGCCGCACTCGTGCCGTCGCCGATGACCGGATCCCAGCCGGACGCGGTAATTCCCGGCGTCTTTGGACCGTCGGGCGTCAGTGGCAGTGTCCATGCAGGAGCATCACAACCGGTGAGCAGACGATCGAACGGCAGGTGCAGCCTCGGCAGATCGGCGGTTGCCTCGCCACTAGGGTCGTCGTCGGGTACCGCACCCCAGGTTCTGGCCAGCGTCCGGGCGAGGTCGGCTTCCTCGGCCAAGATGTCCGCCGCCCGGTCTCGCAACCGACGCGGCTCAACAAGCATCACGATGCCGTCGGGGCCAATGACGTCAAAGAGCACCTCGTCGCGTTCGACGAGCCACGGAAGCCACGACTCCATCCCGTCGAAAAGGTCGCCTTCAGAAAGTCGTTCCCACTGGTCACGACCCCAGGGTTCGCTGGCCATCAAGAGCTCGGCACGCTCTCGAATGGTGTCGTCCAACACAAGTTCGCGTGCCGGGAAGAGCGCAATCTCTGAGATCGAGGTTGTACTCCGCTGGTCGCCGACGCCGAATTCGGTGAGGCGTTCGACCTCGTCGCCCCAGAGGTCGATGCGAAACGGGACGTCTGAGGTCGACGGAAACACGTCGACGATCGAACCGCGAACCGTGAACTCGCCGCGGTGCTCCACCTGGTATTCCCGGCGGTAACCCATCGCGACGAGGTCGGCGGTCAATTGCGTCTGGTCGAGTACGTCGCCGTGGCCAATGACGATCGGGTCGATGTCGTCGTGGCCGGGGCCGAGGCGTTGAATCAGCGCGCGGATCGGGGCGACGATGACCGACGGGCAGCGTTCGGGATCGCGCAAATGCCACAGTACGCGCAACCGGTTGCCCATCGTTTCAACACCGGGGCTCACCCTCTCGAAGGGAAGGGTTTCCCACGCAGGGAATGCCTCGACCTCGTCGTGGCCCAGAAACATGCGAAGGTCGTTGGTCAGCCGGTCGGCATCGGTAGTGGTGGGCACGGCGACCACCATTGGTCGTCGTTCGCCGAGTTGCGCCAGCGCAGCGACGGTGACCGCACGAGCAGGTTCGGGCACGGCGAGCACAGCGTCGCGTTTGCCCAGGACCGAGATGATGGCCGGATCATCGGCCAACATTGACGGGATGTCGCGAAGCCTCATGTCTGGTTGTAGTGGTTCATCGCGGCATCGATTCCGTTGACGAGCAGCGACTCGACCGCATCGGCGGCGTGCTGCATAGCGATATCGAGCTCGATCCGCTCGGTTTTTCCTGGTTTGCGCAGCACGTGATCGGCACCGTTCTGACTGCCAGGAGGTTTGCCAATGCCAATGCGGATACGCACGAACTCTTGGGTGTGAACATGGGCAACAATCGACTTCAATCCGTTGTTGCCAGCGAGCCCACCACCAACTTTGAGCTTGAGGCGGCCCGGGTCAAGGTCCATTTCATCGTGGATGACGACCAGCCGCTTCCAGTCGTCGTCGCCCGCAAGTCCGTGGCGTTTGGCCAGAGCCTGCACGGCTTGTCCGGACTCGTTGTAGTAGGTGAGGGGGATCGCTAGGGCGACACGATGGTCGCCGATCCGCAGTTCGTCGACAAGCGCCCGATTTTTTCCGCCTCGAAGCCGGCCCTGATGGCGCTCGGCAAGCAGACGCACAACGTCGGCGCCGACGTTGTGGCGGCTGCCGTCGTACTTCTCGCCCGGATTGCCAAGGCCCACGACCAGAAGGTCGGTTGGTGTACCCGACCTTCCAGACTGGCTTTTCCGATTGCGCCCGAAGGCCACCGGGAGTCGAACTACTCGCTGTCGCCAGCGTCGTCGCCGCCGTCGGCGGAGTCGCCTGCATCGCCGGCCTCGCCAGCGGCGCCTTCGGTACCCTCTTCGCCCTCTGCAGCTTCAGCGGCTTCTTCAGCAGCCATAGCTTCGAGCGTCGAACGGGTAACCGTACCGATGGCGATCGACTCTTCCGGGTCGACCTCGGTGCGGGTTCCGGTGGGCAATGCCACGTCTTCGACTCGAATCGATTCGCCAACTTCAAGAGCGGAGATATCGACCTCGAGCTCATCGGGAATCGCGTTGGGTGTCGACCAGAGGCTAAGCGAGAACATGACCTGATCGACCATGCCGTTCGCTGCAGTGAGTTCGCGAGCGTCACCAATGAGGGTAAGCGGCACCTCAACAAGCAGTTCGGCGTCGGCGTCGATGCGAATGAAGTCGACGTGCATGACGTCGCGGCGCACCGGGTGACGCTGGATGTCTTTGACGATCGACAGCTGCTTGGTGCCTTCGACTTCGAGGGTGATCAGGGCGTTGAGGCCAGCATCGGTGGTGAGAACCGCCCGAAGCTCGGGCCACTTCACCGAGACGGCGACCGGGTCCTGGCCAAGGCCGTAGACAACTCCGGGGACCTTGCCCTCGCGGCGAAGTCGGCGAGTTGCAGCTGAGCCCTGAGGGCGGCCAGTTTCAGTGTTGAGTGCGATCGCGGCCATAACGGACAGCTCCGGATGTTTGAAGAGACGATGGAGAAAAGACGTAGGAGTACGTCGTGAGACGTTGCCGGAAGAAAAGGCAACACAGAACGAAGAACAATCCTAGCGATGCAATGCCCAAGTGCGGCAACACCGGAGATATCGTTGACCAGATGAGCGGAAACCAGCCAAGGGTTCTTGTTACCGGCGCTGCCGGCTATATCGGCAGCCACACGTGCATCGAGCTTCTCGGAAACGGTTTCGAGGTGATCGGCGTCGACAATTTTGACAATAGCGAACCTGTGGTACTCGATCGCATTGCCGAGTTGGCGGGACGGGCGATCGACTTCGTCGAACTCGACATTCGCGACACCGACAAACTTCGAGCAGTAGTTGCCGAGTATCAACCAACTGCGGTCATTCACTTCGCAGGACTCAAGGCCGTTGGCGAGTCGGTGGAAAAGCCTCACCGGTACTGGTCGGTCAACGTCGGCGGCACGCTTTCGCTCCTCGACGCCATCGACGGCTCGGCCGTGGAACGGTTTATCTTTTCGTCGTCGTGCACCGTGTACGGCGACCCAGCGAACGTGCCGGTCACCGAGGAAACGAAGGTTGCGCCAATCAGCCCGTACGGCCGAACCAAGCTGGCTGCCGAGCAGGCGATCATCGATTGTCTTTCAACCCGCGACTGTGGCGGCCTCCTTCTGCGCTATTTCAACCCGGTCGGAGCGCACCCAAGCGGCCGAATCGGCGAAGACCCCGTCGGCATCCCCAACAACCTCATGCCGTTTGCGATGCAAGTAGCGGTTGGTCGCCGAGCAGCACTTTCGATCTTCGGCAACGACTACGACACCCCCGATGGCACGTGCATTCGCGACTACATCCACGTTGTCGACCTCGCCCTCGGACACGTCGCAGCGCTTTCGACCGCGACCACCGCAGGCGAATGCGACGTCGTGAACCTTGGCACCGGAACCGGATCTTCGGTTCTCGAAGTCGTGCAGGCCGCCGGCGATGCAGTCGGAACCCCGATTGCGTTCGAAATCGTCGATCGCCGGGCGGGCGACGCCGCCGTCGTGTACTCCGATACCAGCAAAGCACGCGAAGTCCTCGGCTGGACCGCGACACGCGACATCGGCGACATGTGCCGCGATCATTGGTTGTGGCAGAGCCAGAACCCCGACGGCTACAACTAGCTGCAGCCCTTTAGCTGTAGTTATCGCCGCCGAAAATCTCGCTGACGCTGGTGTCTTCGAACACGGCGTGAATCGCCCGGGCAAGGATCTTCGAAACCGAAACGACTTCGATCTTGTCGATCTGCTTTTCGGGCGGCAGCGGCAGGGTGTCGGTCATGACAACTTTGCGGATAGCCGAGTTCTTGATGCGGTCGACCGCCGGGCCCGAAAGCACGCCATGGGTGCACGCGGCAAACACCGCCTTTGCGCCCTTCTCCTCGAGCAGGTCGGCTGCTGCGACGATGGTGCCGCCGGTGTCGATCATGTCGTCGATAACAACACATACCCGGCCCTCGACTTCACCCACGATGTCTTTCGCCTCGACCGAGTTTTTCTCGGTAAGCGAACGCCGTTTGTGCACGATGGCAAGGTCGGCGTTGAGCTCTTTGGCGTACCGCTCGGCGACCTTCACTCGACCGGCATCGGGCGAAACAATGACCAAGCCTTCGCCGAGCTCGCGGAGATAGTCGAGCAGTACCGGCATTGCGGTGAGGTGGTCGACCGGGCCATCGAAGAATCCCTGAATCTGGTTGGAGTGCAGGTCGACCGAAACAAGCCGGCTGGCACCAGCGGCTTTAAAGAGCTGTGCCACTAGCTTGGCCGTAATTGGCTCACGTCCGTTGGCTTTGCGGTCCTGACGGGCGTACCCGTAGAACGGCATGACGACGGTGATGCGCTTTGCGGAGGCCCGACGCGCCGCGTCGACCATGATGAGCTGTTCCATCAGCGAATCGTTGATGGAGATGTCGCCGAACTGCGAATGTGTGTTGATGATGAACACGTCGGTGCCGCGGATCGATTCTTTGTAGCGGCAGTGAATTTCGCCGTTCGCGAATTCTGCGATGCCGGCGTCACCAAGCGGCACTCCCAGTTCGCTAGCGATGTCGGCTGCCAGGGGTTCGCTCACCCGCCCACTAACCAGGTACAGATGCTTTTTGGTTACGAGCTCCATCGAGCGTCCTCAAGATGTGTGTCCAGCCGGTACCGGGGTCCGGGTTCGTCCACTCGCATGGTAGGCGACGCGCGGCGCGGCATTAGGAGATGGGCGACCAACGAATGCGTTCTTTTTTAACCGGTGGATTTCGCCGTGATGAACGAGCCAGTCGTGACGTTTGGCGCGATCTGCGCACCAGGCTCGAGCGAAACAAAGGGGCCGACGACCGCGCCGGGCCCGATCTCGGCGTCGCAGCCAGTCGAGCGGATCACGCGTGCTCCGGCTCCGACTGCGCAGTCGGTGAGATGAGTATCGGGTCCGAGTTCGGCGCCTTCGCCGACGACAGTCTCGCCGCGCAGAATGGTTCCGGGGTGCAAGGTGACACCGGCACTGAGCACCACGTCGAGATCGATGTAGGTTCGCGACGGATCAACCATCGAGACGCCCTGGGCCATCCAGTGTCTGGTGATCCGCTGCCGAAGGATCGCCGCAGCCTCCGCCACGTCGTTTTCGCTCGACACGCTACGCACTGAGTCGACATCAGCGACGAGGTGGGTGTCGGCGCTGTGTCCGGCTCGGGTGAGCACACCGAAGGTGTCGTTAAGATCGAATACTCCCCGGTCGTTCTGAGGAGTGGTTCGCCGGATGGCTGCGGCAAGAAGGCTGCGACGGAAGAGATACAGACCCGCCGCCGCCTCTTCGCCCTCGCCGTCAGCTTCAATCGATACCACACGGCCGTCGGCCGAATGCACCACGCGCGAACGGCGGGCTGCGGGTCCGGTCGCGAAGGAGGTCAGTGCGGTGGCTGCGACGTCAGACCCAAGATGCGCGTCGAGAAAGTCGCGCACAAGGTCGGCAGTGAGCAGCGGCAGATCGCCATGCACCACCATCACCTCTCCCTCGCCATCGTCGAGAAAGCTTCGCGCTTGCTGGAGTCCGGTTCGTGCGCCCAGCAGATACGTGGGGTCGTCGAGTGCGGCAAGGCCTGCAAGCGCAGCATCGCCAGTGCCGCGTTGCACCTGCTGTTCGACAAACGCAATCGCTGTGTCGCCAACGCTGCCCTGGAGCGCCTTTGCGATGTGTTCGGCGCCACGATGTACCACGACTACCAGGTTGTCGATGCCAGCGCCGACTAGCGCGTGGACCGCAGACAGCACCATTGGCTGACCGCAGATGTCTTGTAACGGTGTTGGACGCTCGACCGATGAGCCGACGCTGCCACGATCGGTACCGGCGGCAAGCACAATTGCCGAAACACCTGCCGAAACACCTGCCGAAACACTGGTTCTTCGTTCGCTACGGGCCATCCCTCTAGGTTTAGCAAGCTTTCTGCGTCCTGTCGACCACCCTAAGTAGTCGGCGCTTCCTCACATTGCTACGTAAAGTAGCGAGGGTGTACGATTGCGTGCGTTGTCTTTCCCCCCTCCAGGTGACCCCCCATGTGCGGCATAGCCGGCATCTACAACTACGCGACTCGCGAGCCCGCCGACGCGCACATCGTTGGCCAAATGGCGACCTCGATGACCCACCGCGGTCCCGACGATTCGGGCACGTACTTCGGCGACGGAATCGGGTTCGGATTTCGCCGCCTGTCGATTATCGACATCGAAGGGGGTCACCAACCAATGGCCAACGCCAACGAGTCGACCTGGGTGATGCTCAACGGTGAGATCTACAACTACAAAGAGCTTCGCACCCAGCTGACATCGCATGGCCACCGCTTTCGAACCGCATCCGACACCGAAGCGGTCGTCGAAGGCTACGACCGCTGGGGCAACCAGGTCACCAACCACCTCAACGGCATGTTTGGTCTCGCCGTTTGGGACAACTCGAAACGACAATTGCTGCTCGCCCGCGATCACATGGGAATCAAGCCGCTCTATTTCCACGACGATGGCCGCCGAATCCTCTTTGGCTCCGAAATGCGCAGCATTTTGCAAGATCCGAGCGTCGCCCGCGAGGTCGATCCTGCAGCGCTACGCATCTTCTTGACCTACGGGTATCTGCCATCGCCCCACACACTCTTCAAAAACATCCAAAAGCTCGCTCCCGGACACCGGCTCATTGTGAACGAATCGGGCGCACGCCTCGAGCGCTACTGGAACGCCATTCCCCATATCGACCGCACTATCGACATCGAGTCGGCAACCGAGCGCTACACCGAGTTGGTCAACCAGGCCGTGTCACGCCAGATGGTCAGCGATGTACCCGTCGGGTCACTACTTTCCGGTGGCGTCGATTCAGGCATGGTCACCGCATCGATGATGCGGACGTCGCCCGAGTCGGTTCAGAGCTTCACGGTTGGCTTTGGCAAAGATTTCATTTGGGATGAGGTCGACGATGCCGCCGAAACCGCCCGCTTGCTGGGCACCGAACATCGGTCGTTCGACATCGATGCCTCCGGATTCGCCGACTTCTTCCAAGCTTCAACCTGGCACCTTGAAGAACCAGTGCTGAGCGAAAGCACGTTTGCCTACCACGAGCTCACAAAGTTCGCGGCCCGACATGTCTCGGTCGTGCTCACCGGCCAAGGTGCCGACGAGCCGTGGGCGGGCTACGCCAGGTACCTAGGCGAACGCTACGGCAAGAGCGTGCGCAGTCTGGTCGGCTCATCTGCGGCACACAACGTGATGGGCCACCTGCCCTCAAACCTCTACACCGAGCGACTGCGCCGAGCCACCGACTCGCTAGGCGAACACAACGACCTGCAACGTTTCGTCAACATTCACCAGGTGTTTGGCAGTAACGACGTCAACGACCTCGTGCACCGCGACCTTCGCGACGAGACACGCGACGTCGACCCACTCGAGCCAATGCGCTACTGGCAACGCGATGTCACCCACCTCGACGGATTGAGCCAGCTCCTCTACATCGATTCGCGTATGTCGCTCCCCGACGACCTGCTGTTGTACGGCGACAAGCTGGCGATGGCGAACTCACTGGAAACCCGCGTTCCGCTGCTCGACAAAGAGGTGATGGAGTTTGTCGAAACTTTGCCACCATCGTTCAAGCTGCGCGGACGAAGCGGCAAACACGTACACAAATTGGCTGCCAAGAACTGGCTTCCCGACCAAGTAATCAACCGGCGCAAGCGTGGTTTTGCCACCCCTGTTGACGCGTGGTTCCAGGGCGAACTCGACACCTTTCTTCATGACACGATGCTGGCGGCGGACTCGGCGTGTGGTGACCATTTTGAGCGTACTGAGCTCGACCAGATACTCGCGGAACACAAAAATGGGGTACGAAATAACAGGCGAAAACTTACGACACTTTTGAGTTTTGAATTGTGGCACCGCCAGTTCATGCGAAACTCTGTGTCGGAAGTAGTGGCATAGCCCCCCATGCATTCGATATGCCGCAGAAAGAAACCCGTAAAATGAACATCTCAATATTTGGCCTCGGCTACGTCGGATCGGTCTCCGCGGCCTGTCTTTGCAACGCTGGACACACCGTTATCGGTGTCGATCTCAACGCGATGAAGGTCTCTGCAATCAACGCTGGGACAACACCAGTCCTCGAGACTCACGTTCCCGAAATGGTCGCCGAAGGCGTCGCCTCAGGACGACTTAAAGCAACTTTCGATATACGTGAGGCCATCCTCAACACAGAAATTTCTTTGCTTTGTGTGGGCACGCCGAGTCGCCCGAATGGCGACATCGACATCAGTCACATTCTCAAAGTCGCCACCGACATCGGCACCATCTTGCGCGACAAAGACGCGTTCCACACGATCACCATCCGCAGCACCGTTTTTCCGGGAACCGCCGAGAAGGTTGCCAGCGCTGTTGCTGCAGCATCGGGCAAAACGGCGGACGAACATTTTGCGGTCACCGTGAACCCCGAGTTCCTACGCGAGGGCCAAGGCGTCGACGACTTCCGCAACCCACCGCTCATCCTCATCGGCGGCACGAACAACTTCGCGATGGATCAGGTTGCTGCCCTGTACGAAGGCATCGATGCGCCGGTGTATCGCGAGCCAACACGCACCGCCGAGATGGTCAAATACGCCAACAACAGTTTCCACGCAACAAAGATCACCTTCGCCAACGAGATCGGCAACATCTCCAAGGCAATGGGCGTCGATAGCCACCGGGTAATGGAATTGTTGTGTGCCGACACCAAGCTCAACATCTCGCCGGCCTACCTCAAACCGGGCTTTGCCTTCGGCGGCTCGTGTCTTCCCAAAGACGTTCGCGCTTTGCAGTTCCGGTCAAAGGACCTCGACATCTCTGCGCCGTTGCTTGACGCGCTGCTCGAATCGAACCAGGCGCAGATTCGTCGGGTCATCGACCAGCTGCTGGCTTGGGGCGAACGCAACATTGGTTTCCTTGGGCTTGCCTTCAAAAGCGGCACCGACGACCTGCGCGAGAGCCCCATTGTTGAAGTCATCGAACGGATGATCGGCAAGGGTTTCTCGTGCCGCATCTACGATCCTGAAGTTTCGACCGGCAAACTCATTGGCGCGAACCTCGACTACATCGAACAGGAAATTCCGCACCTCGACGAACTCCTCGTTGGTTCGATGGACGAAGTGCTCGACCACGCCGATGTCATCGTCGTCGCAAACGCAACCGATGAGTTCAAGAAGGTTTTGGAGTATCGCCGACCTGAACAACGAATCATTGATCTTGCGCATATCATCGATGTCTCACCTAGCGGAGACTGGTACGAAGGTATCTGCTGGTAATGACACCCGCCCCCCAAACTGTTGCAGTGGAGACATCTGACGTGACTCTCGTCGACGAGATGCCGCCGGTTACGCGCGAACATGTGCTGCTCCTGGTGGAAAACTGCTCGGTGCCCCACGACCGACGTGTCTGGAACGAAGCGCGCACGCTTCGCCGTGCTGGTTACGCGGTTTCGATTATTTGCCCGAAGGGCGAGAAACTCGACCTCGACAGTTTCGAACGTATCGACGACGTTGATATCCATCGCTTCAACCTGCCTTGGGGCGGCGAACGCAAGATCGATTTCTTCCTCGAATACGGCTGGGCCTTGAGCGCAACGATGGCGCTGGCCATGCGCATCTGGCGAAAGCAGCCGTTCAAAGTTATCCATGTAGCGAACCCGCCCGACTTCTACTTTCCGCTCGAGCGCATGTTTCGCAAACACGGTGTGAGGTTCATCTTCGATCAGCACGATCTCTCCTCGGAGACCTACCTCGAGAAGTTCGATGGCGAGAGCGACGGTGGTGTCTTTTACAAGCTGCTCAAGTTCTGCGAACGCAAGAGCTACGACGCTTCGTCGATGGTTATCGCCACCAACGAGTCCTATCGCGACCGCGCCATTAACGAGTGCGGCATGGCTCCCGACCGAGTCATGGTTGTACGCAACTCGCCCGATCAGCGTCTGCATACCCTGCGCCCGCCTCGTCCCGAACTCAAGGGCGACTATGAGTTCATGGTGATGTTTGTCGGTGTCATGGGTTTCCAAGACGGCGTGCACGTATTGCTCGATGCAGCGCACCATGTTCGCGAAGTCATGGGCCGATCCGAAATTTTGTTTGCACTTATCGGCACTGGCGACCAAAAGGACAACCTTTTGGCTCAGCACAAAGATCTGGGCCTTGGCGACGGCGTAAAATTCACCGGCTTCATCAGCGACGACGACATGCTCGACTATCTCGCCACTGCCGACCTTGGTGTCGCCCCCGACCTCGACGGCCCGCTCAACAACGTCTCGACCATGACCAAGACAATGGATTACATGTCGATGGGCATGCCGCTGGTTTCGTTCGACCTCAAGGAATCTCGGTACACCGCCGCAGAAGCAGGCATGTATGTCAAAGAGAATTCAGGCGCCGCTTTAGGGGCTGCCATTATCGAACTCATCGATGATCCTGAACGTCGCGCAGAGATGGGCAAAGCCGGCTACGAGCGCATCACTGGCCCGCTCAGCTGGGATAACAGCGCAGCTCACCTACTTGAGGTGTACGACCGGGCGCTTCGCTCGTAACCAGCGTCAGCGAGAGTTACGTAGCGCCGAGATCTCTTCGCTACCCATCTTGTACCGGGCGACGAAGTACGTGACGAGCCCGACAAGGCCGCAAACTCCTGCGACTGCGGTCGACGTTGGGGGGTCCTGCCATCGCTGCACGGCGATCCCGGCTACCACCGCAGCGGGTACGAACGCCAGAAGCGCTGCAGCAGCCGATCGGAGCAGGCTGCCCCGCAGGTCGTAGCCGCCGGTCTTTTCGCCAGCACCTATGCGTCGATCGAGATAGACGCCGCCAACGATGTCACCAAGCGCTACCGCAAGGCCGACACCCAGCACCAACTCGACGCCATCGAACAGCGCCCAGACCAGGGCGATGACGGCGACGGAGAGGCCAAACCGGATGGCATACGCCCGCAGCGGAACAATGGCGTTACGACGGCTGTACGCCGATGGCGTTGCCACCTGGAACAACGCGTCTCCCAGCACGGCAAGGCCGGTACCAATCAACGACACGGTGAGAAGATCGCGGCCCATTTCGGATCCGAGAGCGCCAAACGCGGTGCCCAGCGCAAGCGGACGGGCGAGTGCCACGATCGCGACCGCAGCTGGGATTGCGATGAGAGCGGCGAGGCCCATGCCCCGCTGATACTCCTCACGCCACGACGCCGGGTCGTTGTTGGCTTCGTGCCGAGACAGTTGCGGCAACATGGCTTGGGCTACTGGTTTGGCTCCGAGCGCGACCGGGACGTTGAGGAAGTTGAGCGCCATCTGGAAGGCCACAAGACCGCCTGGCACTACCGAGGTGGCTACCGAGATAAGGATGTAGCGGGCGCCGTTGAGCACAGCGAGGCCACTGGAAGGCATTGCGAGTCGAATGATCTCTCTGACCGCAGGGTCTTTCCAGCCGGCCTTCGGCATGAGGCTGACGCCCATACGTCGAGCTCCCCAGAGCTGCAGAGCCATATGGCTAAAGACACCTGCAGAGCTACCAGCTGCGAGCAGGAGCCAACGTCCGGTCGTGACTTCGGTAAGCGCTGTTTCGGTTTCGAACGTCAACGCGTACAGCGCCAGCGCAGCAATGACGACAACGTTTTCGATAATTGGCACAGCCGCGGGGAACGCAAAGCGGCCCATCGAGTTCTGCACCGCAACGCCGGTGAACGCAAGGCCGTATCCGACAATTTGGGGCGCAGTGATAATGAACATCGGCACAGCGGCCGCCATGTAGTTGTCGGTTGCCGCCCCGCCCTCGATGCCGAAAAGCGAAACAAACAGGCGAGCAGCAAGCGGACTCACCGCCATCACAACGAGCGCGACTGCACCAAAGGCAACCAGCAGCACGCCAGCAAAGTTTCGAGCGAGGTCGCTTACTGCTTCGACACCACCCGAATCGAACCGCTCAACCAACGGCGGCACAACCAGCGAAGCAAGCAAAGCGCCAATTGCCAGCTCGAACATGATCCACGGCAACGTGTTGGCGAAGGTGAAAAGGTCGCCGAAGTTTGTTGCGCCGAGCACGGCTCCGACCAGAAGTACTCGGACGAAGCCGGTGAGTCGGCTTGCTAGCGTCCATTTCGCTACAGCAAGAGAGTCGCCGGCTACCTGGTTGTTCGACTCAGTCGGCTCTTCGACGTTGTTCGGCATGTGGTTATCGTTGCCGGCCCAGCTGTAGCCAGGCCTTCGTTGGGGGGATCAGGGAAGCGCAATACAAACGCCCAGAGTACGTCAGTGCAGCCGTCGACCAGCACCCGAGATACGAAGGTTTGGTGTTGACCGGCAAGCTCAGCAGCTGGTGAAACTGTTGACACCCGAGCCACCGAGGCAGGTATCGGCGCCGCGACCGCCAAGGTGGTTATCGCCGCCGCCTTCGCCATGGAGGATGTCGGTGCCTCGACCGCCTTCGAGGCGGTCGTTTCCGCGGCCGCCCTGTAGGAAGTCGTTGCCGGGGCCGCCGTTGAGTTTGTCACCCATGGCGCCGCCTCGAAGGACATCGTCACCGCGACCGGCCTTGATGACGTCGCGGCCGGCACCTCCGTTGAGCACGTCGTGGCCCGGTCCACCAAGAATGGTGTCTCGGCCGCCGCCGCCGCAGATGAGGTCGTTTCCGCCGCGGCCGTCGATGGTGTCGCTGCCACCTTTTGCGACGATGACGTCGCGTCCGCCGGTACCGATGATGACGTCAGCGCCGCCGGTGCCGACGATGGTTGCCAGAACGCCTTCGCAGTAGGCGACGGGAATCGGCGCGACGGTCGTCGTTGGCGCAGCCGTTGTGGTCGGTGCTGCGGTGGTTGTTGGAGCCGCCGTTGTTGTCGGAGCAGCAGTCGTCGTGGTGGTTGTCGTGGTGGTTGTGGTGGTGGTGGTGGTCGACGTCGTGGTAGTCGGCGCGATCGTTGTTGTTGTGGTCGTTGTTGGAGCTGCCGTCGTCGACGACGTGGAGGACGTCGAAGTTGAGGTCGTGGTCGGATAGATCGGTGTGGCCATGTGCGGCCCGACGAGGCTCATGAAGATGGTTTCGCCCGGCGCTCCGAGGGTTCCCATCACGGCTGACTCCCAGCGCCAGCGGTCGTCGTGTCCGTAGAGAAGTCCGGTCACGCCAGCCCGCAGTGCGGCAAGTGTGTCGTCTTCGACGTCTGACGGAAGTACGGGGTCGCCGGGGCCGTGTTCCTGACAGCCTGCCCATTCGGGTTCGAAGGTCTCGTAGCGCATCTCGGCGGCGAAGATTTCTTTCCCGCTGGGATGATTCACCGCATCGGTCATGACCGTTTCGAGCTGCGCGGCGGGCATGCAGTGTCCGGTTTCGATTGAGAGGAAGTCGACCCATGGCTCGTCGATGAACTCGAGCATGTAGGGGATGAGGGGCGAGCTGTGGAAAGTAATGGGTTGCGTGGCGCCGCCATCGCGAAGACCTTGGGCGAGGTTCGCCCAAATCTGTGGATCTTCGCGTTCGGCGTCGGTGCCACCGCAGAAGTTGTCGCCGCCAAGCACCCAGTAGGCAACCGCCGGGTGGGTGGCGAAGTCTGCGGAGATCTGGGCGCCGACGTCATAGCTCGTGTCGACGTTGAGCACGCCTTCGTTGAGGCTCGTGCAGAACGTGGTTGTCCACTCACCGTGGACATAGCGAACACCCCACGAGGTAACGAATCCGACTTTGAGTCCACGGGCATGCATCTCGTCGAGGAGCCACTCGAAATCATCGGCGTAGGGCTGGTTGAGGATGATCTCGTCGTTTGCACCAAGCGATGCTTGGTAGTTGCCGTTTTGGGTTGGGGCACTAAACGCTTGACCGGTCGTGGTCATGTAGGCAAACCATGCGCCGGTGAAACCCGCATCGACGAGGTGGTCCATGTAGGCGATTTTTTCGGCTTGTGTGGCTCTAAACGGCAGTTCCCATGCAGTGTCGAAGGCGACAACAGTCTGGGTCACTGACCCGTCGTGATGGGCGCTGGCGGGTGTCTGCACCAGTGCGGTCGTAGCGAGCACGGTCATCGCGACCAAAAACGCCGCGAAGAAGGATCGTTTCGTCGACTGGCGAGGTGCTGAGTCTTGCGTTGTTTCAGTGAGTGGGAAGGGCATGTGGGGGAAGTCCTACCAATAGCGAGTACCCCCAGAGTAAATCTCACTCTGGGTAGCCGTATAGGGCCATCTGAACCATCTCCGTGGTCCTTTTTCTGTTTTTCGATAATTTTGATTGTTTTTTGTACCCGAGATTTGGTGTCCCTTGGCCGGGCTGTCCTCACGAGTAGCCTGATCTTCGAGTCAAGCGAGACGCGTGGTTCCTCGATGAGCATGAAGACATCCTTTGGGATCTATCAGAAGAAGGTCGATCAGCTCTTCGACGCGCCCGCCGGCGAGGAGTTTGCGAACCCGGGCGATGGTCGGTTTCTCTTCATCGTTTTTTCCCACCGCTCCGGCTCGAATCTGCTAGCGGGAAGCCTCGAAACCAACGGCATCGCCCGAAAGGCGCTGGCCCCGTTTAGCGACCGCGAGCTAGCCGTGGTGGCCAAGCGCACTTCCACCTTCGCCGATGCTTGTCAGCACATCGCTGGCACAGATTCTGGCACGTATCCGTTCTTCGCTATGAAGGTTGGCTGGCGGGCACTTCTTCACCTGGCGACGTGCGGCGCCTTCGGCCAAACGTTCGGCACAGCACAGTCGCATCTGCTGTGGATCGACCGGGGCGACAAACTCCGCCAGGCGGTTTCGTACGTGAAGGCTGCCCAGTCTGAGCAGTGGTACGACTTCACGCCACCCACCAGCGACGAAACCGGCGCTTCCTCTCCCCCATCGGCAGACTCGCCCACCTATGAGTTTGATGGCCGACGTCTTCTTCGCCGGGAACACAAGTTTGCGATGGCCTCCAAGATCACCAACCGCACGCTCGCGGCGCTCGATTTGCCGGTGCACCGTGTGCTGTACGAGGACTTCGTTGCGAACCCCGGCGCGACCCTGAGCGGGATCTCGAAGTTTCTCGAGCTGCCCCCGGCTCCGCCGATTGCGCAGACCATGTTCACCAAGCAGAGCAACGAACTCAACGATCGGTGGTACGACCGAGCCACCGCCTTCAAGGCAAAACCGGCCGGACAGAAGCTGCTGGCTCGGCTCGAAGACAAGGGCGCCGAAGACCTCGCATACTTCGACCGAGTCATCGCAGACATCGCACCGCTCGGCACGTAGTCGTAGCGTTGTCGGTGGCACAAGGGCTCTGCGAGATCACAGCTCCACAAACACAACAATCAATCGCGCGTCTGCAGACGCGGTCTGCGGCTGTTAGCTAAGCAGCGCCAGCACTGCGGCCAGGTAGACCCTCATCGCCACGTCGACTTCTGCGATCTCGACATACTCATCGAGCGAGTGCGCCTGCGAAATCGAGCCCGGGCCGAAGATGACCGCCGGGCAGCCAAAGTTTGGGGCATCGGTTGACCCGGTGAACGCCTCAACCGTCGCAGTTGCTCCGGCAACCGACGCATACTGTTCGGTCACCGCCACCACCACGGGGTTGTCGAGCGGCGTGTCGAGGACTCCTGCGTACATGGTTGGCCCTTCGAGTTCGTAACGGAAGTCGACGTCGTTGGCTGCCAGCGGGTCGAGCACCGCCCGGTACTCGGCTTCGATCTGCTCGGCGGTCTCACCCGGCACCATCCTGCGATCAACTTCGATCTGGCAGAAGTCAGGCACCGTCGACATAATCTCGCCCCCCGAGATGACACCGATGCTGAAGGTGCCGTGGCCGACAAGTTCGTGATGGGGTCGAGCGAAAAGTTCATCGTTGTAGGTGTCGAACGCGCGAATGACATCGGCCATCTTCTCAATTGCGTTCACGCCCTCGGACCGCACGCTTGAATGCACCGCCTTGCCGAAGGTGCGGATGTGCATGCCGAACTGCCCCTTATGGGCCGGGCACACCACCATGGCGGTCGGCTCGCCCACAATCGCATAGTCGACCGTCGGGCCATTGGTTGCCCAATACGTCGAGCCCGCCATCCGGTCTTCTTCATCAGCAATGCCGGCGATCATCAGCTCGCCAGCGAAGTCGACCCCCGACTCTTTGAGAACCCGGGCTACCTCTACATAGGCGGCCAATGCGGCCTTCATGTCGCACGAGCCGCGTCCGGTGATACGACCGTTCTCGACCTTGGCGTCAAAGGGGTCGATGTAGTCGGTGACGCCCACCGTATCGAGATGTCCTGCGAGCAGCACCGTGGGGCCTAGCCGAGAGCCTTTGAGCGTGCCGATCACGTTCGGGCGTCCGGGAGCCACCTCGTCGAAGCGGACTTCGCAACCGGCGTCGGCCAACAGCTCGCCGTATCGCTCGGCAACCTCATGCTCGCGAGTACCGACCGCAGGTTCACCAGCAAAGGGATTCACGCTTTGAATCCCGATGAGCTCGCAGGCAGTGGCTACTACTCGTTCAAGATCGAGCGATGCATCAAGGTCTGACAACGACATGCCAGAAGGTTAATCGAACGCCACCAGCCGATGGCACGACATCCAATGCGACGTCCAATACGACATCGTGAGTTGGTTGATACTTGTAACAATGAGTTGGCCGGGCGGGGATCGAACCCACGACCTCCAGAATCAAAATCTGGCGTTCCACCAATTGAACTACCGGCCAAGGTGAGCATTAGGTTACCCGCACATCACGACGAGAGCTGTGTCGAATTTCTGCTTTCTTTGTCACCCTGGCTAGGGGACATTCCTTTTGACCCGGTAGATTTACTCACCTTATGGGATCTCTTGTTAAGAAGCGCCGCAAGCGCATGCGGAAGAAGAAGCACAAAAAGATGCTGAAGCGCACTCGCGCCCAGCGCCAGCGCGGTAAATAGACCCGCACTTCTTTTTCGTACAATCGAGTTGATCGACAGCGCCGGTTCGCCGGCGCTGTTTGTCGTTCCTGGAGGCCTCGCGCGTCAGGTGATTACGGCATGCCCCAGCCGCTTGGCACCGTCTTGGCGACAACGCAGCCGTCGCCCTCAAAAGCGCCTTCGACGAACCAGGTGCTGCCGCTCCCCGCCAGCCGAGGACGTTGGCCGGAGATTTCTGCCAGATACTCGCGGTATCTGGCCAGGTCTGGTTCCACGACGAGTGCCGCTGGTTCAAGGTCGTTTCCGTGGTCACCGCGTGGTCCAGCTAGTGCATCCCATGCTCGATAGACCTCGATGGTCGAACAACCAAACGGTGGTGTCAGCAGTGTGTAGGTCCGTTCGACAAAATCGAGCGGCTCGACCACCTCACCAATCCCTGAAACCCGGGCCCGCCCGCCAGTGAGACAAAAGGCGACATCGGCGCCGATACCGGCAGCTCGCACCTCGTCATCAAAGCCGGCCCAACGCAGCACGGCCGCAGCATCAGACGATCCGCCGCCAAGGCCAGCGCCGGGAGGGATCGACTTGTCGAGCACGACTCCGGCGGTGCGCCCGGCAAGCGCCAAGGCCTGCAGAACAAGATTGTCGGGGCCGGCCTCGACTCCTGGCGCATTGAGAATCTCAAGCCCGTTGCCGGAAGGATCGATATCGAGCCGGTCGTGCAGATCGAGCGAAACCATTTCGGCATCGATGAGGTGGTAGCCATCGCTTCGGGTGCCGGTCATCGAGAGTGAGACCGTGAGTTTGGCTGGGGCGAGAATCCTGATCACGACGTCAAGACTACGAGCGATTCATGGTGCGGCGATGGCTAGCCGGCCCCATTCCTCGACCGATAGTTCTTCGGGTCGAGCCTCGGGGCGCACCTGAGCTATGTCGAACGCGTCGGCAGCGACCATCGATCCGAGCGACTTACGCAGCATCTTTCGACGCATGCCAAACGCTGTTCTGACGAGCAGAAATAGCCGGTCGGGGTCAGCGGTGGTGGCGGGCCCATCAGGGTGGCGCACGATCTCGACCAGCGCCGAATCGACCCGCGGTTGTGGAATGAAAACCGTCGGCGGCACTTGGCCAACCACTTTGGCGGTGCCCCAGTAGGCAACCTTTACCGAGGGAATGCCGTAGGTCTTCGAACCCGGCTTTGCGGCAAGACGTTCGCCGACTTCGAGTTGCACCATCACCAGCATTCGCTCGATCAACGCAACGTCATCGAGCAAGTCTGCGATGAGCGGTGTGGCAATGTTGTAGGGCAGATTGGCAACCAGCACGTGCGGCACGCCACCAAGAATCTCCGACCAGTCGGCATGCATCGCATCGGCCAAGACAACCTTGGCATCGGGAGCGACCTCGCCCAGCGGCCCAATCATGCCGGCATCGAGCTCGACCGCGGTCACCGCTGCTCCCGTTTCGAGGAGCGCAAGTGTTAGCGACCCGACACCGGGGCCAATCTCGACGACCTTGCTCCCCTCCCCAATTCGAGCAAGGCGAGCGATGCGACGCACCGTGTTTGGATCGGCCACAAAGTTCTGGCCTTTGGCCTTTTGCGGGGCAAGACCGTATTTTTCGAGAAGCTCAGCTACCTGCGCAGGGCTATGGGTCACGCCTAGGAGATGCCGGCAACCCGAGAACACTCGGGCCAAGCGTTAGCCGGCGACTGCAAGCGGGTAAGAGCCAACGCCATAGCGTCCTGGTTGGCCGGAAGTGCTGCAGCGGGGTCTTGACCATGAAGCTCTGGATGGAAGCTCGACGCGGTCCAGTCCCAGGTTGCTTGGCTGAATTGGTAGGCGCCCCGAAACTTTCCTGATCTGCTGACCGCGGCGTAGTTGTTGGTCGACTCACAGTGGCGAAGGGCCGCCCACTGCTCGGGGGTGGGGTCAGATGCCTTTGCGGCAACCGGAACGACCGGACCGGGCGCAGGCGCTTCGGTCGCCGGAGGTTCGGTGCTTGGTGGTTCGGTTGTTGGGGCGTCTGTCGACGGGACCCCGGTTGAGGGAGGCAGCGTGCCTGGAGGTTGGGTCGACGGCGGTTCGGTAGATGGTGGCTCAGTAGAAGGAGGTTGTGTGCCTGCGGGAGCGGTTGTTGGTGGCGTAGTAGTTGGGGCCGCCGTGGTCGGAGCAGAAGTAGTAGCCGGAGCGACCGTGGTGGTGGGAGCAGCCGTACTGGTTGGCGCAGCCGTCGACGTAGGGGCAGCCGAACTGGTGGTGCTCGTCGGTGGCAAGGTTTCGATGGTTTGGATAACCACCGGTAGCTCCGGTGGCGTGGTCGCTGTGGTCGCCGTGGTCGATGGAGCAACGGTCGGCGTCGTGGGCGTTACCAACTCGTCGTTCGTCGCGGTGCCTCCTGACGAGTCGACGCTAAGAGTCACCGAATCACCCGCATCGGCCGACGTCTGGTAATCCCAGAGCAGCACGGGAACGGCAAGGAGAGCCACGATCAAGGCCAAGGCGACGCGCCAACGTTCTGGTCTTCGAGATTCCAGCGCTCCAACCCTTCCGTGTCTTTTGTACCGGGTGCCTAATTACATCGATGTCGTACGACGGCACGACGTTAGAGGGGCTATAACTCGAACGCAATCCGGCCTCACGCACAGTGAGATTGCCGCTACTCACGAAACTTCGCCGAAATTAACCGCTTGGTATGTTGCGGACTAGTTTGAAGCAATGGGGGCACACGAAGGACGAGTAGTCATTGTTACCGGAGCGGCATCAGGCATTGGCCGAGCCACCGCAGAACGGGTCGAGGCTGAAGGCGGGTCAGTCGTCGCGGTCGATCTCGACGCCGACCAATTGGCCTGGACCTCGGCACACCCACGCATCGAACTTCTGGCAGGCGATATCACCGAAGAGCCGGTCAACGACGCTGCGGTCGCGCTGGCCGTCGAAAAATTCGGCGGCGTCGACGGAGCGGTGTTCAACGCCGGCATTCCGACATCGGGCGACCTTCTCACCTTGCCTCTCGAAAAATTCGACCGCGTGATGGAGGTAAACGTGCGGGCGGTGCTGCTTGGCATTCGTGCCGTTGTGCCCGCCATGCGCCAACGCGGCACCGGCGGAGCAATCGCGATCACCGCGTCAACCTCGGGCATGGCCGCCGACCCGAACATGTGGCCGTACAACACCTCGAAAGCCGCCGTCATCAACCTCATGCGCGGCGCCGCCCTCGATCTAGGGCCACTCGGCATTCGCGTGAACGCGGTGGCCCCTGGTCCAACCGAAAGCGGTATGACCACGCGACTTCTCGAGAACAACGAAGCCTACGAAGGACTACGACGCCGCACCGCCCTGCAGCGTTGGGGCACATCCGAAGAAGTTGCTGCGGTACTCAGCTTTCTCGTTTCACCCGATTCGAGCATCGTGACCGGCGCACTCGTGCCCGCCGATAGCGGCATTAGCGCCAACACCGGACAGTTCCTGCCGAACGAAAAACCCTGACCAACCCCGAGTCCCCTGGAGGAGACCACACCATGAGCGAACATCCCGACGAATACGTCGCACCCGGCAACTACGAGGACGTCACCAAGTACGACCTCGAAGCAGACGACGAAGAAGAACTGCTGCTCGCCCACAACGAGTGCACCTTCATCTGGGCCAACAAAGAAGGCTGGCCCGTCGGCGTCATCATGTCGTACGTGTGGGTCGACGGAAAGTTCTGGCTCACCGCAACCTCGCAGCGCGCCCGCATCCACGCAGTACGCCGCGACCCCCGGGTCTGCATCGTGGTGACAAGCACCGGTTCGCCCGTCGCCCGCAACAAGGCCATCACCTACAAAGGCAACTGCACCATTCACGAAGACCGAGCGGTCAAAGACTGGTTCTACCCAGCACTTGCCGCCGCACTTCGCCCCGACAGCGAAGAAGGACAAGCCAACTTTGTTCAGTTCCTCGACTCGCCACGCCGGGTCGTGCTCGAGGTCGACCCAACCCAACGCATTGGCTACGACGGCGGAAAGATGGCCAAAGCCACCGCAGCCTGGATGCGCGAAAACCTCTAACAACTAGGGGTCAGGCACCTCAAGTACCTGACCCCAAAGTATTTTGACCACCAGATCACGCACAACGAACGAGGAAATGTATGACCGGAATGAAGCTTGGCTTGAGCGCCGACGAAGTGCTCACCACCACACGTGCGGTGCGCAAGCGCATCGACTTCGACAAACCTGTCGAACGCGAGGTGATCATGGAGTGCGTCGAGATCGCCCAGCAGGCGCCAACCGGATCCAACAACCAAGGCTGGCGTTGGATGTTTGTCACCGACCCCGAAAAGAAGACAGCGATCGCCGATATGTACCGGGCAAACTTCTACCCCTATATCGGCATGGACGACCCCGACGCAGAAGAAATGCCCGCCCGCGACGTAGGCGATCGCATTCTTTCCTCAGCAGTCCACATGGCTCGACGACTGCACGAAGTGCCCGTTATGGCGATTCCATTACACACCGGTCGCCTCGAAGGCGCCGACACCTTCCGGCAGGCATCGTCGTGGGGCTCGATCCTCCCGGCCGTTTGGAGCTTCCTTCTAGCACTGCGCGAACGGGGACTCGGCAGCTCGTGGACCACGCTGCACCTGCCCAACGAGCGCGAAGTTGCCGACCTGCTCGGTATTCCCTTCGACGAATACACCCAAGTCGGCATGTTTCCCATCGGTTACACGCTGGGCACCGACTTCAAGCTCGCGCAACGAGTACCTGCCGAAAAGTTCGTGCATTGGGATACCTGGTAGCACCCGGTTAACTCCACATGACGAGGGTCGGTGCCAGCCGTCTGCGCACCGCAGCAATGCTCGGCGGAGGAATCGGCGGCTTCGACGCGTCGGCCTCGTTCATTCTGTATCCCGAGATTCGCGACACCATCGCAAACGGTGACGGCGCTGCAGCTTCCTGGGTGCTCACGATTGGCGGAATCGTGGGTGCCGCTGTGCTGCTGCAGGCAGGGCGCCTCGCCGACCGGTTCGGCCATCACCGATTGTTCGCTGTTGGCGTAACACTCTTCACGGTCAGCTGCCTGGCCGCCGCGATCTCCCCGACGTTGCTAGTACTGGTCGGCGCACGCGCAGTACAAGCGGTCGGCCTCGCAGTCATGGGGCCCAGTTCGGTCGCGATCATCGTCGATTCGAGCCCGCCAGGAACACACAGCAAATCGCTGGGCAGATGGGGAACCATCACCGCCATTGCTGGCGTCATCGCTCCCCCAGCAATGGCCGTGCTGGTCGGCATCGCATCGTGGCGCGGCGCCTACCTTTCCTTTGCGCTGGTCGGCGCAATCGTTGCAGCAATCGCTCTGCCCGGGGCGAACAAGGTCGACGTGAAGCCGGCAGCACCCAACCCCGATCTTCTCGGAGCTGGCTGCATTATGACCGGTCTTGGACTGCTGGTTCTCGGCCTCGTTGAAGGCAACGGCTGGGGGTGGTTGACGCCTCGCACAATAGGTGTGCTGGCCACCTCGGTCCTGCTTGTCGGATTCACCGTTGTTCGTTCTCGCACCCAGGCCGATCCGGTGGTGCCGCTCGACTTGCTCAAACGGTGGAATGTCTCGCTGGCCTCAGCGGTCGGCCTTATTGCAGCGATTGCCCTCTACGCCCAGTGGGTGGTGATGCTCAGTCTGCTCACCGAACTCTGGGATGTCTCGCTGTTGCCGGCCGCACTCCTATTGTCGCTTATGCCCGGGTCGATGGCGGTGTTCGCAACCTTTGCCGGCTCGATGATCGACAAGGTCGGATTCGGCAAGGTCATGGTGCCGGGAGCCCTGATCTATTCGTTGTTGTTTCTTCCGTCCGCTCTTGGCGTCGGAGCCGAACCGAACTGGTTCCTCCTCATTCCCGGACTCATCGGCGCCGGAATTGGCATGGCGACAGTCTGGCCCCCGCTCACCGGTGCCGGCACGCGCAACCTGCCCAGCGACCGTCTCGCCACAGCGAGTGCCGTCATCCACACCTTCCAACGAATCGGTGGCGCCCTCGGCTCGGCCATCGCCGTAGCCTGGGTGGCAGCCGGATCTCCGGGCGCAGTGGCGACCTACCGCGACCCCATCTGGATGCTGGTCATTGGCGGCGTGCTGATCGCTACCGGATCAGTAGCGTTCAGGGCTTCGGCGTAGCCGCCCACGAAATAGCATTCGCTACAACCGTTCGGTAGTTCGGATCGGCGTAGGTGTTGGCGCTGTCGCCAAACTGAACGTATGCGATTGGCGAGTTACCGTGCGATGTTGTCCACACCAGCAGGTTGCTGCCGGCCGGATGAGTCCAGCCCTCGTTGCTGAACTTGGTGCCGCGAATCGCGTGGTCGGCCGAATAGAAATTGTCGGCCGTGAAACTATGCGTGCTGCGCATCAGCGGCTCGACGGAGTCTTCGAACACCGGGCACAGATAGACCTCGTCGGTGATCTCAAAGGTCGGGGCGAGTCCTGCACAGATCGGATGATCGGGCTGCAACACCTCGACGGTGTGGGTGACCTCATGGCGGTAACCAGAGTCGGGATAGTCGACTCCGCGAAGGGTCGCCGGTTGGTAGTGGAACCGTCCACCGACAATTTCGGCATACCCCGGCCATGTCGGCCAACCAGCGATGGCATGGTGCAAAAACACCATTCCCTTGCCGGCGTCGATCAGTGCCTCGAAGGCCTCGATGTAGCCAGGTGGCGGATCGTCAAATTCAGCCGGCGGATCAGAGCGGGTAAAGGTAATGCCTGGCATGTCGTACATGACGAACACATCGAAGTCGGCGGCCCGGTCGGGGTGCACCAACTCGACGGCCTCGGGGTGCTCCACATGGGTCCATTCAATCCTCTTGTTCGCGTCGAACACAGCAAAAAAGGCGTCCTCGTCAAACGGGTGACCTTTGGTTACTAGAGCCACCTTCGTTTTCGGCACATCTACCTTTCGCTTAGTAGAGTCGGGCTTGGGACAAATTGACCACGTGGTTAATTATTGTCTGTTCCACCGTCCATAGCGAAACAACGCAACAGAAACGAGACCGTACGTGAAAGTCGGCATTAACCTTCCAG
Source organism: uncultured Acidimicrobiales bacterium (assembly GCA_938015295.1). GTDB lineage: Bacteria > Actinomycetota > Acidimicrobiia > Acidimicrobiales > SHLQ01 > CALLQB01. The sequence goes on from CALLQB010000047.1 coordinate 52,749, forward strand.
CCCAGTTTCCCCTCGACAGCACCAACATGATGGTGCCGGTCTACGAAGAGATGGGCGCCGACTCCTACTGGGCTCCCGATCACATTCTGGGGGTGTTCCACCCGGGACTGTGGAGCGAGATTCCGCTGTCGGCGATGGCCGCCGACCCCGATGCGTTCTATGACCCGTTCTGCTACGGCGCCGTTGTCGGCACGATGACCAACAAGCCCTACGGCATTTCGGTTACCGACAGCACCCGTCGCCGTGCCGCCGACCTCGCTCGCACTGCCCTCACCCTCAACGACCTCATCCCCGGTGGGTTCATCCTTGGCATCGGCTCGGGTGAAGCCGAAAGCATCACGCCCTTCGGTTACCCGTTCGACAAGCCGGTCGGCGTGCTCGAAGAGTGCCTGATCGAACTGCGGTCGCTACTCGACACCGGCATGATGCCCGGCAACCCAATCGGCCGCATGGGTCTGCCGCTCGAAGCCGAAGGCCGCGGCAAACCCGAGGTCTGGGTCGCTGGTCATGGCCCTCGCATGCTGCGCCTTACCGGCCAGTACGGCGACGGCTGGATTCCGGCGTGGGGCATGTCGCCCGAAGAGTACGGTCAAAAGCTTGGGGTCGTCGCCGATGCTGCTTCGGCCGCCGGGCGCCCCACACCTACCGCAGCGATGCTGCCTTTCACCCTGTTCGCCGAAAGTGCCGAACGCGCCGAGGAAATGTTCGAGGCCGAACCCCTCGGCAAACTCTTTGGACTGTTCGCCATGGGCAGCGTCTGGGAAGAACACGGACTCACCCATCCGCTCGGCAACGACTCGAAGGGCTTCATCGACGTCATCATCCACGACCTCGACCCCGACGAACTTCGCGACCTTGCGCCCACTATTCCTTTCGAGATGGTGCAGCAGGTCTTGTTCGTCGGCAACGCTGACGAACTCGCGACTCAGTTCGAGGGCTACGCAAAGGCCGGACTCGAATACATCGTGATGGCCAACCTCACCGGCGTTGTGGGCGGCATGGACGAAATCATGGCTCGTGGCGCAGACCTGCCACAGCTCATGAACACGCTGCGCGACCTGTAGTCACCGGCTTCAAAACCCACCAACCAAAAGAGACAGCAACGATGATCGAGACCAAGAAGACCTTCTGTCGGATCTGCCATGCGGCCTGCCCCATGGATGTCGATATCGAGGATGGCTCGTCCATCGTTGCTGTCCGGGGTGACCGCACCGACCCACTCTTCGAGGGATATACCTGCATCAAAGGTCGGCAGCTGGTCGACCAGTTCCATCATCCCGAGCGCCTGCGCGCACCGCTTCGCCGCACCGATGACGGCACCTTCGAGGTGGTCTCTTCCAGCGATGCGCTCGACGAGATCGCTGCGAAGATCCAAGACATTGTCGATCAGCACGGCCCGCGAGCGGTTGCCAGCTACACCGGCACCGGCGCCTACCAAAACAGTATCGGCGTGCCAATGGCGGTCGCCTGGCACAAAGGCTTCGACTCGCCGTCGATCTACACCTCGCTCACCATCGATCAGCCGGCCCACCGCAGCTCGCTGTTGCGACTCGGTGCTTGGGAAGGCGGTTGGAACAACTTCACCGATTCCGACGTTTCGATGGCAGTTGGCTACAACCCGATGGTCTCGTCCTACGCCGCCGGCGGCGGTCTGCAGGGCACTAACCCGTTTGTGAAACTACGCGAAGCCAAAGCACGCGGCCTCAAATTGATCGTGATCGATCCTCGGCGCAGCGAGCTCGCAACTCAGGCCGACATTTGGTTGCAGGTCATGCCGGGCGAAGATCCCACACTGCTGTCGGCGATCACCAACGTCATTCTCAGCCAAGGCCTTTACGACAAGGAGTTCTGCGACAACTTTGTCGAGCCTGGCCAGGTTGAGGCACTCGCAAAGGCCGTCGAGCCCTTCACGCTCGAGTATGCCGCCGAACGCTGCCGGGTCGACTCTGCCGACATCGAGGCCGCTGCGGTGATGTTCGCTTCAGCCGAACGCGGCACTGCGGGTTCAGGCACCGGGCCGAACATGGCGCCGCACGGCACCCTGATGGAGACCCTCGCATTGACCCTCAACGTTCTTTGCGGCCGGGTCAACCGCGAAGGCGACACGCTCGAAAGTCCGTTTATGTCGTTCCCCGGCGACACGCGTCGTGCCCAGGTCATCGCGCCCAGCGACCCTACGCCGGGCGCTCCCCACCGGGTTCGTGGTCTCAACGGTTTGGCCGACGAGATGATGACCAACGCGTTGAACGACGAAATCCTTCTCGAAGGCGACGGCCAGGTTCGAGCCCTCATCGTCAGCGGCGGTAACCCGGTGCAGGCCTGGCCCGACCAGTTCAAAACGATCGAAGCCATGGACAAACTCGAATTGTTAGTGGTTATCGATCACCGTATGACCGCCACCGCCGAGATGGCCGACTATGTCATTGCGCCGCGAGGCCAGCTCGAACGGGCCGATATTCCCAACGTGATGGACCGCCGGTTCCCGTTGCCGTACACGAACTACACCGATGCGGTCATCGATTCAGGCGACGACGTGTTGAACGAGTGGGAAGTCTTTGCTGGCATCGCTGCACGAAATGGCACGCCCATCGATCTACCCGGTGGCCGTTTGGCAGTCGACACCGACCTCACCGACCACGACGTCATCGACCATGTGTTCGGCAACGCCCGGATGCCGATGAGCGAGTGGCGCGAGAACCGCCAGGTCATTCACCACGACCGCCGGATCGAAGTTGTCGCTGCCGCACCCGACGCCACCGCGCGCTTTGCGGTAGCCCCAGCTGACGTCCTGGAAGAGCTCGCCGAGGTGCGACAGGAACACTCTGGCCTTGAGCTTCTCAGCGGCTACGACGCCGAGAAGTATCCGTTTCGCCTTGTTGGCCGACGCCTCAAGCACGCCCTCAATTCGCTCGGCAACGAGCTGCCCGGTCTCGCCCGGGTGGCCACCACCAACTACGCCTACACCCACCCCGACGATCTGGCCGCCCTTGGCGCCGAGCCCGGCGACCTGCTCGAAATCTCGTCGATCAGGTCCACCGTCACCGGGGTCGCTGAAGCGGACCCCGATATCAAGCCGGGCGCCATCTCGATGTCACATTCGTGGGGTGGCATGTCGACCACCGACGAAAACGTCCGCGATATCGGTACACCAACCAACCGACTGGTCGACAGCGCAAACGCTACCGACCGAATCACCGGCCTCCCCGTCATGAGCGCAATCCCTATCAACGTCAAAGTAGTCAAATAGGGGTCAGGCACTTTAGGGGTCAGGCACTTATGGGGTCAGGTACTTTAGGTGCCTGACCCCTATGAACTACCGAGGTGCTGCCATGGCCCAGCCAACTTTTGATCTGGTTATCCGAGATGGCACGGTGGTCGACGGCACGGGTGTCGACCGATTTGTTGCCGACGTTGCGGTGAAGAATGGACTGATCGCCGAGGTCGTCGCGCAGTCGGCAGGTGGCGTGCGCGGTACGGCCGAGCGCGACATCGATGCCGCCGGATACATCGTCACGCCCGGCTGGGTCGACATTCACACCCACTACGACGGCCAGCTCACCTGGGATCCGTTGCTCACCCCTTCGTGCTGGCATGGCGTCACGACTGCGGTAATGGGCAACTGCGGCATGGGGTTCGCTCCCGTGCGCAAGGGCACCGAAGGCTGGCTGGTCGAGATGATGGAGTCGACCGAAGACATCCCCGCCCGATGTCTGCATGAGTCAATTCTTTGGGATTGGGAAAGTTTCCCCGAGTACCTCGATTCGGTCGACCGGGGCCGCTACGCGATGGACGTCGGTGCCCAGGTTCCTCATGCGGCCTTGCGCGCCTTCGTCATGGGTGAACGCGGCGCACTCAACGAACCAGCTTCACCGGAGGAATCCGCCGAGATGGCCCGCTTGGTTGCCGAGGGTATCGAGGCAGGTGCGCTTGGTTTCTCCTTCTCCCGCACCAAAGCGCACACGTACAAAGACGGTTGGCAGCCCGGAACCCTTTCCGGCCAACCCGAGCTCGAGCCCATCGCCGAAGCCATCGCTGGCATCGGTGGCGCGACCATCATGTTCAGTCCTCGCGGCGTCACCGGTATGTACCCCGACGAACGCCAGGGCGAACTCGACCTCGCCGAACAATTGGCCACGGCGTCGGGCGGACCGGTCATGATGTGCCTGATACAGGTTGGCCCAGACCCAACCGAGTGGCAGACAATGCTTACAAAGATGTCCGAGGTGCGCTCGGGTGGCGCCGAGGTTTTGGCCCAATGTACCGGCCGGTCAATCTGCACCCTGGCAGGCTTCGCCACCAAGTTCAACCCCTTCGCTCATGGGCCCACGTGGCCCGAACTTGAGCCGCTCAGCCTGGCCGAAAAATCTGCTCGCATCTTGAGCAACCCGGCATTGCGAGAAGCTCTGTTGGCAGAAGCCGACAGCACCCGCGACATCTGGCAGGCCCGCAAACTCAACGAAGAAAAGACCTACCCGCTCGTCCCACCAGAATCTGACGTGCCACAGTACGAGCCCGACAAATCGGTGGCCGCCATCGGCCGCGAGACTGGCCGCACTGGCCTTGAGGTCATGCTTGAGGTGATGTGTACCGACGAAGGCCAGGGCCTTCTCAACTATCCGCACTACAACTTCATCGACGGCAACCTCGATGCGGTGCGGTCGATGATGATCGATCCGGGTGTGCGGGTCGGGTTAAGCGACGCTGGAGCTCACCTCGAAACCTTGTCCGACGCCAGTCTCCACACGTTCATGGTCACCCATTGGGGCCGCGACCGCGACCACGGTATTCCACTCGAACTTGTCGTGCGAAAGATCACCTCTGAAACGGCGTCGGTGTTTGGACTCGACGATCGTGGCGTGATTGCGCCGGGGAAACGGGCCGACCTCAACGTGATCGATTACGAAAATCTCGCGGTTGGCCGCCCGTGGCTCGCACGCGACGTGCCGCCAGATGGGGCCCGGCTATTACAGAGTGCAACCGGCTACCGGTACACCGTCGTCGCCGGAGAAGTCACCTTCGTCGATGGCGAACACACCGGCGCGCTGCCAGGTCGGCTGATTCGACGAAAGGCTGGTGAGACCTCCCGCTCTGCCCCGTCGGGTGGCGCAGCATGAACATCGAGTTCGGCATCAGCACCAGCCCCCAGGGCACCGACTTTGCCGACCTTCGCGACCTGTGGCAAGCGGCCGACAAGCTGCCGATCTTCAGCTCGGGCTGGGTCAACGATCACTTCGCCGCGTTTGTTGGACCGCCGTGGACTCCGGATCTCGACCAGGGTTGCGCCGACGGCTGGACCGTACTCGGTGCCTTGCTGCACGAAACGCAGCGAATTCGTGGCGGCGTGCTAGTTAGCGGTGTGCACTTCCGGTCGGCATCCAAGCTCGCCCACATGGCGGCGACGCTCGACTGGAGCACCGGCGGCCGGGTAGACGTTGGCCTCGGAGCCGGATGGAGTCCCGAAGAATGTGAGACCTTCGGAATCTCGCTCGGTAGCGTGAAAACCCGGCTCGACAGGTTCGAGGAACATCTGGAGGCAATTACGGGCTTGCTTGCGGGCGAGACGGTGACTCTCACGGGCGAACATGTGCAGCTCAACGAGGCCAAGCTCACCTTTCGGGGACCTTCTACGCCGCCGATCTGTATTGGCGGCATGGGTGAAAAGCGTACGCTGCCGCTGGTTGCCAGATACGCCGACCACTGGAGCTACGAGGGTACTGATGCGGTCGAGTTCGCTCAGAAACTTGCGGTGCTTCATCAGTGCTGTGCCGATATCGGCCGCGACCCGGCGGAGATTCATGCGTCCGCCAAGATCCGTTTCGGCCCGGCCGATCCGGCAGAACTTGTCGCCGAACGAGCCAAAGAGATGATCGACGCAGGGGCCACCTACCCCCTCATCAGCTTCCCTCGCCCCCTCGACCAATCACTGATCGAACCGATTGCAGCCGCACTCCCAGAAATCCTCACCTAAAACCCGAAATTTTCACCCAAACTGACCGCGCGCGGTCACTTCGCAACAACAGAACGGGTTGTGGGTGCGCGCTATTGTCCGAGGACTGAACAAGTACCGCGACAAGTAGGGGACGTAGCCATGTCAGACCGTTGGATCACCGACTGGGAACCAAGCAAAAGGTTTCCGCTGTATACCCGAGCCAACTCCGGCGAAATCATGCCGAAACCCTGTAGCCCAATTGGCTGGGATCTCGTCTGGGGTGGCGGCGTATCGAAAGGTTGGGCCGACGGTTGTCACCGTTTCGGCACCTTTCTCCCCGAAGAAACCAACCCCGACCAGCCCGACTACGTCGGCTGCATGGGTGGTTACGTCTATCTCAATGCCTCACTCATCCGGCTCGTCGGTGAGCGAAGCCCAGGAATGACCCACGAGACAATGGACGTTGCCTTTCTGGGCAACCATCCCGATGTTCCCCCGTTCAAGCTCAACCCCGGCGACGCAGCACCCGAACTCGAAGCAGCCATCGGCGCAACCATGGGAAGTTTCATGGAGGCAACCGAACTTCCACCCGAGCTTGCCGAAGACCGGGCAATGATCACCGCGGTCCGCGATAACCGTCCCGACCTTTCCGCCGCCACCGATGCCGAACTCGTCGCCCGGGCCCGGTCGATCACTCCGCTAGTACGCGAACTTTTTGAGCCCTACTACGTCTTCGGCACCGCCTCGGCAATTGGCCCCGGCATCCTCGGCGAGCTGTGCGGAGGCATCGACCCCACGCTTCCTGGCCGTCTCATCTCCGGTATTGGCGACATCGACTCAGCGCCGCCGGCGCATGCCATGTGGGAGATGAGCCGCATGGACGGCGATTCCGAGGAGTTCGCAGCAGCACTCGCTGCTTTCCAGACCGAACACGGCGCCCGCGGGCCAGGCGAATGGGACCCGGCCAACCCAAGCTGGGAGATCGACTCGCAGCCGATCCTTGTTGCGGTGAACGCCATGCGAAGCGCCGGCGACGAACTCTCTCCAGCCGCACGCCACGAACGAGCCGTCGCCGACCGGGAGGCCGCGATCTCTGAAGCTCGCGCCGCCCTTGCAGGCAACGAGGAAGCACTCGCCACACTCGATCTTGGCCTTCGCGTGGCGGGCATCTTTGTGCCAGCGCGCGAACGCACAAAACTCAGCGAAATGATGGCCGTGCACGAAGTTCGGTTGCCGATGTACGAACTTGGCCGCCGGATGGTCGAACGAGGCGTTCTGGCCGAAGCTCGCGATGCGTTCCTGCTTCTCGACGCCGAACTCGACGGCTTCGTCGCAGATCCAGAGTCGTTCACGGCAATCCTCGCTGAACGCAAGACAGCCTTTGCTGCCCTCGCCGATCTGCAAGATCCATTTATCATCAACGGTCCTCCGGCTCCGTTGTCGCAGTGGGCGCAACGCGCCGTAGTTAACGATCCGGTTCACGTGGGCGAAGTCCTGCAAGGCGCAGCCGGCAGCCCCGGTGTAGTCACTGGCCGGGCCCGGGTTGTGCTCGATCCCACCGACGCGCGCGGCCTCGAACTCGGCGAGATTCTGGTTGCTCCGGTTACCGATCCGTCGTGGACGCCGTTGTTCGTGCCCGCCGCTGGTGTAGTGGTCGATGTCGGCGCTCCGCTGAGCCATGCGGTTATCGTTAGCCGCGAGTTCGGCGTGCCCTGCGCCTGCAGTGTGCATCAAGCTGCTCAACGGATCCCTGACGGAGCGCTCATCACCGTCGATGGCAGCGCCGGCACGGTAACCATCATCGAAATGCCCGCATGAGCCTGAGCGCACCGGCAACACGGCGCTTGCTGGGACCGGTGCGACAATTTGGTTACGTCGTTGCCGATGCCGAGGCGGCCGCCCAACGGTGGGTCGGACTCGGCATCGGTCCATGGCGTGTGCTGCACGGCCTCACGTTCGACTACTGCGAATATCGCGGCTCGAACGTCGAGGTCGAGGTGAGCATTGCTGCTTCGTATTCCGGTGGCATCGAGATCGAACTCATCGCTCCCATCGCTGGACAACGGTCGATGTACACCGACTTCCTCGCTACCGGCGCTGGCGCGCAACACGTGTGTTTCTACCCGAGCGACTACGAAGCAGCGTCGACGCATCTGTTGAGCGTGGGCTTTGACATAGTCCTCAAAGGGGCGATCGCCGGCACCGACTTTGCGTACTTTGAGGACGCTAGCGGTCACGTGTTTGAGATAACAGACCTTCCCCCCGACAGAATCTTGAGCCGCCAGCACAAGGCCGATAATGCCCAAGCGTGGGAAGGCGATTCACCGCTGCGAATCACGACAACCGATGCCGCTGCTACCTAGGCACTAGCACGCCAAACTTCGGTGCACGTTGGCGCAGAAACTCCCGCTGCAAACGGGCGCTGTGAACACCTCGCAACATAGTCTCGCGACATGAACGCGTCTTCACTTCAAGAAACTGCCGAAGACGTTGCACAGGCCGCGGAAGAAAAACGCGCGTGGCGGGCGTTTGCTGTCGCTTCGCTAAGCATCTTCATGTTTGTGCTCGACTCGGGCCTGCTCTCGGTTGCACTTCCCGACATACAGCTGCAATTTCCCGACTCTTCCCGAGCCGCCGTGTCGTGGATCAGTACCGGATACCTCGTAGGTGTTGCCGGCCTCATGCTCGTAGCCGGACGGCTCGGCGACGTGTTCGGCCGCAAACGAATTTTCAGAATCGGACTCGCAATTCTCGCCGTCGGATCACTACTCGCAGGCGTCTCACCCTCGGTTGGACTCCTCATCGCTGCCCGCATGATCCAGGGCGCCGGGGGCGCTCTTGTCACCGCCAACGCACTCACGCTGGTGTTGTCCGACCTTCCCGAGGACAAACGCCCGTTCGCCATTGGCATCTGGGGTTCGGCCGGGTCCGTGGCAGCAGTGCTCGGGCCCACGCTCGGTGCCGAACTCATCGATCTCACGAGCTGGCGGTTCGCTGTCGCAATCATCGGACCCATCAGCCTCTTCACGTTCTTCGCCGGCCGAAACGTGCTTCGGGAAGCCACCGATGCGAACGCGCCGAGCCGTCTCGACCCACCAAGTGTCGTGCTTGCCACCGTCGGAATCGGCTCTACCGCTCTCGCCTTCTCGCAGAGCGGGCTCTGGGGATGGTCGAGCGGTCGAACGCTCGGAGCACTTGCGGTGGGGCTAGGCTCGCTAGCCGTCTTCGTACTCCGATCGAGCCGCCACGCCGAGCCGTTGCTGCAACTCAAACTGTTCGCCAACCACACCTACTCGGGCGCGACCCTTTCGGCTGCTCTCCAACAGCTCGGCTTCTTCTCGTGGTTCTTCTCGACATCGTTTGTGCTTCGCGAAATCTGGGGCTGGTCGGTCGGCGACACCGGTAGAGCGATCTCGCTCACGTTTGTCTTCTCGTCGATCAGCGGCTGGATAGGCGGAAAGGCCGCCGAGCGCTTTGGCTACTTTTGGCCGACCACGATCGGTGCGCTCATCGCCGCGGCGGGCCCGCTCTACTGGTACTTCGGCTTCGATGCCGAAGCGTCGTTCTGGCAGGTCTACGTGCCCGGCTCGGTACTCTTCGGTCTCGGCGGCGGCACGTGCGGTGTGCTCACCACGGGCATCGCCCTCAAAACCATCAGCGTTGACGACCAGGGCATGGCCTATGCCACCCACCAGACCAGCCGACGCATGGCTTCAGCCGCTGGTCTCGCAATGATGGCGACGCTGCTCGGTGAAGCGACCGGCGCTGCCCTACTGGGTGGTGCCCGCAACGTCTGGCTGATGTCGGCCGGGGCGCACCTTCTGATGATTCTGCCGCTGCTGCCCGGTCAGCGGTTGGCGAACCGTAGCGCCTAGATCGTCGCCCCGTGAGGATCAGGTTCGCTACTTGCCAGTGAACTTCGGTGGCCGTTTCTCGGTAAAGGCGGCAACGCCTTCGGCATGGTCCTCGGACACGAAACAATCGAGCAGAATCTCTCGGCTCTCCAATTGATGCTCGAGAACTGGCCGAGTCAACCCCGCATACAACAACGCTTTGGTCAAACGGTGAGCCCGCGGCGAGCCAGCGTGGTAGCGCTCGGCTTCGGTGAGCGCAGCTTCGAGCAGGTCACCCGGTTCGACCATCTCGCAGATGTAGCCAAGGGCGAGAGCTTCTTCGGCGGGCAACCAGCTGCCGGAATACAGCAAGCGAAGTGCCGGTTGCAGACCAATCTGGCGCGGCAACAGCCACGAGCCGGCACCGGTATCGGGTATGAGTCCCCGGTGCGCGAAGTTCCAAGCGAACCGGGCCCGGTTGCTGGCAATACGGACATCGCCGTGACTAGTCCACTCGGCACCCATACCAACAGCCGGGCCATCGCAGGCAACGATGACCGGCTTTGGGCACGCGGTGATGTTCCACCAGCCCGCTTCGTTCATGGGCGACGCGGTGATGCCGCGATCTTCGGGTGGAATCGATTCGAGGAAGGCCAAATCGATCCCCGAACAAAAGGCGTCGCCCTCGCCCGTGAGGACGACCGTACGAACCTCGTCGGCGGCCGCTGCGGTCAACAGATGGTCGTACATCGTTTCGATCATCGGGTACGTCATTGCGTTGCGACGGGTTGGGTTATCGATGGTGATAACCGCGGACCCTCGAACGACTTCGTACCGGACTTGCCCCGTGTTTGCCATGTGACCCTTCTTCGAACGCTGTTGTTACTGGAAGTTTGCCGGTCGCTTCTCGAGCGCCGCCGAAACACCCTCGGCAAAGTCGGGATGGGCCATCGACCGCAACTCGGCAGCAAGGCTCACTTCGAACAACGAAGCGAACTGGCCTTTGATCCAGTTGTTGATCGAGACCTTCGTTCCCTGCAATGCCACCTGCGGACCATTTGCTAGACGTTCTGCCAACTCACGAGCGGTGGACATGACCTCATCGGGGCCAACCACACGGTTGATGAGTCCAAGAGCAAGAGCCTCTTCGGCCGATGCATTCGTGCCCAACATCATGAACTCTTTTGCCCGGTTGGGACCAGCCAACAATGTCCAAATAGCCAGGCCGCCGTCGCCGGGAACCAGACCAATGTTGATGTGCGGATCGCCGATGATTGCTTTCTCATTGACGATGGCCATATCGCAGAGCAGAGCAAGCGTCGCCCCGAGGCCAATCGCGTGTCCGTTCACCGCAGCGATGAGCGGCTTCTCGAACGACAAAAGGCCGTACACCGCTCGACGGCCAGAGGCGGCGCTGATGCCTGAGCCTCCAGCGGGATCAACCGCCAGCCGGGCCTCCATGTCTTTGAGATCGCCTCCGGCGCAGAACGCACGCCCAGCGCCGGTGAGAATAGCCACTCGAACATCGTCGTTCTCATCGAGGTCGTCCCACACCCGTTCCATTTCGGCGTGCGACTGCGGATGCAGCCCGTTGAGAACGTCGGGTCGGTTGATCGTCACCGTTGCGATCCCGTCCGCAATGTCGATATCAAGAAACTCGTAGGACAAGGGTGCTCCCAGCAGCGCTATGGAAAAGAAACTCGGAAAGACAGTCGGATCCTATGGCTGAAACGTTACGTCGCTTCGCGCAAGGAGGCTGAGGTACGCCTCTTCATCCTCGGCGGCGACGAGTTCATCGACGAAACGGTGGAACCGCTGCCCACCGGCCTCGTTACGGCCAAACATCACATGGCTCTTCGTCCCGGTCTTGAGCGCCTTTTGAATGCGGTTTCCGGTGAAGTAGTCCTCGTCGCGCACGACGTGGAGCAGAAACTCCATCTGCTTCGCCAACGCTTGCTTCTGCTCGTCGTTTGGTTCGAACGCTGCAAGAAAGTTCTGCACGGTGAACGACGTGTCGGGCGTGTCGCCGGGGAACAGCTGCGAGACCATGTACATCGGGCCCCCGGCGTCGAAACGGGCAACCGAGATGTGCGGGAAGATTGTCCAGACACCGCTGTTGATCTTGGCCATCGTCCACTCGTCCTCGGGCGAATCGGCCCAATCGAGAATGCGATGGTCAGGCGAGGTCACTCGCTGATGCGGACCCCAAGCGTCGTAGATGGCCTTGTTGCTGTAGTCGGGGCCAAAGGTTTCCTTGTGCAGAATCGGCAGGTGGTAGAAGTCGAGATAGCCGTCGTAGGCCACCTTCCAGTTCGGACCGCCAACCTGCTGGCGACCGACGAACTGGCAATCGGCAAAGCCGTGGGTTTCGAGCATCTTGTCGTAGCCGCAAAGGTACTCGTCGAGGTGGAGCTCTGATCCGGGCGTCACCGACCCAAAGATGATGCCCGCACGTTCTTCGCAGGGAAGCTGGGTAAGACCGTGACACGAGGTGTCGATTTCGCCGAATTCATCGCGGTCGAGAATACCAACGAGTGCACCTTCCTGGTCGTAACTCCACGCGTGATACGGACAAGTGAAACGACGCGCAGTGCCCGTACCATCCTCCATGATCATCGCTCCTCGGTGACTGCACATGTTCACGAACGAGCGCATGATGCCGTCCTGACCACGAGTGAGAAGCACCGGAACGCCCGCTACCTCCAGTGCCCGGTAGGAGCCGGCCTCTTTGAGTTCGCAACTGAAACCCAACGTGAGAGGCACGCGACGAAAGATGCGTTCCATCTCGAGTTCCCAACGGTCGGGATCGAAATAGTTCGACGCAGGGAACTGCGCGACCTCAGGCGCCTGCGGCACCGTTCCAGCTCTGGCGTGAGCGACAGTTCGTCTGGCCAGCTCCACTAGGACTTCACGACTCATAGCGATTCCCTACCCTTTGACCCTCTTGGTTGGTTTGCTCTTCGTTGCTGCTCGCTTGAAGCTGCCCGCGACAGCAGCCTCTCAGCGATCGGGTGCTGCTTCTGACATGCGGTGGTTGGCAACAATTGGCCCGGCTACCCAGCCGCAAAGTTGCGGATCGCAGAACCGAAGCTCGCCCTCGATCCACTCACCCTCGTGAGTGAACACGCCGGTCACGTCGCCGTCGGTCACCTTGATGTTTCCGTCGCCGTGACGCTCGTACAAAGCTTTGGTGAACGGGTGATAGATGCCGTGCATTATTTGTCTCCCTCGACCCACTCGCCGAGCAACTTATGCAACCAGCGAACCTTCGATTCCTGGTAGTTCCCAAGCGTGATGCCGGGCTTGTGGGTGGTTTCGAGACCACGCTGAACCTTGGCCATGTTGAACAGGTCCTGGTTGAAGACCTTGCCGAGCATGCCGAGTTCGGGAGCGTCGGTGAAAGTTTCGTGCTCTTCGAGCCAGTGGATCGGCGCCGGTGGTGGCTTCTCGCCGGTGAAGGGGGCGATGAAGATACATTCCATAATGCAGCTGTCGTGGCGGTCGCCATTGGGACGGAACCGGTACACGATGCGGTTAAAGGCACCCCACGGATGGAAGTTGGGGAACACCGTGTAATCGATGCTGTCCATCATCTCGGCATCGGACATGCGGTCGGGCCAATCGCCAGCGAGCTCACGCCAGCGGGCGCGGCTTCCCTCGGCACCGATCTCGCGCATCGATTGCGCTTCGTCGACAGCGATGGGCGAATCCTGGTCGTGACGCACGTCCATCATCGAACGCAACATCTCGTCTTGGGTCGGGGTCCATTCGAGCAGCGGGCTCGGCGTGCCACCAGGGCTAATCACCCGAGAAAAGTTGTCCCAGACGTCGACTTGGCTATTGGTATCGCCGAGATACGGCATGATCTGCGGATGCGTCGCATTGACGTGATACGCCTCGCTGAACGCTTCCTGTGAGATCTTCCAGTTGCAGTCGATGATCTTTGCAACGTGCGCCTGCTTGTAACGGTTGGCGAGATCCCACACCTCGAACTGCTCGACGATTTCACCAAGGAAGTCTTCGAGTGGCTCGGCGTTGGGATCGGGGTTGATCATGACGAACCCAGCCCACGTGCCGACCGAAATTTCGGGAAGGTGAAACGACTCTGCCTCGACATGAGGAAAGTCCCAGTCGCCGGGGACGTCTTTCAGCTCGCCGTCGAGCGTCCACGCAAAGCCGTGGAAGGGACACCGAATTTCGCCGCACTGGCCGGCATATTCCTTTAGTAGTCGACCGCGGTGAAGGCAGGCGTTGGGGTAGGCCTTGATCTGGTCGGGCGCTGTGCGCATAACCAGGTAGGACGACTTGACGATTTCGTAGATGTAGTAGTCGCCGACCTCGGGGATCTCGTCTTCGCGGCAGGCGTACTGCCAGACCCGACTCCAGAGGTTGGCAACCTCTTTTTCGTGCCACTCGCGCGAGGTGTAGCGCTCCTTGGGGATATCTTCGCTGCCGAGGTACTTTGCCGATTCAAGGCGCAGAACAGCGGGCACCTCATGGGTGTCGGTATCGAGCAATTCCTGGTAGCTGATACCTGGTGATCTCGCTGCACCTGGTTGCGTATCTGTCACGGTTCCCCCCGAAGACTATTTTGTCGAAGATTTTGTCGAAGCACTTGTCGAAGCACTTATCGAAGATTTGGTCGCGCGATCGCGAACACTCTCACTAAATTAACCAGCCAGTTAATTAGTTGCCAATGTACCGCCCAATTAGTTGTCGTCGCGATCATCTTGTCCAACTTGATACGTCCGCTGTGTGCGGCCTCCTGCAACAAGGTGCAGCTGACCAGTGACCCACGAAGCAGCCGGCGACGCCAGGTAAACAACCGCTGCGGCAATGTCGTCAGGCTCTCCCATACGTCCCAGCGGAATCGTCGCGGCCACCTCGTCGAGCTTTGAACTGATGCCGAGCACCTCGATAAAGGCTTCGGTCGCTATTGGCCCAGGCGCAACGGCGTTCACCCGGATATTCGGTGCGAGCTCAAGTGCGAGGGTTTGCGTCAGATTGTTCATGCCAGCTTTTGCTGCAGCGTACGGCCCGGTCATTGGGCTTCCTCGGGTACCCGCTCCCGACGAAATGTTGACGATGCTCGAACCCTTTTTCATTCGTTTTGCTGCCGCTTTGCAGCCTTGAAACGCCGAAGTGAGGTTGAGTTCGAGCTGCGACCGAAAGATCTCGTCGGGTGTATCGATGAGCTGGCGCGTGGTCTTTTCATCGGATCCGCCAACGTTGTTGACCCACGTGTCGATGCGACCAAACTCGGCCATGGTGCGATCGGCTACCTCTTCGCTGAAATCGCGAATGTCGCCGTCGACGATCAGACACCGCCGACCGCGAGCTTCAACCCCGGCCTTGGTTTGTTCGAGATCGGGCAGCCGCCGCGCGTTGATCGCAACGTCACACCCGAGGTCGGCGAGGCCCCACACGATGGCTCGACCAATACCCTGCCCGCCGCCGGTCACCACGGCGACTTGATCGTCCATCCTGAATTTGTCACCCAGACTCAAACTCGCTCCCCCAGATCTTTCACGACACCTGCACTGGCGCAGGAATTGATCGCTCGGTTAGTTTCGCACTCTAGGGGCGCTCAACAAGGGGAGACGACACATGGCCGTAAAGGACACCTTTCTGGCTGACCGATTGTTACGACTCGAAGCAAATTTCGAGATTCGTGAGGTGCTCAACACCTACGCGTACGGGCTCGACACCGGCAACGTCGACGCAATGCTCGGCTGCTTTACCGAAGATGCGGTCCTCGATGTCGTGAACTTCCCGCCAAAGGGAATCGACATGCACTTTGTCGGCATCGACGAAATCTCAACGTTGTACGAGCCCTTCAGGGCGCGGGCCGGCGCGATCGTGGGCGGGCACAACGCAACCAATGTTTCGGTAGCTGTTAGCGACGACGCCTCACTCGGCTCACTCACGGCGTACTTCATCACCACCAGAGCTGGCGGAATTCAGGGCGGACGATACGAAGCCGAGCTCCGCAACACGACCGATGGCTGGAAGTACGCCAAACTCAACATCATCAGCTCATGGGGTTGGTCGGCCGAAACGCAACCACTGTCCGAGGCCGTTCCGCTGGTGCGGTCCTGGTTCGGCGGCCTCACACCGAACGCATAGTTCAGCCACACCGCTGGCTTCACACATCCATCACAGGGGGAATCACATGGCATTTGACTACACCGGCAAAACCGCACTGGTCACAGGCGCGTCATACGGTCTCGGGGAGGTGTTCGCGAAAGACCTCGCGGCAGCAGGCGCCGAGCTTGTGCTCACCGCCAGATCACCCGAGCTTCTCGAAGCGGTCGCCGAAGCCTGCCGGGCGGCTGGTTCGCCAAAGGTCACTACTGTCACTGGCGACGTGTCGGTCGAGGCCGATGTCGTCAACGTGGTCGATGCCGGCGTGAAGGCGCACGGCAAGATCGACCTGCTCGTGAACAATGCGGGCGTGGCGGATATGCGCGGTCTCGCCCCCGAGCACTTCGACATGGACACGTTCGACTGGATCATGTCGGTCGACCTCAAGGGCGCCTTTATGATGCTGCGCGAATGCGGCCGCCATATGTTGGGCAACAACAGCGGGTCGATCGTCAACATCTGCTCGATCATGGGCAACGGTGGAAGCGAACTCAGCGTTATCCCCTACACCGCTGCAAAAGGCGGCCTCCGCAATCTCACGCTGCAACTCGGTTGCGAGTGGGCCGACCGAGGTGTTCGGGTTAATGCCGTGTCGCCGGGCTTCATTCTTACCGACATGATTCGGGCTGCTGTCGAAGGCACCCCGAACGCCGACTACATCTCGAGTCGCACCCCGATGCGTCGCATGGGCGATGCGTCGGAAGTGTCGAACGCCGTGCTGTTTCTCGGCTCTGATATGGCGAGCTATATCACCGGCGTCGACCTCAACGTCGATGGCGGCACCAATGCCGGCAATGGCTACTACCAGGTTCGACCCATCCACCACGACTGGAACAAGGGCGACACGGCCATGGTTGGCAGCGCTTATGAGGGTCTTACGCCACGACCTGAGGGCCTCGAAGCAATGTCGGGTGGCATTCCCGGCGTGCATTACCCCCTGCCCGAAGAGGGAGGCCAATGATGCCAGAGTCACCGTTCTTCAAGCGGCCGCTCTTTCAGCACGCGTATTTGGTGAACAACCTTGAGGATGCTTGTGTCCGCTGGGCGGAGCTTTTTGGTGCCGGCCCCTTCTTCCTGACCCGCCACCACAAGACCGACAAGTTCTCGTACCGGGGTGAGCCAATCGAAGCCGATGTGTCCTACGGCTTTGGGTATCTCGGCGATCTGATGATCCAGTTCATCGAACAACACGATGACCAGCCGTCGATTTACCGCGACATGTTCGCGGCCGGCGAGGAAGGGTTCCACCATGTGGCCACGCTCGTGCCGGTGAAGGACTTCCAGGCCGAGAAACAGCGCATTATGGATATGGGTTTCCCCTTGGCATGTGAGCTGTACGCCGATGGCGTCGATGCCGCGTACCTCGATACCCGCTCGGCGATTGGCTGTTTCACCGAGATCCACGGCGACCCACCTCGGATTCTCCATGCGTTCCATAAGTGGAAAGAGGCGCACGATCGCTGGGACGGCGTCGACCCCATCGTCGAGCGCTCAAACGCCGGCACCAGAACCGAAGCCCACGAAGCCCAACCCTAAAGGGGTCAGGCACCTAAAGTGCCTGACCCCGTAAACAAGTGCGTCCCAAACATTCTCATTGCGTGAGTAGTCACGTATTGGTACGGTAATGGGCATGGATACTGTTACTGATCGAGATCTGGTGTTTGTGTTGCTTGAAGCGGGGGCACGCATCGAGCGCCGTCTTGATTCGGCGCTGTCAAACATCAAGGGCATTACGTTTCGCGAGTACCAACTGCTCCTTGCGATGCAGAACGCCCACGGGCACAGCGCGACGCGGGTGGACCTCGCCCAGGCAGTCGGTGTCACTCCCTCGGGGGTGACACGGGCACTGAAGCCGCTCGAAAAGTTGGGCTTTGTCGAAACACTGAAGGACACCCGCGACGCTCGACGGTCGCTCGCAACGTTGACCGCCCAAGGCCTCGACCTGGTCAACGACGGCACCGGCGTCATAAACGACGTCTTGGCCGACATGCGCGAGCTGCGCGATCTACACGACGCAGACCGCTCAATCCTCAACACATTTCTGCAGAGGTTTTCGCTCCGGTAACTACTCGGCGTCGGCAACCCAACTGCCGTGGAAACCGCTCGGCACACGCTGTGGCAACTTGACCGTAGCCACCGGATCGGCCTCGATATTCGACGCGTCGAGAATCGCAAAGTACGACGAATCTTCGGGGGCATCGTGCACAATGCTCATGATGTAGCCGTCGTCGGGGTTGGTCGCCCCGGCCGCTGGCACAAAGATCGGTTCGCCCACGGCATGCCCGGCAGGAAACACATGGCTCGATCGAGCTGCACCATTCGCAAAGTCGTACTTCACTACTTCGCCGGCCCCATCTTTCTGCAGGATGTTCATCGTGTAGCCATAACGACCATCGAAGCCAGCGTCGGCATCGGGAACACGAGGGAACTCTGAGGACCGGTCATCGAGCAGCTGCTCGGACACCGCACCGGTCGCCCGGTTGAGACGCCACTCATACAGACGTGGTGCGTCTTCAGGATTCGCCGGGGCATCCATCGAAATCTCGGACCCCTCGACCCACATCTCCGGCACCCGACAACCTCGAACCACGACCTCGTCGCCATCATCGTGGGCGTTCAGGGTGTGGAAGACAAAGCAGTCCTCAATCTCGAACCACTGCACATCGCCTTCGCCGCCCTCGCGAGGCAGGACGCCCATGCGTGCGCCGTACTCGGGTTCCCAACGAAACGGCATGCCGCCCTGCATCGCCAATTCAAGGTTGAACACCACTGGCAGATCCATGGCGATGACATGGTTCCGGCTTGCGGCGAAATCGTGGCTCATCGAAGGCCCGTTTACATCGATTTGTGTAGCTTGCACCAGCGTTCCGTCGGCCGCCACCCGGTAATAGGTGTAGAAGGGCGCCTCGATGCCATAACTCATGCCGAAGAAGAGCAGCTCACCAGTCTCCGGACAGATCTTCGGATGGGCGGTCATCGCCGTCGTCAGCTTGCCGTCGAACGTGTACGCACCAACCGTGTCGAGCTCGGGCGTGAGTTCGTAAGGGAACGACCCTTCCTCGAGCGCAAGAATGCGACCAGCGTGCTCGATGACGTGGGTGTTTGCGGCAGACACATTGAGGTCGAATTCGAACGTCTCGGTGTTGAGCGCAAGTTCGGTGCGGTCGACACCAGGGTTGGCCAGCATCGGGGTCTTCACGTAGCGGTTGCGGTACCAGTTGGCCTTGCCGTCTTCGAGCTCGATGCCGTGCACCATGCCATCGCCGACAAACCAGTGCAGTGACCACCCTGTTTGAGGGTTCGCACCGTTACGCAGGAATCGGCCCTTTAGCTCTGGTGGAATCGCGCCAGTAACTTCGAGGTCGAATGCAGTGACTTCTTCCTCAACCGGTGCCTGGTTATCGCGCAGGTGCCAAGGCGTTGCTTTGTCGAAACGGTCGAGTCGGCCGGGCATTGTCGCTGACATATTTTCCTCCGGTGCTGGTTTCATGCGAGCATACCCAGACTTCGTCTCCTGCCTGAAAATGCGGTTGACTGAACATCATCTTTCGTTGGGGGAAACCAATCATGAGCAAACTTCGCGTCCTTGCATGCGCCGCCGCTCTAAGTCTCGTAGCGATGGCGTGCAGCGAACCGCTTGAAGAAGACGCTGCACCAGCGACCACCGCCGAACCGGCCGAAGAGACAGGCACCGAAGAATCCGTCGCGACAACCAGTCCTCCTGCTGAGGTCGAACCCGAGACCGCTACAGAGGACACTCCTGTCGAAGATGACGGCTCCGTAGTAGCGGGCTTCGCTGGCGAAGAATGGTTCCTCGGCACGGTGCCCAGCCGAGCAACACCAGCCGACGACTCGCTCGAACCCATCAAGGTCGGCATGATCAACCAGGAAGACACGCCCCTGGGCTCCTTCCCCGAAATGCGAGGCGCTGCCGAAACCGCAGTCGCGCTCATCAACGCCGAACTCGGCGGCGTCGACGGTCGACCGATCGAACTCACCACCTGCATCACCAGCTTCTCGGTCGAACAGTCGCAGGTGTGCGCACAAGAAATGGTCAGCGAGGGCGTAGTGGCACTCGCTGGTGGCATCGACGTCACCAGCAACGGCGCTATTCCGATCCTCGAACAGAACGGACTGCCGATTATCGGTGGCATCCCGGCGAACCTGGTCGAACAGCGGTCGCCCATCAACTTCTTCTTCTCCGGTGGCGGCGCAGGCGGCACCGCAGCATTTCTTGCGCACGCCGCAGACAACGGCGCCAAACGAGTCGTCGTGGCCTACGGCGAGTTCGAATCCTTCGAGGTAGCAGCCCGAGATTACGGCGGCGCCGTGGGCGAGTCGCTTGGCCTCGAGGTCGAGTTGGTTCCGTTTCCCATCATCGCCGCCGACTTCCTTCCAGTGCTTACTACCGCTGCCGACATCGACGCCGACGCACTCATCGTTCTCGCGGCCGACACTGCGTGTATTCCGCTGATGGAAGGCGCGACACAACTCGGTTTGCGAGCCCAGCTCTACCTGGTGGGCAGTTGCGCAGCCGACACCATTGTCGAAGCCGCTGGCGACAATATTGAAGGCGTAATCTTCAACAGTGAAGGCCCGATGGACCCCGACGACACAGAGGGCAACATCTACCAGGCCGCCGTCGATGCCTACGCGGTCGGCCCTGCCGGCGGAGCAGGCACCGTTGGCTTCCGCAGCGTCATGAACCTTTACTCGATCCTCGTCGAACTCGGCGGCGACAACATCACGTCACAGGGCATTGTCGATGTCGCCTCAGCAGCGGTCGACCGCCGGTCGTACTGGGGCCACTCCTACACGTGCGATGGCCAGCGGGTGCCTGGCCTCCCGGCGCTCTGTGCTCCCGAGCAACTGCTGTTCACCATTCCCGCAGACGGCGGCTTGCCCACCGCGGCGAGCGACTGGATCGAAACCGACGACCTGTTCAACGCGGCGATCGATTCGTAACTCGGTACATCGTTGAACCATCTCACCTTCCTCATCCTGGGCCTCGGTTCGGGCGCTGTCATTGCACTGCTGGCCATCGGGGTCGTGGTGTCACACCGCGCCAGCCGGGTGGTCAACTTCGGGCACGCGGCCATTGGCATGTATGTGGCCATGGCGTACTACGAGCTCCGGGCGACCGGTGAGCTGGTATTGCCCATTCTTGGTCTGCCAGCCCGCGTAACGCTGGTGTCACGGCCCACCGTGGCCACGGCACTGGTGATAGCGCTCGCGGTCGCAGCGCTGCTGGGCGCGCTTATCTATCTGCTCATCTTTCGACTTCTGCGCGATGCGCCCCCGCTGGCTCGGGTTGTTGCCTCCCTAGGGCTGCTGCTGTACCTCATCGCTATCGTTGGCCTGCGCTTTCAGAACACCGGGGCAGCGGCGCTGGTACTTGAGGGCCCGCTTCCCGATCGGCTGATCACCACGGGAAGCCTGCGGGTTCCCGCCGATCGATACTGGCTCGCCGTTGTCGCCGTTGTTCTCACGCTGATCCTTTCCGCCGGCTACCGGTGGACTCGTCTCGGTCTTTCAACTCGGGCGGTCGCCGACAACGAGCGGGGCTCGGTGCTGGTGGGCATCTCCCCTACCGCCGTGGGTGTTCTGAACTGGATGCTGGCGGCAGTGCTGGCCGCTCTGGCAATAATCCTTGCCGCCCCAATCATCCGCCTCGACCCATCCACCACCAGCCTGCTCATCGTGCCGGCAATTGCCGCCGCGCTTCCCGGACGCCTCGACTCGCTTTGGGTTGCACTGTTCGCTGGTCTGGCGATCGGCATGATGCAGTCCGAGCTTCTGAACCTGCAACGCGAATGGGACTGGCTACCCGACATCGGCCTGCAACAGGGCGTGCCCTTCCTGGTCATTTTGCTCTCGCTGTGGCTGCGCGGGGGCGTTATTCCTGGCCGGGGCGAAACCTCGTTTGCGCGACTGCCCGCCGTCCCAAACGGAAACCGCGATCTGCTGATCACCGCCGTAGTACTGGCCGCTGGCTTGGTTGCCACCTTCACGCTCGGCTCCGAGTGGCGCACGGCGATCATCGTGTCGGCCATTGCCACCATCATGGCCCTCTCCGTTGTAGTCCTCACCGGCTTTGTTGGACAGATCTCGCTTGCCATCTACGCGATCGCGGGTATAGCAGCGTTCGCGATGGTGCGGTTCTCTGCCGATTGGTCGATTCCGTTTCCATTGGCGCCGCTGCTGGGCATTCTGGTGGCTGTTATTGCTGGCCAAGTAGCAACCCTTCCAGCAATTCGGGTTCGCGGTCTCAACCTGGCCATCGCCACCCTCGCCGCGGCTGTCGCGGTCGAAGAACTGGTGTTCAAGCTCGGATGGTTTACCGGCGGACTCGCTGGGTCGACCGTCACTTCGCCCTCGTTGTTCGGTTGGGACCTTGGGATATCGGCAATTGGCGACGCATTTCCCCGTCGGACCTTTGGCGTTCTTGTCCTAGTGATGATGGGCGTAGCGATGATTGCTGTTTCGAGAATTCGCACCGGCGTCGTCGGCAGGCGCTGGTTGGCAGTGCGGTCCAACGAACGGGCTGCCGCTGCCGCTGGCGTCAATGTGGTGCAGGCCAAACTCACCGCTGCTGCGGTGTCGAGTGCCCTTGCCGGGTTGGGCGGCGTGTTGCTCGCCTATCAGCGACAGATCGTGAGCGTAAGCTCGTTCATCGTGTTCGCCTCGCTCGTCGCGGTGGCGCTCGCCTATCTGGCCGGCATCACCTCGCCGCTTGGCGCAGTGTTCGCTGGGGTGCTGGCTGCAGGCGGCATCCTCACCGTTGGGCTAAACCAACTCAGCGATGGCGCAAGCGACTACCAGTTCGCCGTAAGCGGACTGTTCCTGATCGTCGCCGCTATCCGAGTACCCCAAGGCCTAACCGGGGTGTTCACCCGCAAGAGCACGGTCTAGACGGCTTGTGGTCCTCGTTGCAGCGAACCTGGATGCTCGCCGGTGAGCTCACCGTCTTCAACGGTGGTGACGCCACGCTTGATGGTGGCTTTGTAGCCGGCTGAACGTTGCAGCAACCGGGTGCCGCCGGCCGGAAGATCGGCCACCAGTTCGGGAGCGTGCACGTTGATGGTGTCGTGATCGAACACGTTGAGGTCGGCCAGGTAGCCGGGTGCCACCACGCCCCTATCGGTCCAGCCCACGTGCGCCGCCGTCGCTTGCGTTTGGCGATGCACCATGTACTCGAGCGGGAACGTCTTGCCTTCGCCACGATCACGAGTCCAGTGACTAATAGCCGAGGTCGGGAACGTGCCATCGGACAAGGTGTTGCAGTGAGCCCCCGCATCGCTGAGTCCCGACAGTGACAGCGGCGACGCAATCATTTCGGCCACGTCATCGAGGCTGCCACTGGCGTAATTCATAAAGGGCAGGTACACGAGCTGTTTGCCGCCGTCGGCGGTGAAGTAGTCGTACATTGCTTCGTTTGCAGGCTGACCAGCGCGTGCGGCAATACCAGCGAGGGAATCTTCGGGTGTTGGTTCGTAGTTGGGGTGCTCGGCCATCGGGTACATGCGGTCGTACCCCGAATGGGTCGTGGTGCTGAACGAACTCGGCGTGAACGATCCGTGTTCGGCGAGGATCTTCTCGCGTACTTCTGGCTGCTGCATCCTGGCAACCCGTTCGGCCAGTGGTAGCGACGAGAGTTGGCGGTAGGTGTCGCTGCATCGCAACGGATTGACGGTGGAGGTGAGGCCGGCGACAACGCCGATGGGGCGCACGGCGACCTGGGCCGAAACGTCCGCACCGGCTTCACGCCAGCGGCTGATGGCGGCAAGCAGTTCGCGCCAACGTCCGGGCGATTCGTCACTCTGCTGCACGGTGAAACTCAGCGGACGGCCAACGTGCAGCGCAATGGCTTCAAGGAGTTCGAGTTCGCTGGCCACCAGCGCATCGTCGGTGGTTTGGTAGGCGTCGCTGATGAGCTGGATGACACCAGTGCCCGCCCGCTGAAGCGCGGCGGCGATGCCCAAGACTTCGTCCGCGCCGGCCTTGAGTGTGCCGATCTGTGCGCCTTCACTGGTGCGGTGCACCCAGGTACGTGAGGTGGTGAAACCGAGTGCGCCGGCACGGATCGATTCTTCGCAAAGCTGCGACATCTGCTCGATCTGGTTGTGGTTGGCGGCCACCGTGTTGTCGGCCCCGTCGTCGCCCATCACATAGGTACGCAGCGCTGCGTGGGGAACCTGTGCCCCGATATCGGCGGTCCACTTCTTTTGGTCGAGCACATCGAGGTACTGCGGAAAGCTCTCCCACCCCCAAGACATGCCCTCGGTGAGGGCCGTGCCAGGAATGTCCTCGACGCCTTCGAGAAGCGAAATCAGCCACTCGTGTCGATCGGGCCGGGCTGGCGCAAACCCAACGCCGCAGTTGCCCATCACCAGGCTGGTAACGCCGTGCACCGACGATGGCGCGAGGTCGGCGTCCCACGTGACCTGCCCGTCGTAGTGGGTGTGAATGTCAACCCAGCCGGGCGACACGATGTGGCCTTCCGCGTCGATAGTTCGGCGGGCCTCGCCCGTCACCTCGCCGACAGCAGTGATGCGTCCATTGGTTACCGCAACGTCGGCGACAACGCGGTCAGCGCCGGTGCCATCGACAACGGTGCCACCCTTGATTACAAGATCGTGCATGAGAAACCCCTCTGCTTCCCACTCTACCGAGAGACCTCGTCGGCGTCCCAGTTTCAACCCGCAATCGCGGCTCCTACGCCTGCGTTCTGTTGTTGTGAAGTGACCGCAATGTGTCGGTTTGGGTGAAAATTTCGGGGTGGTTGCGCGTAGTACTACCAGGTGACGGGGAGGGTTCTTCTGCCCCATAGAAGGAACGCTTCTATTCGCGTGCTGTCGCCGTTAGCTCGCAGGTCGGGAACCCGGTTAGCGACGGCTCGCAGCGCTAGTCGGGCCTCGAGTCGCGATAAATGAGCACCCGGGCAGAAGTGTCGGCCGAGACCGAACGCCACATGTTTGCGCAACTGATCGGGGTCGCGATCGAGTCGGAACGTATGTGGGTCGTCGAATACCTCGGGGTCGCGGTTGGCCGCGCCGAACGTTGCCATCACCTTCGACCGTTCGGGAAGCACCTCGCCGTGTCGCTCGAGCTCGGCGGTATTTGTTCGGTACAAACCAAGCACCGGAGCATCGAGGCGAAGGCTTTCCTCCACCGCGATAGCGTCGAGCGACGGGTCGGCTTTGATCTGCTCGTACAGTTCGGGGCGTTCGAGTAGCCGCCAGAACAAGTTAGTGATGAGCGATGTCGTAGTCTCGTTACCGCCAACCAGGAGCTGATTGAGCATCACCAGCCGTTCAGTATCTTCAAGACGGCGCCCGTCGACCTCGGCCAGCAGAATCCCGCTGGTGACGTCGTCGGCGATGACCTCCCCGAGCACCTCGGCGCCGGCGAACTCGGGATCGATACCACTGTCGCGTAGCTGCCGACGACGAACCTCGAGTTGGTCGAGCATGTAGGCATTGAGCGCGTTGCGCGGCGTGTCGGACTCGTCGCGATCCGACGAGCCCGACGCAGCGAGCTGTGCATCACTCCAAGCTTTGAACTGCTCGATGTCGTCGGTCGGCACGCCAAGAATCCGTGCGATCACCAGAACCGGCAGCGGGCAGGCCAGCGCGTCGTGAAGGTCGGCGCCGGGACCATTGGTCAACATTTCGTCAACCAACGCATCGACCAACGCCGAAATCTCGGCCTCCATCGCCGCAACGTGACGGGGCGCAAAACTCTGCTGAATCAGCTTTCGGTACCAGGTGTGGGTTGGCGGGTCGCTAAACAAACACCCCTGCGTGGTGTATCGGGGCATCTGTCCGTAATGGCTCGACCAGGTATCGATATCGCTGAGCATCTCGACGACGTCGTCGTAACGACTGGCCGTGTAAAGCGGATGCGCGAAGTCATCAAATTTGTGCATTGGACAACCCGCGCGAATCTCGTCATAGGCAGGAAACGGATCGGCCAGCGTTGACTCGGCGAACGGGTTGTAGTCGCTCATCGACGGGCCTCAGCGATCGCTTCAAAAGCCGAAAGATTGAAGGGGCTGATCGTCACCCGCGTGATACCCCGATCTTCAAGAGCGGCCACCGCATCGAGTACCTGATGGGGTTCGCCAAAGAAGGGCCCATACAACGAATCGTCAGGCGCCATATCGGCGACCCCCTTTGCCCGTGGATCATCAGTCGTTCCGCACAACACGAACAGAGCAAGCTGCGCGTCGGCGTTGTGCTCGCGGACTTGCGCAACCATTTCATCAAGCCTGCTCGACGGGATCGCCACCAGCTTTGCCACATCGAGCGCCCCCTCACGGGTCGCCGCTGTCGCTGCCTTGAGTTCAATGATGTCGAGCAGCGGCGCAGCCTCGCGCATCATCCGTGGCCCACCGAGCGAACCAACCAGCGGGGGCGGCGAATCGGTAAGCGGACCCAGTTCGTCGATGTTCATCTGGTACCACGTGCCATCGTGATGCGAGCTGCCGGTCGCCATGATCGACCGAACGATCTGGCACGCCTCGACATACCGCTCGACCCTCTCGCCCGGCGGCGGATACTCGCGGCCGGTGTCGACCAATTCGTCTCTGGCCCAACCCGCGCCAAGGCCAGCCTCGAACCGACCATTGCTCAGCTTCTGAAGTGCCAAAGCCCCTTGTGCGAACTCGGCGGGTGACCGAAAAAGATTGTTGGCAAAGGTGGTGGTGATTTTCACCTTCTGCGTACCCAGGGCCAAGGCGGTGGCGGTCACCCACATATGCGGGTAGGCACGAAGTCCGGTGCGGAGGTGGTCGGCTACGCCCACGACGTCCCAACCCTCGGCCTCGCGCGCTGCCCCCCACTCGGCAGCGTCGACGTTCAGATCCATGAGGTTTGCGACGAAGTCCATTCGACGACCTCTAGATGATGTTGAT
>CALLQB010000048.1 GCA_938015295.1 uncultured Acidimicrobiales bacterium
GACGAAGGTGAGTTCCGTCTCGAGGGCAAGCCAGTGCAGTTCAGCTCTCCTCGCGAAGCGCTCGATAGCGGCATCGCTGCGGTGTATCAGGACCTTGCGATGGTGCCGCTGATGTCGGTGTGGCGAAACTTCTTCCTCGGCACCGAGCCGACCAAAGGTGTTTGGCCACTGCAGTGGATCGACAAGGCTGAAGCAAAACGCGTCGCAAAAGAAGAGATGGCCAAGATGGGCATCGACATTCGCGACACCGAGCAGCCAGTAGGAACACTGTCGGGCGGCGAGCGTCAGTCGGTGGCCATCGCCCGTGCTGTGTACTTCGGCGCAAAGGTACTCATCCTCGATGAGCCCACCTCGGCCCTGGGCGTGAAGCAGTCAGGTGTAGTGCTTCGTTACATCGTTGAAGCAGCGAAGCGCGGCCTCGGCGTGATCTTCATCACCCATAACCCTCGCCACGCCTATCCGGTCGGCGACCGCTTCCTCATTCTTAACCGTGGTCAATCGATGGGTAACTTCGCCAAAGAAGAAATCAGCATCGACGAACTGACGCAGCTCATGGCTGGTGGCGCCGAACTCGAAGAGCTCGAAGATGAGCTGAAAGCCGCGATCTCCGGGCCATGACCGACCTACAGCTGCTCACCGTCGGACGAGTGAGCGTCGATCTTTACGCGCAGCAGCGCAATGTATCGATGACCGAAGTGACGACCTTTCAGAAGTCGCTCGGTGGCACATCGACCAACGTCGCGGTTGCCGCAGCGCGCCTCGGTGTACGCGCCGCGACCTTTACCAAGGTTGGCGACGACCAGTTTGGCGAGTATGTCCGCCATGCACTCGAGCAGACGTTCGGTGTCGACAGCCGGTTTGTGGGCACCGACCCAGGGCTCAAGACGCCCCTTGCGTTTGCCGAGCTCGACCCACCCGAAGATCCCACCATCATCTTCTACCGCGAACCACGTGCGCCTGATCTCAACATCTTGCCCAACGAGGTCGACCACGATGTCGTGCGCGAGGTGCCGATCTTTTGGATCCCGGCGTCGCGGTTCTCGGACGAGGTTTCGGCCAACACGGTTTCGACATTGCTCGAAATGCGCAGCCGCAAAGCGCACACCGTTATTGATCTCGACTGGCGGCCAATGTTTTGGGATTCTCCCGAGCAGGCCACCGAAGCCATCGCGCCCATGCTCAAACACTTCAGCATCGCCATCGGCAACCGTGCTGAATGCGAGATCGCTGTCGGTGCCGGCGACCCGAACGAGGCCGCCGACCTGCTGCTTGAAGCCGGCATGGACATGGCGGTAATGAAACTGGGCGCCGACGGCGTCATGATCGCTACGGCCGACGGCACCCGCGTTTCGGTGCCCCCGTATCTCGTGGATGTTGTTTGTGGGCTTGGTTCGGGCGATGCGTTTGGCGGAGCGTTCTGCCACGGACTGCTAGCGAACCACGACCCCGAAACCATCATCAAATGGGGCAATGCCGCCGGCGCGATAGTCGCCGGGCGCATGATGTGCGCAGACGACATGCCCACCGTCGCCGACATCGAAGCCTTGCTGGCCGAACGTTCGAAATAGGGGCCCGGCCCCTCGTAGGGGTCAACCACCCCTAAAGGAAAGTAGAGAAGTTATGGATCGCAAACCTTTGCGTATTGCTGTTATCGGCCTTGGCTGGATGGGACAGGCGCACTCGCGCAGTTACTCCCGTATCCCGCAACTGTTCGAAGACCGCATCTATGACCCGGTCCTCGCCGTGTGCGCCGACAACATGGAGGATCGCCGCGACATGGCGGTCAACAGCTTCGGGTTCGAAGAAGCCGTCGCCGACTGGCGCGACATCATGGACCGCGACGACATCGATGTGGTCACTTGCACCGCACCCAACATGTTGCACGAAGAGATCTGTGTGGCCGCGGCCGAAACTGGCAAACATGTTTTTTGCGAAAAGCCCGTCGGCGGAAAACCCGACCAGACCGTGCGGGCCGAGAAGGCCTGCCGTGACGCTGGCGTTGTTACTGGCGTTGGCTATAACTACCGGTTCGCCCCGCTGGTGCAGTACCTCAAGGGCCTCATCGAAGACGGCACGCTTGGTGAGATCACCAACTACCGCGGTCGGTTCTTTTCGATGTACGGCAGCGACCCTCTTGGATTGTTGTCGTGGCGGTTCGAGGTCGACCAGGCCGGTTATGGCGTGAGTACCGACATCCTGAGCCACTCGATGGACCTGGCACACATGCTCGTTGGCCCGATCGCCAAGGTGATGGGTCACCAGAAGACTTTCATTACCGACCGTCCGCTTCCTAAAGAAGGCGGCACCCACTACGACCGCGGAGCCCCCGGCGACCCGACTGGTCCGGTAACCAACGAGGACTACTTTGGCGCAATGGTCGAGTTCGAGAGCGGCGCTATCGGCACCTTCGAAACCAGTCGGTCGATCATCGGCCCGGAGTCGCAAAACGCCTTCGATGTGTACGGCACAAAAGGCGCCGCAAACTGGAACCTCGAAACCATGAACGAAATGGGACTATTTCTGGTCGATGACACCGCACGTGGCTACACCACCGTTCGTGGCGGCGATCGCTATCCGTACCACGGCAACTTTGTCCCCGGCGACGCAAACAGCATCGCGTTCGAAGACCTCGTGACCATCGAAGATTACGAGTACCTCGCCGCGGTTGCCGCTGGCACCAAACACTCAGCGTCGTTCGCCGAGGCGGTCGACTACGTCAGTGTCCAGGCGGCATTGCTCAAGTCCACCGAAACCGGCACCTGGCAAGACGTCGTGAGCCTTCGGCTCGACTGAGCAACCCGTTCGTTTCAGCAACTGCATTTCCACAAAGACAACAAGAGGTCCCTCCCATGGCAGAGACGGTTCGACTCACCACCTCCCAAGCAATCGTTCGTTACCTAATCGCACAGAAATCGGTGCAGGTCGATGGCTCGATCGCGCCGCTGTTTGGCGGGGTCTACGCAATCTTTGGTCACGGCAACGTGACCTCGTTGGGCCACGCGCTCGAGCGCGCAAAGGACGATCTGCCGACCTTTCGCGGGCAGAACGAACAGGGAATGGCCCTGGCCGGTGTTGCGTACGCCAAGGCCAAGCGTCGCCGCCAAATCATGGTGGCAACATCGTCGGTTGGGCCCGGCGCAACCAATATGGTGACCGCAGCGGGTGTCGCCCATAGCAACCGGTTGCCGCTGCTTTTGATCTCCGGCGACACGTTTACTAGCCGGCTTCCCGACCCGGTTCTGCAGCAGGTCGAACACTTCGGCGATCCAACGGCGACGGTGAACGACTCGTTCCGTGCGGTTACCCGCTACTGGGACCGCATCACCAAACCCGAACAGCTTGTCAGCTCTCTGCCGCATGCGATCGAAACGATGCTCGACCCGGCTACCTGCGGGCCAGCGTTTCTGGGGTTGCCCCAAGACGTTGGCGCGGAGGCATGGGACTTTCCGGTGTCGTTCTTCGACGAGCGGGTGCACGACATCGCCCGGCCTCGGCCCGATCGTCGCCAACTTGCCGATGCAATCGCAGCACTCTCGGCTGCCGAGAAGCCACTCATCATTGCCGGTGGCGGTGTGCACTACTCGCTCGCCGAAGCGGCGCTTGCCGACTTCGCAACCAAACACAATGTCCCTGTCGTCGAGACGGTGGCGGGCAAAGCCTGCATCGAATGGGATCACCCAAAGTACGGCGGGCCGGTCGGCGTAACAGGCGGTACGTCGGCAAACGCTCTGGCCGCCGAAGCCGACGTCGTGCTGGCTGTGGGCACTCGCTTGCTCGACTTCACCACCGGTTCGTGGACGATTTTCAAGAACGAAGCGGTGAAGATCATTGGCCTCAATACGGCTCGCTTTGATGCCACCAAGCACCACTCGTTACCTCTGGTCGCGGATGCCCGCGAAGCTCTGGGCGAACTGAGCGACGGACTCGGCACCTATGCGGCGGGCGAAAGTTGGTCGACGACTGTTGCCAACGAAATTGCCCAGCACAACGCCTACATCGACAAGATCGCCGGCAAAGAAGCCACCAGCGAATCGGGTCTGCCAACCTATGCCCAGGTAGTCGGTGCGATCGATCGAGCAGCCGACGAGAACACGTTTGCCCTCGCAGCCGCTGGCGGTTTCCCTGGTGAGGTCAATAACGGTTGGCGGGCCAAAACCCTCAACAGTTTCGACTGTGAATACGGCTTCTCTTGCATGGGATACGAAACCAGCGGCGGTTGGGGTGCAGCGATGGCCCTGCCCGGCAAAGACGTGGTGGTCTTTTGCGGCGATGGCTCGTACATGATGCTCAACAGCGACATCTACAGCTCGGTGTTGCACGGCCACAAGATGATCGTCATCGTGTGCGACAACGGTGGTTTTGCGGTGATCAACCGCCTACAAACCAACATGGGCGGCGAGCCGTTCAACAACCTGATCAAGGACAATCCCACGGTGACGAATCCTGTTGCCGTCGACTATGCCGCACACGCGGCCGCCGTGGGCGCCCTTGCGGAAACGGTCGAATCGGTCGGTGATCTTGAAGCGGCATTCGAGCGGGCTCGAGCGGCCGATCGCACCTACGTCATTCATCTCGTTACCGATGCGTACAGCTGGACTGAAGGCGGATCGTTCTGGGAAGTCGGTGTGCCGGAGGTAAGTGAACTCGCATCGGTAACCGAAGCTCGAGCCGAGATGGATGCTGGCAAAGCCGACCAGCGCATCGGATGAACAGCGATCCCAAGCATATTGCGGTGATCGGCGCTGGCGGTATGGGCCGGTTTCACGCGGCCACGATCCAGGGCATTCCCGGCGCAGAGTTGGTAGCAATCGCTGATCCATTTGCCGACGCAGCGGCGCTTGAATCCGAGTTTGGTGTCGAGGTTTCAACCGACCCCGAGATCATTGCAGCTGGCGGCTATGACGGCGTCATCATCGCTTCGCCCGACAACACACATGCCGGTCTCACCCGTCGGGCGATCGAGGCTGGTAGCCGGGTGCTTTGCGAAAAGCCGCTGTCGCACAACCTCGAGGGCGCACGCGATGTCGTCGGCCTCGAAGTCGCGGCGGGAAGCCGGCTTGTGCAGGTGGGGTTCATGCGTCAGTACGACCCCGCCCACGTTGCTGTTGCCGAACAGATGACATCGCTCGGCAAGCTGCACTACCTCCGCTGCACGCATCGCAATACCAACGCCGACGCGAGACCGCCCGAAACGGTCATCGTGCAGTCTCTTATTCACGACATCAATACTGTCCGCTGGCTTGCTGGTGAGATAGTAGAAGTCGATGCACGAGCTGTCGAACGCCCAGGAGGCTTCGAGCACGTCTTGCTCGTTTTGCGCCTTGCTTCGGGAGCGACCGCCACCGTCGAGTTCAGCGACAACACGTTTGCCTACGAGGTAGAAGTCGAGGCAACCGCCGACCGCGGCATGGTTACTACGTCGGCACCACAGCGCCCGCGCCTGCGTGTCGACGGCGATCATCGCACGCCGATCGGCGACGATTGGTTCGGCTGGTTCGCCGACGCGTACCGGGTGCAGGATCGTGCATGGGTCGCATCGCTCGAAGACACCCAAGCCTGCGGACCCGCAGCCTGGGATGGCCTCGCAGCACAATTTGTGGCCGAAGCCGCCCTCACCTCTCTCTCGTCCGGGAAGGCAGTCGCCGTCGAAGCGGCTGACTGTCCGGACCTCTACCTGCAATCACCTCACCTGGAGGGTTCCAACACATGAAAGTTTGGCTAACTGGTGGCGGTGGTTTCATCGGCTCGAACGTGGTGCGCGCAGGGCTCGATGCCGGACACGAAGTGCTCACAACCGCAGCGACGTTTACGCCCCCTGCGGGTGCCGGCTACGCCGTCGATCACCTCGACATGACCAACGAGGCTGCGGTGCGGGCCAGCATCGAAGCCTTCGCACCTGATTTGGTCATCAACTGCGCCATCATGAACGACTGGGGCCAGATGTACGGCGACCGCGAAGCCGCCTGGGCTGCGTATGTGGAAGCGACACGTCACTCATCGGCCGGGGCAGCCGACGTCGGCGCAACGTACGTGTTGGTGTCGACCGACTGGGTATTTGACGGCACCCAGGCCGGGGCGCATGAAGAGACCCCACCCAATCCCATCAATTTCTACGGAGCCCTGAAGCTTGCTTCGGAGATGGTCGCGCTCGAACGTGGCGGAGCGGTCGCTCGGGTGAGTGGCGTCAACGGCCTTCACCTGGCACGGCCCACAACAATTCGTGCACAAGATCGTGGTTTCGGCTACTTCGTTGCCAGCATTGTTGATGCCCTCGAGGTAGGGGAGACCTTTACTGTTTGGGAAGCGCCCGAGATCAATATGCGCTCGACACCGTCGCTTGCCCTCGAATGTGGCGAGATCATGTTGATGATTGGCGATAAGCAGGCCGACGGAGTCTTTCATTGCTGCGGCGCCGATTCGGTCACGCGGCGAGAACTCGCAGAGCTGACCTGCAAGGTTTTCGATCTTGACGCGTCGCTGCTGCGGTATGGGCCGCCCGACCCTGACTCGCTGATGGCGGCCCCGATTCCGCACGACAGTTCGCTGACCACGCCTCGCACCCAACGGGTACTTGGCCATGCGCCGACGCCCGTGCTCGAACTCCTGCAACGGTTCCGCTTGCAACGCGAGGCCGAGCACCCCGGGCAGGCAACGCACGAGATAAAGGACACCTAATCTGATGGCTGATACACCTACGATCGCTGTGCTTGGTGCGGGGCGAATCGGCAAGATGCATGCTGAGCTTATTGCTCGACAGGTGCCGGGCCTCGATCTGTCCAGTGTGTTCGACGTGTATGCCCCGTCGGCCGAAGCTGTCGGTGCCGACCTCGGAGTCGAGGTCGCGGCAAGTGTGGATGACATCATGTCGAGCGATGTCGATGCGGTAGCGATCTGCACGAGCACGGACACTCACGTCGACCTTGTCGTCGCCGCCGCTGCTGCAGGCAAGGCGATCTTTCTTGAGAAGCCGGTCTCGCTGAACCTCGCCGAAGTCGACCGGGCCATCGCTGCGGTCGATGCCGCAGGTGTACCGCTGCAGATCGGCTTCAATCGCCGCTTCGACGCCTCCCATGCCGCTGTCGCTCAGGCCGTAGCCAATGGTGATGTCGGCGATGTGCACATGGTTCGTATCACCAGCCGCGACCCCGCCCCGCCACCGATCGAGTACATCAACGTTTCGGGCGGCATCTTTCTCGACATGACTATCCACGACTTCGACATGGCTCGATTCGTTACCGGTAGCGAAGTTGTCGAGGTGTTTGCCAAGGCCGCAGTGCGCATCGATCCGGCGATCGGCGAAGCGGGCGATGTCGACACCGCAGTTGTTGTTCTCACACACGAGAACGGTGCAATCA
Organism: uncultured Acidimicrobiales bacterium; assembly: GCA_938015295.1. Lineage (GTDB taxonomy): Bacteria > Actinomycetota > Acidimicrobiia > Acidimicrobiales > SHLQ01 > CALLQB01. The sequence goes on from CALLQB010000048.1 coordinate 7,356, forward strand.
CCACAATCGACAACAGCCGCCAAGCGGTATACGGCTACGACCAACGGGTCGAGGCGTTCGGGTCGGCCGGGATGGCCATTTCGGAGAACCCACGTAGCCACACCGCTGAGCTGCACACGCCGGCGGGCACAAACCAGGCGACGATTCCCTATTTCTTTCTCGAGCGCTATATCCCGAGTTATCTTGCCGAGTGGTCGGGGTTCCTCGACGGGCTTGCGTCGGGAACGATGCCGGTCACCGCAAACGACGGTCGTGCACCACTGGTGATCGGCCTCGCGGCTTGGCAATCGGTGCGCGAAGGTCGGCCAGTACTCACCTCGGAGATTGGCTGATGGATCAGACTCTCGACCCAGCTGCCCCGCATAGCCATGCGTCGTTCGCAGGCAAGGTAGCCATCGTTACCGGCGGTTCGCAAGGGCTCGGCAACGCAACTGCGCAGCTGATGAAGGCTCGGGGTGCAGCGGGACTACTGCTTGTTGGCCGTAACCAAGCCAAGGGCGAAGCGGCGGCTGGCAACCTCGACGGTGATGGGTGCCGGACGATCTTTCTTTCAGCCGATCTGAGCACCGATGCTGGCGTGCAGGCGGTTCTCGACACTGCCGAAGCCGAGTTTGGGGCTGTCCATGGCTTGGCGCACTGCGCAGCTGCTACGTGGCGAGGCACCGTCTGGAACACCACCGGGCCGATGTGGGACGAAATGCTCGCCCTCAACGTGAAGACTCCCGGCATGCTGATTACCGGCGTCGCCAGCAGCATGAAACGTCACGGCGTTGAAGGGGCAATCGCCCTGGTCGGCAGTATCGCCCACCACGGGGCCATAGCCGAACTGTTTCCTTATGTTGCGAGCAAGCATGCGCTCGAAGCACTGGTGAAGCACGCCGCTTACTCGCTACGAGCCGAGCGGATTCGCGTGAACCTCATCAACCCCGGTTGGATGGATACCCCTGCGGAACACGACGTACAGAAGAAGTTTCACGGTGCCGATGACAATTGGCTTGAAGAAGCCGAAGCGCAACAACCGTTCGGTCGATTGCTTAAGCCGCAAGAAGTCGCCCGTGGCTTGTGTTTTGTCCTCTCGGGCGAGTCGGGAATGATGACCGGCGCATCGATTGACTTTGATCAGACCATCCCGGGCCAAGGGCCCGCAGCACCACCAGAAGCCGTACCGCAGCACTTCGATTGGGAGACCACGTGAGTAACGATTTAGTCCATGCATCCGCCGGGCCCGGCACAAGGGTTTCGATAACGCCTGAGAGCGCAGGTTGGCGGTTTCTCAGTTTTGCCGTCATCAGTCTGACGGCTGGCGAGTCGCACACCGACCTCCGCGAAGGCCAGGAGACGGCCATTGTTCCGCTGTCGGGATCGGCCACCGTGAAGGTTGGCGACGCGACGTGGCAGCTGTCGCGTACAAGCGTCTTCGAACAGATGCCGCATGTCGCCTATGCGCCTCCTGGCACGCCAATCGAGGTCATAGCGGACGCTGACTTTGAGTTCGCAATTGGCTCAGCCCCGGCTGAAGGCAAGTATCCGGCACGACTCTTTGCTCCCGCCGAGATGAAGAGCGAGGTTCGTGGTGGCGGAGCGGCCCATCGACAGGTGAACCACGTTCTTGCGCCGCCGCTGCCCGCCGAGCGTCTGATCCTCTACGAGGTATATGTACCTCGTGGAACCTGGTCGGGATGGGCGCCCCATCGCCACGATGGCGTCGACGGTGCCCCGTATCTTGAAGAGACGTATCTGTTTCGTCTCGATCCGGCGGATGGGTTTGCGATGCATCGCAATTGGGCGCCAGAAGAAGGATTCGACGAGATCCTTCTGGCCCACGACAGCGATGTCGCGCTAGTTCCCAAAGGCTTCCATTCGAGTGTTGCTTGTCCGAGCTCACACATGTTCTTCCTCAACTTTCTCGCTGGCGAACTGGTCGACGAAGAGCGCACGACACCGCCGTGTTTCCACGAGGCGTACACCTGGATTCAGGACGACTGGGAAGCCGGACAATGGACCCTGCCGGTCACCAAACCATGACCCCAGGCAAGCAGCGCGGTCTCGACACCCTGGCAACCGACGAAGGCGTTTTCGCGGTTCTGGCTATCGACCATCGTGAGTCGTTAAAAGCTGTTCTCGAGGGCGATCCGAGCGACGCTGAGGTCACCGACTTCAAGCTCGACCTCATACGCGGTGTCGGTTCGTTGGCCAGCGGCGTCATGCTCGAAGCCCGGTACAGCCTGCCTCACGCAATCGAGAGCGGCGCGCTGCCAGGCTCGGCCGGGTTCATGGCGGCTCTTGAGTCGCAGGGATATGTCGGTGATCCGTGGGCGGGTCCGACGACGATGATGGATGGGTTCTCCGCCGCCGACGCCAAGCGCCTTGGCGCTAGCGTGGCCAAGCTTTTGCTGCCGTACTCACCCGACCGCCCCGAGCATGCCGCTATGCAGGAAGCGGTCGTTGCCGAGGTCGCAGCCCGTTGCGACGATCTCGACCTAGCCCTGTTGGTCGAACCAGTAGCGTTTGGTATGGCACCCGAAGACCGCACTCGTATTGTGGTCGAATCGGCACGACGTTTGACCGACTCAGGCCTCGATGTTCTCAAGGTCGAGTTCCCTGGCGACCCCAACGATCCGTCGGGTTGGGACTCCGCTTGCGCAGCCGTCAATGATGTCGTCACCGTGCCTTGGGTGCTGCTTTCGAGTGGCGTGACCTACGAGATGTACCGGGCGCAACTTGAGGTTGCCTACGAAAACGGCTGTTCGGGTTTCACCGGCGGCCGCGCAATTTGGAGCGAGATGGCGAAGACAGAAGCGAGTGGCGTCGACGACGCGTTGGCGACTGTCCGCGAACGAATGCGTGAACTTCGTGCCCTGACGGTCGAGCGAGCGACGCCGTGGCGAGACTGCTGAAGGGCTAGTTGTTGTCGAGTCCCTGCGAGGACACGCGCTCTGCGGCGAAGGTGTCATAGTCCTTCGTCGTGAACTTGCCGCTGCATGATGCGGCTGCCGAACCCGATCCCGTTGGTTCCCAACACGCTGAGCTGAACGCTGGGGTATAGCTGGCGATCGAGATCGACTGGCCAGGCGCTGCCCCTGCAAGGCGTGCTTCGTCGGCCGGATCCCAGATGCCAGCGGCGGCGGGTGGTCGTGAGTGAATGTGGTGGTTGCCGGTGCCGTCGTCCCAAGCAACGTACGCGACAAGCAGGCCATTGGGATCCCAGAACCAGATGTCGTCGCCAGCGTCATTGAACGCTTCCCAGTTTGAGGTTGGTCCCGCCGGGAATCCGTAGGGAATGCCGCGGAAGTTCGCCCCCCAGACGGTGCTTGAGCGGAATGAGCCGTCGTAGAGTTGGTAGTTGCTTGCGTTTGGGTTGCGGATGACGGCGGTGAAAATCTCACCAGCGCCCATCGGTGAGCTTTGGGTAAATCCTTGGTTGACGCGACCGGTGTGCTCGGGCAGATACGGCGGTGCCCCGTGGAAATCGAGGTCGGTATGGACGGTTGGGTCCTCGGTATCGGTGACGTAGAAGTTCTCGAGGTTGGTCGCCGGACCGAGGTTCTTCAGTTCGAAGTATTCGTCCATCCGCTTTGCGGCAAAGGGGTTCGCCGGGTCGTACGGTTCGGACTCGGCGTACAGCACCTCGGTGATGACGATGGTTCCAGCCCACGGCGAGATGGCGATGGCGTCGAAGACGATATCGAACGACGCGGGGTTCGATGAAAGCGCCGGGATGCCGTTGTCTTCAGCGGTCAGCGTGACGGTGAAGGTGGTGCCTGCGTAGCTGACATCGGGTGTACCAGTGATGGCGTAGGTCTTCGTTGCCGGGACATAGGTGCCAGATAGCCCGGTGGGCAGGCCCGAGGTGACGGTGTAGCCGGCGACGAAGCCGTCGACATCGCCAGCGGCCAGGGTGAAGCTGAAGGAAGCGCCACCTACGGCTACCTGTGAAGCGATGGGACCGAACGTCGGGGCATCGTTTGTTGGGGTGATGGTGTAGGTGATGGTTGCGTTGGTGGTGGCGCCGGTTGGGTCGGTGGTTGTGTAGGTGAGTGTGTCGGTGCCGTTGTGGTTGGTGTTTGGGGTGTAGGTGATTGTTTGGTTGGTGTTGAGGGTTGCGGTGCCGTTGGTGGGTTGGGTGAGTGTGGTGATGGTGAGGGTGTCGCCGTCGGGGTCGGTGTCGTTGGCGAGTGGGGTGATGGTTTTGGGTGTGTCTTCGGGGGTGGTGGCGGTGTCGTTGAGTGGTGTTGGAGGACGATTTGGCGGCGTGGTGGTGGTCGTAGTCGTCGTGGTAGTTGGAGCGGCAGTTGTAGTCGTGGTGGTGGTTGTCGTCGTGGTGGTTGGTGCGGTGGTGGTGGTCGGAGCGGCGGTTGTCGTGGTCGCAACGGCTGCGGGTGCGACGGTTGTGCTGATGACGGTGGTTGCGACGGTGCTGGCGACAACGACCGGGGCAGCAGTAGTCGTCACCCGTGCAGCTAGCGCAGTTGTTGTTGGTGCGTTGCTCGAGGTGCTGGTGGAGCTGGCAGGAATCGATGTGTCGATCGCGGGAAGGCGGAAAGTGGATTCGAGTGTGGGCTCGACAGCGGGTTCGACCAGGGTGATCCGAATGGTTCCCTCTGTTGTTCCTCCGGAGCCGTCGGTCACGGTATAGATAAGTTCGACCACGTCGACCGTTGTGAGGTCGGCAAGAGCAATGCCATCGGTCGTGAAGCGAATCCAAGAATCTTTGAGCTCAACGGAACCAAAGGTCGGTTCAGAGACGGCTGTAATTTCGAGCTTTTCGCTGTCGACGTCGGTGTCGTTCTCGAGGGGAGCAAAGACGAGTTCGTCGCCCAGCACGATCGAAACGGTGTCATCGGCAGCGACCGGATCATCGCCTACTGGTGCGACGACGATGTCGATCTGTGTGCTGACGCAGGTCTCTGCCGAATCACACACTCGGACTTCGAGGCTGTCTTCGCCGTAGAAGTTCGCATAGGGAAGGTACTCGGCGGTGAAGGTCCGTTGGTCGGTGACCACCGGTTCTTCGCCGAACCTATCGACCTGTCCGAGTACCACCGTTCCCTGTGCCGGGTTGGAAATCTGGAAGCCAAACGGCGGTACTCCGCCACTGGCGACAACAGTGACGGTGCCTGAGCTGTCTTCGGGAACAACAAGATCGTCGGCCGCAAGCGTAAGTTCGTCTTCGGCGAACGCCAGCGGGCCATCAGGCTCGGGGAGTTGCTGAGCAACCTCGCCGAATCCGAGAAAGGTTCCTACCACGATGGCAACCGTGGAGAGCGCCGTGCCGATTGCGACAGAGCTCCCTGGTCCGAGCGGTGCCCGGAGTGCGCCCGCACCGCCGGAGATCCACGAAAGTGGACCCGCTATAAGGCGAAGTTTTCCGAGGCTGACAGCAAGAAAGGCGCGAACCATTCTCGGGTCGAACTGCGTGCCTGATCCGGCGAGAAGTTCCTGCCGCGCTGTCTCATGCGGCAGCGGCTTCTTGTAGCTGCGGGCGCTGGTCATGACATCGTAGGCGTCGGCGACAGCGACGATCCGGCCGGCCAGCGTGATGTCGGTTCCGCCGAGATCGTAGGGATACCCGTTGCCGTCCCACCTCAGATGGTGCTGGTCAACCGCGCGGGCCCAGTCGCCAAGCCATTCGCGAAGGGGCTCGATGTACGCAACGCCGGCTGCCGGATGTGTTTGTAACGTCGCCCACTCGGCATCGTCGGGTTTGTCGGGCTTGCTAAGGATCTCTTGTGGAACATCGAGTTTGCCGAGGTCGTGTAGCAGAGCACCCCAACGCAATTTTGCGCGTTCGTTTTCGTCGAGATCGAGTTCTTCGGCAAGCAGGTCGGCGTATGCCTGCACACGTTCTGAATGGCCACGGGTCATCCGGTCGTGGTCGCTCAGAAGGGCAAGCAGCGTGACCAGCCTCTCACTGTTCGTGATTTCGTCAGACTGATGTCCGAGCTTGGCGTTTTCGCTGATCTTGCGCAGGGTGGTGCGACTATTGGTAGCCCGCAAGGTGCTCTTGAGGCGACTTGGTGCTTGATCGGGGAACACCAGTGAGAGTTTGAACATGGCTGCGAGAGGCAACAACCGAGACAGCATCTTCTCGGCAACTTTGAGAAGAAGCATCGAGATAACAAAAACGGTGCCCCACCAGATCCAGCGATTTACCCCAAGGTCTTGGGGTGGCAGCACTCGTCCAGCGAAGAAGGAAAACCCAAATGCAAAGACCGTCGGACCGAGCACCACCAGACTTTTTACGCCGAGCGCGAGGAATGGCCTTGCCTGCCATTCGTGTTCGCTTGCCGTTTGTGTGGGCCCAGTCACTCTTGGTGAATCGGCGTTCCACGAAGCCACCTTGACAGGAATTGTTCAGCTAAGCGTTTGTGACGTTGATTTGACCCGAAGAGTGCTGTCCGAAGATCAGGACACTTCAGGCTGCCGTGATGCCAGGAAAAACACCGCCGACCCCGCAAGACTCATACCACCGGCAACGATGTAGCTCACTTCATAGCTGGCGAGGTCGCGCAAAATACCGAGAAGGTAGGGTCCAGCGCCGACGCCGAAACCCAGAACAATCAACTGCTGCAAGGCAAAGATGCGCGGATAGTGGGCGACGCCGAACCGGTCTGCCACCACCAAGGGCTGGAGCATCAAAAGGTTGCCGATCGTGCAACCGAAAAGCAGCGCCGCTGCAAGAAGGGGCGCTTTCGAGCCGATTTGGGAGATCCAAACCAAAGCTAATCCCTGTAGCCCGGCCAACACCCAGGTCATCGTGATGAGCCTGACCCTGGTTGCGACGAATCCTCCGACAAGTCGAGCGATAACCGACGCAAGGGCGATGCTCGAAACAGCAAGTGCTCCCGTTGGACGGTCGATGCGTTCGGTGCCCAGCTTGGCCAACTGCGCAATGCCGCCAACCTGTGCCCCCATCGTTAACACGAACGCCACGGTCGCCAGCTTGAAAAACATGGATGCGACGGCTGTGTCGTAGTCAACCGCTGGTCCGGCAACCGCTCCCGTTGCCGTGGCAACTTCGGGACCGTCGGGCACTGTGCCGCGAGACTCTGGCGTCGGCCACAACATCGGCAGGCTGATAGCGACGACCACAAGGTAGACAAGCGCCAGCCATGGGGTAGCTCCCGCCATCCCTTTGGTGTCGATGAGTCGCGAGGCGAGGAGAGTGAGGGTGAGCCCGCCCACCGAGAGACCCGTAGACGCAACCGATAACGCAACCGAACGGCGAACCTGAAACCAGCGGGTGACCAATGTGGTGGCAGGCACCAGACCCGTGAAACCCGCTCCTATAGCAAACAGGAAGTACGACGGGTACAGCGTGAGCAGCGACGTCGATTGGCCGATCAACCAAATTCCCAACGCCGATACGACACCACCCACCGCAACCACGTAACGCACGTCGCGGGTTTCGATTACCGGCGCAATCATGCGACCAGCAATGGCACTGACCACGAAGTACAACGATGTCGCAAACGACACCGAGCCGGTCGAAAAGCCCTGCTCATCGGTAATGGCATCGAGGTAGATGGCGAGGCCGTAGAACCCAATGCCCGCGTTGACAACCAACAAGATGAATACTGAGGCAACCACTCGCCAGCCGTCGAAGATCCGGTTTGTGGCCCCAGCCGTGGATGTTGTCACTGCAGGAGCGTAAACCTGCAGGCGCTTGGTAGCGAATACCGCCATGGGAATACGCCAGGTATCGCCTACGTTTGTCGGAAAGCTACTGCTGGGTAGTACCTTTGCAGTCAGTGTTCGTAACGAGGAGACCTGTATGAACCCCGAATCGCCCGAAACCCCAGAAGTACCTGCCGAAGCTGCAGCCGACGCTGGCGAGCTTGTCGAAGAAGAGTTGCTTGTCGAGGAAATTTCCATCGACGGCATGTGCGGCGTCTACTAAACCTGCCGCTTCTTTTGCCAGATTTTTCGCCAGACGCTCCCTACCGGTTGAGCGAACAGGTCGGGCTTCGCCCCGAACCTTTCGGCGCGCTTGCCTACCATTTTTCGTCGCGTCGCCTGGTCTTTCTCAAGACCAACGACCTTGTCGATGTGGTGCAGTCGCTTGCCGATCACTCCTCGATCCTCGCTGCTCTTGAAGCGAGCGAACTGGTGGCCGAACCCACGTACCCGAGTTATCTCAAAGCACTTGCATCGCTGGCTGAGTCTGGCGTCATCGAGCCCCGAACATCCGTTTCCGAATCGGCATGTGCCGACGCCACCCTTGCCCCCGAGGTTTCAGCATGACCATCAAGACACCGCCTCTCACCGAGCAACTCAAGGGCGGCCTCGATGCTCCCATCTGCCTCACATGGGAGCTCACCTACGCCTGCAACCTCAGTTGCCTGCACTGCTTGAGCGCTTCGGGGCGCCGCGACCCCAACGAGCTCAGCACCGAAGAGTGTTTGGCGATAGTCGACGAACTCAACAAACTGCAGGTGTTTTACATCAACATCGGTGGCGGCGAGCCAATGATTCGGCGTGATTTCCACACCATCGTCGACTACGCAATCTCGAAGAACGTCGGCGTGAAGTTCTCCACAAACGGCTCCTTTCTCGACGAGGAAGCCGCCAAGCGGTTTGCGTCGATGAACATGCTCGACATCCAGATCAGCCTCGACGGATTCGATGCCCATACCAACGATGCGCTTCGTGGCGAGGGCAGTTGGGCTGATGCTCGTCGGGCGATGGATAACCTTGCTGCTGCCAACTTTGGCGAGTTCAAGATCTCGATCGTGGCCACCCGGCACAACGTCAGCCAACTCGACGACTATAAGAAGATGGCCGACGACTACGGCGCCCAGTTGCGGCTCACCCGACTTCGTCCATCAGGTCGAGGCGTCGACACCTACCAAGACCTTCGCCTCAGCCACGCACAACAGCGCGAGGTGTACAACTGGATCCTCGATCGTCCCGATGTGCTCACCGGAGACTCATTCTTCCATCTCAATGCGCTTGGCGAATCGCTGCCAGGCCTCAATATGTGTGGTGCTGGCCGCATTGTTTGCCTGATCGATCCCGTTGGCGATGTGTATGCCTGCCCGTTCGTTATTCACGACGAGTTCAAGGCCGGCAACACCCGCGAACGCGGCGGTTTCACCAACATCTGGCAGAACTCCGAACGCTTCCTTGAGCTGCGCGAGCCTGAGTCGGCAGGTGCTTGCGCCTCGTGCGGCAGCTACGACGCTTGCGGTGGCGGCTGTATGGCCAGCAAGTTCTTTACCGGGCTTCCTCTCGACGGCCCCGACCCCGACTGCGTTCTCGGTCACGCCGATGAAGCGTTGGCCAACGTTGCCCCCGGATCGCTACCTCGGATGACCAGCGACCATTCGAAGCCGGGTTCAACCCGAGTTCTGCTTTCCACCAAACCAACGTCGTAACATCGCTCGGGTTAGATCCCGGGTATCCCGGTGAACTTCGGGAGCAACGCTCCACCATCTCGGGTCGCCCTCACGCCATCCCAAACGCCGGCGCAGTAGGCGGCGTTGTCGGCGATCCGCAAAGCCGTGAACGTAATGGGGTCAATGTCGGGACGCCTCTCGAGCCACTCGAACACGCTTGGGCCGATGAGCGCACAGGCGGTGATCTTTCGTGCTCGAGAGCTGACCAGCGAACTGGTCATCGCTAGCGGGAGCCAGGTACGACCAACAGCTTCGGCCAGCCACCGACCGGCGCTGACGGTGCCGCGTCCGCCAAGCCGGGCAGCGGTGGCAGCTGGGTTGCGGACCTTGCCCTCAAGCTTTTGGGCGAGCGCCATCGTGCTACCTGCCGCTGCCGCAACACCTAGCGCTTGCATTCGTCGGTCTCCAACTGCGAGCAACGCCCAGGTTGCAGCGCTCCAGATATTGAGGCGAACGGGGGCAACCGAACCCGGGTGGCGATGGTGGAGATGAGCCGCCGCAGAGCCGTAAAAACGCCGTTGTCGTAGCACGGCAGTCCACGAGCGGCGATTGCGGTGTTGCACCTCGACCTGGGGCTCGTAACGGACGGTCCAACCCTGCTCTGCGAGGCGCCAGACGAGGTCGACGTCCTCGCCGTAACGCAGCTCTTCGTCGAATCCGCCGAGTGAGGTAAACGCTGTCGTCCGCACAAGAAGCACGGTCGACGGAACGTAGGTGACCGCGCTATCGGCGGCTACCCGAGCCGGGTCCGGCCCCATATCGAGGGGCGAGCGCACGGCTTCGAAGCGGCCGATCAGCGTTGTTTCAGGGCTCGGCAAGATTCTCGGGGCGACCGCACCGACGGTCGGGTCGGCAAAGTGGGCCAGCAGCGGTTCGAGCCAGCCTTCGTGCACCTCGACATCGGTATCAACGAATACCACTACCTCAGCCTGCATCGATGCGGCCCCGAGGTTCCGAGCCGCCGCTGGCCCCCGGTTGTCATCGGTTCGGAGGTAGCGGTGCCCGGCGCCGTCGGCCTGCTCGACTCCTTCATCTTGGTGTGGGCCACCATCGTGGACGACGACGCCGGGCAACACGTCAAGCTGCGGATCGATCTGTTCATTTCCGTCGAACACCGGAATGACGACCATGGCCGAGGGCGGGGGAGTGCCAGCAGGCAGTGCGGCTGGTGTGGGGTGCGCCATACCCGCATGGAGAAGCTTGCGGACGAGCGCTGTCGCTCCGTTTGTGGCTCGCAGATCGACCGGGTCTGTGGAGTCGGCAGACCGGAGAGTTTCGATGAGCCGGTAGCCGGCTTCGGAGAACCTCAGTATGCGCATCGGCGACCCACCCACAAGTGTTCGGGTCTCCGGCTCGATTCGTACCGACGTATCGAACACAACGGTGAAGCCGTCGGGCAGTGGGTGCTCGCTCATGTCAGCGGGCGCTGAACCCGCCATCGACCGGAATGACCGCACCAGTTATCGACTGCGCTGCCGGCGAACAGAGCCAGGCGATCGTGGCAGCAATTTCCGAGGGGTCGAGCACCCGTTGGTGGATGTGCTGTTCGACGAGTTCGCTCGGATCACTCAGCTCATATACCGCCTGGCTTGGTGCGAGCAGGCTGGTGTTGGTGGTGCCGGGTTCGACGACGTTCGCGGTGACCCCGGTGTTGCCTAGGTCTGCTGCCAGGCTCCTGACGAGTCCGACGACTCCAGCCTTTGAGGCTGCATAAGCTGCCAGCCGGGGCGTCGCCTTGAGGGCTATCGCCGAACCGGTTGCGACGAACCGGCCTGAACGGGGCGCTGGCCGATCGAGGATCGCTGGCACAGCAGCCCGGGCAAGGTTTGCCACGCCGCGAAGATTCACATCGATCTGTGTATCGAAGGCCTCGTCGGTGATCTCCCAGAGGGGTGCACCACCGCTGAGGACACCGGCAACACCGATGGCGGCGTCGAGCGTGCCGGCGGTGTCGACGGCGTTTCGCAGGTCGGCTAGCGATCTGACATCGCCGATCACCGCGGTTCCGCCTGTTGTGTTCGCCACTGCGTGCAGGTCGGCTTCTGTTGCGAGCGAGTAGCTGAGGGCTGCGTTATCGGCACAGTGATCGAATAACACAAGGTCCCACCCGCCGTCGGCTAGTGCCCGCGCGGTGGCCGCTCCGATTCCGCGTGCGGCGCCGGTAATGAGTGCTTTCGGCATGTAGCGACACTACAGGTCGGCGACTGGTGTCAGTAGCTAGCCGACTTCGGCAAGTAGTTGTTCGACGAGCAGGGCGAGGAGTCTGTCGCCCTCTTCAGCGGTGGCGCCGGTCGGGTCGCCCAGAACCCCGCTAGGCGCTACGGGCCTGAGGCCACCGGTTCTGAGGTGATCGATCAGCTCAGAGATCGGCGTTGTGTTGCCGGATTCGGCTCGGTCGCTGCGAACCAGGTTTGGGGCGATGGCGAGCATGATTGAGGTTTCGGTGCGGCCTGCGTGCGCATCGGCGTTGGGGAGGCGAGGCCACGAAGCCAAACAAATTCGGCCTTCACTGTTGAGAACTGTGGCCGCCTCGGTGACCGCAGCATGATTGCCGCCGTGACCGTTGACGAACACAACCCGCTCGAACGGTGGAACGGCTGACCGACCGAGTTCGACAAGCAGCTGCGTGAGAACTGGGGTGCCAATCGAGAGGGTTCCGGCGAAGTCGCTGTGTTCGCCCGAGCTCCCGTAGGCGACCGGTGGAGCAACGGTGAGCGAACCCGAACGGTCCGCCGCTCGCTCGCACCAGGCGACGGCGATTCTTGTATCGGTGTCGAGGGGAAGGTGAGGCCCGTGTTGTTCGGTCGATCCGAGCGGCACCAGCAAGGTTGTGGCCGCGCGTTCGGCGTCGGGCCAGGTCATCTGGCCGAGAAGCGAGTCGGTCACCGAGGTGGGCTTCTAGGAGATGCGGGGCGGTGAGAAGTCGGCGGGGATAATGACGTCGTCGTAGGAGAGTTCGTCGATCGAGCCCTTGCCGAGGCCGAGCATTGTGGCGTCGATGCCACCGCGAAGGATGTCGAGCACGTTCTCGACGCCTGCTTGCCCGTTGGCTGCGAGGCCCCACAGGTAGGCGCGTCCGATCATGACCGCGTTGGCTCCCATCGCCCGCGCTTTCACGACGTCGGAGCCGCGGCGGATGCCGCCGTCGAGCATAATCTCGACCTTGCCGCCCACTGCGTCGACTACTTCAGGCAGCACCCTGATGGGCGCAGGGCTGCTGTCGATGTTGTTGCCGCCGTGGTTCGACACCGAGATTGCTGTTGCGCCCGAGTCAACGGCGGCGCGGGCTTGATCGCCTCGGCCGATGCCCTTCACCATGAAGTGGCCGTCCCACTCTTCGGCCAGCGATGCGACGTTTTCCCAGGTTGGTGGGGGAGTGCCCATCCACGTGCCGTATGCCTCGAAGAAGCCGGGTACGGGGTCGCCGAGTTGGCCGAAGTTTGGTACGCCGAGGTCGGGCAGCTCGCGTCGCTTGAGCCAGTCGTAGAGCCACCTCGGGCGGGTGAGTACATCGGGTGCGTTCTTGATGGCGGTTTGCAGGTCGATCTGCTGCGGGATCTCTGGGCTTCCCCAGTCGCGACCATGTGAGAACGACCAGTCGAGGGTGAGGATGAGGCCAACTGCTCCGGCGGCTTTTGCGCGTTCCATGCGGGCGCTCATCGACTCGCGGTCGCCGGCCCAGTAGATCTGAAAGAACAACTGCGGGTTGCCTTCGATGACCGATTCGATGGGTTTGCTGCCGAAGGAGCTGAGGCCCATCGGTACGCCTCGTGCGGCGGTGGCCCGGGCGACAGCTTCTTCGCCGTCGGGATGCACGGCTTGCACGCCGGTGGGCGAGATCATCACTGGCATCGACGAATGCTGGCCCATGATCGTGGTGTCGAGAGATCGCTCGGCCGGTTGGCCGGCGGTGACGGGGCGAATGCCAATCTCGTCGAACGCACTGAGGTTGTCCTTTAGAGATACCCCAGCTTCGGCGCCACCGATGATGGCCCCATAGACCGATCGGGGTAGGCGCTTGCGTGCCCGTTCTTTTGCTATTGCAACGGTTTCGAACCATTCATTGGCCAACGTTCAGCCCTCCTGAACCAACGAGAGTAGAACGGGAAGCGACCAAATCCCCCATCGCCCCACCATCCCCTTCCTCCCGAAATTTTCACAAAGGGCGACACCAGCTGTCGTTCTGCAACAACAGATTCGCAACCTCCCCGTTCTGTTGTCGCAGAGTGACGGTTTTGGGTCAACGTGCAGCAAAATTTCGGGGGGTGGTCGGGACAAATGGGGTGGGTCGCGGGTTATTGGGCGAGGGTGGCGAATGCTGCCGGGACGTCGGTTGGGCCCGACAGGGTTGCCCATTTCGCGCCGATCATGTTGGCGAGCTCTTCGGCGTCGCCGCAATCATCCGCGGGGGCAAGAATGCCGACCTCCTCCAGTCCCGACGCCGCCAACTCGGGTTCGCTGCCCTCGGTAGGCCGGCAGTCCGACAACAAGATCACCTTCCGGCGACTCGCTGTTGCCCGGGCGAGCTGCACCGCGGCCGACCGCAGCGCCAGCGAAAGGTCAGTAGCGCCGAACCCTCGAAGCCGAAGGACATCGTTGACGACATCGTCGACAGGTCGAGCTTCGCCGATGCCCTTGATCACAATGACCTTGTCGTTGAAGGCGATGACTCCATAGTCGGTGTTGGCCTTTTGTGCCGCGGCTGCCGCTGCGACGGCTGCGGTTGCCACCCGGTCGCCGGTCATCGAACCACTTCGGTCGATGAGGAGCACAAAGGCCGCGTCTGGGCGGGTCCACGACCGCATGCGCAGTTCGTCGACACTCGGAGGATTACCCGAGGCGCGCGACTCGACCAGCGCGTCCATGCTGCCTTCAAGATCGAGATCGCCGCCGGTGTCAGACATCGGGAGCGATTTCATCCGGCCAACGCCTCGCACACCCGAACCGGTAGTGGCGGCGAGATCGAGCACGACGCGCGCTGCCATGCGTTGCGCTAGAGCCCGCAGTTTCACATCGGTGGCCGATGCCATATCGGTGAGCAGCGAGAGCGCGATGTCGGTGTCCTCGGTAAGTGCATGCTCGGTCGCCTTGATATCGAGTTCGCCAACCTCCGGCGACATCTCGTCGAAAAGGTCGTTCTTTTCAAGCTTGCGGCGAGAGTTCGTTTGACGCTGCTCTTCCTGCAGCGCCTCCTGAGCATCAGTTCCTTCGAGAGTCTTGCCGTGATCGTCGGCGCCCCCTCCCTGAGGGCTTAGGCTTTTCCCGACTGGTCCTCGTCGCCGGAGGCCGCTGGATCGCTCGCCCGCCAAATCTCTTTCACCACATCTTCGGCTGTGCGACCGCAGCTCTCCTGGAGCCGGATCCGGCCGCTAAGCGCCGCATACGCAGCGTCGAGTCCACACCTGTCGTCTGGTGCAGCGATTCGTCGAAGCTCGGCCAGTTGCTGTGCCAGGAGCGTGAGATCGATAGCACCACGAACTGAACTGCCGATGCGGATGTCGTTGTGTTCGCGGGTAGCTCGCACGCAACGCACCGCCCGCTCGGCCAACGGCGAATCGCCAGCCTCACGTAGCACGATTGCCAGTTCGTCGGCCTCGCTCTGGTAGTCGACCGACAGACGGTTCACGCGGTCATAAATCGCACCGGCGATGCGAGCGGTACCAACAGCGTCGAACGGGTTCATTGCAGCAATGAGGCGGAAGCCGGGGTCTGCCTCGATTCGTCCAAGGCGGGGCACAGTGATCTCGCGCTCGCTCATCACGGTTACCAAAAGGTTCAGAGTCTCTTCAGGAACACGGTTGATTTCTTCGACGTACAACAATCCGCCGGTGCGCAGAGCGTGCACAAGCGGTCCGTCGATGAACACATCGGGGGTGTAGCCCTGCGCCAAAACTTGGGCCGGATCGAAGTGGCCGGCGAGTCGGGCAGGGGTCAGTTCGGCGTTGCCTTCAACAAAGATCAGTTCAGTACCGGCATGCTTTGCAACAGCGCGTAGAAGCGTGGACTTGCCGGTGCCCGGCGGACCCTCGAGGAGGATGTGGCGGGCCGAACCCAGCGCCGCCACAACCAGCTCGATTTCTCGTTGCCGGCCGACAACATCGCCACGGGCAGCGTCGACCAAAGGCAGCCCAAAGTTGGACTGAGTGTTACTCATCGAAGGTTGATCAGCAGCGGATCAGTGGTTGTACATGACCATGCCGCGGATGTTTTCTCCGTCGCGCATCGCCTGGTAGCCAACGTTGATGTCGGTGAGGTCGTAGGTGTTGGTGATGAGTTCGTCGAGCTTGAGCGTGCCGTTTTGGTACATGCGAAGCAGGCGAGGAATATCGCGGCGTGGGTTCGCTGATCCGAAGATCGAACCGACGAGTTCCTTTTGCATCAAGGTGAGGTCGAACAGGCTCATGGTGACTTCGGTGTCCATGATGTTGGCTACCGAGGTGTGGACGACCCGGCCGCCTTTGCCGATGACTCCCATCGCCGGAGCGATGAGCGATCCGTCGCCTTCACCGACGGTGATGATGCACTTCTCGGCCATTGCGCCCCAGGTGAGTTCGCCAACGAGCGCGGTGGCTTCCTCAATCGATGCTACGGCGTGCGTTGCGCCAAAGACCTGGGCTTGTTCACGCTTGAACTCGACCGGGTCGACAGCGATGACGTGAGCGGCACCAGCCATGGCGGCACCCTGGACGGCGTTCATGCCGACGCCTCCGCAGCCCATGATGACTACCGTTTCGCCGGCCTTCACGTCGGCGGCGTAGGTGGCCGAACCCCAACCGGTAGTGACGCCACAACCGACGAGTGCTGCCTTGTCGAGCGGGATATCCTTTTCGATCTTGATGCATGACGCTTCGTTGACCACAGTGTGTTCGCCAAAGGTGCCGATGCAGCACATGATGCCGAGGTCGCTGCCATCGTGGCGATGATGGCGAGAGGTCATGTCGCTGATCTGCATGCCAGCGAGCAACACCGCTCCGAGGTCGCAAAGGTTCTGTTTGCCGCTTGCGCACGATGGGCAGCGGCCACACGAAGGAATGAAGCCGAGGACAACGTGGTCGCCAACCTCAAGCGTGGTGACGCCAGGGCCAACTTCAACGACCTTGCCAGCACCTTCATGTCCGCCGATGATCGGGAACTGCACTAGCCCCATTTCGGCGGCGACGGTGGGGTCGAGGGCCATGTCGCCGGTGACCATGTGTTCGTCGCTATGGCACAAACCGGAGCCGACGAGTTCGAGTACAACTTCGCCAGCCTTGGGTGCGTCGAGGTTGATTTCTTCAACTTTCCATTCTTGGCCGACGCCGTCGAGAATCGCTGCCCTGGTCTTCATGGTGCTCACCCTTTTGTCGTGTACGTACACGGTCGAACGGCCGTGTGTCGTGGGACACACAACCTAATTGACGGCCGCCCAGAAACACCAGCCCCAGAAGGTGGTTCTTCCACAACCTTTCGTGAGTTTGATGTGCCTGGCCCGCTATCTCATGTGTCGTTGGAGCAGTTACAGCGCATGTGTCGTTGGAGCAGTTACAGGACGTGGTCCCACTCGCCGCTTTCGCGAAGGGCTGTGACGATCTTCTTGACGTCTTGGGCGCGATCTTTGGGGCAGATGAGCGTGGCCTCGTCGGTGTGCACAACGATGAGATCTTCGAGCCCGATGATCGCCGTGAGGCGTCCCTCGGAAAGCACGATGTTGTTGGCAGCGTCGAGCAGCTCGACGTTTCCGGTCGTGACATTCTTTTCGTCATCGGCTGGGAGGTGCCCGGCAACCTCGGGCCAGCTGCCGACATCGTCCCACTGGAAACGGCCTTCGGCCATAAGGATGTTGTGGGCTTTTTCCATCAGCGCATAGTCGATGGAGATCTTTTCGAGCGGTTCAAACTCCTTGGTGAGAGCAGCGGTGAATCCGTCGGTGTCGACATGGGGCACCAGCGCGTCGATCATGGCGCCTAGTGGAGGAGTGTGCGTCGAGAATGACTTGGCCAGCGGGCCGACACCCCAGATGAACATGCCCGAGTTCCACGAGAAGGTTCCCGACTCGACGTACTTGGTTGCTGTTTCGAGGTCGGGTTTCTCGACGAAGCGCGAAACCTTGCGGAAGGCGACATCGCCCTCGGAGGCGAAAGGTTCGACTGCTTCGACGTAGCCGAAGGCAGTGCTGGGTCGCGTCGGCGCGATGCCGATGGTCACGAGCACGTCGTTGCGTGCCGCAACCTCGAGGCCCTCTTTCAAGGTCTGGCGGAAGAGATCGAGATCGCCCATGACATGGTCGGCGGTGAGGATGCAGAACACACCCTCGGGGTCGCGTGCTTTGACCACTGCGCAGGCGAGTGCCACTGCGGCGGCGGTGTCGCGACGCATTGGTTCGCCAATGATGTTGGCCGGCGGGAGGTCGGGAGATCGTTCGATGGTCGCATCGACCAAATCGGCGCTGGTGAGCACCAAAACTCGCTCTGGCGGGATGAGCCCGTCAAGGCGATCGACGGCCATTTCGAGCATCGTTCGATCGCCGAGGAGCGACAGCAATTGCTTCGGGCGAGCCATGGTGCTGGCTGGCCAAAAACGTTCGCCGTATCCGCCGGCGAGGATTACGGCAAAGGCATGTTCAAGCATGGTTCTTCTATCGGTCAATATCGGGGCGTACCAAGAAACTTACCGGGTCAGTTGGGCGAGAATTGGCACGGTGAACAGGACGATTCCTATCGGCCCGCCCACGAGTTGGATTGGCCCGAGGTAAACGGCGCCGATTGCGGTGATGCCGGCGAGCATCGCGACGTTCACGGCGCACACCCCGACCGCTGGATAGTCATCGATCCGACCTTGCAGCCCGGCCAGGTTTGAAAGACCAAGAGCCATCGAGAACAAGCCCATCAGGAAGCCGATTCCCTGCCAAAGGTCCCAGGCCTGGGCATCGATGCCCTCGACAATCCCGATGGCTTCGAGGTCGCTTCGAATACCTGCGGCTGCCAGCGATGTTGCCTGGGTCCACGTGTGGAGTGCGCCGATCGCGATGAATGTAATGCTGCCGATCTTGAACGTGAATCGTCCGTAGCGTCGCAGGCCGGTTTCGCTGCTTGTACGTGCCGAAGAGTCGATAGTCGCATTGCGGGTTTCGGTCGATTCTTGCGTCGGTGTCATGAGTTAACTGTCGCATAGTGCCACCTAGAAGGTCAAGTGATTTGTGGCACATAGTGCCAGTAGCTGCGTTAAGATGTGTGAGTGCCAACTCGAGCCGAACACCGACGCACCACGCTGCTTGTCCTTAGCGAGGCAGCGATCTCGCTGTTCGAAGAACAGGGTGCGAGCGCAACAGTCGAAGCGATCGCTGAGCGCGCCGGTGTTGCTCGACGCACCGTCTTTCGATACATCGACGTTAAAGAAGAACTGGCCTTTATTCACCCCGTCATCTGGTTCGACGTCTTCGACAACGCTCTGGCCGAGGTTGCAGACGAACAGCTCGTCGACAAATTTCGCATCGCGTCGGGTGCAATTGCCGCCTACATCGATACCGATCCCGCAGCGCCCAAGAGAGCGTTCATCGTGACGATGACCAACCCCGAGCTGGCGAAAGGGTTCAACTCGATCTACCAACGGTGGATCGAACGGGTAGCCACCGAAGTCCTCACCGACCGCACCGCCGGCGCGGAACCCACACCGACCGATCGGTTCCATGCCCGCATCATGGGTGCGGCGGTCATGGGCATGGTCGACGCCACCGTTCGTGAGTGGATGTTCTCGCCCCCAGACGTCACCTTCAGCGAACTCTACGAAGACGGCTTCGAGATCCTCGCCCCGCTCTTCGACCAACTCGCCGAAAACCCAAAGGGGTCAGGCACCTAAAGTGCCTGACCCCTTTGCCTGCCTTTAGGGGTTTGACCCCTCTCTTGTCTTACGGTTTGCTGTCGGCTACTACCCACATGGCGTAATACTGGGCGCCGCCGCCGTAGGCATGACCGAACGCCTTCTTGGCGCCTTCCACCTGGTGGTCGCCAGCTTCGCCCATCACCTGCAACGCAGCCTCGGCGAAGCGGATCATGCCCGAGGCGCCGATCGGGTTCGACGACAACACGCCGCCCGAACAGTTCACCGGCAGGTCGCCGCCGTCGATGTTGGTGGCCCCTGATTCGACCATGCGCCAACCTTCCCCCTTCTCGGCAAAGCCCAAGCTCTCGAGCCACATTGGCTCATACCAGCTGAACGGCACGTACATCTCGACTGCGTCGATCTCGGCCCGAGGGTTGGTGATGCCGGCCTGTGCGAACACGTCGGCCGCACAATCTTCGCTGGCCTTGGGCGACACGACATTTCGTCCGCCGTAGTTGTTGGCCTCCGAACGCATTGCCGTGCCATGAATCCAGGCGACCGGACCATCATGGGCCTCGGCGCCCGCCTCATCCGACAGCACCATCGCGCACGCTCCGTCAGAGGACGGACACGTTTCGCTGTAACGAATCGGATCCCACAACATGGGCGACTCAACAACCTTGTCGAAGGTGAGCTCCTTGTCACGCACGTGTGCATACGGATTGTTCAGCGCATGTTGGCGATCCTTCAAAGCCACCATGCAACCAATGAGCTCCGGAGCCCCCGAGTACTCCATATAGCGCCGAATGATCGGTGAGAAGTAGCCGCCGGCACCGGCATTGATCGACGTCGTGAAAGGCGACGGTAGCGACAGCGCCCACATGGCGTTCGACTCTGACTGTTTCTCGAAACCAAGGGTCAGCACGGTGCCATGGATGCCGGCCTGCACCAGCGAAGTGGCCACCACCGCGGTCGAACCACCGACCGAGCCGGCGGTGTGGACACGGAGAATCGGCTTGCCGACACAACCAAGCGCTTCGGCCAAATAGATCTCGGGCATCATGATGCCTTCGAAGAAATCGGGAGCCTTGCCGATGACCACTGCGTCGATATCAGACCAACCTTTGCCGGCCATCTCGAGTGCGCGATAGGCGGCTTCGCGGACGAGCCCGGCCATCGATACATCGCCCCGGGTCGACGCATACTTGGTCTGGCCGACCCCGATAACTGCTGCACGTTGCTTGCTCATTATTCACCCTCCAAGACGCAGACGAGATTCTGTTGCAGGTTCGGGCCGGAGCCCGCTGTTGCTACGGCCCGGTCGCCGTCGCCGTTGGTGATGCGTTGGGCTGCCTCGGCAATGCGGATGAGGCCCGACGCCATCATGGTGTGCGCTCCGAGCGTCCCGCCGGACGGATTGATCACGGTGTCTTCGCCAAGCCCGAGGGCATCGGTGAGGAGAAACTCCGACGTGGTGAACGGCGCATACAGCTCGGCGAAATCGACCTTGTCGTTGCCGACGCCGGCCTTTTGGCCGGCAATTTTGGCCGACATCGAACGGGTGAGGTCGCGCACACCAAGCGTGTGTGCATCGGTGCGGTGGTCGATTCCCCGAATCCACGCCGGTCGATCGCACAAGTCTTTCGCCCGGTCTCCGGCAGCCAGGATCAGCACGCAGCCACCATCGGCCGACGCTGGAATATCCGACGGCCGAAGCGGATCCATGATCGGCGCCTCCGCCATGATGTCGGCTACCGATTTCTGCGCAGTGCGAATCGCATGCGGATTCGACGCCGCATGGTCGCGGCTTCGACTGGCGATTTCGGCCAACTGTTCGAGACTCACCCGACCCGACTCGATGAGCTGTCGGGCTGCCAGTGCCTCGATGGCAAACGCATCGGGCCAAAGCGGAGCAACGTAGTAGGGGTCCATCTGGGTAGCGAGCACATCGCGCAGCGAACCGCCCGACGACTTGGAGTAGCCATAGACGAGTGCGATATCGATCTCGCCCATCTGCATTTTGACCCAGGCCTCATACAGCGCCCAGGCGCCATCCATTTCGACGTGACTTTCGCTGATCGGCGGTACTGGATTGGTGCCATCGACGGTCATGACAAACGAAAACGCTTGCCCAGCGATGAAGTCCGAAGACCCCGAGCAGGTGAAGCCAACATCGGCTTGGGTGATGCCGATGCTTTCTTTCACACCGTGCATGAGCGGCACCATGTATTCGACTTCAGATTCGTTGTCGATTGATGGTTCCTGACGTTGCATCGACGCAACAACAGCGACGTCTCTCATTGTTGACCTCCAGGCTTGCCAATAATTCGCAGGTCGTCGAGCACGAAGTCGGGTTCACCCGTGGGCTCCCAGTGCAAGATATTGGCGGCCGACTCCTCGAGTTCGTCATCGGGTTTCCACACCGCTCGCACCCGCAGGCCAATGCGGACATCTTCGGGTGCGATACCGGCGACTAGTGAAATTGAACCCACGTTGGCGCCGTCGGGCACCACCCATGCCGACACATACGGCGGGTTCAGATCGGGGCGGCTTTTGATGGGAAGACGGGTCACATTAAACGATTCGACATATCCTTGATCTGAAACTTCGACCATCTCGGTGGTCCGTTGTCCCGATACTGGTGAGACTCCACGGGGCGGCACGAAAACCTGCCCGCTAACCGGGCATTTGTCGCCCAAGATCTTCTTTTGTTTCATGCCCCGCAAGTAGGCCGACAATGACGCGCCCGGTGTTGCGATGTAGTCGATGGCGATCGGCGTCCGAACAGACTGGACCTGTTCGACTGCACCGATGGCTGCTGGCATCGTGACCTCGCCGCTGAGTGCGGTGGGCTTGATCTTTGGATCCTGTTGATAGCCGCTCATGCGCTCTCCTCGGGGACGAAACCTGCAATATCGGCGATGTGGCCTTCTCGCTCATCGCGCCATTGCACGCTGACCCGCATGCCCGTGCTCATCGCATCGGGGCCATCGACGAACACGCCGTGAAGCATGGGCGTGTCGGCGCCATCGAGGGTGATCATCGCCCACGCAAACGGCTGTGCGAATGGCTGTTGCGGCCGAGGTTCGCCGTTCCACGTCCACGTGGTAACCGTGCCGGCCTGACCAACCTCTACCAATTCGGTAAGGGGGTCAGAGGTGATGGGGTCGTACTCGAGCGGCGGGCACAGCACGGTGCCGTCGGCGCGTTTCGCTCCGAGAACTACGCCTTCGCGCAGTCCGGTGAGAAACCCGCCGACGACCGCGCCGGTGGTGCGAATGAACGGATACTCAAGCCTCAGCGGTGCGCGAAGCACATCGTCGTTTGCCGTGTCGCTCATAAGTCCCCTTTGTAGTGATTGGGCGTAGTCGGTCGGACCGGCCGCGCCACTTTCGAATCAAATAGTGATGAGCAGAACCTAACGAAGCGCACGTGGTCCGGCGAAATCCCAACCCGAAAGGCGCAGGGTCAGGCGGTAGGACGTTTCGCTCGGACTCGCTGAAGTCGCAGCTTGTGATATAGAAATTCGGTACTGGCCGGTGCAAACGCCGGTGCAAACGTAGAGCTCAAAAGGGGATTCTCATGGGCGTTATTTTTTCAATTATCGGCAACCTGATAGTCGGCGGCATTATTGGCTACCTCGCACGTGCGGTACTCCCGGGTGCCCAGGACATCGGACTTCCACAAACCGTGGGTGTTGGCGTCATTGCCGGCCTCATCGGCGGCATCGTCTTCTCCTGGTTCTGGATTCCGGTCACCTTCGTGTTGACCGTCATCCTTGCCGCGGTCGGCATTAGCTTCGGTATCAAGAAGGGCCTTCTGAAACCACAGTGATGAAAGGAACCCACGTTGCGGTACCAGATGACCGCAACGAGTCGGTTCTTATCTATGTAAACGGGGCCTTTGTTCCCCGCGCTGTCGCCTCGGTGTCGGTCTTTGACTCGGCGTTCCTAGTAGGCGATGGCGTGTGGGAGGGCCTTCGTTTGCACGACGGAACGTATTCGTTCCTCGATCGCCATCTCGATCGGCTCTTTGCCTCGGCGAAGGGTGT
>CALLQB010000049.1 GCA_938015295.1 uncultured Acidimicrobiales bacterium
AAAGGCCGCAAAACGGCGAAATCGCAGACCAATGGCCTGCGATTTCGGTGCATTTTCGTGGCTGGTGGGAATCGAACCCTGCTTTGGCTCCAGATGCCCCATGTTGGTCGGAGCTCCTATCGTCATGTTCACCCGACGACTGGGAGTCGTCGGCTGCCCTCAACTTGAGCCAGCCCATCGGTTTACACCAAGACGCGGGATCCGCGAGGCTGGAAGCGATTGGTGGGTATGAGAGTGGCAAAACCACGGGCAACGGAGGCAGCGAAGGATCGTATCCAGTCGATCTTTCGTGCGACTCTTCCCGAGATCTATGGCTACCTCTTGGCCTGCACTGGCCAGAATCACGCGCTGGCGGACGACATCGCTTCGGAGACCTATATCCATGCCGCACGTCTCGTGGCTCAGGGTCGGGGCGACGAAGTCACGGTGGCTTGGTTGAAGACGGTCGCAAAGCGTCGGCTGATCGACTCGTGGCGTCGCGAGGAGCGCATAAGGTGGAAGGCACAGAGGCTTGCGACCCTGAATCCGACTCATCAGACCGGAGACCCCGCCGAGATCGACGATGCGTTGCGGCAGGAAGTCTTCCGGGTCCTGGGGCTACTCACCGCCGAGCAGCGGGCGGTGCTGGTGATGAAGTATCTCGACGAGCAGTCGGTTGCCGAGATCGCCGAGGTGCTGGGCAGAAGCGAAAAGGCGGTGGAGTCGCTCCTTCACCGTGCTCGGGGTCGCTTTCGTGACCTCTCATCGAACGAGTTTGGACGACAGTCATGACGGCTCCGAACGACATCCGAAACTTCATGAAAGCGGCCGCCGAGCCAACCCGACCTAGCGCTCATTTCGAGGAACAACTTGTAGAGCGATTGCGCCAGGAGGTCGATCAGGAACTTCAGGCCAGCCAGCCCACTGACCTAGAGGTTCACCATCTCGCTCCTCTCGGAGATTCGCTATCCGGACGACCGCGGGGACAGATGCTGATGGCCCTCGCAGCTGCCGCCGTGATCATCGTGTTTGGAATGGCTATTTGGCTGGACTTTGGCGGCGACGACGAGCCGGTCATCGCGTCAGAGTCGACCGCCGAACCAGCACCTGCGCCAGATCTGTCTGCTCTGGTCACCGATTTCTGCGCAGAGCTTCAGATCGCCCGGCAGAACATCACCTTCGACGCGACGGCGGCTCAAGACGTCGGGCCTGATTGGGTCGAAGCGATGACGTCGTTCGGCGAGCTGATGAAGACACAAAGTCAGCGGCTCCTCGAGGCCCTAAGCCACCAGGAATTCGAAGACCTGGATCGGGTCCGCAACGAGCTCACCGAGCATCAACAGTTACTCGAAGGCCATATGGCGAGGGTCGCAGCAGGCGACCAATGGAACGAACGTACGACGGCTGCGCGGCTGGGAGGAGACCTCGAGGACATCGTCGGCCAGCTGTCCGATGCCGGCTACGGATCGTGTCCGGATTCGAACTGATCGTGAACAGAGACTCACAGAAGGAAAGAACAATGCGACAGATGAGGAAATCGGCGGGGATTCTTGTGCTCCTGCTTCTGGCGGCCGCCTGCGGCGGCAGCGACTCCGGAACCGAGCAGGTAGCGCCAACCGAAGAAGAGACGCTGGCTCCCGAAGCGGCTCAAGCCACGACCCCACCCATGCCCACTACGACACAGGCGGAACCGACAGAGACCACGGATCCGTCTCCGGAGCCGGAGCCACTTACGAGCGCGCCTGAATTGCCTGCTCCCGGGCTTCCCGTAGTGAACGAGTTTGTGCATGACACAGCGTTCACGCAGCCGTACATGTTCATGACGCCAGCCGGTCCGGCGATCTTTGCCGGGGCCACAACCGACGTCGTCCGTATCGACCTCGATAGCGGTGAGATCCATGAGGAGTCGCTGTGGGTCGACGACGGCAACGCTCCAACAGTGTGGTTGCCTCGACCCGATCCAAACTCCCCCGACCGGGTGGTCATGGGGATTGACGCGATTCACAACGGCAGTGTCGACAGCGCAGCGGCACTCGACTCCCGAACCGGGGAATTGCTCGCCTATACCAAACTCAACGAGCGGGCCATAGTGGTGGGCTCATTTGTGGTGGGCGGTCCGGACTTCGGCTTCTATCGATTCGACACCGAAGCGCTTACGGTCGGAGAGCCGTTCCCCTACGGTCAACCGGGCAACGGTTTTGACGTCGCCGATGGCAAACACTGGATCATGGACAGCGGTGGCGCAGTGTCTGTGTACGACGCCGAAACCGATGAGCCCGTGGCGAACTTCGAGGTGGATATGACCTACACCCCCGGTACGACCACCGTGGCTCATGCTGATGAACGCGGCATATGGATACTCGATACCTCGACGGCGCGTGTGTTTCTTGCCGACCCGGCTGACTATTCAGTCGCCGAGATAGTCGATCTCCACGACTACTTCGCGGCGGAGAGCATCACCTTCAGTGGCAGCTCACCCGCAAGGCCGATCGGTGACCGGTTACACCTACTTGCTGAGGTTCTGGACGACGGAGACCGTTGGGCCCTGCTCGTGGAGGTGGATGCGTTTACCGGCGACGTGTGGGCAGTGCACACGATCACGAACGTCGATACAGCCATGGGATGGGATTTCTGGGTCGAGCCCCGACTTCTACCGGTCGACGAACGGCTCTTCGTGCAGGACCATCTACGCAGAATCGTCGAAGTTGATCTAGAGGAGCTGGGACGTTTCGACGCTCCCTGGACGTTGGGTGAGCTGAGCCATCGCTCGGTCCTTTCCGCAGAGGAGGAGGCCGTTGGTGCGGTCGCGGCACAATATTTCTCGGGAGAGCCAGTGCCTCACACCGATCCTTCTCTACCGATGGCCGATCAGGATTTCTGGCCGGCGAAAGCACGTGGGTACGGGATCGAAGACGGTGCTACCGAGGTCGAGTGGGTATCCATCAAAGGCGACCGGGCTGCTGCCGGGGTAGGTGCCACCAACTCCGATGCCGTCAACGAGCGGGTCATGCTGATCAACCTCGATGGTGAATGGCACATCGATACCGAGGCGATGTGTCTGGTCGGGACTTGGTATGGCAATCCGTGCGAGCTCTAGTTTTGACGGCCCCATCGACGTAGCCAGCAAAGCTCGCTACCACATTGGCTCCCAGCCTTAGTCTGAATTCAGGCATGTGTCACCAAAAGCAGAAAGGACCGCTGCAATTGCAACGGTCCTTCAAGTGGAGCTGGTGGGAATCGAACCCACGACCCCCTGCTTGCAAAGCAGATCAAACGAGTGCTGCCAGATAGCGAAAAACGGCCATTTCCCCTTGTCAGAGGGGTTTTTGAGACACCCATGGCTCCCCGCTGTTGACCGTTCGACACCGGTGCTACGCGCGCGTATCGCGCGCGGAATCAACTTCCTTGACCCCCCTGCTTATGGGAGTCATGCAACAACTCAGACCTCGATGCGATTACCGACATATCCGGGGATATGCGCTCAATGTTGCCGGATCGGCTCGGGTCAAATCGGTTGCTTTGGCGCACGATATGGGCAACTACATCACCACGCCCAAGGACCCTTGTCAGAGGCTGCGACTATGGTTGACGTATGGATGTTGATCGAATCTGGACGGCGGCGGAGCTCGAAGCTCTTTCACCCAACGAACGCGACGCGGTGATCCGCTCAGGCTTCGTGACCGACCCGAACGAAGTCCCCAGCGAGCTACTCGATCGGGCACGCCGCAAGACTGATGCGCGCATTGCAGCTACCGAGGGCAGCAAGCCTTCACGGTGACCCGCCGCAACACTAGGGTCGACCCACACTTCTTCGCTGAACTCGACAACCAGCTCCGAGAGTCACGCGGACCAAATGGTGAGCCATCAGCAAGCGACTTCTTGTTGATCGACCTGCCAACGATTTCCGATGCCTTCGCCGAACACTTCGATGAATTCCCTGCCGTGTATCAAGACCGGGACGACTACCGCTACCTCGTAGTCACAGGCAAGCTCGTCAAAGCGGCACTCGTCATCGGTCAACTCATGGCTGACGGGTCAATCGTCTTGATCAGCATTGACATCGACCTCGCCTGATGGCGCTCCGAGCTTGGACCAAAGTCGCGACATAAAGCGCGGCCGGCAACCCCCAAAAGACCCGAACAGAACGGCACATCAGAGATGGTGACCCTAAGGCGTTGCATCCCGTAATACACTTTGTCATACTCAAGCTATGGCTAAAGCGATATCGGTCCGTCTCGACGAAGAAACCCAACGAGCACTACAGACCCTAGAGTCCTCCGGACTCACCCAATCCGAAGCCATCCGCACGTCACTAATGGCATCAGCAGCCCGCCTCCGACGCGGCCAAGAACTCGCGGCAGAAGCCGCATCACTCGAAGCCGACGAAACCGACCGCCAAGAAATGCTTAACGTCGCCTCACTCATGGAGTCACTACGTGCGCCGGGGTGAAATTTACCGATTCCGAACCCCCAAAGGCCGCGGCCATGAGCAGCAAGGCGTTCGCTACGGCGTGGTCGTCCAAGCCGACGAACTCCTCCCCCGCTCAGTGGTCATCATCGCTCCAACCTCACAAAGCGCTAGACCCGCCTCATTCCGACCCGAGATCACCATCGGCAACGACACCACGCGAGTCCTTGTCGAACAACTCGGCGCAGTCGATACCCAACGACTCGGCGACCAAGCCGGATACCTATCGGCCGAAGAACTATGGGCAGTCGACGACGCACTCCTCACCGTCCTTGGTCTCACCTAAGACCTCGGCGCACCGCCACCCATATCACCAAGCGAATCTGATCGATCAGGCAGCGAAAGAACGGCACTGATGATCGGCCCGCGCGCTCAATCAGGCACATGAGCTGTGGCCGTTCCCGCAAGCCGATACCTGCGATTACGTCTACCCCCATGCATTACACCAAAGACACCGGGGATTACCCCTATATCCACACCTCCGCGCTCGCATCCGGCGACGAGCGGCTGCCGATTATTTCGCTGGCCTTGACCGGATGCGGCGCCGTCAACATCGAGCGCGTCATGGTTCTTGCGGCTCCCCCGGTTCGTTCTAGGCAGGTTCGCACTCGACGCCTTCGTCAGCTGCGGTTGAGCGCTCACCATCGCGCCACGAGATGACGCAGTCATCCCACAAGACACCCCGCCATTCATCGGTCTCAGGCAAGATGAGATGCCCAAACTCACCGAAGCAGTTGCCGCGCTCACCAGCCGAAGGACCCACAAGAAGTCCATCCACAAAGACCTCGTTGTTCATAACCACTCCGTACGCCTCGCAGAACACCTTCTCGTCCTCACGAGACGTCAGAAACAGCGCAAACGATGCAACGAGAGCCACAGCGACGACAGCCACAAACACTGTCAACCCACGTTGCTCACGGCTCTGCACATCGGTCATGTTCTATCTATCGGCATAGGCCTGATTGGCCTGAACCGTGCACCTCGAACCGAGACGCCGGAATCACTACTTTTGTAAAGCACGCGGCAACCGCTCGACACGTTCGTGTCTGACCTCGCCGCAGCACAACACATCGATATCGCCTGACATCCACGGCCCCAAAAGCCCAGACAGGTCAGTCCGGAACTATCAACACATGGACGATTCATAGCGTCGTGGTATCATGACATCATGCCGAAACAGACAACCGTGCGCCTTCCCGATGATCTCGCTGACGAAGCTGAAGCCGTTGCCCGCGTGCAAGGCACAAGCGTCAACCAACTCATCATTGACTCACTGAGCGCCGAAATTGATCGAGTCCGCTCCGACGACGACTTCACATCACGAGCCAAAACCCTCATCGCACGCGACAAAGAACTGCTTGAACGCCTCGCCAAGTGACCAGGTACATCAACCTGGCCGAATACCTCTGGCTCGCTGAACAAGTCACCGGCGTCGCTGCCGACGAACTCGCACGCTCAAGCCGAATCGATCTCGCTGACTCGGCGTTACACGCGCCCCAGGCAGGATTCGGAGACCAAGAGTTCTACCCGGATCTCTTCGACAAAGCCGCAATCCTGTGCTGGCGACTCGCACACAACCATGCACTACCCGACGGCAACAAACGAGCGGCATGGGCATCGCTCACCATATTTATCGATCTCAACGGAGGAAGTTGGGAACCCGACCCGCCCGATGTCGACGACGCCGAACAAGCCATGCTCGCCGTAGCTGCCGGTGAAATCACCGAAGAAGAGTTCGCCTCCTGGCTCCGAGAACGAGTCCAATTCAACAACGCCAACTGAAAAAGGTAGTGCTCCAGCGACCTCCGGTAGGTGAAGTCTTGGAAACGGTAGGCGAACCTGGGTTATCGGTAGGTGGGAGATGCCGGATCGGTAGGTGGCGAGCCTGTAGGCGAGGCGGCAGAGACCAGCTTGGTCGGGTGCAGCGTTGTCGTGTTCTTCCCGGGCGTCAGCGGTGGTGATGCTCACCTCCGTCGGCGAGTTGTTTCGCCTCAGATGTTGTTCACGCACCCTCAGGAGCGCCGCGGTGTTTCCACGGTTTTTTTGCATCGCGAATCCAGCTACCGATACTGCAGGTCCGGCAGGACCTGCAGTTGTGTCACGGAGATTTCCTTACGAGCGGTAGGCGCTCTTCAGCGAGCAGACTTTCAGACTGCGCGGTCAGGTCGCCATCGGAGACCTAGCACGGTCTGAACGGCTACCTACCGAGCGGCAGTCGTTGCACCGAGCTCTCGCCGCGTCAAGGTCGAGCCAAGGGTGTCTCTGTCCCACAGCGCCGGAAACATTGTCGCGCAGAGCGGGCCAGCATGTCCCTCGGTGAATCATGAAGCCCGATCAAGTCGCGCTCCGACTCGGAGTAACGACCAGGTTCGTTCGCCGCTTGGTCGAGGAGCGGCGAATCCCCTTCCACAAAATCGGACGATTCGTCCGCTTTCGTCCCGGCGACGTCGACGACTGGATCGCCGCAGCACGAATTGACCAGCGCAACAACAACTAACCGCACCACCCGAGCGACCCATCCTCAAACCACACCATCTTTGGGAAGCACTAACCCATGAGACGGTCAATCTCGGCCGCAATCTCCCCGTCCCGCTCCTCAACAGCGTGTTGATACCGAAGAGCTGCCTGCGATGAAGAGTGCCCGAGGCGAGCCATCGCTTCCTTGATAGTCGCTCCAGCAGCAGCGTTCAGAGTTCCGGCCACATGTCGCAGATCATGAAAGGTGCAAGACACCTGTGCTTCAGACCGTGCCTTCCCCCAGGCCCGCCGCCATACGGTTTTTGTCGGTGTGTCTCCGGACTTTGGCGCCGTGAACAACAACGCCTCCATGTCTTCGTCCACCCACTCGTCGAGGTGCCGGCCAATCTCCTCAGCGAGCTTTGCCGGGAGCGCCACGTTTCTCACGCCAGCGACAGTCTTCGGGTCTTGAAAAATCAGACCGGATTTCTCGGTCTCCAGCCGTGCCCGCTCGATCTTTACCGACGGCGGATTTGCCTCAAGGTCCACGTGGCGTCTCGCCAGACCGAGGCACTCACCCTTTCGCAGACCTGCGTACGCGGCGAGCAAGACCATCGCCCTGTACCTCGGCTCGATCGAGTCCGCGAGCCGATTCACTTCTTCCAGTGAGGGGATCTGGCGCTCCTTGCTCCGCTTGACTGCAGCGCCCTTGACCTGGCACGGGTTCTGGCGAACAAGCCGATCATCGACAGCCGTCTGCATGATCTGGCGTAGCAAGCGATACGCCTTGGATGCAGTCGTCTCGCTAATCGACCCGGCTCGAATGTCTGAGTTCCAAGTACGAACAGTCGAGCTCGAGATTCGCGACAGGGGTGTTGTTCCGAACGTCGGATTGAGGTGAGACCGAAGCAGATACTCGTAGAGCTCGACAGTCCGGGGTCGTAGCGCCGTCTTTCCATCGAGCCAATAGAGCGCCTGCCAACGTCCCGACGGGAGCTTTCGTATCGTTCCGAACCCTCGCCGACCTGCCATGAGATCCGGGGTAGAACACCCTTGCTACGCGCGCAATACGTGCGCGGAGCGTCGGAGAACAACTACCCAAAAAGCAAAGAAAGGCCTGTGAACAGGCCTTTCTTGCGTGGAGCTGGTGGGAATCGAACCCACGACCCCCTGCTTGCAAAGCAGGTGCTCTAGCCAACTGAGCTACAGCCCCAGAACGGACAATCTTAGCGGATCATTGCCGTATTGCACTGTCCTGCTCCAAGTCAGTCGGCTGCCTCGAAGCGATTGAGTCGCCGCGCTCGAACACAGACGTTGCCGACGGTGGATCAGAAGGCAAAAGACAGACGCTGGCTGAGGAGATCGCGGGCCTTTGCCAGCCGGGATCTCACCGTGCCAACGGGTACCCCGAGGCGGTCGGCAATCTGTTCATAGTCGAGTCCTTCAATCTGCAGCTGGAGGGTCTCGCCGTAGGGTGCCTCAAGATTGGCGATTGCCTTGTTTACCGTCTCTCGGCTAACAACGATAGAGCTGAACCGAGCCTCACCGAGGTCGCGTTGCTCGAGTTCAGATGTCGGCCTATCGCCGCGAATGGCCATAAGCGCTTCGTTACGGGCCACCGTGTGAAGCCAGGTGGTAAACGCAGACCTTCCCTCGAAGTTGCCAATGCTGCGTTCGATCTTCATCAGCACCAGCTGGGCTACATCGTCAACCTGGGTGTGGTTAACGATGACCCGTGTAATAGCCGGCCGAGCCAGCTCGAAGCGGTGGGTGAGGTCGAGCAACGCATGGAGTGCGTGCTCGTGGCCGCCAGCAGCTTGCGACGCGAGCGCAGTGAGCAGCTCGGAAAAGGCTTGCTTGTCGGCAGCATCGCCGGTTCGCAGATTGGTTGCGCTCGTTACCAACCTGGCCAGTGATCTTGAAGTGCCGTCGAGCGTCGTAACGAGTTCGTTGTTCATGATTCCTCGCAGGCAACAGCAGCTTCTCCGGCGCCCAGATAACGCAGCTGTTGTGATTGGTCGAATGAGGCCCGGCTCAAGCGACAGGCCCGTTGGTTGTCGAGCACAAACCAACGTCGCGCCGAAGATTGGTCGTCGATGGTCACAAACACCGGTTGGCCGGGGTGCATCACCACGCCTAAGGCTTCGTCGAGCAGTCGCGGCCCAACCGGTGCCCCTGAAGCGGTGTCGAATATCTGCGCTGTTCCGTTGCGCGAAGTTGCGACAAGGTTGGCATCGTCGGGCGAAAACACGACGCCCGTCGGTGTGCCTCCCACACTTAGGGGTCGAGGAGTTGCCTGTTCGGCAGTTGCGAGGTCCCAGATCTCGACGTTTCCGTTGTCGAGCGCTGCTGCAAACAATGACCCGTCGTTTGCATAGGCGACCACGCGCACGGCATCGGACAATTGCAGGTCTTCGCCGACCACTTCGCCGTCGAGGTTCCAAAACCGAACCAGTCCTGAAAGTGATGCCACGGCGACGGTTGTTCGCTCAGGATGAAGCGCAAGACCCGATGGCGTACCTACATGTTGGCCGATGTGTAGCTGACTGCCAGAAGCAACGTCCCAAGTACGAACAGTGCCGTCTTCGCTCGATGTAAGAAGGACGTTGTCGTTTGCAAAGACAGCGCCCAGCACTGCGCCGCTGTGGCCAATGAGCGGCGAAGCTACGCCGGTGGAAAGATTTGTGAGGTTGACGAGGCCTGACGAGTCGCCCGACGCGACTGTTGTGCCCGTGGGGTTTATCGCCACCGACAGCACCGGCAGGTCGTGCACGTTGGCCAATGTCTTCGGGCTGCCAGCGCCTTCGTCGGGAGCGATGTGTATCGAACCGTTGTCGAGGCCCATGACTATGGTGTCGCCCGACGCGTCGATTGCGACCGCCCGGGCGGGTGCATCGAGTGAAGAAACCGTCCGGAACGCTGCTGGAGGGCGTGACAGATCCCAGAGTCGGGCTTCGTTGTCGGCGCCGATGGTTACCAATAGAGCGCCGTTTGCCGACAGTGCAGCGCCCCGGTTCTTCACTGTTTCGCTGTGCCCGACACGCGACTCGGCCTCGATGCTGCCGTCTTGCGGGTCGAGAACTCGGATACGACCGTCACCGGCGCCCGCGATCACCCAGCTGTTGGTTTGATCGACCTGCAACCCCGAATACTGCGCTGGCGGAGGGTTCCAAGCGGTCGAAACGGTGCCGGTCGCGACGTCGATTCTGGCGATCTTTCCGTCAAATGAGCGAGTCCACGCGACTTCAGACGAGGCATCGAAAACGATCTCCCACACGTCGCCGCTGCTCACCTGCACCTCGCTGCGGAGCTCGAGTGAGGCAAGATCGACAAAGCGGAGGGTTCCTCGCCCGTCGCCAAGCGCCGCGAGCTTTCCTGAAGGAGCGGCGGCGACCGAGATGGTGTCGCTACCAAAATCGGCTGAGGCCGTTGTTTGGCCTGTCCGGGCGTCGACGACAACGAGTTGACCGTCCTCGGTAGAGGCCAGCAGCTGCTCGTCGCCACTGAAGGTCAGGGACCACGCCGGCGAGCTGATCGTGGTCGAAGAAATCAGCTGCGGCATCGCCGCCTTGCCAACATCCCAAACCAACACTCCGCCTTGCTGGCTTAGTGCAGCGAGAAGTGTTCCCGACGGGTTAAACACCAGCGACCTCACGGCTTCGTCGTTCAGCATTTGCACGTTCGCCAGCTCGATTCGGGCGGCTGTATCAAAAAGTGTGATCTCGCCGTCGAGCGCACCAATAGCAAACCTCGTTCCGTCCGGATTCATCGCAACGCTGAGTGACGCACCAACGGCGAGCGGATCGCCGAAGGTTCGCAACGGGGTCTGGTCGAGCACCAAGTTTGCTCGAATAATCGCATCGCGGCCGGCCAACGACGGCCCCATACGGGCCTCGCTTTGGTACGCCAAAGCCAACGCCAGGGCGGGGTCGTCATCGGCCAGGCTTTGGGCCTGTGTGGCGAGGCCCATCGCAGTTTGGGTTTGTGCCTCGCGTTCGCTTTCAGCGGATTGCCGGTAGGCGACAAAGGCAATGACAGAGGTGATCGTCGCTGCGACTGCAAACAGGCTCAAGGCCGCGAACGCTGTGGTGCGACGCCGGCGCGTGGCTGCCAGTTGGGCGTCGCGAGCTGCTTCGGATTGTTCGAGGTACTCGAGTTCAGTGCGGTTGAGGCTTGACCGGTTCTCGTCAGACCAAGCAAGCGAGGCATCCAGTTGGCGCCCTCGAAGCAGCAGGTCGGGGTCTCGGTGGTCGTCGCTCCACGTTCGGGCCTGCGCAGACAGGCGTTGACGGTCGCGTAGATGGCCCCGCTCCTCGTCGATCCACCGGCCAAAGCGGGGCCACGTGCCAATGAGTGCTTCGTGACCAATGTCGACGAATTTGTCGTCGACGGTTACCAGGCGTGCTGCTGTGAGCTTGTCTACAACCCGCTTCATCACTGCAGGCTCGAGATCGTCCTCGACTTCGCCGAGCGGCATTGGGCGGCGAGTATCGGGGGTGCCGTCGCCGGGGGTGACTAATCGCAGCATGAGCCGGCGGGCGGCAGAGCGTTCGTTGTCATCGAATTGATCGTCGAACAGATGGTCGGCGCTTGTGGCAATTGAACCGAGCACTCCCCCGGCGGTGTGCAAGCCGTCGCGTGTGAGGAGGTGTCCTCTTCGTTTGCCCCACGTTTCCATGAGGGCGTGCGATACCAGTGGAAGCGAACCCGGTTCGTTGCCGGCCTGATCGAGAATGTCATCGATCAGGCCGTCTTCGACCGTCAGGCCGGCACGCCGAGCCGGTTCGAGAATTGCCTCGCGCAGCTGTGTTCGGTGCATTGGTCCGACGAGCACGTGGTTCGCGTTGATGATGTTTTCGAGCCAGGGGTAGCTGGCAGCCACGTTGTAGAAGTCGGCGCGCATCGCCAAAATCACCCTCACTCGCGAGTCGAGTGGGTCGGTGAGTTCGCGTAGAACTGCGAGAAAGGCGTCGATCTCGTCGCGGTCCGCAGTCATGGTGAACAGCTCTTCGAACTGATCGATAACGACCACCAGACCCAGTTGACAAAACCGGCGGGCTAGCCGAGGTTCTGCTCGCATCTCGCCGGCCGACACCGGGGCTGATCGGTCGGTTTCGTTGAGTTGGAACGCCAGTTCTCGCAAGGGTTCGGACCCGGGGGTGAAGATGACCTGTTTCCAGCCTTGACTTCCCGGCAGGGCCCCGCCGTCGAGGGCGGGCAGAAGGCCGGCGCGCACCACCGATGATTTGCCGCTACCCGATGGCCCTGCCACCACCAACGAGCGATGGGTGGCTACCCGCCGAAGGAGTTCGTCAACTAAGGATGAGCGCCCGAAGAAGAACTCGGCATCCTCGGGCTGGAACGAGGCGAGGCCCTTGTACGGGCAGGCGACCGATGTCGAGGGTTTGACCAGCGAGGCTGCTCCTGTGGCAACCGAACGACCGTCGTCTCGGAGCCTCAGTAACTTCGCTGCCGCTGCACCCCAATCGAGAATCGTTGGATGCCGGGCGTCGGGTTCGAGAGCCAGCCCGGTTTCGAAGAACTCTCGCCAGCGCACATCGATGCCGGTTGCTTTGCCGGACACCTCGTGATGTTGCGGCGGTTCGGTACCGGTGACGAGCTTCCACAACATCGCGGTGGCACCGTAGATGTCGGACGCCGGCCCAATCATCGCTGCGGGGCTCATCTGCTCTGGCGACGCGTAGCCTGGTGTTCCGCCAAGAATCGTGGCACCGATGCTCGTGCGTTCCTGGTCTTTGGCCAAGCCGAGGTCGGCAAGGTGCACGGTTTCGCCAACACCCAGCAACTGCGACATTTCGAGTTCGGTGCCGGTCTGACCGATGAGCATGTTGCGAGGGTTGATGTCTCGGTGCACGACACCCGCATCGTGGAAGACAGCGAGGCCGCACGACAGCGAGTCGACAATGCGCTCGACGCTGGCGGTATCGGCCACATGTCCGGCTTCAAGGCGCTGGGCGATCGAGCCGCCCGACGCGTAGTCCATCACGAAGTAGGGCCGGCCGTCGTCGAGTTGCCCGATATCGTGCACGGCAATGACATGCGGGCTTGAGATGCGCCGCAAGAGTCGTGCTTCTTGAATAAATCGCTCGCGGATGTCGCCGTCGGTCGCCCACTGGTGCATCAGTACCTTTACCGCGACAGGCGATTGCAGAATGTCGTCGTCGGCTCGGAGCACGACAGCGAAACCCCCCACGCCTGCTACTCCTTGCACGCGGTATCGACCCACCCGGTCGGGCAGGTCGAGTTCGTCGCTCGGAGGCGCAGAGTTTGTCACGATGTGTGTGGCCGCTAGGCGCCCGAATCAGCGACCGACGTTACGACAGAAGGTCGGAAACGTCGCGGCAGTCGACGCTGCCCGAGTCGATGACGTTGTGGTCGCCGTCGGAGGCTGTGACACACAACATGGTCGAGCCGCCGCGTTCGGCTACCGAAATCACGTCCGAGGTGGTGATTGTGGGATACGCGTCGGTGGGTACCCAGTTGCCTTGCTCGACGCCTCGGTCAGCGGCGTCGCCGCTGACCTGATCTGCCGAGTAGATATCCCAGTACAGATGGATGTGGTTCTTGGCGACGTCGGGGTCGAAGTTCGCCGACCACGTCAGCATGATCTCCTCGCCATCTGCTTCAGCATTGGTGATGGTGATTGCGCAGCCGTCGGAAGGGCACGCGTTTTGTGCCGGCCTTTCCGCACTACTGGCGCTGTCACCCGAGTCCGATGAAACCGACTCGCTCGAACTTCCACATGCTGCACTGAGGACGCCAAGCGTCGCCAATAAAGCCATCCCGACCATTTTTTCCCGCATAAGACGATGCTAACAACTCAGTTCCACCCGGTCACGTGGACCACTCAAATGGACAGAAAATCCGTCTAAAAGAAATTTCGAACTTTCGCGAACTCGACCGTGCACTTTTTGCATCAAACCCTCTGAAACAAGCCGTAAGGTACGGCTCGGCAAGGAGAGCGGGAAAATGGAAACCAACGAAATGGTCAAAACACACAAGCCGGTGAGGATCACTCGGCAAGCGGGAGCACGCACCACACAAAAGGCGGCCAAGGTGGCAGCGATTTTGCTGGTGGTCGTTGCGATGGTCGCCCAGATGGCGGCGTTTGCCCCAAGCGCATCTGCGACGGGTTCGACAGAAGGCCAAGCTGCCCCAGCAGACGAGGCCACCACACAGATTGTTTCTGCAGAAGACCTCGAGGATCTTGCTGGCCTCGAAACCCTCGATGACATCGACCCGACGGTCGCCAACATCGACAAGGTGCAAGACACCATTGCCGATGAACTGGGTTTCGACACCAGCGATCTCGGCGATATCGACGCCGACGACCTTCCGGATTCGCTGCCCATCCCCAAAGCGGGTGTGCTGAAAAAGGCGGTCTTCCACGACCTGCCGTCTGGCATCGTCAAGACGGGGTTCGGGCGTGACCTTGAGCGGCTTGGAGCCCACCTCAACCCCGACACCCAGTACCTCTACCTGGAGTTCCGCAACGGACTCGACATCGAAACCGGGCTCGACCGCTACAGCGGACCCGGGGCAACAGCGCTTCCCGCACGGGTAAAGGTGGCGAAGGGTGTCAACGGTGTGATCGTGCTCGATCCAACCGACCCCTACGTGTACATCGGCGGCGCTTGCCCCAAGTTTGGTTCACAAAAGGCCAAGAAAACAACGAAGAACGCACGGCGCAGCAACTCTGCGAAGGCCTCAAAGAAGACCGCAAGTGGTCAGCCTTGCGGCGTTGGATTCTCGCTCGGGGGCAACATCCCCTTCAACTACACGATGGACAACCTTCCGCCTGCGGCAAAGCCGGTGCGTGGACATGTCATCGTCGATGCCGAGGTGCCGGTGTACAAAGGCATGCAGCTCGACGGCACTGCAGTGCTTGAGATCCGCCGCAAAACCATCCGCATCGCCGGTGAGGGCGACCTCGAAACCGTGGTGCCAAAGGTCGGCAAAGTCACCCTCGGTACCGGCGCATTCGGTTTCTCGGTTAGCGCCAAAAAGGGCGCCGAGAAGGTGCAGTACTGGACAGCCGCTGACAGCAGCAAAGATCCGATGAAACTCAACGTCGGCAAGGTAAAGGTCGACGTGCCAGCCGGAAACGAGCGCAGCGTGCGCCAGTCATACGGCGCCGAGAAGGTTTCGGGCAAGTGGAAGGTACTGCCCTCGACCTACTTCGAGCTGCAGGGCCAGTTCACCTACCCCACCACCCAAATCGTGAAGATGATCGGCGTGAACATCGGCGACATGGCCGTTGGTGAAGCAACACTGCGTATCGACGGCTCGGGCCTTGAGGCACACGGTGTCATGAACGCTGGCCTCCACCCCGACGTACAAATGCAGGGCAACGCAACCGCCCACATCGTCGTGCCGTTTCGGAAGCTCTCGAACACCACGGTTGAGGTGACCGGTTCAATGACCATCGGCGGTGTCGACATCGGCGCCGAAGCAATGATGCGCATTGACAAGAAAGGCCTCATGGTCAGCGGCGAAATCAACACGCCGGCTTCGAGGGTTGCCGTCAGCGGTTCGATCACCAAAGCAGGCGTGCAGCTTGCCGGTGAGTTCTCGGCCGAGCTCGACCTTTCTGCCATCTCGAACAAGGCAACCGAAGCGATCGATGCCGCTCAAGCTGAGATCGACAAGATCGATCGTGACATTGCGAAGATGCGTGAGACTGTCAAGGCCGAACGTCGGGCCGCAGACAAGTTCTTCCGTGACGCTCAAAGGGCTGTAGAGAACGCCCAGGCTGAGGTCGACAAGATCAACGGGAACATTCGGGTCAACAACGACAAGATCGCTGCGCTTCGGGTGAAGCTCAAGAACGCCAACATCTTTGAGGCTGTAGGCATCTCCGCAGCGATCGAGTCGTTGAAGGCGGCGAACACCTTCCAGCGTGGCCTTCTCACGAGTGCAAACGCAACGCTCGATTTGGCGAACGATGCACTGCAGCTGATCCGTGATGGCCTCGATGCGCTGCCCACCGATGCCGATCCACGCATCATTGCGCTCTTTGGTCTGCGTGAAGGCGCAACCGCTGCATTGCAGCTGGCCCGAGAAGCAGCGCAGGCCATCGACATTGGCGGCACCGTGCATGTCGATATCAGCTTCAGTCTTGGCGCTTCGGGCCTGTTCGGTGATGCGAGCATGCGCTACTGCGACAGCAAGTGCACCACGCTGACCGGCGGAAGTCTGGTTATCTCCGACTACTTCGAGGTGTGCGTCGAGGTCTTTGGCTTCGACGTGTGTGGCAAGTTCTAAAGCACAGCCAACAACATTCCCCACCCGCCGACGGCGTTCGAGCATTGCTCGGGCGCCGTCGGTTTCGTTTTGTTGCGTGTGAGCTAGTCGCCTGGGCGGACAAGCCCGTTCTCGTAGGCAAACACCACCGCCTGCACACGGTCGCGAAGTCCAAGCTTGCTCAACAGGTTCGACACGTGTGTCTTGACGGTGGTTTCGCTGACAAAGAGGGCGTCGGCGATTTCGGCGTTGCTCAACCCTCTGGCGAGTTGTTCGAGCACTTCGCGTTCTCGTTCGGTGAGATCATCGAGACGTTCAGACCGAGCCACGCCCGGGCCGGCCTTGGCGAACTGGGCGATGACCTGGCCGGTAACGGCAGGATCGAGCAGCGAGTTGCCGCCGGCCACCACCCGGATTGCTTCGATGAGGTCTTCGGGCGGTGCTGTCTTCAGAAGGAATCCGCTGGCTCCTGCTCGCAGCGCATCGAACAGGTAGTCGTCGCGGTGAAATGTGGTGACGATGAGTACGGCGATGTCGGGACAAGCTTCGAGGAGCGTCGTTGTGGCCTCGATGCCGTCCATGTCGGGCATTTGTACATCCATCAACACAACGTCTGGCTGAAGTTCGCTGGCGACGGCCACTGCATCGGCGCCGGTTTCGGCTTCGCCGATGACGTCGAGGTCTGGTTGGTTGTCGATGAGCAGTTTGAAGCCGGCGCGGATCATTGCCTGATCGTCGGCGAGTACGACTCGGATGTTGGCGGTCATGAGGTTGCTCCGAACGGTAGTCGTGCCCACACTTGCCATCCGCCGTCTGGCGACCGTGGCCCGGCCTTGAGGTCGCCACCGTGTAGCGACGCGCGTTCGCGCATGCCAACCAGTCCGTGGCCGCCCACCTTGGTCTGCTGGGTGAATCTGGCTGCTTTGTTGCCGTTGTCAGTGATGGTGACAACGACGGCATCGCCGCCAATCTCGACTATGACGTCGGCGGTTTTCGCCGTGCTGTGTTTGAGCGTGTTGGTAAGCGCTTCTTGCACGATGCGGTAGGCCGAAACATCGACTGCCGGGGGCACCGAGTCGACATCGCCGGTCACGTTGATTGTGCTTGCCAGCTTCGGTCCGAACGATTCGCGCAGCGATTCGAGGTGCTTTAGCGAAGGGGTGGGCGCACGGTTGTCGTCTTCGTTAAGGGCGTCTCGGCCGCGCAGAAAGCCGAGCAGGTTGTGGAGTTCGTTGACTGCAGTTCGGCCGGCCGATTCGATGTGGCGCATCGAGTCGGCTGCCTTGTCTGGCGAGGTTTCGACCAGTTGGCGAGCGGCGCCGGCGTGCACCGTCATGGTGGTGACGTGGTGGGCGACAACGTCGTGCAGTTCGCGCGAGATGCGTAAGCGTTCGTCGGTTACTGCTGCAGCAGCGGTGTTTGCGCGTTCGTTCTCGAGTTCGATGTTGCGTTCGGCGAGTTCGGTCGACTGCAAGCCGAACCGGCGCACGATGAGCCCAAGGCCCACTGCTAGAAGGTGAAAGAGCGCGTCTTGCACGATGGCGCTAACCGACGCCAGATCCGACGATGGCCCGGCGTTGATTTGTTCGAACCGGTCGTTGATCTCGAAGATACGAATGCCTGCCGCAGCCAGTGGGGGTGCGAGGAAGGCGGCGACCAGCCACCATCTTTCGACTTTCCAGGTAAACCATCCGGCGGCGATGGCAAGCACGATCGACGAGACGATGATGTTGCGGCTCAACATTGGGTACCACCAAAACAGCGCTGTGGTTACAGCGCTTGTCACCGCAAGGCTCGCCAGCGCGCTGAAGTGCCGCAGAGGCAACGCGACAACGGCTCCCAACAGCACCAGAAAGCCCAGACCAAGGTTCTCGTTGGTTGACCAGTTGGCTAGGTACACCGCTCGACCAGCTGGTGATAGGTCTTCGAGGGATCCAAGTGCGCCGATGTAGGAAAGAAGCGCGACGGCGGCGAGGGTTGCTATGAGCACCAGCTCGGCGCCCGCCCGCGGTACCCGGCGCCCTCCGAACACGTTCACGGCTGGAGATGCTTTGCTGCCGAGACGACGAGGTTGGCGAGGTCGGGTGAGTCGCCCGTTAAGCCGGCGAACTCCATATTGAGGATGTAACGCCCGGTGGTGGTGACAGCAATGCCTGCTTGGGCGTCGAACTCCTGGGTGCCCAGCATCTGGATGTAGTCGAGTGTTACCAACAGCACGTCGAAGCCGTCGACTTCGAGGCGTTCGAGCGAGCTCTCGATGAGGGTGAACGGCGGGTCGGCGAGGCCGGTGACGGTGTTGTAGCACTCGGCGCCGAGCGTCTCGAACAGGGTAAAGACCTCTGCAGCCTCGTCTTCGTCGGCCAGCACAAACGAGCTCTGCTGCACCTGGCTGCCCCCAACGCCCGGGCTGATGGCGACCCACGACGGCCCGGCGAGCACGCCGATGTCGGGGATGTCCTTGTAGCACGACGTCGGATCGGCTACCTGGCGAAAGTAGGTGGCGGCGTCGTTCTCGTCGTAGAAGTCGGGGAGCTCGTCGGCATCGACGACTGCCGAGCGCAGCCGGTCGAGTGCTGCGCTTTCTGCGGGATCGGGGTCGATGGTTGGCGGCTCGCCGGCAAACAACAACGTGTTGAGCTCGTCGTGGATCGCAGCAGCCGATCCGGTGCTCGAAACCACGGTGGTGTGAATGAGGAACCGACCATCGGCGACAAACGATTCGATCTGGTCGAGGGCGCGTTGCTGCGAGCCAACCGAGATTGAGGCCACGAACTCTCGCACCGCGTTGGCCGGAACATCGGCAAAGGGCGCGGCAGGTTGGCCGATGCCGTCGCCGAGGTCGATGTTCATGACATCGGCTACTTCTTCTTGGAACTGCGCTTCGGCTCGTTGTTTGGCTGCCACGTCGCATTCGACGGCTGCGTCGCCGTTAAGTTTCGCCACTTCGGCCTGTGCTGACGCTTGGTCGCCGAGCACGTGCACTTCGATGGAGATGCCGTCGCCGAAGGGGGCCTCGGCCGGGTTCTGCCGCGACAGCGTTTGGCCCTGCACGGCCTCGGCTGTTGCGTAGCCGCACACCTCAGGACGGGGCTCAAAGGTGTAGGCGGTGGGAAACCATGCGCCCGCAGAGCCGTCGAGGTCGGTCAGACGAAGGAAGTATTCACCTGCTGCTATCGCAAGCGAACCAGGGCCGTAGCCGGCCTCTCGCTCTCCTAGCGACACGGCTACATCGGCGGCTTCCGCTGCTGTTGTTCTAGGCGCTGTTGTTGTAGGCGAGGTGACGTCGTCGACAACGTCGATCTGCTCGGAGTCGCCAACGGGGTTGTCGTCAGCGTTCTCGCTGTCGCTGCCGCAGCCCGAAAGCACGAGGCAAGCTGCGACAGCGGTGGCAAGGGTTCGCCGCATGAGGGTCATCGTCATTCGATCGTAGCGAGATGTCACTTGATGAACGGAGCGCAGGCGGTGACCCGGACGATATCGCCAACGAGTTCGGCGGTGCGTTCGGCGCCCGGTACCGACTCTTTGGCTGCCCAACCGGTGAACAGGGTCTCGATTTCGGTGAGGTCCTCGGGGGTATCGGCGGCAACATCGAGGCGCATGCAGCTGGTGACATCGTCGCCCCACAGCACCATCGAGTCGCCAGCCCAGCCCTCAATGGCGCCGATCGCCGTGACGATGTCGATCTGCGACGGCGTCAGCGTGTCGCCGATGGCGACAAGCAGGATTCCTTCGGCGCCGATCGTGCCCGAAACCTGTACCTCCCCGTCAGCTGGAGGTTGGGCGATCTCCACCGGCAGGTCAGTACCGATGCGGTCGGTAAAGAGCATCTGCTCGCTCGATGTGGGGATGTTGTCGTAGAGGTCCCAGGTTGCGGCTGGGCCTCCAAGCGTTTCGATCGCCTGGGCACCGAGTTGGTACGGCAGCAGCACGCTGTTGATGATGCTCGGCGGCAGTGCTTCGAGAGATTCGGGCACGTCGGCCGGCTCGGGCATGATGTTATTGGTCATCATCCAGCGGCCTTGCACGGCGGTTGCGCGCCCTTCGACAATCGCCCTGATGGCGAAGCCGTCGTCGGACAACGCCTCGCGCTCGTTGATGTCTTTCAGCTGGTTGATCAGGCCCGCTAGGTCGATGTGTTGCCCGTCGAGTGCGTGCGCGAGTTCGTGCACAAGAACGGCGTTAAACGTGTCGCCAACCAGGGCGCCGTCGGGCACATACACCGCGTCGTCGAAGGGGTCATACCGGCCGCTGATGAGGTCGGTCGAGCTGCTGACACCGACAAGCGCTTCGTGGAGGTCGTCGACTCCAGTGGTCGTATGGCCAAGCGCTTGGTAGAAG
Source organism: uncultured Acidimicrobiales bacterium (assembly GCA_938015295.1). Classification (GTDB taxonomy): domain Bacteria; phylum Actinomycetota; class Acidimicrobiia; order Acidimicrobiales; family SHLQ01; genus CALLQB01. Next base: position 20,507 of record CALLQB010000049.1, read on the forward strand.
CGGGCGGTCTGTTCTTTGCGCGATTCGTTGAGCGCCATTTCTTCGTCGGTGGGCACAAGGCCTGCCTCGAAGTCGGCGATCGACTGCACCACGATGCGAGGTGTGGTGACGAACTCGCGTTCCATCGTTTCTTCGACGAACGAGATCATGTCGTTGATTTCGGCGGTGGTGAGGTCGATTTCGCCTTCGAGTTCGAAGGCTGGTTCGGGTTCTGCTGCAACGGTTGTGGTGGGCGCCTGGGTGGTGGTGGGCGCTGCGGTGGAAGTGGTGGTGGTCGACGTGGTGCTCGGCGCCGCAGTGGTCACCTCTGGCGCAACCGTTTCGTCTACCGACTCCTCGGCAGCTTCGGGGTCTGTATCGCTACCGCAGCCGGTTGCTATCAGGCTGATGCTTATCGCCGCCGCTGCGAGGCGTGTGGTGAAAGTCCGCTTGTTCATCGTTGTGCTCCTCGTTGTCTGACCTATGCCAAACGATAAGAACCGAGGGTGTGGCAGCACATCGGCAGCGGAGATGATTCGGTGGTTCATCCCTAAGGATGATCTCGGCCCAAAACGAGCAATCCGAGATAGGGGTCAGGCCCCTATCTCGGATTGTTGCTTTGCTGAGCTGTCCGAGGATTTGCTCAGCTTTCTAGGCGCGCCGCCCGGACTTGAGCGGTGCAAAGTGTTGGCGGTTAGCCGACGATATTGAATTCAATCCGTCGGTTCATTGCCTTGTTCTCTGGGGTGTCGTTTTCGGCGATTGGTGCGCCTTCGCCGAAGCCGGTTGCCGAGAGGCGGTTGGCGTCGACGCCGTTGTCGATGAGGTACTGCATAACCGACTCGGCACGGGCCTGGCTGAGTGCCAGGTTGGCTGAGTCGGCGCCATCGGAGTCGGTGTGACCCTCAACGGCCACCTGTACCGGGTTTGCCTTGAGGTAGGCAACGGCCTGGTCGAGGGTTGCTTGGCTACCGGCATCGATGTCGGCGCTGTTCACGGCAAAGTTGATCGGCTCGAGTTCGAGGATCGCATTGAGTGAGGCACCGGTTTCGGCGAGGACCGATGGTGGTACGAGTACCCGGTCGATCACGTGGATAACACCGTTGTCGGCGTTGATGTCGGCTTCGAGCACCTTGGCTTCGTTGGCGGTGACGTCGCCGTCGATACCAATCGAAATCAGCTCGCCACTGATGCTTTCGACGTTGCCTGCTACGAGGTCGCCAGAGCCAACGGCTCCTGCCACAACGTGGTACTGCAACACCTTTTCGAGCAGTGCTGGGTCGTTGGTGATTGCGTCGGGAACGGCTGCGAATGCGTCGTCGTTTGGCGCAAAGATGGTGAACGGTCCGTCGCCATCGAGGGCGTCGACAAGGCCTGCGCCTTCGACTGCTCCGAGGAGCGTGGTGAATTCGCCGGCACCGTCAGCAGTGTCGAGGATACGACCAGGGGCGAAGCGAGAAGCGGGTTCTGGCTCGGGTTCGGGCTCAGGCTCTGGTTCTTCTTCAACCTCGACCTCGACCTCGGGCTCTGGCTCGGGTTCTGGTTCTGGCTCGGGTGTTACCTCTTCGACTACCTCGTCGACGGTTTCGTCGACGGTCTCTTCGACGTCGTCGACAACCGGGAGGGTTGCATCGTCGTCACCATCGCAGGCCTTGAGCAGCAGCGGAATCGCTATGGCCAGAGCGATGAGGCCAAGCAGCGGCCAAAGCCACCACATGCCACGCTTCTTCTTTTCTTCGACCACGACGTGACGCTCGGCCATGGGTGGTTGTGTCGGAGCCTGTGCTTGGGCGACTGGCGCGTTGACGTCGCGTTCGACCCAACCTGTGGGCCGACCAGTGGGAACATCGACATTAGGAACGTTCGGCACGTTGGGGGTGTTGACGTTCGGCATGTTCGGCACGTTCGGGGTGTTCACGTTCGGCATGTTCGGCACGTTTGGGGTGCCGAGCTTTCCGGCTGCTGCGGCGGCCACGCCACCCACGGCGCCGAGGCCCGCGATTTTGCCGAGTCCGGCGGTGAAGCCGCGGCCGTCTTCGTCGTCGTTGCCGCCGTCGAATGCCGAAAGGAGTCCGCCGAAGCCACCTTCGGTGAGTGATGCCTTTTCTGCCGACAGGTGGCTCATGAGCCCGGCCTGATCGAGACCTTCAACGCTTTGTTTGCGACCAAGGAAACCCATGATCATCGGTGCGACCACCGGGAGAAGTTTCGCGATGCTGCCGAGGCCGAGTCCGCTTCGATCAGCGACGGCTTGGGTTACGGCGTTGCGACGGCCTCCGAGGATGCCGTTGAGTAGCGTTTCGCCTGCGCCACCGTCGTCGGAGGTAAGGAACCCGCCAACGTTGTCGAGGATGGATCCGTCGTTGCCGCGGACCATGTCGAAGAGTGCGGTTGCACCTTCGGGGGTTGAGGACCTTTTCGAAAGTCCGCCCAGCAATGCCGGAACTGCAGCGGAAACTGCGTTGCCGGTTGCGGACTGATCTTCGCCTAAGAAGCCGCTAAGGCTCTGAAGTGCCGACCCGCCGCTAAGGAGGCGGGTGATGTCGTTATACATCGCCACTGAGATGTTCTCTGTTTCCGACGCACTGGTGTGGGGGGATTGCGGTCGGTCCTCGGCGCGTCGACACGAGGACCATCTTGCAGACTCCCAGTCAACGCCCAAAGTCGCGCGAATCCGACCTCGTAACAAAACTTGTTACTTATCGGTAATGTATTGTCACTTTAAGCGGAATTTACCTCACATAAAGCGAGTATTTCGCTTCGGTTGCACAACCGGCTGTCGTGAAGATCCCTAACCCAAAACAAACGCTGAGCAGGTATTTCATGCGTTTAGCATCACATTCGGTCAGCTGCCGGAGGCAGGCGCCAGGACGTGTGCCCGTATGGTCACGGGGCCATCAACACACACCTTGTCCGCTGGCTCGACGGTCGCTTCAATCTCGAGTTCGGTGATCTGTGTGGTCTGCAACCGCTGCACCCACACTTGCTTGGCGGGCAGCGCAAGCTGACCCTCAGAGTTCGGTCGCGCCGGGAGGGCGATTTCTTCCTCGGCGGCCCATCCGGCCATCGAGCCGACGAGATCGAGACCGGCTCTTTCACGATCACCCAGCGAAGAATCAACCGACAGCAGGACCTCGAACGACAAGACGTCTTCGAGTGCGGGAAGGTCAACATCTGTTTCGAGTGTTAGAGGGCTTCCGTCGCCAATACACCCGTCGGCGACTACGGCCTCCCAGTTTTGTTGAGCAAGCAGCCGAGGGAACGACGCAACCGTTTCAGCGCGAAGCGTCTCAAGGGTTTCGCGGTATTCGACAACACTCGCAACGTTCTGCAACTCCCACGGATCTCCGACAAGGTCGAACAACTCCTCGGCTCCGTCGGCATAGCGCACATATTTGTGTGTGCTTGTGCGCACCCCCTGAAACGGTGGCAACCCGAGCGGTTGTGCGCCGTTGCCAGCTCCGTAGTTTTCGATCAGAAACGATTCGCGGATCGAATCGGAAGATTGCAGATCCAGCGGGGCAGCATCTTCTCCGAGCAACCCTGCATCGACTCCGGCAAGCTCAACCAGCGTCGCTGCGATATCAAGATTCGTCACAAGTCGCTGGTCGGTTGAACCGCCACCGGTTCGACGAAAGTCGGCGATCAGCAACGGCACCCGCAGACAAGCGTCGTAGGCACAAAGCTTTTGCAGCCAGCGGTGTTCACCCCACGCGAACCCGTTGTCCGACGTAAAGATCACCACGGTATTGTTGAGCTCACCAGATGCTTCGAGTTGATCGAGCAACCTGCCTAGGTTCTCGTCAACGGCTTGAAGGGCCACAATCTGTTGAGCTCGGACGTTCTCGACGTCTGCTCGACGGAAGTTGTCCCATTGCGCTTCTGATAGGCCCAACTCCCACGCCTGCGCTTCGGGTACCACTCCGTAATTGGGCGGGAAGACAGCCCTTTGAACCTGCGCTTCTAGGCCGGTGTGGCGTGGTGCAGATGTGGCAGGCCGGTGGGGAGCAAACGGCGAGAACTGCAAGAAAAATGGCGCATTTGTATCGTGACTCGCTACGAATTCGATGGCTCGGTCGCCAAATACATCGGTGCTGTAGCTGTTCGCCCCCGAATCGAAGGTGACGATCTCACCATTGTCGGTGCCCACCCACCCCAGATAGTTTTGTGTTGCCGGGTTGACTGGGGCCGAAGCGACGACTGTGCGGTCAAACACGAGATACTCGTCGAACCCGGTGGGAGGGCCATTCGCATCAGATCCGTAGTTGGTGAGGTACTTGCCAAAGATTCCTGTCCTGTATCCGGCATCTTGCAAAAGTTCGGTCACGGTTTGATCGGGCGCGAAGGCATCAGCTCCTCCCCGCGGCAGTCCGTTCGTGTAAACCCCATGGCTGGTCACGTAGTCACCGGTGAGAAAGCCCGCACGGGCGGGACAACAGTTGGGCGAGGTCGAGAACCCGTTGGTGAATGTGGTGGCTCGTGGCGCTAGGCGAGTGCGGAGTATTGGCATGCAATCGGTCGACTGCCAATGCTGGTCATCGGTCATCACCAACACGATGTTTGGAAGCGCTGCCGGATCTTCAGCGAGACTCTTGCCGACTTCAACGACCCCGCCTACCCCGTCGGGAAATCCGGTAGTTGGTTCGACGCAAATACCAGTGACGGGCTCTTCTTGAGCAGTTTCGGATGCGCTACACGCCGCAGCAAAGACCGTGATGCAAAACAAGCAGAGCAACCCGATGGTTCTACCGAGGATGGCTCCCATAGTTGCGACTTGCCCGCCGATGTGCCGATGACGGCAACGGTCAGTCGGCCTTCGGCGGCCGGAAGAATGCAGCAAGTAGGGCTGCACCTGCACCAATGCCGAGCCCGGCTCCGATCGCAAGGCCGACATATTCGTTGAGGTCATCATCGATCTCGAGGAGGCGGTCGATCGAGACCGAGCCGGGGCCGAGAATGGCGAGCACCACGCCACACACGCCGAGCATGAA
>CALLQB010000050.1 GCA_938015295.1 uncultured Acidimicrobiales bacterium
AGGCCCATCTTCACCGACTGGTTCTGGTGGATCTCGTACAGCGGGTCGAGGTTGTGGCCGGTGTAGTTGAACAGCGGGAAGTACAAGATGCCGTGGCCGCCGTTGCTGAGTAGCTGGTCGTACGCCAGCTCGATCGGGTCGACGCCGCTGGCCTTGGCCCGATTTGCTACTGACTCGCTTGCCAGAGGCTCATAGTCTGCCTCGCCAACAAATGGCCACATCTTGTCCCACGAGCGGAACACGAACTCTTGGAAGCGAGTAAGACCCTCGGGGGCTTCGTTGATGAGTGCTTGGCGAACCTCGGGCGTGGCCACTCGGCGGAGGATCTCGTCGTCGGGAAGGTTGGCAAGGTCGCGGCGCCACGTTGGGCAGCCGAGGAACGGATGCACGGTGCCGAGCCAGCTCTGCAGCACACCGATCGGGCGGCCGGTACTTTGTCCGGTAACCCGCAGGCCTTCGGCCCGCGCTTCGTCGAGCATGCCAAGGACGTCGCGCCACAGATCGGGTGCTGCGTCGGTCTGCACGAAGTTGAAGGTGAGCGGCTTGCCGGTGCGACGGGTGATCTCTTTAAACCAGGAGAACGAATCGGGAACATCGGTGTGGTGAAACGCGCCCTGGAACACGCCGTGGCCAACCTCGGCCATGGCATCGGCAATACCCATGAGCTCATCGATGTCGGCGTGGGTGCCGGGCACCAGCTCGCCGTGAATCGATTTGTGGAGCGGCGTACGCGACGTCGAGAACCCGAGCGCTCCGGCCCGCAGGCCTTCGCCGGTGAGGCGTGCCATCTCGGCAATGTCGTCGACCGTGGCGTCTTCGTTGGCGGCGCCACGTTCGCCCATCACAAACGCTCGAAGCGCTCCGTGCGGAACCTGGGTGCCGATGTCGGCCACCCAGCTACGTCGACTCAGCGCGTCGAGGTATTCCGGGAAGGTCTCCCACTCCCACTCGATGCCTTCGTGCATGGCGGCGCCCGGAATGTCCTCGACACCTTCCATCAGCTCGATCAGCCAGTCGTGGCGATCGCTAGCGGCTGGCGCAAAGCCGACACCACAGTTGCCCATCACCACGGTGGTGACACCATGCCAACCCGATGGCGTGAGGTGCGGATCCCACGTGGCCTGCGCGTCGTAGTGGGTGTGCATGTCGACCCAGCCGGGGGTTACCAGCCGGCCGTCGGCATCGATTTCTTGGGTGCCACGGCCCAATGTCGTGTCGTCGCCAGCCTCGACGACATCGGTGATGATGCCATCGGTGACCGCTACCGAAGCGTGCCGGCGTTCGTCGCCAGTGCCGTCGACAACCAGACCGTTGCGGATTACGAGATCATGCATAAGAGGTTTCCCGAGAGTTTGGGTTTGTTGCGCCGATGTGCGCTGCAGGGATAGTCCACCGCAGCAATCTTGCAGCAATACTGCAGCGATACTGGAAAGACTAGAGAGATTGTGTCTTCACGGTAGCGAAGTGACTACTGTCCATGCGATGTCACCTTCGAATCCCGCTGATCAGTTTCGCCTCGATAGCCGTGTTTGTGTGGTCACCGGTGCAAGTTCGGGGCTGGGCGCCCGCTTCGCCCGAGTGCTGGTTGCCGCTGGCGCCAGCGTGGTCGTGGCCGCCCGACGCGCCGAACGGCTAGCCGACCTTGTCGCCGAGCTCGGCGAGGATGTCGCCCACGCCGTGGCGGTCGACGTGACCACGCCCGAGGGGCCGAAGATGCTCATCGATGCCGCCATCGAGCGCTTCGGGCGCATTGATGTGTTGGTGAACAATGCGGGATCCTCAAACGTCGCGCCGGCACTCGACTACACCGCCGAAGAGTTCCGTAGCGAGATCGAGCTGAACTTGATTGCCCCGTATGCTCTGAGTCGCCTCGCTGCGGCGGCGATGATCGCGTCGGGCGCTGGGGGAGTGGTCATCAACCTCGGCTCGATTCTGGGCCATGGCGGCGGAGGCAAGCTCAAGGTGCCGGGGTACGCGGCCAGCAAGGGTGGTGTGCACAACTTGACCCGCGAACTGGCGTCGGAATGGGCGAGCAAAGGTGTGCGGGTAAACGCGATCGCACCCGCGTGGTTCCAGACCGAAATGAACGACGAAATGTTCGGCACCGACGGCGGCATGAAGTACATCACCGACAACACGCCAATGCGGCGACCCGGCAACGAAGGCGAGCTCGACGGAGCCTTGTTGTTTCTTGCCTCCGACGCGAGCACGTACGTGACGGGCCATGTGCTCAACGTCGATGGTGGATGGACGGCGGTCTGATCGCTGGCGGGCGAGCTAGCTGCCAGACGGCGCCCGTAGGCCCCTGAATGCCTCGACCCAGCCAATGCGTGTGCCTTTGCGAAGCAGGGTGAACTCGTAGAGCCGTTCGGCAAGACGGACCAACACCGCGACCGAGAGCACAAGCAGGCCAAGGGCTACTGCTATCTCGACCCCGCTGATTGCGTTTCGGGCTACCCGAACAGGCAGAAGCATCGGCGTGGTCAAGGGGATGAAGGTGAGCACCTTGGCGGCCAGGGAGTCGGCCGCGCCAAACGCTGCGGTCTGGCCCACGATGTAGCCGGCCATCAAAGGCAAGAAGACGGGAACCATCACCTGTGCAGCATCTTCTTGACGAGAGATGAGGGATCCGAGCAGTGCGTAGAGGGTGATGTAGCTGGCCATGCCGCCCAACAAGCTGATGGACAGCACGGCGACGAACATCCACGGCGATCCGGGCAACTCTAGATCGGACAGGAGTAGCAATGCGCCGACCATGCCCCCGACGACGATCGCTATCTGGCATACGGCGAGAACCCCGATACCGAGGATTTTCCCGGCGAGAAGGGTGCGCGGGCGTATCTGGCCAAGCAGCACCTCGACGACCCCTGAAGATTTCTCCTCGACGACGCTTTGCAGAGCCAGCTGCCCGAAGACCTGCGGGATAATGAATGCGGTCATCAGACCGAGCATTGCGAGCAGTGATGCGGTCTCGTCGAACTCGTCAGGTTCTTCGACGAACCGGTCGGTCACCGTTGTTGGTGTGACGATGGCGCCGATCTGTTCGTCGGTAAGCCCGAGTTCTGCGCCACGGTCGAGGACGCCCTGTTGTCGAAGCGCGCTGGCGATGAGAAATCCGAGTTCGTCGTCGACCCGGTCTTTCCAGGCGAGTGTTGGACCCGGCTCAACGACCACGTCGACGTTGAGGCCTTCTGCCGACTCGCCGATGATCGCCGCGTCGACTTCTGCTGGCGAGGCGTCGCTCAAGTCGACGAAGGTGAAGTCGTAGCGTTGCTGGCCCATCGATACGAGCATCGCCGGTAGGTCGGCGCCGTCGTCGGTGGTCATGCCCGAACCCAAGCCGATCGACACCTCGTCGATGCCATCGTTTGATGGCCACAGCCGAACTGCAACAGGTGCGGCTACCGCGACCAGCAAAAGGAGAGCGGTAATGATGCGGAATGACTTGGTACGCGCTCGCACCACAACCTCGCGTTTGGCGACCTCGACAATCATGCGATTGCTCACGAAGGGTCCTGTCCAACGATTTCGAGGAAGATGTCGTCGAGGCCTGGTGGCTCATAACGCACCGAAGCGATCTGTCCTACTTGGGCGGCTTCAGCGATTAGCGCTCCAGGGTCGGTGTCGGCGGCTACGTCATACGTAGTTGCGCCGCTGCGACTTGTTGTTGCCACCCCGGCGGCTGGTTGCCATGTGGGCGCTTCGCCAACCCATTCGATTTCGAGGATTCGGCGCGGAGAGTTGTTGCGCAACTCTGACACACGACCTGAGGCGCGAGTGGTGCCGCCTGCGATGATCGTGACGTTCTCGGTGAGGTCTTGCACAAGGTCGAGTTGATGGCTTGAAAAGACCACACTGACGCCGCTGGCTACCTGTTCTTTCATGACGTCGATCATGGTTGAGACGGCTACGGGGTCGAGCCCGGCAAAGGGTTCGTCGAGGAGAAGCAGGTTGGGTTCGTGTACCAGCGAGACAGCGAGCTGCACCCGCTGCTGATTGCCCACCGAGAGTTCTTGAATGAGGTCGTCGCGTCGATCCGACAGCCCAACCCGGTCGACCCATTCGTCGGCTCGGCGGTTGGCGGTGGCGCCATCTAGTCCTGCCAGGCGACCGAAGTAGCTGATCTGCTCATGCACCATCATGCGCTGATATAAGCCGCGCTCTTGTGGCATGTACCCAATATGGCGTCGGGCTTCTTCGCCAATCGGCCCGCCATTGCACTCGATGCGTCCGGCGTCGATTGACACAAGGCCAAGAATCGCCCGCATGGCGGTCGACTTTCCTGCACCGTTCGGGCCAAGAAACCCCACCATTTCGCCTTCGGGGACGCGTAAATCCAGGCCGTCAAGGGCCAGCACCTCGTCGTATCGTTTGTGGAGGTCCACCACCTCCAAGCGCAACGCCATGAGCGAACGGTAGTCGACCCGCCCCGAGGAAGTCAGCTGCTGAAGTGTTCGACCATGGTTGTGCGCGACACGTCGAGATGATCAGCAAGAACGGCTACGGCCCGGTCGACATCGCGTGCTGCGAATGCCGCAATGAGTTCGCTGTGATGCCCATGGTTTGATTGCAGCTCAGGACGCACCGAGCTGAGTTCTTGCATCATCAACTCTGTTTGATCGGCGAGGCCTTCCCACGACTGCAGGAGACGCCTGTGCTGCGCTGCTTCAACAATCGCCCGGTGAAAGGCCATGTCGGCTGCGCCCACCGCCGGCGCATCGTTGACCGCGAGCGAGACGTCCATTGCGTTGACCGCCTCGCTGAGGCGGTCGATCGTTGCGGTGGTTGCGACAGGAATCGCACGGGTCACCGCCAGCAGCTCGAGGGCGGTCCGCAGCGAATACACCTCGTCGACATCGGCAGCGGTGAGCTCGATGACGAAGGATCCCCGTCGATTCACCGACCGCACCAGGCCCGTTCGTTCCAGTTCGGCAAGACCATCTCGCACCGGGCCGCGGCTGGTGCCAAAACGGCTGGCCAGTTCGGTCTCGACGAGGCGTGATCCGGGGGCGAACTCGCCGCCGAGTATGAGTGTGCGCAGACGCGATGCAACCGCGTCTCCCAATTCGATACGGTCGAGTGGCCTGTTGTCGGCAACGGAAGTTGGGTCAGCAGCGGCCATGCCCCGTAAGGTTACCATGTACAGTGTTGACTGTTAACAGGATCTTGCCTGAACCAGATCGAGGAGAAACCCAATGACGACGACGAGTAGCGGCGACACCAGCCCCGAGGGGCGCATCGACCGCGACGGTTTAGCGATCGCAACCCCGCTCTACGACTTTCTGGTAAATGAAGCCCTGCCCAGCTCGGGTGTCGATGGCGACACCTTTTTCGCCGGACTTTCCTCGCTGATCCACGATCTCGGACCGGTCAACCGCGACCTCCTTGAGGTGCGGGCCACGATGCAATCGTCGATCGACGACTGGCACCGCGCTCGAAGTGGGCAGCCCCATGATGCTGCCGCATATCGCACATTCCTCGAAGAGCTCGGTTATCTCGTGCCCGAGGGGCCCGACTTCGCCGTCGATACCGAAAACGTCGACCCCGAGATCGCCACGATTCCGGGTCCGCAGTTGGTCGTGCCCGTTATGAATGCCCGCTACGCACTCAACGCTGCCAACGCCAGGTGGGGTTCGTTGTACGACGCGCTGTACGGCACCGACGCCATGGGCGACCTGCCACCCGGCGGACCTTTCGACAGCGCTCGGGGCGCCCGCGTCATCGCTTGGGCCCGAGGATTTCTCGACGACATCTTTCCGCTCGCCTCGGGCAGCCACGTCGACGCGACGGCCTATGCCGTCGCCGCGGGGCAGCTCGTCGTCTCGATGGGCGACCGCACCGAGGCACTTGCTGACACCGCCGCGTTTGCGGGGTACGTGGGCGAGCCATCCGCTCCAACCTCGATTCTGCTCACCAACAACGGCCTTAGCGCCGAAATCCTCATCGATCGTTCGCACAGCATCGGCAGCACCGACGCAGCCGGAGTAGCCGATGTGCTGCTCGAATCGGCCGTCACCGCCATCATGGACTGCGAAGATTCCGTCGCCGCCGTCGACGCCGAAGACAAAGTGGTCACCTATCGCAATTGGCTCGGGCTGATGAGCGGCGACCTCGCCGAAGAGGTCAGCAAAGGCGGCTCGTCGTTCACCCGCACACTCAACCCCGACCGCACGTACACCGCCCCGGATGGTTCGTCGTTCGCGAAGGCCGGACGGGCCCTCATGCTTGTTCGTAACGTCGGGCATCTGATGACGAACCCTGCGGTGCTTGATCGCGACGGCAACGAAGCCCCCGAGGGACTCCTCGATGCAATGATCACCGTCTTGTGTTCGACGCACGACCTGAACAAAAGCGACGGTAACCGCAACTCGCGTTTCGGCTCGGTGTATGTGGTGAAACCCAAGATGCACGGACCCGACGAAGTCGCGTTTACCAACGAGATCTTCAACCACGTCGAAGCAACTCTCGGCCTTGCGCCCAACACCGTAAAGATCGGTGTCATGGATGAAGAACGTCGCACGACGCTGAACCTCAAAGAGTGCATTCGTGCCGCGAAGTCTCGAATCGCTTTCATCAACACCGGATTCCTCGACCGAACTGGCGACGAGATCCACACATCGATGCAGGCGGGCCCGTTTGTGCCGAAGAGCGAAATGAAGTCGCAAACCTGGATCAGCGCGTATGAAGACTGGAACGTCGACACCGGATTAGCCACCGGCCTTCGTGGTCGCGCGCAGATTGGCAAAGGCATGTGGGCAGCCCCCGACCTGATGGGCAAGATGCTCGAGGAAAAGATCGGCCACCCGAAGTCGGGCGCAAACTGTGCGTGGGTGCCGTCGCCGACTGCGGCAACACTGCACGCAACCCACTATCACCACGTCGACGTGTTGGGCCGACAAGACGAACTCGCCGCAGGCGGTGCACGGTCGACACTCGATCAGTTGCTCGTAATTCCGGTCGCCGAAAACACCGACTGGACCGACGAGCAGATCAAGGCCGAACTCGACAACAACGCGCAGGGAATCCTTGGCTACGTGGTGCGATGGGTCGATCACGGCGTGGGCTGCTCGAAGGTTCCCGACATCAACGACGTTGGACTGATGGAAGACCGCGCTACCTGTCGAATCTCAAGTCAGCACATGGCCAACTGGCTGCATCATGGCGTGGTCAGCAGCGACCAGGTGATGGAGACGATGAAGCGTATGGCCGCCATCGTCGACGGCCAGAACGCAGATGATGAGGCATACACGCCAATGGCGCCAGGCTTCGAAGGCGTAGCGTTTAAGGCAGCCTGCGATCTTGTGCTCAGCGGAGTCGAGCAGCCATCGGGTTACACCGAACCGATCCTGCATGCTCGTCGCCTTGAGCTGAAGGCGCAGGGATAACGCTGTGGCCCGCAGCGCGCTGAAGTCCTTGCAGTCGCTGAAGGATTTGGCAGGCCGAGCCTCCAGATCTGGCGGGCGACCAGCCGACGAAACAGCCAGCGACCCACTCATCGGCGAACTGCGCGCTGCTCTCTCGCCCGACCGAGTCCGGTCCGACGGTGCACAAAAGGCGCTCATGAAAAAGGACGCGTCGGTGTTCGAGGGCGGGGTTTCGGGCCCGCTTTGTTATCCGGAAAGCACCGCCGAAGTGCAGGCGATCATGAAGCTGGCCGAGAAGTACGACCGCGGCGTCGTGCCTCGGGGTGCTGGTACAGGGCTGGCTGGCGGAGCGATTCCGCTGGGCGCTCCGATTGTGATTGCGGCCACCAAGATGAACCACATTCTTGAGGTCGATCTCGATAACCGCATTGCCTGGGTCGAGCCCGGCGTGATCAACCTTGATCTTACGAAACACCTGGCACCGATGGGTTTCCATTTCGCCCCCGATCCTTCGAGTCAGCAGGTCTGCACGATCGGTGGCAATGTCGCAAACAACTCGGGTGGCCCGCACTGCTTGGCGTACGGGGTTACCAACGCCCACGTCGTCGCGCTTGAAGTTGTGTTGCCCTCCGGCGAGGTAACCGTGCTCGGCGGACTCGATGCCGAACCGCTCGGGTACGACCTGCGAGGAGCGTTCGTCGGCAGCGAAGGAACACTTGGGTTCACCACCAAAGTCGCGGTGACCATCACTCCAAATGCCCCCGACGTGCGAACGTTGTTGTTGTCGTTCGATACCGTCCGCGATGCGGCGAACACGGTGAGCGCCATCATCGCTGCGGGCATCGTGCCAGCAGCGCTCGAAGTAATGGATCAGCGCATTACCCAGGCGGTCGAGGCCTACGTGGGCGCTGGTTATCCGACCGACGCTGGCGCAGTGTTGCTGGCCGAGGTCGATGGCCTGGCCGACGGCATAAAGATCGACGCCGAACGCATTGGTGATATCGGGCGGCAGCATGGCGCGACCAATGTGCGCCAGGCCGAAACCGATCATGAGCGAGCGTTGCTTTGGAAGGGTCGCAAGACGGCGTTTGGGGCCATCGCTCAGATCGCACCCGACTACTACTTGCACGACACCGTGGTTCCGCGTTCGAAGCTGGCCGACGTGCTTGAGCAGATCTATGAGATCGCCGACCGCCACGATGTGCTCGTGATGAACGTGTTCCATGCCGGCGACGGCAACCTACATCCACTTCTGGTGTTCGACGGTCGAGAAGAAGGCAAGCTCGACGCGGTCCACGCCGCGGGCGCCGAAATTGTGACGGCGTCGGTTGCGGCGGGCGGTGTGTTGTCGGGCGAACACGGCATCGGGGTCGAGAAGCAGGCCTACATGGACCTGATGTTCACCGACGACGACATGGATCACCAAGCACGACTTCGCCGGGCGTTCGACCCGGTGTGTCGAGCCAACCCCGGCAAGGTGCTGCCAATGGGGCACAGCTGCGCCGATATTGCCGCACTTCGAAGTGTGCCCGCCGACGTGTGGGGTTAGGGAGAAACAGTGGATGCAGCAAAGATGGATGCCCCAAAGCAGCCGCTGCTCGCGGTCGACGACCCGGTCTTGCACGCGTTTGCCGAAGAGGTTGGTGCCGAAGGGCCGGTAGCGATTGAGGGCAATCGCACCCGCTGGCACGTCGGTGGCGATCTCGCTGCCGATGCCCGGGTGATCAAGGCGCCTACCGGCATGGTCGCGTACGCCCCCGAAGAGATGACCGCTCAGGTTCGTGTTGGTACGCCGGTAGCCGAGTTTCATGCGGCGTTGGCCGAGAAAGGACAACGTTCAGCCCTGCCAGAACGCGGCGGAACGGTGGGCGGTGCGATCGCTGTCGGGCAGAACGCACTGAGCATGTTGGGTCGCGGCCGGGTGCGGACCAGTGTGTTGCAGATCCGCTACATCTCGAGCGAGGGGCGCATCATCAGCGGTGGTGGTCCGACGGTAAAGAACGTGACGGGGTTCGACCTACCCCGTCTGATGGTCGGCTCGCTTGGCACGCTTGGCCTTCTCGCCGAGGCGGTCATCCGAACAAACCCAATCCCGGAGGTGTCGGTGTGGCTTCGCTCTGACGATGCCGATCCCTTTGGCATCGCCGCAACGGTCCTGAAACCATCCGCACTGTTGTGGGACGGAACGGCAACCTGGGTTGAACTCGAAGGTCACGGTATCGACGTTGCCGCCGAGACAGCGGCGCTCGCAGCTTCGGGAACGTTTCGCGAGGCCGAGGGGCCGCCGGCGCTTCCGGCACAACGTTGGTCTCTCAAGCCATCGGAGCTTTTGAAGCTGACCGGTGCCGAGTTCGAAACCGGCGAGTTCGTCGCCTCGGTAGGAACCGGCACCGTTTGGGCGGCCAAACCACAGCCTCCGCGGCAGCTCAATCGGGCAGCCCAACTTCTCACCCACCGGATGAAGGCCGAGTTCGACCCGCCCGGTCGGCTCAACCCCGGACGAACCGTGGAGACCGCCTAAACGATGGACCTCAAACTCGATCCCGACGATCTCAACACCTGCGTGCAGTGTGGGTTGTGCCTGCCCCACTGTCCGACCTTTCGGGTGACCGGCGACGAAGCGATGTCGCCGCGCGGGCGCATTCAACTCATGCGCGAGGTGCAAGACAACGACGCCCCGGTCGACGACGATGTGCTGCGGTCGTTTGCAAGCTGTGTGCAATGCCGGGGTTGCGAGCCTGCGTGTCCCAGCAGCGTTCCGTATGGACACCTTATGGAACGCACCCGCGAAACCTTGGCCGATGCCAAGCTGATGACGCCGGGTTGGCAACGGCTGGCGTTTCTGCCTCTGGCTAATCCGAAACTTCTCCAGGCCGGTTCGGCTGCGCTCGCGGTTGCCAACAAGCTACATCTTGTGCCGAAACGGCTTGGCCTACCTGAAGAAATCCGGGTCGACCAGAAGCCGATCATCGCCAGCGGCGACGATGTGTACTTCTTCACCGGCTGTGTGATGGATGCCTGGCAACGCGAGGTGCATCACGCCGGTGTTCGCAATCTCGAAGCTGCGGGTTTTGGTGTCACCCCGACCAATGAGCTGGCGCCGTGTTGCGGAGCGCTGCAGGCGCACGCCGGCCTTGCTGGCCAGACCCGCACGCTTGCCGAGCAGATGATGGGCAACCTCTCGGTCGATACTCGTCCGATCGTTGTCGATTCGGCCGGCTGCGGCGCGGCGATGAAGGACTACGGGCATCTCCTTGGTACCCCAGAGGCCAAGGCGTTCTCCGAGCGAGTGTTCGACATCCAGGAATTTCTGGCCCTGCATCTCGAAAAGCTGCCGGCGGTGTCGGCTCTCGATGTGCGAGTAGCGGTGCAGGACCCGTGCCATCTGCGTCATGTGCAGCGGGTGCACGAGGCAACCCGAACCGTGTTGCGCCCGTTTGTTCGCGAGCTGGTCGAGTTGGACGACGACGGACTTTGCTGTGGTGCCGGCGGCGCGTACTCGGTGCTCGAGCCTGAACTCGCTGGCGATATCCGAGACCGCAAGGTCGCCGCTATCGACCAGGTCACGCCTGATTTGGTGGCCAGCGCAAACCCGGGGTGCGCGATGCATCTCGCCGGGGCTGGCGTGCCAACCATTCACCCAATGGAGATCGTCGACCGGGCTTTACGGGGGATCTAGCCCGCGTCTGGCAAGATGTGCAGCGTGTCTTCCGCCGAACTGACAGACGTCGACCAACTCGCTACGCCGGCGCTCCTCGTCGACGACGGGGCGCTCGCGACGAACATTGCACGGATGACCGAAACGAGGCCCGGTGCATCGCTTCGTCCCCACGTGAAGGCATTTAAATCCACGGCGCTCGCACGGCGACTGGTCGAGGCGGGGCACGAGCTTTTCTGTTGTGCGACCATCGCCGAGATGGAAGGTATGGCGGCTGCGGGTTTGGGGCATGATCTTCTTCTTGCGAACGAGGTGCTCGACGCCCGGCGACTCGGAGCGCTGGTCGACGTCGCCCGAATCACCGTGGCCGTCGACTCCGACATCACCCTTGAGGCGGCCGTGAACGGCGGGGTCAAAGAGGTGTTGATCGATGTCAACGTCGGGCTTCCGCGATGTGGTTGCGAGGTCGCCGACGCTGGCCGGCTGGCCGACGCGGCAAGAACGAAGGGTCTCAACGTGCGTGGCGTGATGGGCTACGAGGGGCATCTGATGGACTGGACCGACCGCGACAAGCAACGGGCCGGAGTCGCGGCCTCGATGGATCTTCTGCTTGAAGCCCATCGCCTTGTTGGCGGCGACATCATTTCTGCTGGCGGCACCGGCACGTTCGACATCAACGAGGCGGCGAGCGAGATTCAGGCGGGGTCCTACCTGTTGATGGACACCCATTACGCGAAGGTCGGGTTACCCTTCCGGCGGGCGATGTCGGTGTTGTGCCGCGTGATTTCAGTGAACAGTACCGGCAACTATGTGGTGGTCGACGGTGGACTGAAGGCTTTGGGCATGGACCACGGAAACCCCACCGTCGATGGCGCCACGGTGTTCTTTTGCAGCGACGAGCACACCACCTTGGTTCCCGACGAGGGCAGCACTTGGGCAGCGGGCGACCTCGTTCGTCTGTGGCCAGCACATGTCGACCCGACGGTGGCCAAACACGAGCGGATGCACGTGGTCGATGGCGACCGGGTCATCGGCATGTACAACATCGATCTCCGGCACTGGTAACTCGAGCAGGATCAGCATGAACGTTTTTGACAAAATTTGGCACCGCGACGGCATTGCTCCCGACGGCTTGACGTTTACCAACTGGGCCGGCAATCAGCTCTCGACTCCTGCTGAGATTGCCACTCCCACCACCGAGGCCGCGTTGGCTCAGGTTGTTGAGCGTGCGGCCGCGACCGGTCGCACGGTGAAAGCGATTGGGTCGGGTCATTCCTTCACCGACATAGCGCTCACGAACGGGGTGCTGGTCGATCTGACCGGCTACAACCGCATCGTTGGCGTCGACGGCAATCTTGTGACCGTCGAGTCGGGGATTCGGCTGCACGATCTGGCGCAAAGGTTGGCAACCCATGGTCTGGCGTTGCCGAACCTCGGCGACATCGACGTGCAATCGGTGGCCGGTGCCATCTCTACCGGTACGCACGGAACGGGTCTTGGGTTCCACGGCATAGCGTCCGCGATCGTGGCGATGCGGGTCATCGACGGACACGGAGGTGTCGTCGATTTTACTGCCGAACAATTGCGGGTTGGTCGGGTCGGCCTTGGCGCCGCTGGGCTGATCTCGACGGTGACGTTGTCGTGTGTGCCAGCGTTCTGGCTTCGCGCCAACGAAGAAGCGATGTCGATCGACCGAGTGCTCGCCGAGTTCGACGACTGGGCAGACACCTTCGATCATGCAGAATTTTTCTGGATGCCCCATACCAGCGCTGCGCTGACCAAACGAAACACCCGAATGAGCACCGGACCAGCAACGGTGTCGAAGACAAAACAACTGCGTGGTCGTGTGACAAGCGAGTTGACCGAAAACGTCGCTTTCGGTGCGATGTGTCGGCTTGGGCGGGCCAAACCCGAGCTCATCCCGAAGTTAGCGAATGCCATGGTTTCGGGTGGGGGCAGCCGCACCTATACCGCCCCCAGCTGGGAAGTTTTTGCGTCGCCTCGGCGGGTGAAGTTCGTCGAGATGGAATACGCGATTCCACGCGAAACCTGGAAGTCAGCGTTTAGCGAAGTGCGAGAACTTATCGACGTGATCGACGAGCCCGTGAACTTCCCGATCGAAGTCCGGGTACTTGGTAGCGACGACATCGCACTGTCGATGGCCAGCGGCCGCGACAGCGTGTTTATTGCGGTGCACAACTACCAAGGCATGGCCTACGAGCGCTACTTCCGGGGCGTCGAAGCAATCATGAAGCGTTACGACGGTCGGCCTCACTGGGGCAAGCTGCACTTTCGCACGGCCGAAGACTTGGCGCCGGTGTACCCCGACCTGTCAGCGTTCCAGACTCTGGTCCAACAGCTCGACCCATCGGGAACGTTTCGTAACCCGTATCTTGATCGAGTGCTCGGCTAGCTCTTGTCGCCGCGACGGGCGAGGCGATTGGCGATGCGGTCGAGCATTGTGGCCTTGGCGTCGACCGGTTTGCGAGGCGACCGTGGAAGCCCGGTGCGGCGTCGGAAACACACCAGACGTTCGCCGGAGGGATGGCCCCATTCGCCAACCGGTTCGACTTTCCAACCGAGTCCCTCTGCTGCGTACTCAAGGTCGGCAATCCGGTAGTGGTACGGAGCGCTGCTGAACGAGGTGGCGTGTGCGTCGTTGGCGACGATGTCGGCGGGCATCGCGATTTTCGACGCTTCGAAGATCGACGCATAGAACCGGCTTCCGAGACTGGTGACCCGAGCCGTTTCGTAGAGACACAGCCGAATTTCGTTAAGGGTCAGATGTTGAAAGAGCGAATGGGCAAGGACCATGTCGAAATTGACACCGAACCCTGTTGCGTCGAAGTCCTCGGCTAGGCGCACGTTGTCAGGGGGAAGCTTGTGCGAAACGCCGCTCACCGGAAGTTCGATTTCGAGACCAGCACTCAGCTTGTCGACGTTGGCTTCGAGCCCGTAGTAGTTGCCGGCGTCGAGATACCCGATGAGTGGGATGCCGGCACGAAGTGGGCCGCAGCCGATGTCGAGCAGCCGGTCGCCCGGCTCGAGACCGACGGCTTTGAGGTAGCCGACTTGCAGTTGGCCGAGGTCATTCCAGTCGCCGTCGAGCTCAAGACGGTGGGATTCTGCGGTGAGGTCTGTCGAAGTTTTCGTTCGCATACCCCTTCCTTCGGCGCAAAGAGCCCAGATATGAGTCATTCGACCTACGAGGGATCGAACCCCTAGGCCGTCAGGCCCACCGGGAACTCCGCCCTATTCGTTCTTTTGCGCTCTTTGTTCTCTACTTGCGCTCTACTTGTTCTCTGCTTGTTCTTTGCGCACGAAGTGAATCGGTCGCACCTCGGTCCGAGCTACCGCAACAAGTCGTTTGGTTACCTTCCGGGAGGCGGATCGCAGGCTCGGACCTCCCACATATCCCCGCTTGGCAAAAAAGATCCACGAGCCAAGGCCAAATATCGCCATCAGGGCGGTAACGACAATCCACCCGTTCTCCGAGGAGGTACCTGGGAGATTCTGGAAGTTCATACCAAAGAAACCAACCACGATCGACAGCGGCAACATGATCGCCGCGTAGACGGTGAGAACCCGGGTCACTTCGTTCAGCTTCTCTGCCGACGCGCCCCGATAGGTGTCGAGCGTGTCGTTGAGCAGTGCCCGAGCGGTCGACAACGACTCGACAACCTGGTTGTGCACATCGAAGGCGCTACCGAACCGGCGTCTTGCAGCGTCGCTAAGCAGCGGCGTGTCGTCGAGCTCCATCGACGCGAGCATCTGTCGTTGTGGCGCCAACATCATACGAATCGTGGCCTCGTCGCGGCGAAGTTGCTGCACCTCGAACAGCACCGCAGGGTCGACGTTCAGGGCGAGTTCGTTGAGTTCGGTAATGTGGCGGTCGACGGTGACGACGACTTCGAGGTACCGGCGGCCGATAATCTCGGCGAGGCGCGCGAGCAGGACGCTGGCGTCGGCGCAGCGCACCGCCATCGGGTGGCGTTCGGTGAGCTCCCACAACGAATCGAGCCCGACGAGAGGAACCGCGTGCATGGTGATCAGCAGGTTGTCCTTCAGCACACAATCGACTTCGGTCGTGTCGATGTCGTCGTTTTCAGTGGTGAGCGAGTGCAGCACCGCATACAGATGATCGCCATGGTCCTCATACTTGGGAAGTAACTCGATGTCATAGACATCCTCGAGTACCAAGGGATCGAGCCTCAGATCAGCTGCCAAGGCGCGAATCTCCGCCTCGCTGTGATCCATGACGTCGAGCCAGACCCATATGGCGCTCTTCATGATCGACCGCAGGTCGGCAGGGTTGGCTTCTTCCGCCGAACCGAGGGGCTGAGCCTGATACAGGAGCCGGGACTGCATGGCTGCAGTATCACCACCGTTGGCGGCCTGCTGGTGGATGGTTGCCCCTCGCTTAGGGGAAAGCGGGTAGGTTCTCTTTCTTATGAGGCGTAAGCGACCGGCAGCACGGGTAGTCCTATTTGACCGCGAGAATCGGATCTTTATGGTCAACGCCATCGATCCGGCTGACTCGACCAAGCAGGCGTGGTGGGAGATCCCCGGCGGAGGCATGGACCCGGGCGAATCCAGCGAACAGGCGGCGGCTCGCGAGATCTATGAGGAGACTGGCATAGGCGACTTCGAGATGGGGCCCTGTGTCTGGACCCAGCAAGTGCAGTTCACCTTCGCTGGTATCTACTTCGACTCTGACGAACGTATTCACGTCGCGCACTGTGATGGCGGCGAGTACAACCCCCAAGGTCTCGAGTTTCTTGAGGCACTGGCCTTTAAGGGCGCGAAGTGGTGGGATGTCGATGAGTTGTTGGCCTCAGACGTGCCAGTGCTTCCGCCGCGACTTCGCGAATTTCTGCCGGCGCTAGCAGCGGGCGAACTGCCCGACCCGCCTCTCGACATTTCCTAGAACGCCTCGAACAGCTCGGTCTCTCGGTGACAGGTCGAAGTTAGATGTTGGCTGGTTTTGGACCGCGCAGACCGTAATACGCGAGCTCCGCTGCGCGGCGGGCCATCTCTGAAGCGGGAACATCGAATTCGTGTTCGAGCCAGTACCTGCCCATTCGTTCGGAGAGTCCGACGATGCCATGGGCAAGGGCCCGGCGGTTGTCGGCGTCGATGGCAGGAACGTCGAGCACCATGATGATGTTGTCGAGGGTTGACTCTTCAACCTTGACGAGTTCGGCCATGAAGTCGCTGTCGGTGCGAACCCCATCGCCGTACAACACCGCAAACGCATGCGGTTCGTTGCCAAAGAACTCAAAGTACGCCTCGAAGCCTGATTCGACGAGTTCTCGAGGCCCGGGAGCGGTAGCTAGCGCCGTCGCAATGGCGGTACGCAGTCGCCCGCCGATGTCAGCAAGCAGCGCCAGATACAGGGCGTGTTTGGACTCGAAGTGTTGATAGACGACCGGCTTGGTGATGCCAGCCGCCTCGGCGACCTCGTTCATCGAGGTGTCGTGGTACCCCTTGGTGCCGAACACCGCAAGGGCAACGGTCATTAGCTGGTCGCGTCGTTCATCTGCTGGCAGGCGCACAAGCGAAGAGTTTAGTCGGCGGCAACCGGCGACTAGTGCCCGCCGCCGGTTTCGTCCGATTCTTCCCGAACAGCCTTCGCTACGCCGTAGCCGAACACGATCGCCGGCGCGAGAATTACCGATCCAATGAGCATCGAGGCGACGATGATGGTGACTTTGGTATCGGTCAAGCGGCCGAAGAACCCAAAAAAGAACACCACAATGGCGAGGGCGAACAACGAGTAACCCACGCGTTTGCCTAGGAGTACGGCCCGAGCGATGTTGGCCCGACGAATCAGCACCGGGTCGTCTTCGGTGGGATTGCTGGCAGGGTTGGTTGCCGAGGTCATGGGGTCCAGCCTGCCTCATCGATAAGCGAAGCCAGCTGTTCGGCCATGGTTTCGTGCGAAAGGTGTTGACGGGCAAGTAGCTGGTTGTGCTCGAGACGCTGGGTATCGGTCGGGTCGTCGGCTCCTGCGGCCTTGGCCGCGAGATGCAACCGCATGGCCTCAAGGTCGGTGGGAGAGAACCAGTCGAAGCCGAGCGCCCTGAACTCTTCGGCCACGGGATAGGTGCCGACCACAACCGGCTTGCGGTAGATGGCGGCCTCGATCGGCGGATTGCCGAATCCTTCCCATGTTGAAGGAAACAACACCATGTCGGCGGCGGCGTAGATCTGCGCCCGAGTTTCAGATGGTTCGTGAATCACCCGACACGTAGCGTTGGCCAACGCCGCTTCGAGTTGCTCGTCGTAGCCATCTTCGGGTTTGCCGAGCAGCCAGTAGGTGCCGCCGAGCGCGGTGGCAATCGAGATGGCCTCGGGGATGTTCTTGCGTTCGATGGCTCGCACCGGGTGCGCGAGCAGGAGTTCGTTGTCGGCGACATCAAGCGCTGAGCGGCTCGTTGCCCGATCTGCGAGCGGTGGGTCGACATCGAAGCCGTTGTAGATGACCGTGGCTTCGAGGCCTCGGTCGAGCATCTCGGCCTGGGTGAGTTTGTTAATGACCACGTGACGCCATTGCGGATCGTCGGGCGGAAGTTCGTCGATATGGGCGAATCGCTCTCGTTGCCAGGGAGGGTCGTGATGATGCAGAAGGGCGGGACGCCCAGCGAGAACGTGAGCGACCGCTCGCGACGCCGGAAGGTTGAGCGGAATCGAGAGCAAATTTTCGACGACGACAAGGTCGACATCGTCTAGAGCGAGTTCGAGTTCGCTGATGCTGGGAGGTTCGACGGCGTCGATGGCGAGCCCAGGAACGATGCGATCGACCGGGCCTTCGCCGGCAACGGTGACGATGTCGAAGCCAATCGAGCGGAGCGCTCGCTCCCAGCTGGTCGCGACGATGGAAACGCCGTCGGCCAAACCGAGACGGAACGAAACAAACGCGCAGCGGGACACGAGCGAAGGTTAGCGAGGGCGCCTGGGTAAAGCAGAGCTGTGTGAGAATGGTCGCGTGACAGGCGAGACAACGGCAACGAACCAGACGACCCCGGACGACCTCGAACAGCAGGTGGCCGACATGATGCAGACCCATTGGGTCGATCTGACTGGAGACGGCGACGGCTACGCCGCTCCCAATAGCGAGGTGTACCCCTGGCAATGGTTGTGGGACTCCTGTTTTCACGTTCTCGTGTGGGCGCGGCTCGGCGATCACAAGCGGGCGGTAGCCGAACTTTCGCAGGTGTTTGTCGCCCAAACCGCCGATGGTTTCGTGCCGCATATGAACTATCAGCTCGACCCGTCGCAATCGGTCGAATTTTGGGGGCGGGCCGGTAGTTCGTCGATCACCCAGCCGCCGATGTTCGGTCATGCCGCGGCCGAGCTCTTGCGCAACGGTGTCGACGTACCTGGCGACGTTGTCGCTAACTGCCTCGCAGGTTTGTCGTTTCTGCTTACCGAGCGGCGGCGCACCGACGACGGTCTTGTGGTGTTATGCCATCCGTGGGAAACCGGCACCGACGACAGTCCGCGTTGGGACGACGCCTGCCCCGGCGGGTTCGCTATCGACCGGTGGCGGGCGCACAAGTCGTACCTGGTGGGCACGGTCGAACACAACGATGTTGGCTCAGCGGTGGCAAACCCCGAGTTTGAAGTTGCGTCGGCTGGATTCAACGCGTTGATTGCTTTCAACACGTTCGAGCTGGCAAGCACAATTGCGGGCGACGGACCGCACGCCGAAACCCTCGAGCGACTCAGGGCGGCGGCCGAAGAGCTCGTAGGTGCCATCGACGCCCGCTGGAACGGCGAAACGTGGATCGACGGGGGCAAGGACTCGCCCCAAAGCGGGGGAGCGCGTACCGCGGATGGCCTGCTGCCGCTGCTGGTAACTGCCAACGCCGAGGCGCGAGTAACCGCCTTCGCATCACTGGTCGACCCAAGCGCATATGGGGGGCCGTTTGGTCCTGCTGGAGTGCATCGGGCCGAACCCACCTATGAACCCAACACGTACTGGCGCGGACCCGCTTGGCCGCAGCTGAGTTATCTGCTCTGGATTGCCGCACGAAATGCGAACGATCCGGTCGCTACCCAGCTCGGGCAGAGCTTGCGGGCCGGATCGTCTACCTCAGGGTTGGCCGAATACTGGAACATCGACTCGGGCAACGGCCTCGGCGCAATGCCGCAATCGTGGGCGGGATTAGGAATCCTCGTCTGAACCTTGTGGCCGTGGCTACTTCACTGTCACCCTCGTGGCTACGCCACTGTCACCCTCGTGGCTACGCCACTGTCACCCTCGTGGCTACGCCACTGTCACCCTCGTGGCTACGCCACTGTCACCCTCGTGGCTACGCCACTACTCCACGATTCGACATTGCTGGCTGTAGTCCGCCCGTCGCCGGAAGTAGCACCTGCTGGGTTTCAGCTGTTTTGTGCGGGCGCATCATTGCATGCATCACGATGTCGGCCAGGCCAAACAGCAAGATCAGGTCGCCGAAAGACAACACCTGATCGAAGAGGCCAATCGGAATCACATCGCCAAGAAATACCAAATGGTCACCGGCCTGCTGCACTTCACGAGGTGCAACCAGCGTGAGTTGTTTGGCCGTCGCGAGGTTTGGTGCAAGGTCGGCACGAACCATCGCCGCCGGGTCGACAGGCATGGCGCCGTTAACCACGATCACTACAAGATTGAGAAACAGGCCGAACGACACGACACCCATACCTGCGAGGGTGAAGTTGAGTAACGCGAACGCGATGAGACAACACAGCGCGATCGAGACGAATAGTGCAGTAAGAGGCGGGTTGAGCCACCCGATGACAAGTGGCACGGTCACGCCGACGGCGAGAAGCTGCCAATAGTCGATACGCAGTCCCGACAGGTTTGCAAAGTGTCCGCCGCGGTAGATCCCGACGCCAGCACCAATCATCACAGCAAGCAGAGCAGAAAGCATGGTGGGAGGATATTCGGAAAACGCTCACATTCCCACCAATCGTGCCGATATCGCCACCCGTGGCGTTCGCGCGAGTAGTGGTCGAGTTACAGGCCAGTACCTTTCGCCGACCCCGTCGTCTGCGGATTGCTGCGCACCATGCAGATGATCTCGCGGTACCGACCAACCTCGTAGTTGTCGCGCGGCGGATAGGTATGGTCGATTTCGTACGTCGACAACTCATAGGTTTGGCCCACAAATTCCTCGAACGCGTTGTAACAAACCCGGGTGGCATAGTCGTTCATCAGCTCTTCGCCTGGGTAGGGAACTTCTGGGCCAGCCGGAAACTCGCGAGTGAAATACACTTCTTTGTCGTGTGGTAGCTCGCAATCGAGTGCGATCAGAAGATTTTGCGGTTGCCGCTCCTGTACCCAGTTGTATTCGTTGATGCATTCGCCAAGCTGCGCGGCATCAAAGCTGATCGGATCGCCGAGATCGTACGCAGCGTCGTAGTCAAACAGGGTTGTTGTTGGCGCTTCACCGTCGGCTCCGACGCTTCCGTCGTCGTTCGTCGCGCTGTCGCCTAAGCCGGGAATGCCGCGGTTTTCGGTCTCGCCCGAAGATGAACAACCAGCGGCGAGCAGCAGCACCCCCAGGACAATCCCGATCAACGCCGTTGAACGGGGTAGCGCCAACCACACACGCTCGATGGCGCCAACGCGAACCTGATGAGCCATAGCGTTACTGAATTTAGTAGGCGGGAAGAAGCCGGTCGAACTGCTCGAAGCTCCGGAACAAGAACCAGGCCACGGGAACTGCGCCGATGACCCACGATGGCCAACGTTTCCAACGCCGAGCCGCAGTCGTCGTAGCCATATAGAACAGCATCGTTACGAGACCCCAGCCGAGTGCCGGTGCCAACGCCGAAGTGTCCCAGCCCAAACCGGCATCGAAGTCGTCGCCGTTGAAGGCAACCGTGCTCGCTGGTTCGGAGTCTTCGCGGTCGTCGTCGGGTTCGTCGGCAGTTCCGTCGGTAGATCCGGGTTGGGTCTCGTCACCGCTCGCCGGTTCGGCGGACCCCGCATCGTCAGCTTCTGCATTGGTGCTGACCCGCTGGTCGGCGCCGCCCTGGTCGGTCTCGACACCTTCATCTGCGCCAAGACCCTCGCCGGCCCCGGTAGTCGGTCGACTCACCGGAGCGACCGGCTCGCCAACCAGTTCGGCGACCACGATAATGCGCTGCCGGGCCGAATACTTCGGATGGCAGGCGGTCAGGGTGATCCGGTTGTCACCCCAGTCGTCCAAAACACAGGTATCCGAAGGTGCCACAATGAAATGTCCGAACTCAGCGGGCTGGTCGACGATGTCATCAAACGCTCCACGGCCGACCCCCTCCGAGGCCACAACAACCAGCTCTTCGTCGGCCGCGTTCGCCTCAGCCTCGATTTGTGCGAGGCGGGAGAGCTCGGCATCGACATCGGTTGTGGCGAAATAGGTGATGCCATCGATAGCGCCGACAGCGAAGTTGTTGGGCAGCTCGGCGGGAATAGTGGTGGTCGTGGTGGTGGTAGTCGTGGCGTTCCGCTCACTTTCGTACCGAGCTTCCTGAAGGCTCACCGCCTTGGCGAGGTCAGCCTCGCTCGGCCGGTATCCCTCGTCGACGCAAAATCCCACCCGGTTCTTCTCGGTTTGGCCAATGACTCGGTACGTGAATTCGCCGAGCAACGAGGTGACCAGAATCTCGTCGCCGGGAATGAGGTTGTCGATATTGTGAAACGGCGCACCGTAGGTGGTTCGGTGGCCAGCGAAGGCCGTGTTTCCTGGCTCGCCAGGCAGAACCGATCGCTTGTAGCGGCCGGGTCCTTTGCGCAAGTCCTCGACACTGACACCTTCGACAACGATCTTGTCGACATCGATCGAAGGAATCTCGATCCGGGCGATTTCTTCGCCTCCCTCGGGAAACAGCAGGGCTCGAAGTTCTGGACTGAGCGACCCCGACGTACCGGCGGCGCCGACACCCGCCGTCGAACTGTTCGAGGCACTGTTCGAGGCACTGTTCGAGGCACTGCCCACAAGAGAAGCGGCACCTTCGTCGTCGGACCCCACGTTGCCTTGTTCGCTAGGATCGCTCGCCGCGTCGTCTGCCGATTCCTCCGGGGCCTTGGGGCCGTTCGCGACCGTCACGGGTTCGGTGAGCCCACTTACCTGAGCGAGACGCTCGGCGAAGTCGCCACGCAGACTTTGCTGGGCTTGGGCCTCCTGAACCCCGGTTCCCCAAAGCTGATAGACCACAAAAAGTAGCGTCACAATTCCCGACACGGTGAAGAGTTGGCCAAGTGCGCCAAGGACAGACGCCAAGCGCCGCTTCGACCGATCGTCAAGGTCGTCAAGAGCGTCGCGGCCAGCGCCGCGTCGCTTTGCTCCGGGTTCAGCGGCAGCATCGGGCGTGCCTGGCCTTTCAGGCGTTTGTTCGAACTCGAGGGGCGACTCGTCCACGCCGGGAGAGTAGTTGTTGGCGCGCGGCAAGCGGGAGCACGGCGACCGAAAAGGGCAACAAAACGGCGTATTTGAGCAACATTGTCACCTGGCACTTACACCGGCCTTAGCTAGTCTTTACCTCGAGTGCGCCAGTACGTTTACACCGTGCCCGTCGTCCAACTCCGCGATGTGGTCGCACTTCTTGGCCGGTTCCCGGCGCTTGCTGGTGTCGACCTCGATGTTGATGAAGGCGAGGTCGTCTTGCTTCAGGGCCCAAACGGGGCAGGAAAGACCACACTGCTGCGGCTTTGTGCCGGTCTGATCCCACCCGCTTCTGGCGAAGCCCGAATCTTCGGACTCGACGTGGTCAGCCAAGCTCGTCAGGTTCGCCGCCGAGTGGGACTCATCGGGCACGCCACCGGGCTGTATCGCGACCTCACCGTCTTGGAGAACGTGGTGTTCTGGGCTCGAGCCTCGCGGGTCGACAACCCCGTCGACGCCGCGAAAGCGGCAATGGACCGCATGGGAATCGAAACGCGTCTGGCCGATCTCGTGGTCGACCGGTTGAGCGCAGGTCAACGACGACGCACATCGATCGCGACGATGGTGGTTCGCCGTCCCGAACTCTGGTTGCTCGACGAGCCGCATGCCGGACTCGACCAGAGCGGCCGCGACAAACTCGACGCGCTAATTCTCGACGCCGCTGCTGCCGGGGCGACCGTGCTGGTGGCATCGCACGAACTTGAGCGCGTCGGGCGCCTGAGTCCACGAGAGATCACCATCGCAGGGGGAGCGGTGGTGTCACATGTTTCGTGATGCTTTGCTGATCGCCGAAAAGGATCTTCGCATCGAGGCCCGGTCGCGAGTCGTGTTCAGCCAGGTTCTGCCCTTCGCCATTTTGGCGCTGGTGTTGTTTGCCTTCGCGCTTAACGCCGACCGCCCGGTGCTGCGCGATTTCACGCCCGGGCTTTTCTGGGTGGCGGTGCTTTTTGCCGGGCTACTGGCTATCCAACGCACCACGAACCTCGAGCACGACGATGGCACCAACGACGCGCTGCGCTTGTCGGCGATAGAGCCGGCTTCGATCTTCCTTGGCAAAATGATGGCCATCAGCGTGCAGCTCCTCGCCCTCGAGGTCCTGCTCATCATCGGCGTGCTGGTCTTTTATGGGGCGGCGATCGAATCGGTAGCCGGAGGCGCGCTTCTGGCTGTGACCTCTGTCGTGTCATCCGTTGGTGTAGCCGCCGCCGGAACGCTCTACGGTGCTCTTACCGCTGGTATCAGAGGCCGGGAAACCTTGCTCCCGATACTGTTGTTACCGGTGCTCGCTCCGGTGCTGATTAGTGCGACTCGTTCGTTCGATGATGCATTCGGATCGGCAGCGGTCAACGGTTGGGCCTGGCTCGCGTTGCTTGGTCTTTTCGCTGTTGTTTATCTGACCTTTGGTCTACTTGCCTACGGCATTCTCCTGGAGGAATCGTGAACCAATCTCCCTCGACGGGGCCCAACGGCGCCGCCGATAGCAGCGACACGAACGACACCGGCGACACCGGCACCCGAACCCTCGGGGTGCTTTGTCTTTTAGGGTTTGTCCTGGTGCTGGTGCTTGCCTTTGGCCTAAGCGAGCCCGACGACGAACAAAACGACCTCGTCCGCATCATGTATGTACACGTGCCGTCGGCGATTCTCTCCTACACCGGTTTCGTCGTCGGAGCGCTTGCTAGCGGATTTTACCTGTGGAAGAAGAGCCTGGCCGCCGACCTGTTGGCGCATGCCTCGATCGAAGTTGGCGTGCTTTTCGGTGTCCTTACCATCATCACCGGAGCTATCTGGGGCCAACCGACCTGGGGAACCTACTGGGACTGGGGCGACGTCCGCCTTGTCTCGATGCTCGTTCTGGTGCTGCTGTACGTCGGCTATCTCGCCCTTCGTGGGGTTGGCGGCGACGTCAACACGCGTGCTCGCAGATCGGCGGTGGTCGCTATTGGATCTGCGGCCATGATTCCCATCGTCCGGTATTCGGTGAATTGGTGGGAAAACCGAACCTTGCATCAACAAGCGTCGCTGACCGACGGCAAACTCGAAGACCTCACCTTGTTTACGCTCATGACCTCGATCGTGGTGTTCCTGCTGTTCTACGCATGGCTCACGACCAAACGTTTCCGCCTCGGCTGGCTCGAACATCAGGTAACCGAACTCGGTCTCGACGAGGCGATTGCGCAACGACGCGCAGAGGCGCGAACAGGCGTCGACGCGGCGGTGGGTAAGTCGCCCCACAGCGACACGGTTCGGGAAGGACGAGAAGCATGACCAACGTGTCATCAATCGCTCTTGCGTGGGGTGCGGTCATTGCGGTCATTGGCGTGTACCTCTGGAACGTCATGGTTCGTACACGCACTGCCGCCAAACAGGTCCCTGTAGCAAACCAACGGTGGATGTCGACGCCGAAAAGCGGCGGAGTAGACAGCGTCGAAGGTTCCGACACGTGAGCGGCGACGACATCTCAGGCTCGGGTACCTACGATCCCGACTCGGCCAATGCACCGGTCGAAGATCTTTCGCCACGCCAGGTCGTCGACGCTGGCTCAGCAAAGGGCCGCAAATGGGGCCCGATTGTTGTTCTTGGCGCAGTGATTGTTGTGCTCGTCGCCGTTGTTGCTCAAGGGCTGGTCAACGGCACGCTGTTTTTCCATGAAGTCGACCAGGCGGTCGAGCAACGCGACGAGTTAGGTGCCGAGAGGTTTCGGATGCTCGGACTTCCGGTCGAGGGCACAATCGAATCGATTGTGGTCGACGGCGAGCAATCGGTTGCATTCACGGTCATGTTCGACGACGTCACCGCCGACGTTGTGCATATTGGCGACCCTCCGCAGCTGTTTCAACCAGGTGTACCCGTGACGCTCGAAGGCCGCTGGATGAACGCCGATGCACCCGTCGATGCATTTGTCGATGGCGTCAACGACGGCTGGTGGTTCGAAAGTACACACATGCTGGTCAAACACGACAACGACTATCGCAACGAAAACGAAGAGCGCATCGATGATGCCGAAGAGCGCGGCGCAGGCGCCTGACCCTGTGGGTCATCAACGATGAATGCCATCGCCGGATCGCTTGTCCTTACCGCCGGGTTCGTAGGGTCGCTGTTCGCGATCATCACGATCGCGGTGGGGTTGCGCACCGGCAACCAAGCTCGCCTCAACCAGGCGCGCACCTATAGTTGGTTGGTGCTTGGCGCAGCATTTGCCGCCTGCGCCATCATGGAAAAGGCGCTGATCACGCGCGACTTCGAGGTCGAGTACGTCGCCAAAGTCGGCAGCTCAACCACCCCGGCGCTCTTCAACTTTGCGGCACTGTGGTCGTCGCTCGAAGGCTCGATTCTCCTCTGGACGCTGGTGCTAACCGGGTATGTGGCCATCGTGGCACACAAGTTTCGCAACCGACTCGACGACAAACTGGTCGGCTGGGCCATGCTCACATTGTTTGTGGTCACCGCCTTCTTCTTCTACCTCACCGTCGGACCCGCCAGCCCGTTTGGACGCCTCGCCAATCCGCCCCTCGACGGCCCCGGCCCCAACCCGTTGCTGTCGAACCACATCCTCATGGCGTTTCACCCCCCGATGCTCTACCTGGGGTATGTCGGCTTCACCGTGCCGTTTTCGTTCGCGATTGGGGCACTGGTAACCGGTCGAGTGGGCGAGGGGTGGCTTATCGAAACTCGCCGCTGGACACTCTTCGCCTGGGGGTTTCTCACCTTCGGCATCGTCCTTGGTGCCTGGTGGTCCTATGAGGTCCTTGGCTGGGGCGGCTACTGGGCCTGGGACCCGGTAGAGAACGCTTCGTTGTTGCCGTGGCTTACCGGCACTGCGTATTTGCATTCGGTGATGGTGCAAGAGCGTCGCGGCATGTTGCGGGTCTGGAATCTGTCGTTGGTTTGTGCGACGTTCGCACTGACCATTTTGGGTACCTTTCTCACCCGCTCGGGCGTGATCGATTCGGTGCATGCGTTCTCCGACTCACAGATCGGGCCGCTGCTACTCGGCTTCTTCGGTGTCATCGCTGCGGTGAGCATTGGCCTTATTGGTTTGCGCGGCGACCAACTTCGAGCGCCCGGGTCTATCGATTCACCGCTGTCGCGCGAAGGGGCCTTTCTTGCGAACAATCTGGTCTTTGCCGCATTTGCGTTTGTCGTGTTGCTCGGAACCGTGTTCCCGCTGATCGTCGAAACATTGAACGACGAAAAGATCTCGGTAGGCACTCCCTACTTCGACCAGATGACTCGACCAATTGGTTTCGTACTGTTGTTCTTGATGGCGATCGCTCCGGTGCTGCCGTGGCGAAAGGCCTCTGGTGAATTGCTTACCAAGCGATTGTTCTGGCCGTGTTGGGTCGGCGTCGGCACCTTGGTGGTGTCGGTTGTTCTGGGCGCTCGCGGTTGGTCGCCGCTTTTGGCGTTCCTCTTGGCCGGCATAGCAGCTGGCGCTGCGCTTCGACAGGTCGCCCTGGCATCGCGGCGCCAAGGGTGGCGCGGCCTCGTCGGCCGAGCCAATGGGGGTATGATCGTGCACCTCGGCGTGATCTTCATTGCTGTGGCATTCGCTGCGAGTAACTCGTTCCTCCGGCAGGCAGAGTACGAACTAGCCGTCGGCGAATCCGCGTCGCTCTCCGGACACACCATCACCTATCTGGGCCTCGAAAACGCGCAGTTGCCCGAAAAGGACACGATTCGAGCGCAGATACAGATTAACGGCGGCCAGGTGTATGAGCCGGGCTTCGATCAGTACCCGAGCGGGCAGCAGGTCGCGGTGCCCTCGGTGAAAAACGGTTTCGACGAAGACGTGTATCTCACCTTGCTCGACATCCCAGATCCGGGGGAGCCCGCGGTCGTTCGCATCACGCTGCAACCGATGGTCGTCTGGTTGTGGATTGGCGGCATCGTCATGGCGATCGGCACCGCACTTTCGGCATTCCCCGGCAAACGACGCAAGCCGACCGAGCCGGTTTCGTCACCGGTCAAAGAGGGTGTGTCATGAGCGATGCCTTTCCTGGTGACGATCTCGGCGAGGAGCGGCTAGCAGAACTGGGGACCCGACGTTCGGTGGCGCCGTATGTCGCCGGAGTCGTTGCGGTTGCGTTGGCAGCCCTGTTGTGGATCTTGGCTACGAGTGATGCAGGCCCTGAAGATGGGTCGGCAAGCCCGCTGATTGGTGAGGTGCGCCCCGACGTGGTCGCCGAAGACCGGTTCGGCGAAATCGTCGATCTTTCCGAGTGGGATGGCGAATGGATTGTGGTGAACTTCTTCGCGACATGGTGTGCGGCATGTGTTGTCGAGCATCCTGAACTTGTCGAGTTCGAGAACCGGCACGCGGAAGCCGGCGACGCGAAGCTGGTCAGCATTGCGTTCGACGACACCGCAGAAGATGTAGAGAACTTCTTCAACGACAACGGCGGAAGCTGGCCGGTGATCACCGATCGCACCGTCGCCGGCACGATCGGCCTTGAATTCGGCGTCGCACGGTTGCCCGAAACATTCTTGATTTCGCCCGACGGTATCGTGGTGAGTCGGTTGGTCGGTGGTTTCTCGGCCGACCAGGCCGAAGACATCATGGCTAGGTCATAGGGGCGACGATGCGTCGTTCGTTAGGTTGGCTGTTGCTTTTTGCTGTGGGGTTCGCGGCATTTCTGTATGGCGTGACGGCTGAGGGCCCGCCCTTGACCAACGCAGATCGTGCCCAGCGCCTAGGCGAAAGGTATGCCTGCGAAACCTGCAACGGCCAAACGGTTGCGGAGTCAAATGCCACGTTCGCTCAGCAGGTGCGGCGTGAAATCCGTCGGCGAATCGACGACGGTCAGACCGAACAACAGATCAACGATTTTCTGGTCGGGAGGTTTGGCGAGGATATCGACCTCACGCCTCGCGCCACCGGGTTCGTCGGCCTGGTGTGGATCTTGCCGGTAGCAGCTTTTGTCGCAGGTGCTCTCGGCCTGACGGCCTTCTTCATTCAGGGCCGCAATGCCGCCACCCGCCACGCTTCTGCAGCCGACGCCGCGCTGGTCGATGCGGAGCGACTGAAACGCAAGCCAGGCGACGACGATGGCTGAGCGCGCCGTTGCCGACAGCGAACTCGACGCGTTGCTTGAACAGCGCGACCATCTACTCGCGTCGCTTGATGATCTTGAACGCGAACGTGAGGCAGGCGACATTGACGACGTCGACTACGCCACGCTGAAGGACGACTACACAGCTCGTGCCGCAGCGACGATCCGCACTATCGACGCCCGGCGTGCGCGGGTTCCGGCGACGCACCGTGGTTCGCGGCGGCTCTTTTGGATCGCCGGAATCGCGGCGATCGCCATCGCGTCGGGGGTGTTCATTGCGCAGGCTTCGGGAAGCCGCCGCGCTGGGGAGTTTGGTTCGGGCGAGATCAGGTCGTCGACCCCGACCCTCCTTCTTCGAGCTCAAGACGAGCTCCAAAACGGACGCTTCGACGAAGCGATTGACATCTATGACGAGGTTCTTGATGTTGAGCCAGCCAACGTCGAGGCGCTCACGTACCGGGCTTGGGTGCGCTACCGCCGCGACCAGATTCCCGACGACGTCCTGCCCGACTTCGCCGAAGCGGTCGCCCTCGATCCCGACTATCCAGATGCTCGAGTGTTCAACGCCATCGTGTTACTCGACGACGATCAGCCGCTCGCGGCGGCCGAGCAGCTGAAAGCCTTTGATGCCACCGACCCGCCGCCCTTTATGATCAACCTTGTTGCCTCTCGGTCGCTTCGCGAAAACATTATGGGGGCACTGTTCTCGGGCGACTCGCCGATGCCGATCTCTGCAACCGCATTCAGTACCGACGATGTTGTAGCGGTGGCCCGAAGCTTGGCCGACAGCTTCGCTCCGGTGGAGGCCCAGACGCTGTTTGACGCCGTGCTTCGTGACGAACCCGATAACGCCGAGGCGCACACCTACGCCGGATGGATGCTCGCCCAACTTTCGACCACACCAGCGTTCACCGAAAGTCTCGACGAGCAAGGAGTAGCCGACCTGGTGTCGTCGGCCTTTGTGTTTCTTGACCGAGCGATCGAGCTCGACCCTAGCTACCCCGACCCGTTTGCTTGGCGTGCGTTCTTTCGTCGGGAGCACAACGACATCGCTGGAGCCCGTGCCGATCTCGAAGCGTTCTATGCGCTCGAAGATTTGCCGCCAGACATCTTGGCGCTGATCACCAAGTTCAGCCTTGATGACGTGTTGTCCGAGGACAGCGAGGACAGCGAGGAGTGACGGCGGGCAACGGGTAGGGCCCCAACGTTCACCATCCTCGCCTAGCGGTTCAAGAAAAACGGCATTCGCGCCGAAGAACCTTCAGATACTAACTATGACTAACAGTAGTTATGACTAAAGGAATCTCGCCGTGCTGACGAACTCGTCTTCTCAGGGTGCTCTCGCTCTCGAAGTGCTCAACATCTTGCCGAATCCGGTGCTCGTGAAAGACGCTGATCTTCGCTACGTGTCGGTAAACGCAGCATTTGAACGATTGTTCGGGGTACGTTCCGCCGAGCTGGTTGGCAAATTCGATGTTGACGTGTTCGCTGAGCGGCAGGCCACACAGTGCAACGGTGGCGACCTTCGCGTCCTTGACACCGGCGAGGTCGATGAGTCGCACGAAACGGTGATCGATCCCGAGCAGGGCGATCGCATGATGATCACCCGCAAGAGCCGCCTGATCGTCGACGGTGAGATCTATCTGGTCGG
This sequence comes from uncultured Acidimicrobiales bacterium, assembly GCA_938015295.1. Classification (GTDB taxonomy): domain Bacteria; phylum Actinomycetota; class Acidimicrobiia; order Acidimicrobiales; family SHLQ01; genus CALLQB01. The sequence goes on from CALLQB010000050.1 coordinate 30,150, forward strand.
TGTCATGCACGACATCACCGATGTGAGTACGGCCAACAAACTCCTCGCCGAGAGCACAAGACTTCTTGAGGAGCAGGCCGAGGCGTTACAGGTGATGGCCGATACCGATGGTCTGACCGGATGCCTCAATCGCCGTGCGTTGGGCGAGGTAGTGCAACAAACCGAACTCCCCGACGAGGTCGGACTCATTTTGATCGACATCGACCACTTCAAGGCGGTGAACGACGTACACGGTCACGCCGCTGGCGACGCCGCGCTTCGGCACATCAGCGAACTCGTCTCGGCAGTCATTCGGCCCCACGACGTGCTGTCACGGGTTGGCGGCGAAGAATTTGCCGTCTTCCTGCCCAACGCGTCGCAGTCGGAGTCCTATGCGGTCGCCGAGCGGGTGCGCTCGGTCGTAGCCTCGTCGCAATTCTTTTTCAAGAACGCACCGATCCCGCTGACCATCAGCGCCGGATTTGTGCACACGGGCGCACCGAGCGCCGATCAGCTCGACGAATGGCTCGCGGAAGCCGATGTTGGGCTCTACGCCGCCAAGGCGGGCGGACGAAACATGGTCAGCCAAGGCTGACCAGCCGCCAATCAGCGCCGGGTCAGCAGCTGGTGACCCGTTTGAAAGAAGATGACCGCTGCTTCGCGGGGGTCGGGTTCTTCGAGGAGGTCGGTGTAGCTCACCGATGCTCCAGAGAAGTTCTCATCGTTCCAGAACGAATTATCGCGGTCGACGTCGTTCCACGCCCCGATGTAGAGGTACGGCTCTTCATGTGCCTCATCGCCGAGTGAGGCGCCGTAGGTTGCTCGCTGCTCGCGTTCGGCCCGGCCGAGTTCGATCGCAACGTCGAAGTGGCCCGGCCAGAGTTGCACCCTGCTGGGGTCCTTTGCGCCAGGTGTGAGCCGGAGTTCTTCAAGCACCGAAGTGGCGAAACCAAACCAGTCGGAAATGAATTCGCTGGAGGCCTCGTCGACGATCAGGTCGTCAGAAATATCGCCGAGTGCGGGGCTGTCGTGTTCGGCCGCAGTTGTGCCGGGTTCGACCCCAACAAGGCGGCCAGCGGCTTCGAGCGTCGTGATGGGTGCCGATTCGACCTCGTCGCCTCGTTGCACGATGAGGTTCGTTCCCGCAACCCGAACCTGCACATCGTCGCCGAAGAAGGGAGTGCCGAAACCGTCCTTGGTGAACCGCAACCCGAACTTACCGTTCGCTGCATATCGAGCCTCAGCGACCACGCTGTAGGCGAGCCGGTGAAAGTCGGTGCGACGACGAGGAAAGCGCTTCGGAATGGGGCCGAGTTCCTTGTATGCGCCTAGCCAACGTTCGGCAGCGAAAGCTGCGATGTCGGGATCATCGCCAGCAAGTTCGTCCCAGAGGATCTCGCCCGCACTGGTCGGGGCGACGGCGATGAGATCGGGGTCGACAGCCGAGAGCGACGTCGGGTCATCGGCGTACCAGTCGCCGTCGTCGATGGCGGGAGGCGACGGCTCAAGCACGACTGCGGCATAGCCATCGGCCAGCAGGTCCTGCGCTTCTTGTCGAGCGTCTCGTGGTTCAACCATTTTTCTCCAGCACTTCTGGTACCCCTAGGTAGGTGCCGCTAACAATGTCGGTGCCGCGGAAGTCAAACTGCCACACCGAACCCTTCTCACAATGGCGCGCTCCAGTGATTCGCATGCCATCACGCATGAGCTCGCGCAACGTTTCGGGGATGACGTCGCCATGGCTGCACAGCACTGCGGTGTTTGTGCCGAGCGAATGAATCAACGCCATCGCCGCATTGACAGGCGCGCCTTCGGTCAGGTCGTCGCAAGGTTCGATGTCAACACCGACCGCTGTCGCAAGCGGGCCGACGGTTTGTGTGCACCGGGTGGCCCGACTGCTCAGGATACGGGTGATTGGCTCGTTACCGAGTAGCCGCGCCAGCGCCTCGGCTTGGTGACGACCATGATCGTCAAGTGGGCGGCTTAGATCAGCGCCAAGGAAGCCTTGACGTTGTCCCGCCGTAGCGTGTCGGACGAAATAAATGGCCACGAGCCAAAGATTCTACAGACCTTTCTGAAGGCTTCTGCATCCAGAAGCCACCGTTGTACGTAGAAACCGTTGATCCCTAACAGAAAGTTGGTCTGCAATGACTTCGGTCCGAAAGTTTTTCACCCTTCCCTCTCTTGTCTTCGTCGCGGTGGTAGCTGCGGCGATGGCGCTCTTTGGTGCGGTGCTTGCCACACCTGCCAGCGCTCAGGGCGATGCAAACATCGTGTTGATGCACGGCATCCCCGGCGTCGACGTTGATGTTGAAGCCGGCGGCGAAAACGTCATCGAAGGCTTCTCATTCGGCGACATGGAAGACCTCTCGGCTCTTTCAGGTGCGACCCTCGAGGGCCTGAAAGTAAAGGTTGCAGGCACCGAGGATGTCGCTATTGATGCAGGTGACACTGCGCTGCCAGCGTCGGGCAACTACACAATCGTTGCGCATCTCGACGAGGCCGGAACGCCTACCCTCGCCGTGTTTGAAAACGATACCTCAGCGATCGATGCTGGCAACGGTCGCCTTGTGGTTCGCCACGTCGCTGCCGCACCAGCCGTCGACGTCCTCGCTGGCGATGCTGTGGCGTTTGCAAACGTAACCAACCCCAACGAAGGCTCGCTCGACCTTGCTGCCGGCACGATTACTGCCTCGGTCGTGCCAACCGGTGCAACCGAACCAGTCGTCATCGGCCCAGCCGATCTTCCCATTGGTGAAGGAGCTTCGCTGATCGTCTACGCCGTTGGTTCGCTCGAAGGTGAAACCCTTACGGTGCTCACGCAGTCGATCACCGGTCTTGGTTCCGCTCCAGCAGCGGTCAACACCGGCAACAGCCCCGTTGAGCCGCTTGCCACTGCAGGTCCGTCGATGCTTGTCATCGCACTGCTAGCCGTAGTCGGTCTCGGTGCTCTTGGCGCCGGTGCAGGTCTGGCCCACGCAACCAACCGCCGCTAGTCGTAGCAGCACTTTCGGACCACCTGTCGCCATGAACCACCGAGTCCGGTCTTTTGCCGGAACCTCCCCACGTGTAGCCCGCCAGCGGCTTTTGCTGCTGGCGGCTACCGGTGGTCTCCTGGCGGCGGGGTGCGGTTCGTCCGAAACACAGTCGCTCGCATCTGTGCCCCGTCCCTCAGTGTCGGTCGAACAGGTGGAAGAGCTTCCGCCGGTGGTTGCCGGCACCTCTGAAAATACGCAAGACCCGCTCGCCGAGCAGCCAAAGGCCCTCAGTAGTTTGATCGAGCCACTGGGCTCTGCGCAGGTAGACCTCTCGACCTTCGCCACCGCCGAGGAACGAAAGAATGCCGAGCAACAAGCAGCAGCGCCTGCCTGGCTCTCGATTCCGAGCCTGTCGATCGACCGAGCGTCGGTACTGTCCGTCGGCGTCGAACCGAACGGCGAGATGCAAATCCCGCCAGCCGAACAGTTGGGCTGGTACCGATTTGGTGCTTTACCCGGCGGCACCGGCGATACAGGAACAGCGGTCATCGCCGGGCACATTGCCTACAACGGTGTCGACGGCGTGTTTCGGTACCTGGCCGATCTGGAGATCGGTACGACGTTTTCCGTCGGGTTCAATGACGGCACCTCAACGTCATACGTTGTCAGCGGGGTCGAGGAGTTCCTCAAAGAAGAGCTTCCGGCGGCTGATCTGTTTCGCACCGACGGCGCACCGCGACTGGTGCTGATTACGTGCGGCGGTTCGTTCAACTATGACGAGAGCAGCTACGACAGCAACATCGTGGCGTTCGCCGTGCCGTTGGCCACACCGGGAGAATGACCCCGTCCTCGGGTACGCCGCGACCAAGTAGCGACAGTAACGTTGACGCTATGTCCACCACAGACGAGATCGTTATCGAGGCCCTTCGACCAGTTGAGGACCCCGAGCTAAACCGCAGCATCGTCGACCTCGGCATGGTGAAATCCGTCGTCATCGACGGTCCGACCGTCGGCGTGACCATTGCGCTTACCATCGAGGGCTGTCCGCTTCGGGCAGAGATCAACAGCCGGGTCACCAACGCCATCGTCGCACTCGACGATGTCGACCACGTCAACCTCGACTTCACGGTGATGACCGACGAAGAACGGGCGAACGTCCGCCAAATGTTGCACGGCGATCCCGCTTCGACCGCCGGCACCAATCCTTCACATGGCCACAGCGAAGGTCGGGCAATCCCCTTCGCTGACGCAGATTCAAAAACCCGAGTGTTGCTCGTCGCCTCGGGCAAGGGCGGCGTTGGTAAATCGTCGGTCACGGCGAACCTTGCAATCGCTCTCGCCCAGCGAGGGCACAAAACGGCCATCGTCGACGCCGACGTCTGGGGTTTCTCGATTCCACGGATGCTCGGTATCCAGCAGCCGCCAACGGTCATCGACGAAATGCTGATTCCGCCGAAGACCCACGGTGTGCATGCGATTTCGATGGGTTTCTTCGCCGAAGAGGATCAGCCGGTCATCTGGCGAGGGCCGATGCTGCACAAAGCACTCGAGCAGTTCCTTACCGATGTCTACTGGGATGAGCCCGACTTTCTTGTCGTCGACCTTCCGCCAGGCACCGGCGATATCAGCCTCTCACTTGCCCAGTTCCTGCCACGCTCAGAGGTATACGTAGTCACGACACCGCAGCCAGCGGCACAGCGTGTTGCTCAGCGAGCGGCCTTCATGGCGCAGCAGGTCAACCTTTCGGTGAAGGGTGTTATCGAGAACATGTCGTGGTTCACCGGCGACGACGGCAAGAAGTACGACATCTTCGGTTCGGGCGGTGGCCTCGATCTCGCCGAACGCCTGGAAGTTCCGCTTATCGGTCGTGTGCCGCTCGTCCCCGAGTTGCGTCAAGGCTCAGACTCTGGTCGTCCGATCATGGCCGAGAATCCTGAGCACGAAGCGAGCCTGGTGTTCGCGGAGATGGCACGTGCCATCGATGAGGACCTCAAGCCGACCAAACGTTTCCGGTCATCGCTCAACATCATCGACTAACGGGTCGCTACATACGTGGGTTACAAGACGCTGACGTCGGAGCCACTTCGGCGTTGATGATCAGCACCTCGCGCGACCCATCTGCCAGTACGCTGACTGCTCAGCCATTCTCTAGGAGTTACAACCCGTGGACATCAAAATCGGCGTTACGTATAGCCCCCGCGAAGTCAACCTCGAACTCGACGACTCTGCCGATCAGGCCGAACTGAAGGCCGAGGTCGAACGGGTCCTCAGCACCGAGGGTGCCGTGTTCTGGGTAACCGACGAGAAGGGTCGCCAGGTTGGTGTGCCAGGCGAAAAGATCGCCTACGTCGAAATCGGCTCGTCCGACACACAAAAGCCCATCGGTTTCGGCGGCTGACATCAGCCTCCTCGACCACCGACTTCTTTTTGTCACCGGCAAGGGCGGCGTAGGTAAAACCTCGATCTCGGCCGCCCTAGCGCTGCTCGCAGCCCGTCAGGGCAAGCAGGTCTTGTTGGGCGATCTTGACGGACGCGGCGACCTTGCTCACGCATTCGAAGCCCCAGAACTTTCGTTCGAACCCACACGGGTCGCCGATGGGGTAGTCGCGATGACGATGGACACCGAAGCGTCGATGCGCGAGTACATCAAGATCAATCTCAAGGTGCCGTTCGTCGGTAGCGTTGGGCCGGTAGCCGCAGCGTTCGACTTTCTCGCCTCAGCGGCACCCGGCGTTCGCGAAATTCTCACGGTCGGCAAGTACGCCTATGAGGTACGCGAGCGTCACTACGATCTGGTTATCGTCGACGCCACCGCATCGGGCCACATCATTGGCCATGTGGCAGCGCCCGATGCGCTGCACGAACTTGTGCGAATGGGGCCGATTCTCGATCAGGTCAAGTGGATGAACAAGATTCTCCACGACCACGACACCACCGGCATCGTGATGGTCGCTACACCCGAAGAGATGCCGGCCACCGAAACCATCGAGTTGCGCGACCGGCTCGAGAACGAAACGTCTCTCGGGCGTGCAGGGGTCATCATCAACCGGGTGCTTCCCGAATTGTTTTCTCGACCCGAAGAGAAGGTGTTCGGCACCTTCGCTTCAGAGGCGGGCCGCAAGGCATTGCGCGAAGTGGCCGGTCCAGCGGTCGATGCGGTGATCGATGGCGCGTCGTTTGCTTCGAATCTGCGTCGCTCCCGTACGCAACATATCGAGCGGCTGTTTGCCGAATTTCCCAACGATCCAGTATTGGCCGTTCCGCAGCTGTTCGTGCGAAGCGAAGGTCTTCGTGTCACGAAGCTGCTGGCGACGGCACTAAGCGAAGAGCTTGGTGTGTCGTGAGCGTCGAAACGCTTCTGGCGTCGAAGGAAGTCATCGTGGTCACCGGACCTGGTGGGGTGGGGAAGACCTCGGTAGCGGCCGCGCTTGGGGCCTGTGCCACTACTCGCCTTAGCGGCAAGGTGTTGGTGCTAACCGTCGACCCGGCGAGGCGACTTGCTACTGCCCTTGGTCTTGAAAGCTTCGGCAATGTCGAGCGGCAGGTCGATGCGAAACTTTTTGCCGATGCTGGCTATGAGCCCATCGGCGAGCTGTGGATTGCGATGCTCGACACCAAGGCGAGCTGGGACGATCTCATTGTTCAGCATGCACCCGACGTGTCTACCCGCGACGCGATTCTTGGCAATGCCCTTTACCGCAACATCACCGGCCGCTTCGTGCAAAGCCACGACTACATCGCGATGGAGCGGCTGCACGAGATTCACACCAGCGGCCGCTACGACCTGGTCATTGTTGATACGCCGCCGACCCGAAGCGCTCTCGACTTTCTCGATGCCCCCGAACGAATGGCCGACTTTTTCTCGAGCCGTCTGTTGCGGTGGCTGATCGCCCCGGCGAGGTCGAGGCTTGTCAACGCGGCGGCGAAGCCGTTCACGTTGATTGCCGACAAGTTGCTCGGCGCGAAGTTCCTCACCGACATCGGCGAGTTCTTTCTGCTCTTTCAGACGTTGTACGACGGCTTTGTCGAACGGGCGACGTCGGTACAGCGAACGCTCGGCGATGCGCGCACGAGCTTCGTAGTTGTGACGACGCCCGAACCTGGCCCAGCGGCCGAAGCACGTTTCCTGCTTGAGGAGTTGGCTAGTCGCAGCTACGGCATCGGTGCGGTCATAGCGAACCGGGTTCTGCCCGAGGTGTTTCGCACACGCGGGGCTCCCACGGCGGCCAAAACGTTGCGCAGCAACGCCGACTCTTTGAGTGCGACTCTGCAGAAAAGTGCCGATGTCGAAACGGGCGAAGGTGTGCTGCGCGAGGTTGCCGACCGTTTTGATGACTTCCGGTTGCTTGCTGCACAGGGCGAAGCAGTGCTCGAGTCGTTGCAGGCCGGTTTGCCGGCGGTCTCTGCTCCAGTGGTGTCGGTTCCGTACCTCGAGACCGAGATCACCGATCTTGCTGGCGTCCTCGAACTCGGCGAACAGCTGCTGTAAATCAAGGTTCGAGGCAGAGAAGCTATTAGCTTCGTTACCATGGCCAGCCTTTCTGAACTAGCGCGAGACCGCACAGCGCTTGACGAGACCGACATTCAGCACTTGCGTCGCCTGGTGCGGTCGTGGGGTTTGCTCGCTGACCTGAGCTTTTCTGATCTGCTCTTGTTTGTCCCGACAAAGGACGGCGACGGCTCGTTCATCGTGCTTGGCCATGTGCGCCCGTCGACGGGGCAGACGATGTACCGGGCAGACCCGGTGGGCCAGGTTTTTCGTGCGTCGGAACGGCCGTTGGTGCGCCAGTCCTACTATCACGGCAAAATCGAGGCCGGTGAGCTGAGCCTGCGGTTGACGTTCGACGAGTTGGTGAAGGTGAAGTCGGTGCCGGTGCGCGGCCCTGGCGGTGTGGTCGCCGTGATGACCAGCGAATCGCACATCAAACCCGACCGGCTCTATAGCGAACTCGAACGCACCTACATGCACACGTTCGATCGCTTCGCCGACATGGTGCAAAAGACCGAATTCCCGTTCAAGGTGCAAGAAGAGGGCCGATTTCGTGCGCCGCGTGTGGGCGACGGAACCGTGGTGCTCGACGAGAACCTCAAGGTCGACTTCGCCTCGCCCAATGCGGTGTCGGCGTTTCATCGTTTGAGCGTCCATCGCAACCTATTCGGGTTGAGCTTTCCGACGTTGGGGCTGGGCGATGATGAGGTTGTGCGGGCTCGTGATGAGCGCCGTCCGGTCATCGTTGAACTTGAGCACGGGCGCGAGACCACGGTGGTGATGCATTTCTTGCCGCTGTTGGTTGGGGGAGAGGTGACCGGCGGATTGCTGGTGCTGCGTGATATCTCCGACCTGCGGCGTCGTGACCGGTTGTTGCTTTCGAAAGAGGCAACGATTCGCGAGATTCATCATCGCGTCAAGAACAACCTCCAGACGATCTCGTCGCTGTTGCGTATCCAGAGCCGGCGCGTCGACAGCCCGGAGGCAAAGGCTGCCCTTGATGAGTCGGTGCGCCGGATTGCGTCGATCGCCCTGGTGCACGAAACGCTGTCGCAGGACACCGGCGAGGACTATGACACTGGCGACGACGTGGTGCTGGTGGACTTGGTGAAGCCGCTCGTGAGAATGGTGGAAGAGAGCATGGTGTTGCCGGGTCGGCCGATGCGGATCAAGGTGTCGGGCGACGCTGGCATCGTGCCGAGCGAAGTAGCTATGCCGCTGGCGGTTGTTATCACCGAGCTGCTGCAAAACACTGCCGACCATGCGTTTGGGCGCCGCACAACAAAGCGCAGCGCCGAGGCCCCCTACGATCCCACTGCATCCGGGCCGAGTGACGAAGACGACCGACAGGGCAATCAGGGCAATGTGCAGGTCACGTTGGATCGCACAGAAGAAACCCTTCACCTCTGTGTCGAGGATGACGGCGATGGCCTTCCTTCGGGCTTTGATCTGGCAAACACCGGCCTTGGACTCACCATTGTGCAGACCTTCGTTCGCGACGAGCTGAGCGGTCAGATCGATATGTCAGACAGCGACGGACCCGAGGGCCAGCGAGGCACTCGGGTCACGGTGTCGGTTCCCCTAGGTGGTCGGCGCAAGTCCGACCGGTTGTAGATCTGGCGAGAGCCTTAGCCCAGCTGTTGTGCTTTTGCTTTGCGTGCGGCTCGGCGGAGAGTGCGGCGTTCTTCTTCTGAGAGGCCGCCCCACACGCCTGAGTCTTGGTTGGTGGCGAGTGCAAATTTGAGACACGCGTCCTTGGCTTTGCACGTCTCGCAGACGGCTTTGGCGTTGTCGATTTGATCGACAGCCATGCCTGTTGTGCCTATTGGGAAAAACAGTTCGGGGTCGGTGTCGCGGCATGCCGCACCCACTCGCCAGTCGCCTGCTTTGCCAAGCAACGTTCCAGAATCGCCCATAGTAAGTGCCACAAGTCCTCCAACCTTGGTGGTGTATGTTGTCGCACGTTCACGATGGGTCACGGGGATCCCGTGTTGCGCTGTGGCGACGCTGCCCAGCGAAATGCGAAGTGCTCAAGGCACTCCTGCCCAAATGAGAACGTGTTCTATTTCCCTCCTCTGAACGTAGCGCGCGTCACACCCATGCTGCAAGGGGTGAACATCGTCACAAGCGGAAAACTTTGGGGTTCGCGCAACGTTCGGCATTCTGGGCTGGGGTTTTGGGAGCAAAGTGCGGTGGAATTTCCTTTATGACCCAAGTAATCGCGCATCGCGGAGCGTCGAAGAAGTACCCGGAGAACACGGTGGAGGCCTTCCGGGCCTCGAGTGCCGAAGGCGCCGACTGGGTCGAACTTGACGTTCGGCGCACGTCCGATGGCGCTCTGGTTATCCATCACGATGCCCACCTGCCCGACGGTCGAATCATCGTCACGACCGCGAGCGGCGACCTGCCTTCGTCGGTGCCGAATCTGGCCGAAGCACTCGATGCTTGTGGCGAATTATCGGTCAACATCGAGATAAAGAACGACCCTGAAGACGACGATTTCGACGAATCACGAGCTCTCGCAACGCCGGTACTTGCGGTGGCGTTGGCTCGGCGCGACCCTGCTGAGCTGCTGGTTTCGTCGTTTGACTACGCAATGGTCGATGCGGTTCGGGCCTCTGGTTCGCCGGTGGCTACAGCGTTGCTGTTCTGGCGCGTGGCCGACGTTGCGGGCGTTGTTGGTTCTGCGGTTGCCCGAGGTCACCGAGCGATTAACGCACACGACCCGTTGGTTTCTTCGGAGCTGGTGGCGTCTGCCCATGCGAACGAAATCGAGGTCAATGTCTGGACCGTTGATGACCCGCAGCGCATGCAACAGCTCATCGACTGGGGCGTCGACGGCATCGTCACCAACGACCCCGCAGCGGCGCGGACATTACTGCCGCGCTAAATGTCGGGGCTTCCCCGCGAACACATCGGACTCTGGGCCTGCTGGGGGTCTAGGGGGTAGCGCCGATCGGTAGTACAAGGTCGAGCACACTGGCCTGGTGGCTAATGCGTAACTCGTCGATCTCGCCGAGGTAGTCGCCGTCGACCTGGTAGGGAAACGGTCGACGCCCGCGGACGTAGACCTCGGAGATATCTGGCCGGTAGTCGACCGCACTGTTGTTGCGAAGCGTCGAACCATCCCGCAACGCTGCGGTCGCTATGCGGGCCAGCGGTACCAGCTTAAGGTGGGGCACAGTAACGACGGTCAGGGGCCGATCGAGCGTTGCTTCAGGTGCAACGTCGAAGGGCTTCGTGCCCAAGTACGTGTAGGGGTTGGTGTTGAGAAACAGTGCGAACGCGGCGTCGATGGAGCTAACACCCTTGGCGTCTTCGACGATGTGCTCAACGGTGAATGCCGGCGACTTTCGGTCGTAGTGGCGAAACCAGGTGTCGGCCGCTGCGTACATAAACAGCGGGTGACCTGCATACCTTTTGAGCGATCCTCGCTTTTCGACCTGTTCGACGACGGCGGCATCGAAGCCAACCCCGCAGTGAAACAAGAAGAACCGCCCGTTGACCTCGCCGAGGCCGATGCGTTGTATCGACCGGGCGGCTAGGGCCTCGAGCAGCGACGCAGTTGCCTCAACCGGGTCATCGGATAAACCAAGAGTGCGGGCAAAGACATTCGTCGACCCGCCGGGCAGGGGAGCGAGCGCCGTTGCCGAACCGGCAAGTCCGTTGGCGGCCTCATTGAGGGTGCCGTCGCCGCCCAGCACAACAACGACCTCGACGTTTTCCGACACCGCCCCCTGGGCAAGGCGGGTTGCGTGACCACGTCTTGTGGTTTCCGCGACGGTGACATCGTGGTCCGCGGAAAGCGCCTTCTGGATGACCACACGCGTGCGCGCTGTCACCGACGATGCTGCCGAGTTGACGATCAATAGAACTCTCACCGACGCTGAAACTACTCCGCCTAGCGACGATTTACGTAGGTGCGGTGAGCGCACAGACGCTCGGTGACCGCCGGGTAACTTTTTGTTGGTAGGAGTTGCGGGATTGCTGGCAAATAATGCGACACTGCAGTTATGGATGTCATCGTTTGTGTGAAGCAGATTCCGGATCCAGCCGATCCGGGTGAGATTAACCCCGAAACCAAAACTTTGAAGCGCGACGTCAAGCTGATTCTTGACGAGTCCGACAGCTACGGCGTCGAATATGCGCTGCAGTTGGTTGAGTCCGCCGGAGGTGGCAGCGTCACGCTGGTGTCGATGGCGCCGAACAACGAAACCAGCGGCTTGCGCACAGCGCTCGCCATGGGCGCAGAGAGCGCGATGCTCATCAGCGACGACGCGTTGCAGGGTTCCGATGCGCTTTCGACGGCCAAGACGCTTGCTGCAGCGATCGGCCGTTCCAATCCTGATCTCGTGATGGCTGCAACCGAGTCCAGCGATGGTTACACCGGCACCGTCCCCGAACAGATTGCCGCGTTGCTCGATCTTCCGTCGGTGACCTTTGCCAAAGAGATCACGGTCGGCGATGGTGCACTCACCGTGAAGCGCCAGACCGAGGCAGGCTACGACGTTGTCGAGTGCCCGCTTCCTGCTGTTGTGTCGGTAACCGCGGGTGTGGTTGAGCCTCGCTACCCGTCGTTCAAGGGCATCATGGCCGCAAAGAACAAGCCGGTCGAGGAGCTCAGCTGCGCCGACCTCGGCATCGAGCCAACCGCTGTTGGTTGGGCTGGCGGCGGCCAGGAGATTCTCGACATCGTCGAAGCTCCCAAGCGTGAAGCTGGCGAAAAAATCGAAGACGAGGGCGATGCCCACGAACGCATCGTGGCATTCCTCGACGAACTCAAGGTCCTGTAGGAGGCCCCCATGACACTTGCAAAGATCTGGGTTTACGGCGAAGAAGCTAACGGCACCGCCTCAGCGAACACCCTCGAACTGATTACCAAGGCCCGCGAACTTGCAACGACCGTCGAGGTTGTTGTGGGTGGCGACGGTGCGGCTATCGCTGCATCGGTCGGCGAACATGGTGCAACCACGGTGCACGCAACTGGCGATCTCGCCGGCGGCATGCAGGGTGTGCACGTCGGTAACGCTATGGCCGCGGCCGTAGCTGCTGGCACAGGTCCCGACATGTTCCTGCTCCCCACCACCTACGACGGTCGCGACGTTGCAGCCCGTTTGTCGGTAAAGCTCGACGCAACGGTCATTACCAACGTTGTCGACCTCATCGCTGATGGCGACCGAATTGTCGGTGTTGAGCCGGTATTTGGTGGCACCATCGATGTGAAGACCGCTTCGACTACGGCCAACCCACCGATCATGCTGGTTCGCCCCAAGTCGTTCACCGCTGAAGCGAGCGGTGGTGGACCAGCGATGGTCATGCCCCTCGCCCTCGCCGATGCCGGTGCGGCTGGCGCGGCAAAGACAACCGAGAAGTTCGTCGAGGAGTCTGATGGCCCCAAGCTCGACGAAGCCGCAATCGTGGTCTCCGGTGGCCGTGGCCTGGGCGATGCCGACAGCTACGCGCTGATCGAGTCGCTTGCCAAGCTCCTCAAGGGTGCACCTGGTGCATCTCGAGCAATCGTTGATGCCGGCTGGGTTCCGTACTCGTACCAGGTCGGACAAACCGGCAAGGTCGTAAAGCCGTCGGTCTACATCGCTGTTGGTATCTCCGGAGCTACGCAGCACCTTGTTGGCATGAAGGGCTCAAAGACCATTATTGCCATCAACAAAGACGCTGAGGCGCCGATCTTTGGCGTCGCAGACCTTGGTATCGTCGGCGACGCCCACAAGGTTGTGCCGAAGCTCATCGAAGCATTGGAAGCCAAAGGGTAACTAGCGTAACTTTCTCGGTATGGCTGTGATTCTCAACGTCGTCGCGCTGTCGCTTGTCGTCGCGCTCTGTTGGGCGGTGGTGCGCCTCTCTGCGCACAAACCACGCATAGCCATTACCGAGAAGCTCCCGCCCCCGGTTACCGGGTATTTCGAGGAACCGTGCGACACCTGTACCGGTGTTGGTGCGAGCCGCATTGGTCGCAACATCGTGCCCTGCGACGCCTGCGACGGCACGGGCGTGCAACCCAACATGCACGTCGACGACTAACCCTCAAAACAAAAACCCAGAAGACCCAGAAGACCCCGAATCTCGTGACACCGAGCGACAATTCTTGTCGCATGGTGTCACGAGATTTTCGCGTTTGGGGGCATTGGGGGCATTGGGGGCGCCGGGGAGGGTTTGGCGACGTTGGGGAGGGTTTGGCGACGGCTGTCGGTTGTGGTGACGAAGAGTCGGCCGTAAAACGAAAGAATCGCTCCGGCTGAGCCGGAGCGATGACGTAAGAAGCAAAACCATAGCACATCCAGTTGTTCCGCGCTGGGTTGTGCGACAAATTTCTGAAAAAGTTTTTGGAAAGGGGGGAAATCGGCTTGATTTCACCCCGCAGAAGCAAAATCTGACATATTTATGACTTCAAAGAGGTGAGTCGCCTCGGCAAAGCCGACGCAATTGCCTTGTCGTGTCGCTTCAATCAGGTCTGAAATCGACGCGCGAGGAGTTCGAGGTTTCGTTTCCACACAAAGGTCAAAATGGGTTTGCCGAAGATCTCGCCGATTGGGCCGCCAAGCCACAGGGGAAAGTTGAGTTCTTCGTCCCAGGAGAACCTGGTTCCGTCGCCCTCGGCTTCGAGCGTGAACCGGCCTTCGCCAGTCACCATGCCCTCGTGTTTCACCCCCATAGCCTTCGCAGGCTCCCACTCGGTGATGGTCATGAGGTCGGCGGTCTTGAGAGGTCCGACAACGGTGTCGCACACGAACGTGGTGCCAACGCCCTGCGTCTGGTCGGTCTGCATGGTGATCTTCGCTGCGTCATGCATCCATTCGACATGGCTTTGAAGATTCTCGAGGTCGGCCCAGGCTTCTTCGGGGCTGGCATCGAGGTACGTCGAAACAGTTATCTGCATAACCAAGTCTACGTCTGGGGGGTCAGTCTGGATGCTTTTCGTAGACCGAGACGTGCGACTCACTCGTTGGGCCGAACGGCGATTTGTGCCAGTCGCCGTAGCGCGACGCCAACCGAAGCCCAGCTGTCGCCGCCATTGCATCGAGTTGCTCGAGCGAGGCGAACCTGATCAACCAGGGCCGCAGTCGAATGCCGTCGTTCGACAGTTCGATGTGCTGGCCAGAGATGGTTTGCGCGTCGGCATTGGTTTGGGTGGCGGTGAGAACTACCTGATCGAGCTCAACGCTTTTGGTCGACAAGCCACGAGTGGGTAGCTCCGCGGCTGGCGGCGGAACGAAGGTCTCAAGAACAAATCGGCCGCCAGGCGCAAGTACCTCGCTCACCAAGTGCATGCAGGCCTGTTGTTGCTCACCTGTTGGAAGGTTAAAGAACGTGTTGAAGGCCACAAAGACGAGATCGGCCTCGCCGGCGGACCCGAGGTCGCAATCGGCCATGTCGCCAATTCGCACATCAATCCGAGCGGCAAGCGGCTTCTTGCGCAACTCGTCGATCATCGCGGCCGATGAATCGATGCCGCGAACCTCTTTGCCAGCGGCTACGAGTGGCAGAGCAAGACGTCCGGTGCCGATTCCTAGCTCGATGATCAGCCCAGATGTCGCCAAAGCCAGCAACATCGCGACGGTGCCCTCGGTGTCGGAGATGTCGGGATACCACCGGTCGTACACGTCCGCGAACGACTCGCCATAGGTATCGGGAGCAAAACCTTCCACACCGGCAGTCTCGCACGTGAGTTAGGCGTCGCAACCACCAGCGAGGTTCATCGAGTATGCCACCCACCGTCGGCCGTGGTGAGCGAGACTGGACAAGGTGGAGGTGCATCAGCGGCCATGGGCCGCCCCCGAGGACTCGGTCCCGCAGCCGGGCGACGGCCAGTCGGCGCTTCGTGCCCCCGCACCGGTAGGCCCGACCGGCACAGAGGCTTCTGCAGCTCCGCTGCCTCCCTTCGAGCTTCGCCCCCACACCATCCCCGAAATCATCGACGGCGCATTTCAGATTCTTCGCACCCAACCCCGCAAGGTCACAGCCATCGTTGCCACTATCGCCGTCCCGTTCAACCTCATCACGGCGTTCGCACAACGTGATGCCCTGGCAAACGGGGGAGCGTTAGGGGTCTTCGAGGACGCGTTCAATGAATCGCTCGAGGGCGGTCAAACGAGCCAGTTCGACACGTTCGGGTCGTCGATTTCGGGCATCATCATCGGCCTGGTCTTGCCCAGCTTTGCGCTCGTATTGGTCTCGGCCGCACTATCGAAACTTGTGGCTGAGTGGCTGGCCGGCCGAGACATGTCGTACGCCGACGTGTTTGCCTACCTCGCAAAGCGATGGACACTCTGGCCGCGATTGTGGCTGCTGGTGCATCTCGCCGAAGCGCTTGGCTTTGTGTTGCTGATAGTTCCCGGAATCGCAGCCATGGTGTTCTTTATGCTGGCGGTGCCCGCAATGGTCACCGAAGACCTCGGTGTCGTCGCGGCCATGAAGCGGTCGCGCAACATCGGACGTGGTGTCGAAGCTCGCGTTCTGGGCGTCGCGGTGGTGAGCGGATTTGTTGTGTACGCCATCGATGCGACACTCGGCACGCTGCCGGTGCTCATCGGCGGACTCGTTGGCGAAACCTACGGTTGGCTCGTGGTCGCGTTCGGCTCCTTGGCCAGTTCGATGCTGTCCTACGTCGGCACGGCTGGCATGACCCTCATGCTCTACTACGACCTGAGGGTCCGCCGCGAAGGTCTCGACCTGTCACTCGATGTTTCGGAGCACTTCTCGTGAGCGCTGTCCCGGCAGACCGGAGCGCGGTGGCCCAGATACCTCCGTCGCCGTTTGATCCCGACGATGTCGATCGCGCCGCAGACCAGATCCTGAGCGACCCTGAGTTCGACTATTCGCCCTCGCTTCTCGACCGGATTGGCGATTGGGTTGGCGACCGCATCACCGACCTGCTGGACCGCCTCGGCGGGTTGGGAGGCGGCGCCACCGGATCGATCGTTGGCTATAGCGTGCTGGCTCTCATGATCGCCGCAGCAGCTTGGCTGATTTGGCGGGTGGTTCGAGACCGGTTGCCTCAGCCAGTCGATGCACGTAATGAACCGGTGATCACGATGACTCCTTGGCGACTCGCTGCGGACCTTCGCGCTGATGCCGAGGCGTTTATGGCCGAGGGGCAGCACCGGGAGGCAGCTAGGGCGTGGTACCGGTGGACTATCGCGAGCCTCGTCGAAGCCGAGCGCATTGGTAACCCTCCCGGTAGAACCAGTGGCGAATATCTCACCGAGGTCGCTTCGCGGGTGCCGCCAGCCGCAGTCGACTTCGCCCGAGTAACCGACATTTTCGAACAGCTCTGGTATGGCGACACCGTCGAAGCCACGAGTGAGTTGGCCGACGAAGTCCGAGTTGCCGGTCACCGGGTGCTTGCAACCTCGACGACGCTGGTCCAGGCATGACGGCCTCGGCCGGAGGCGGATCTGCGGGCGGATCTGGGGGCAGGGGCTTGTGGATGTGGGCGGTCGCGGTCGTCGTCATTGGACTGCTGCTGTTTTTCATTGGTCGTCGCGGTTCCGACGGCCCGCCCTATGACCCCCGCAGTACCAGCGAGGACGGCACCCGAGCTGTCGTGCGTCTGATCGAGGACCTCGGCGGTTCGGTCGAGATCATCCAAGGGGCGCCCGCCAGCGCCGACGCGGGCGACGTCGCATTGATCTTGGTCGACCGCTACCGGTCGAACGATCCGGACCTCGACCCCGACCTGGCCGACTCGTTGGCCGCCGAAGTGCTGACCATCAGGCGCTGGGTCGAGCAGGGTGGCACGCTGATCGTGGCCGACCCCGAAAGCCAATTCAATCCGTCTGAGGCACGCGAGCTGCACAGCGGCGGCACCACCTGCGATATCGACGCTCTCGCTGGTCTCACCATCGACACCGACGCAGACGACGGCAGCATCTTTGCGGTCGACTACTCATCGACCGGCGACCGGCAAGCTTGTTTCGGCTCGACCGGGCAAGCGGCGGTCGTCGTTGCCCAGCGCGGCGAGGGCACGTCGGTTGCGTTCGGACTGCGTGATCTGGTTACCAACCAACATCTCGGCACCGCCGACCATGCACAGCTGGCGGTTGCCTTGCTGGTGCCTTCGCCGGGCACCCGCGTGGTCATTCTCGATGGCCCAACGTTCTCGACGGGCACCGAAACGCTCGGCGACCTCGTTCCCTCAGGCGTGAAGTGGGGCCTCGGCCTTGCCGCTGTTGCCTTCGGCTTCTTTGCCCTCGGTCGGGCGTTCCGGCACGGTCGGCCGGTCCGCGAGCCCCAGCTCGTCGAGATCGCCGGATCCGAACTGGTCGTTGCCGTCGGCACAATGTACGAACGCTCTCGTCAGGTCGACTCGGCAGCTGCGACGTTGCGTCAGCTGGCCCAAGACGACTTGGCGAATGATCTTGGTCTGCCGAAACACTCTTCGGTCGACGCGATCGCCGACGGGCTTTCCCGACTATCGACCGGAGCCGACGGCCTGCAGCCCGAGGCGATTGGCCAGACCTTGGCACATCGTCAGGTACAGACCGAGGACGAGCTCGTGCAGCTCGCCAATGAGATCGACGCGCTCCGCCATGTCGTGGGCCGACGACACCCCGATCAGCAGAAACCCCCAGAGTCAACCGACCTTATGAGGACCCGACTATGACAGATCCAAGCCTCCCGCCACCGCCGCCGATCCAGCCGAGTTCGGTGCGCGAGCCCTTCGTTGCTTTGCGCGACGAAGTTGCCAAAGTCGTTGTTGGCCAAGAAGGAGTCCTTTCGGGCCTAGTCGCTGCGCTGCTGGTGCGCGGCCACGTGCTTCTTGAGGGTGTTCCCGGCGTCGCCAAGACACTCATCGCAAAAACGATGGCCTCGGCGATGGAACTCGAGTTCACTCGCCTGCAGTTCACTCCCGACCTGATGCCGTCCGATGTCATTGGCCAGATGATCTATGAGCAGCAGTCGAGCTCGTTTTCGTTTCGGAAAGGGCCGGTGTTTACCAACCTTTTGCTCGCTGATGAGATCAACCGTACGCCGCCAAAGACCCAGGCGGCCATGCTTGAGGTGATGGAGGAACGGCAGGTGTCTATCGGCGGCGAGACGCGTCCGTTGCCCTCGCCGTTCATCGTTGTGGCCACGCAGAACCCGGTGGAGTACGACGGTACGTATCCGCTTCCCGAAGCGCAGCTCGATCGCTTTCTGTTCAAGTTGCAGGTGGGTTATCCAAGCGCGGATCAGGAGCTCGAAGTATTGCGCCGGCACAACACCGGCCTCGATCCACACGACGTGCGTGCCGCAGGAGTCGCTGCGGTTGCCAGCGCCGCGAACCTCGAGGCAGCACGAGCGGAGGTTGAGGCCCTGCATGTCGATGAGCGAGTGCTGTCGTACATGGTTGCGCTCACCCGGGCGACCCGAGAATCGCCGTCGCTCAGTTTGGGTGTTTCGCCCCGCGGCGCCGCAGCGCTGCTGCATGCCTCCAAAGCGTGGGCTTGGCTTGCGGGGCGAGCGTTTGTGACACCCGACGAAGTGAAAGCCGTAGTGAAGCCAACCTTCCGACACCGTGTACAGCTTCGCTCTGACCTCGAGTTCGAAGGCGTTACTGCCGACGCGATCCTCGACGGCATCTTGGCCACTGTTCCGGCACCGACCTGACCCGCCCAGATGTTTCCGATCCCGACCGCCCGTTTTGCCTATGGAGTTCTCGTTGCCGCGGCGCTGACAATGGTTTCGCCCTTCGCTCAGCCGCTGTCGACGATCGCGCTTGGCCTAGCTGTTTTGCTGCTGGCGGTCATCGACTTTGTGCGGGCCTCGAATCCCAACGACGTGGCAGTCGAACGCGAACTCGCGCCGTCGCTTGCTCTCGGAACGACTGCCCCAGTGCGTTGGCACGTGCAGAACCGAACGGGCGCCAACCTCGTGATCGCGATCGCCGACGAATTTGCCCCGTCGTTGCAAGCGTCGAATCGCCGTGCGCTGGCCGAGGTTCCGGCACGAAGCACCGCGACGATCGAGAACACCCTCAGCCCGACACGGCGAGGCAGGTTCGTGATCTCCGAAATTTCTGTGCGGGTCCGTGGGCCATGGGGTTTGGTCGAACGTCAGCGATCCCGCGACATCCCCGCCGTACTTCGCGTTCTTCCAGAATTCAGATCGAAGCAGGAGGCCGAGCTCCTGGTGGTGCGCGCCAAACAACTCGACGTTGGACTCAGGTCGGCCCGCGGGCGGGGGAGCGGCACCGAGTTCGACCAGCTGCGCGAGTACACACCTGACGATGAGTTTCGTCGCATCGACTGGGCGGCCACTGCACGTACCGGCACGACCATTGCGCGCACCTACCGTGCCGAACTCAACCAGACGGTCATCAATCTGCTCGACAACGGTCGAGTCATGGCCGGACGAGTCAACGACGTGCCGCGGGTCGAGCACGCCATGGACGCAGTGATGGCGCTGACCACCGTCGCGACTGGCCTGGGCGACAAGTGCGGACTGCTCGCCTTTGACCGATCGGTTCGAGCCGTCGTGCAACCGAGTCGCAGCCGCGGCCAACTCGGACGTGTCACCGAAGCAATGTATGACCTGCAACCCGCTTTGGTCGAAAGTGACTACCGAGGCGCGTTCGTCGCCACCCTTGCGCAGTTCCGTCGGCGCACGATGATTGTGGTGCATACCGAACTCGTCGAGGCGGCCGTTGGCGAGTTTTTGCTCCCCGCATTGCCGCTCATCTCGCGCAGCCATGTGGTCGTCATCGCCTCGGTACGCGACCCGTTGGTGGTCGACTGGGCGACCGCTCCGTCGGCCGAAAGCCATGAGGTGTACCGCCAGGTCGCCGCCGGAAAGTCAATGGCCGAACGCGAACGGGTTATCGCTGCCCTCAAGGCCAAGGGAGCGACGGTTGTCGACGCTGCTCCGGGGGAGCTCGCTGCAAAGCTGGCCGATGTGTATCTTCAGGTGAAAGCTACTGGTCGCCTGTAATCCCTGGGACTTTTGCGAGTTTCGGGATTTCCGGTACTGGTTCGCGTAGCAGCCCCGTTAACCCAAGGCGCTCTGCCGCCATGCCTCTCGAAACGATATAGGCCACGAACGCCACAAAAACCGACACGCCGATGCCGACTCGCATGGCG
Organism: uncultured Acidimicrobiales bacterium; assembly: GCA_938015295.1. Taxonomy (GTDB): domain Bacteria; phylum Actinomycetota; class Acidimicrobiia; order Acidimicrobiales; family SHLQ01; genus CALLQB01. The sequence continues at coordinate 50,672 of CALLQB010000050.1, forward strand.
GTGGGGAGCGACGACGGAGTGACGAATCCTTCGATCAGGCCCGCCAAGGTGAACGCAACCATCAAACCCAGCACGATTACCGCCGACCTGCTGCCTTGCTCTGCGACCGCCTCGACTCGTGTTCGATCGCCGGGCGAAATCACCGCCCACCCGAGACTGAGGCCCGCAGCGCCGGCGATGACGACCGCCGACAGTTCGAGCAAACCATGGGGAAGGATAAGGCCATAGAACTTGGGAGCTTCGCCGGCCGCGTGAAACAGCCCGGCCGCCATCCCAACGTTTGCTCCGTTGGTGGCCAAAACATACGCCGTTGGTACACAGAGCAAGATGCCAACAGCAAACGCCACAAACGAGACCTGGATGTTGTTGATCAGAACTTGGGTAGAGAACTCCGCCGCCGGAGCGTCGGAGTAGTAGGCCTCGAAGTCTTCGTTGATGTACGCCGAGCGCAACGCTTCGGGCGCCGCAACGTCGAGCGCTCGATCGCTCACCGACAACCACACGCCCAGCACGAGAGCTGGCAGGAACGTGACCAGCGCTGCAACCACCACACTGCGGCGGCCATGCCACACCGCAGCCGGAAACCGCAACGAGAAGAACTGGGCGAACGCTCGCATACTTCGCGACCGCGTTCCGTAAATGACGACCCTTGCTTCGGCCACAAGCATCGTGAGCCGCGAGTTGAGTTCGATGTCGCGGTATTCGCTGCGGGCATGGCTGAGCTGGCTGGAGCAACGTTGATACAGCGATAGCAGTTCATCGAGTTCGGCAGCGGGCATCGAACGCATGCCGCGACGCGCTTGGGCGGTAAGTGCCCCGAGGCGGTCCCACACGGGCTCGTTAGTGGCGATGTATCGATCGATATCCAATGCCGGCCGCTTTCAGCGGTAGGGGTCGTCACCTCTCACGTTAGTGAGCAGTAGTTTCAACTTGTGGGCAATCCAAGAGTTCCGACCGGATTCGGACCTGGTGCAGGTGGAAGTCGCGGCATCGTGACGCCCGAAGCGGTGCTCCTCGACTTCGAAACTGCCGGGGTCGGCACCCGGCTACTCGCTCGCCTCCTCGACACGGTGATCCAGATAGCGATGCTGTTTGTGCTGCTGTTTATTTTCGGCATCCTGGCGATTATTGGCGAAACCGTTGCCTTTGTGATGGGTGCGATCACACTGTTCTTATTGTTCTTCGGATACCCGGCGATCCAAGAAACCTTGTGGGGGCGCACTCTTGGCAAACGGGCGCTTCGGCTTCGGGTGGTAACGGTCGAGGGAGCCCCAATCCGGTTTGGTCAAGCGGCGATCCGAAGCATGCTTCAGGTACCCGACCTGTTCGTGCCTCCCGGTGGCGCAGTTGCGGTGATCAGCGTGCTGTTCACCCGTCGGGGTCAGCGGCTAGGCGATCTTGCGGCCGACACCATGGTGATTCGCGAGCAGAAGGTTTCGCGCCGGTCATCGGCTATCTGGTTCCCGGTGCCGCCCGGATTCGAGGCGTACGCCTATCAGCTCGACGTGAGCATGGTGACCCCATCGCAGTACCGGACCATTCGCGGGTTTCTCAGCCGTGTCACCGATTTTCGGCCCGAAGTGCGCCAGAGCCTGGCCGAACAACTTGCCGGCCCGGTCAGTGCAGCTATTGGTCACCAGATTCCTTACGGCGTACATCCCGAGAGCTTTCTTGTCTGCGTCGCCAATCGCTATCAGCATCGCCATACCCCGGCACCCGCTCCCTTTGCCGTGCCGCCTACCATGGGGGGATGACCGGCACCGCCTACCTCGACCATGCGGCGAGCACTCCCATGCGACCCGAAGCGGTCGAGGCGATGGAGGCCGCGTTCCGGGCAGGTGCAGCGAATCCGACTGGGGCGCACAAGCTAGCTCGCGAAGCCCGCAAGGTTCTCGACCGTTCTCGCACAACCATCGCCGATGCTTTCGGCACCGACCCGGGCAACGTGGTGTTCACCGGCGGCGGCACCGAGGCCGACAACCTCGCCATCTTTGGTGTCGTAGGCGCCCGTGGCGGGTTACCTGCCTGCTCATCAATCGAGCACCACGCGGTGCTGCACCCGGTGCAGCACCTGGGCGGGCACGTGTTTGGAGTAGACGCTCGCGGTGTTGTCGATATTGCTGATCTCAACCGAGTACTCGGCGAGATCGAGGCGACTGGCGAAAAGGTTGCCGTCGTATCAGTGATGCTGGCGAACAACGAAAGTGGTGTGATCCAACCGCTCGATGACATTGCCGCCGTGGTACGTGAACGATCCGACGCCGTACTGCACACCGACGCTGTGCAGGCAGTTACTTGGCTTGATCTCAAAACCCATACTGCGGCCTTCGACCTGATGTCGATTAGTGCGCACAAGTTTGGCGGCCCGCAGGGCGTCGGCGCGTTGGTGATGCGTTCAGACATCGATCTTGTGCCCGTCATCCTCGGCGGCGGTCAGGAACGCGAGCGACGCAGTGGCACGCAGAACGTCGCCGGCATCTCGGCCATGGCCGCAGCGATGGCGGCCACCGAAGCCGACCGGGCATCGTTGGTCAGCCGGATAGATGCGCTTCGAACCCGGCTTATCGATGGCCTCCGCTCGGTGCTTGATGGCGTGCACGAATCGGGTGTCGATGCGTCTGGCGACCGGTCACACAAGGTTGCCGGCACGGCGCATCTTTGTTTCGAAGGTCTCGATTCCGAATCGTTACTTTTCCTTCTTGAGCGTGGCGGTTTGTACGCCTCAGCAGCTTCGTCGTGTGCCAGTGGCGCTCAGGAACCTTCGCACGTGCTTGCGGCGATGGGCGTCAGCCGAGACTTGGCCGTTGGCTCTCTCAGATTGTCGCTCGGCGCTACAACCACCGACGCCGATATCGACCTGGCGCTATCGGTTATCCCCGCTGCTGTCGACCAACTGCGAGGCACCCGATGACCGCCATCTCCGCAGGAGCCGCATCGCCAAAGAAGCAGGTCATGATGGCCATGTCGGGTGGTGTCGACTCGTCGGTCGCCGCCGCCATGCTGATCGAACAGGGTCATGAAGTCGTTGGTGTCACGCTCAAACTTTGGGGCGGCGACAGCGATTCGGGATGCTGCTCGGTGAGCGATGTCGACGATGCGCGTTGGGTAGCCGACCAGCTCGGCATCGAACATCACGTGTTTAATATGGGCGCCGACTTCGATGAACATGTTGTCGACCCCTACATCGCCAGTCATGCCGCCGGCCTCACCCCGAATCCCTGCGTCGAGTGCAACCGGCACGTGAAGTTCGGCAAGTTGCATGAGCGGGCTAAGGCGCTCGGTTTCGATGCGGTTGCCACCGGTCATCATGCGCGCCTTGTCACCCGCGAAGATGGCACGTTTCGCCTTGGGCGCGGCGCCGATCAGGCGAAAGACCAGTCCTATGTGTTGTACATGCTCGACCAGGAGCAGCTCGGGCGCCTCATGCTGCCATTGGGCGGTGGCACCAAAGACGAGGTTCGGGCGCGCGCCGCAGAGCTCAATATGCGCACCGCCAATAAACCCGACAGCCAGGACGTGTGTTTCATCACCAGCACCGGTGGCCGACAGAAGTTCATCGGTGCGCGGCTGCCACTTACTCCGGGAACCGTTGTTGATGGCAGCGGTGAACAAGTTGGCACCGTCACCGCCGTCGAACTCGTGACCATCGGTCAGCGCCGCGGTTTAGGTCTGGCTGGCGGAAGCGACCCGCAGTTCGTCACCAACGTCGATACACAAACGGCGACCGTTACCGTCGGTCGTCCCGAAGACCTTCTGGTCGAGACGACACCGCTGCATCAAGTGGTGTGGGCCCACGAGCCGGTCGAGGGGCCCGTGCTTGTGCAGACCAGCGCCCATGGTGTGCCAGCCGCCGCTACGTTCGCAGGTGGGGTAGTGCACTGGGACGAACCGCACCGCAAGGTCGCGCCGGGCCAGAGCGTAGTGCTGTACGACAACGACCAGGTCCTCGGCGGCGGCCTAGCGTTGCGCAACTAAGCCCGGGCAGCCTTTAGAGGTTGTCGCGCAGCAACGTGAGCGCTTTACCCCACGCTGTGGCCGTAGCCGCTGCGTCATAGTTGCCAAGCGGGTCTTCTTCGTTGGTGAAGCCGTGACCGGCCGATGCATAGACGTGGAAGGTCACATCTTTGCCGAGACCTTTGAGTTCGTCTTCGAGCGCCTTGATGGCGTCGGGTGGAAAGAAGTCGTCGACGCCAGCGAAGTGTCCTTCGACCTTTGCGGTGAGGTTCGACCAGTCAGGCGCACCCTCGCCCAGCGGCGCGCCATAGAACGGCGCAGCGGCGCCGACGCGGTCGCCTTCGATAGCGCTGATCATCAGGGTCAACATGCCGCCCATACAAAAGCCAACGATGCCGACCTTGTCGCTGGCGCAGGCGTCGTGTCCGAGGAGGTAATCGATGGCGGCGGACATGTCGCGGGCAGCCCGGTCGGGAGGCAACGAGGTCATTAGTTCGCCGGCTTTGTCCATCTCGGTGTGCTCGGCGATTTCACCGTGGTAGAGGTCGGGGGCGAGAGCGGTAAAGCCCTCTGCCGCTAGTTGGTCGCACACGCCCTTGATCTGCGGCACGAGTCCCCACCACTCCTGCAACACCATGACACCGGGACCCGACCCGTTGCTGGGAGTCGCCAGGTATCCGGCTGCTTCAGATCCGTTAACAGGAAAGGTAATCATTCGCTCAGCTCCGGTTCGAGTTGTTGGCGCACCCACGTCGGTGCGCCTGGTCGAAACCGAACGTTAGCTTGCTCGAATGAGGCGGCGCTCTCGTGCGGTGTTCAGTGTTTTGCCGGGTCTTGTCGGCGAGAAAAGCAGGCCACCGATCGATTGCATTTCGGCGGGCTGTTTCCGGACAGGCCGGGCAACCTCAAGCGGGCTGTCGAGTTGTAGCTCGAGCGCCAGGCCCAATGCTCCAGCGGTGAGGTCGGTGCTGCTGGGATTGCTTGGGGCCGCATGAAGCGACGAGATCTCGCGTCTGCGAAAGAGCACGGGTTCGGCGAGTGCAAAGCCATCGTGCACCACCATCCCCGCCGGAACGAACACCGCCCATCGTTGGGTGAGCACATAGATCGCCCGAACCGCGACCACCGCAATCGCGAACCCGACTACAAGTGCGACCGCCCCCGCTATCCAACGTTGCGATAGCAGTAACCAGGGTCCTGCCGTGCCGCCGATGACGGTGGCCAACCATGCCAGGGGGAGGGGACCGAACAGGACAGGTCCGGGTGGTTTAAGCGGCGCTCGCCACTCGTCGCCATAGGAATTGCCGTTGATGAAGATATCGCCTATCGCGGCGGTGAGAACCAGCACCGTTGCTACCGCGCTGACGCCGATGGCGATAGCGGCCATGCCAGCCGAGAAGTCAGCCTCGGTGGTGCTGGCCGCTCGGGCAGCGATGATTGCGGCGACGAGTGCTGCTGGGATCACAATCCGAACGACTGCGAGTGTTTGCGAAAGGGGCACCAACAACGCAACGAGGGTCACAGCCCAAAGCGCCCATAGCGCCACCGAACCGCCCCGTTGCAGCAGACTGTCGCTACCTGCGAATGCAGCGGCGAAGGTTGGTCCGGCTGTGAACGGAAGCGATGCCCATGTGGCCCGCAGTACCCACAAAATGATGGTGTCGGCCGACGGCATGAACAAAACGTCTCATACCGCCTTCGGGTTCGCCTATGCGAGCGCGAATATGATCTGACCTGTGACTATCGACCCCGCGGCACGCATCGCCGAGCTTCGTCAACAACTGGCTCGCCACAACGAGTCATACTACGAAAACGACGATCCCGAGATCCCCGACGCCGAGTACGACCTTCTCGTAGCGGAGCTTCGCCAACTCGAAGACGATCATCCCGAATTTGCTGACGGGTCGTCACCATCCCAAACGGTAGGAGGGGCACCGAACACGCAGTTCGCGCCAGTCGAACACCGTCAACGCATGATGTCGTTGGGTAATGCTTTTGATGCTGATGAGCTGCGGGATTGGGCAGCAAAGCTCGAACGAGCGCTCGATGGCCAGGCCGTGCCAGCGTATGTGTGCGAGCTGAAGTTCGACGGCCTTGCCGTTTCTTTGCGGTACGAAGATGGCGAGCTTGTGCAGGCCGCGACACGCGGCAACGGTCGCGTTGGCGAGGACGTCACCCACAACGTGCGCACTATCGCCGACATCCCGCACCGCCTTGTTGCAGGTGGTTCAGGTGACAGCGACGGCGTTGTTGTGCCGTCGGTGATCGAGATCCGCGGCGAGGTGTATATGGCGATCGCCGATTTCGACGCCCTCAACGCAGCACAGGTCGCGGCCGGCGAGAAAACGTACGTGAATCCGCGAAATACCGCAGCGGGGTCACTCCGCCAGAAGGACGCCACCATTACGGCGTCGCGTAAGCTGTCGTTTTGGAGCTACCAGCTCGGCGAGGTGGTCGGCGGGCCCGAACTCGATGGTCATAGCGATACCTTTTCGTTCTTGGCGTCGCTCGGCATGCCGGTGAACGAGCACGCCAAGGTCGTCCAGACCATCGATGAGGTGTGGGCCTTTGTCGAACATGTCGAAGCAATCCGCCACGATCTGCCTTACGAGGTCGATGGGGTTGTGGTGAAGGTGGATTCGTTGGCCTTGCAGAACACGCTCGGGTTTACCGCCCGTGCGCCGCGATGGGCGATCGCCTACAAGCTGCCGCCCGAAGAACGCACCACGAAACTTCTCGATATCGCGGTCTCGGTTGGCGCCGGGGGCCAGGTCACCCCGTTCGCCATGCTCGAGCCAGTCTTCGTTGGAGGTTCGACAGTGGGCACAGCGACGCTGCACAATCAGGATCAGGTGCGAGAGAAAGACGTGCGGCCCGGCGATACGGTGATTGTTCGCAAGGCTGGTGACGTCATTCCTGAGGTTGTTGGTCCGGTGCTGAGCGAGCGGCCGAAGGGTCTGCCCGAGTGGGTTTTCCCCACCGAATGCCCGGTGTGCGACACGCCGCTGATCCGCCCGGAAGGCGAAGCCCGTAACCGCTGCCCGAACTACACGTGCCCACAGCAGGTGCGTGGTCGTATCCAACATTTCGTCAGCCGAGGCGCAATGGACATCGAAGGCTTTGGTGAGAGTCGGGTCGATCTGTTCGTTTCCGAGGGGATGCTCAGCGATGTTGGCGACATCTATTCGCTCGACTTCGAACGCATCGGGGCAATGGAAGGTTTCGGCGAAACGTCGGTCACCAACCTGCAGAGCGCCATCGAAGAGTCCAAGAAGATGCCGCTCGGAAACCTGCTGTTTGGTCTACGGATCCAGCACGTCGGCGCCACGGTGGGCGAGGTATTGGCCGCTGGCTTCGGGAACCTCGATGCGATAATCGCTGCCGAAAAGGAGCAGATCTCCGACATCGAGGGTCTGGGGCCCGTCATCGCCGACAGCGTTCACGCATGGTTTAACGACCCCGATCATCTGGCGGTGATCGACAAGCTTCGTGCTGCCGGCCTCAACCTCGAGGGACCCGAACTCATCGACGTGCCGCAGACGCTCGAGGGTCTCACCGTTGTTGTTTCGGGTGGGCTCACCGGATTCAGCCGAGATGAGGTGCAGACCGCCATCAAATCGAGAGGCGGCAAGTCGCCAGGGTCGGTATCGAAAAAGACGACGGCGTTGGTGCTCGGCGAAAACCCAGGCGGCTCGAAGGTAACCAAAGCCGAGGAGCTGGGCATCCCAACCCTCAACGAAGCCCAGTTCGTCGAACTCCTAGAAACCGGGCAGGTTCCGGACGCGGCTCCATAGGCGTCGTTGCGCATCACCTGCTGGAGCTGAGGTGCGTCCGCGGGTGCATCTGTGTCCATATGGTCGCAATGCTGGTCGGAATGCTGGTCGGCGGAACGCTCGTCGGCGGCAGGTGGCCGCAACAGGGATCTGAAATAGAGGACAGCCATTGATAGGTCCAGTCCGTGTCGGGACGGCTGGGGTCGTAGACCTCCGGCGAAATTCAGGTGGTAGACGAACCTGTCTCTATTTTGGGGAGTTCTTCTTTCGACCTCTAACGTGCCTAGCCCATGCCTAAAACCACGCCGCGCTCCACCGCTGTGACCCCGAAGATACAAGCGGTCGTCTGGGACTTTGGGGGAGTTTTTAGCGCTTCGCCGTTCTCGGCGCTTGAACGCTTCGCTGCCGCCGAGGGAATCGACTCGCTGACGTATCAGACCACCGTGTTTGGGCCGTTCGAACAGGACACCCCCGACCATCCGTGGCACCGGCTTGAGCGGGGTGAACATTCGCTCGACGATGCCTTGGCCGAGATTCGCATCAACCTTGCAGAGGTGGGCATCGAAGCCGACCCTTTTGGCTGGCTCGCTGCCGCCCGCGACCAGAGCTACGAACCAGCGCCGCTGATCGCCCGCAGCGCCGAACTACGCGAACTAGGCGTACGACAGGCAATTCTCACCAACAACATCGCTGCATTCTCCGGCCGTTGGCAAAAACTGGTCGATATCGAAAAGTTCGACCTGGTTATCGACTCACACGAGGTCGGTTGCCGCAAACCAGCGCCCGAAATCTTTCAACTCACGCTCGAACAGTTGGGCCTTGAGGCATCGAGCACCGTGTTTCTCGATGATCTGGCGGCCAACGTGGCCGGCGCAGAAGCCGTTGGCATGCACGGCATCGTGGTCGGACCCGACCCGCAGCAAACCTTGACCGATCTCAACTGGTTTTTCGTCGATTGATCGGCTGCCCGGCGCTGGCGACGCTCGTCTTACGAGACGGTGAAACACCAGCCGATTATTTGGCTTTCGGAGCGGCCAACCGAGGCTTCCCAATACTCGGCCTGGACACAGTTCTCGTCGCCCTTGAGCTGAGTGATCACCTTTCCCTCGCCCGGCGTGTACGTCGCTCGCCCAAGTGACTCGTTGAAGAACTGCTGATCATCGGGGATCGGAAGATCGTTGATCAGGTTGATCCGCGCTCGCCAGCCGGGGGCAACAAGGAGCTCAACGTTGTTTTGTTGCAGAACCTCGGCGCCCCGTCGGGGTACGAACCCCTCGAGAGCAGGGTTGCCATCGACCAGAATGTCGCGGGTGTCGGTCCCTCCCGCCATCCCGGCGGCGACAAATGCTGCGACGGCTGCGAGGAGAACTAGGCCGATAACAATCTTCTGGCGTAGCGACATACACCCAGTCTGTCGGGTTTCGTCAGCCTTTGGGGCATCAAGTGACAGATCACCCCATCTCCAGACATGTTCTCCAGACATGTTCTCCAGACATGTTCCCCAGCATCTCGCCCGTGGTCTCTCGCAAGTATCTCTTCAAGACCTGCCAGAAGGACCGGAGCAGGGCAAGTAGAGTGTCGCCAATGTCTCTCGGGGACCTGCACGACAATATTGGCCGCATCGTGGGCGAGCGCTACAAACTCGTTCGTCCCATTGGTCGCGGTGCGTCCTCTCAGGTCTACTTGGCACAAGACAAGACACTCGACCGGCAAGTGGCGGTCAAACTTCTCCATGCCGGACTAGCGGGCGACGAACGATTTTTGCAGCGGTTCCGAACCGAAGCGCGCCGGTCGGCCGAGTTGTCCCACCAAAACATCGTCACCGTCTACGACTGGAACGATAAGGATCGCCCCTACATCGTCACCGAATACCTAGCTGGCGGCAGCCTGCGGGCCATGATCGACGCAGGCAACCACCTCACGCCCGCTCAGGCGCTGGTCGTTGGGCTCGGGGCAGCCAAAGGACTCGAATACGCCGCCAAACGCGGCATCGTGCACCGCGATATCAAGCCGGCCAACCTGCTCTTTGATGGCGACGGACAGGTGCGTATCGCCGACTTTGGTCTTGCTTTCGCGTTGTCAGAAGCAGGCATGACCCAGCAGGACGGCGAACTGCTTGGCACGGTCAGATACGCGTCGCCCGAACAGGCCCGCGGTGCATCGCTCACCCAAAAGTCCGATGTCTACTCACTCGGATTGTCGATCATCGAAGCGGTAACCGGCGAAGTGCCGTTCGGTGATGCCGACACGTCGCTCGGCACGCTGATGGCCCGCACCGAGAGCAACGTCGTAGTGCCCGATGAACTGGGTCGCCTGCAGGTCACCGTGAGTCGCGCTGGCCTCCTCGACGCAGATGAACGCCCCTCGGCGGCCGAACTCAAGGTGGGGTTTCTGGCTGCGGCTGAAGCGATGGCACCGCCAGCCAAACTTCCGTTGGTCGGCACCCAAGCGCCCATCGGGGCAACAACCGAAAGGTTGGCCCCGACCCAGATCGGCACACCCGGTTTGGTCGACCTTCGCAAGCCAGACACGACAAACATGACAGTCAACGCAAACCAAACAGGTTTGTCGCCCCTCGATCTGGACGAACCCGATGGGCCGAAACGGAAATGGCCGTGGGTACTTTTTGCCTTGGTTGCGGTTGGCAGCGCCATCGGTGGTGGCATCTTCGCCTATCTGCAAAGCCAACCAGCGTCGTTTCGTGTGCCGGCGTTAGTCGGCACATCGGAAGCGACGGCACTTCGAAACATTGAGGGCAACGGCTGGATTCTCGAACGACTCCTTCTCAGAGACGACCTCATCGCAATCGACGACATCATCTCGACCGATCCGCCCGAGGGCACGATGCTTGAGGAGGGACAACCCTTTACCTACACCGTCTCGCTTGGTCCCACCACCGTCTCTGTTCCGTCGTCGCTGGTTGGCGAGCGCGGCGAGTTTGTCATCGAAGAGATCAGGGCAATCGGCCTTGATGTCGAGGAAGAGTCGGACTACGACGAAGTGGTCGCACCTGGCGCAGTGATCGCCATTCTTGGCGAAACCGTTGACGTGCCGAAGGGGAGCGAAGTGACCGTTGTCGTGTCGCTTGGCCCTGAGCCGAGGGAAATGCCTGGCGGGCTGATCGGTTCGCCGATCGCCGAGGTCAGCGAGACGCTGCAGGCCTTGGGCCTCAACCCGGTTGTGACCTCAGAATTTAACGAGGAGATCGAACGGGGCATTGTCTTACGGATGTCTCCGCGCGAAGGACGCACTGGCATCGAGCGCGGCGAACAGGTAGATCTAGTTGTTTCCGGTGGTCCGGCGCCGCGTGAGGTTCCCTATGTGATCGATCTCTCCGTCGATTCGGCAACGGCAGCGCTTGAGGTCGAAGGGTTCTGCGTCGAACGCGTCGAGGGGCCCAGTGACGGCGTCGTGATCGGGCAAGACCCCACACCAGACAGCATCGAAGACGTTGGTACCTGCGTCACGCTGTTTACCATCGACCCAAACGCGCCCGACGAACCAGCTGATGGTGCTGACGACAACAACGGCACCGACGAGAACACTCCTGGTTAGCCGCCGGGCGCTGCGTTACTCGTCGTCGGTAAGAAGCGTGATGGCGTCGATGCGGCCAGCAACTTCGCGGGCCAGCGGATCCTCGCGGGCATCGTTTGGAAGTTGTAACTGCAACACCTTCGACACGTCGCCCTCGACCAAAATCCGGCCGCGGAGAAACGCCTCCATAGCGGCTTCGGGCTCGCGCCCAACGAACAACGAGTACGCCACCTCGTACGGAAGCGTGACGGTAATCTCCGGATCCTCAAGCTGGCCGAGCTCGATCGACATCTGGCCCGACGAGGTATCGACATAGCCGAGTATGTCGGTTTCGTCGAATGGCGAGTCGCTCACAACCACGTTGGCGCGCAGCTCGAGGGTCGGAGCGTCTACACGGTCGGAGAACTCATCGCGGATCTCCTGTGCGGCGGCGATCCACTCGGGGCTGAGAAACGGAAAGGGTCCTGAGGCTGACGACGAAGCTGACATTGGAAATACGGTAGCGGTTGTAGGTGCGGTCGCGAATACGATGGCGGGATATGTCTGAACCCGCACCCTCAACGTCGCTCTCCACCGACGACGTTGCCCATATAGCAAAGCTTGCTTTGCTCGACCTTTCGGCGAGCGAAATAGAGCTTTTCGCCGGCCAGTTGGCTGCCGTGCTCGACAGCGCTGCCGACATCGCCGCGCTCGACCTCGGCGATCTTGCCCCCACACATCATCCCTTTGGGCTCACCAACGTTCTGCGAGCTGATGAAGTCGTGCCGTCGCTCGACCGCGATGAGGTGCTTGCCCAAGCCCCACAGGTTGAAGATCATCGGTTCCGCACCCCTCCCGCTCTGGGGGAAGAGTCATGACCGACACTGCTCTAGCTATTGCACAGGCGGTTCGATCGGGCCAGCGAAGTGCCTCCGACGTGATCGATGAAGCGTTGAGCGCCATTGGCTCACGTGAAGACGAGTTGCATGCCTACAACCTGGTTCTTGCCGACGAGGCTCGTGCCGCGGCAGCCAACGTTGATGCACAGGTCGCTGCAGGCGAGGACCCCGGCCCGCTGGCGGGCGTGCCTATTGCACTCAAAGACAACATGTGTACCCGCGGCATCGCCACCACGTGTTCGTCGAAGATTCTCGAAGGCTGGCTTCCGCCGTACAACGCCACGGTCGTCGACCGGCTGGCAGCCGCTGGCGCTATAGCGGTTGGCAAGACCAACCTCGATGAGTTTGCCATGGGCAGCTCGACCGAGAACTCGGCGTTCGGTCCCACCAAGAACCCACACGACATCACCAAGGTGCCTGGCGGCTCGAGCGGTGGCAGCGCGGCAACCGTTGGTGCCGGCGCCGTGCCGCTTTCGCTCGGCAGTGACACGGGCGGATCGATCCGCCAGCCGGCTTCGTTGTGCGGCGTGGTGGGTGTCAAGCCAACCTATGGGCTTGTCTCGCGATACGGCCTGATCGCCTTCGCCTCATCACTTGACCAAATTGGTCCGTTTGCGACCACGGTGGCCGACGCTGCAGTAGCGCTTGAGGTCATCGGTGGTCACGACCCAGCCGATTCCACATCGATCCCTAGCCCGATTGCCGATCTTCAATCGGCTCTGGGCAAAGGCGTCGAAGGGCTGCGCATAGGCATCATCAGTGAACTCAGCGGTGATGCCTCGCTCGGCAGCGTCGAAGGAATCGCCCCCGACGTTTCAGCACGTGCGGCAGCGGCCGCTCAGGCCCTCGAAGCAGCTGGAGCGACGGTCGAACACACATCGATCCCCTCCGCGGTGCACGGCTTGCCCGCCTATTACCTCATCGCTCCCGCCGAGGCGTCGAGCAACCTCGCTCGCTACGACGGTGTGCGCTATGGCATGCGGGTCGACGGCGCCAACGCCCTGGCGATGAATGCTGCGACTCGCACGGCAGGCTTCGGCGAAGAGGTCAAGCGGCGCATCATGCTGGGTACCTACGCGCTCACGTCCGGGTACTACGACGCGTACTACGGGCAAGCACAGCGGGTTCGCACGCTGATGATCAACGAGTTCAACGACCGCTACCAGAAGTTCGACCTTCTACTGTCACCCACGTCGCCCACCACGGCGTTCGATATCGACGCAAAGACCGCCGACCCGATGACGATGTACGTCAACGACGTGTGCACGATTCCCAGTAACCTCACCGGTCAACCGGCCATGTCCGTTCCGTTTGGGGTCGGCGATGATGGCCTGCCCATCGGCGTGCAGATACTCGCCCCGATGCTGGGTGAGTCCACGATGTTTCAGGCCGCAGCAGTTCTTGAGGAGGCAGCACGATGACTAGCGCAACCACATCGACCGACGCGACCGACGGGGTACTTCCGAGCGGATGGGAGATCGTGATCGGCCTCGAAGTTCACGTCGAGCTCAACACCAACACAAAGCTCTTCTGCGGATGCCCGAACTCGTTCGGCGACGAGCCCAACACCAACGTGTGCCCCATTTGTTTAGGGCTTCCCGGTTCGCTTCCTGTGCTTAACGCACGTGCTGTCGAATCGGCGATGCGGCTCGGCCGGGCGCTGAACTGCGACGTCAACTCCTCGGTGTTCTCGCGCAAAAACTACTTCTACCCCGACCAGCCGAAGGACTATCAGGTAAGCCAGTACGACCTGGCCACCAACACCGACGGCCACATCGATCTACCTAGTGGCACCCGGATTCGGATCGAGCGAGCCCATATCGAAGAAGACGCTGGCAAACTCAACCACGGCGGCGGCGACGGGCGCATCCACGGGGCCGACTATTCGATGGCCGACTACAACCGCGCCGGTGTGCCGCTCGTCGAGATTGTGAGCCACCCCGACCTTCGTTCGGCCGAGGATGCCAAGGCCTACGTTTCGGAACTTCGCAACATCGTGACCGCTGTCGATGTCAGCGACGCCAAGATGGAAGAAGGCTCCATGCGCGTCGATGCCAACGTCTCGGTTCGACCCGTGGGTAGCGACGAACTTCGCACCCGCTGCGAAGTGAAGAACATCAACTCGTTGCGATCGTTAGAACGGGCGATCGAGTACGAAGCTCGACGCCATGTCCATCTCTACGACAACGGCGAGAAGCCCCGCCAGGAAACCCGTCACTGGGACGAAGAGGCCGGCCGCAGCCGGTCGGGCCGGTCAAAAGAAGATGCCGAGGACTACCGTTATTTCCCCGAGCCCGACCTTGTTCCGCTCGTGGTAACCGCGGAAGACATCACCCGGCTCGATGCGTCGTTGCCAACAATGCCGTCGGCCCGTCGTCAAGTGCTGGCCGACAAGGCCGGGGCAACCGACGATGAGGTGGGCTTGCTGGTCGATCGCGGTCAAGATGCGTTTGCGGTGTCGAGCATTGATGCAGGAGCCGATCCGAAGCGGGTCGTCGTTCACCTGGTCAATAACCTCTCAGAAGGCGTTGGTCAGTTGACCCCAGAGACTTTCGCAGGTCTGGTCACGCTCGAGACCTCTGGCGATCTCAGCTCGACCCAGGCCAAAGAGGTGCTTGCGGAGATGGTCGCCCATGGGGGAGAAGCGGTTGCGATTGCGGCCGCCAAGGGGTTCGAAGCTATGGACGGCGGCGAGCTCGAATCGATTCTTGATGGCATCATCGCCGAACACCCCGACGAGTGGGAGCGCTTCGCCACCGGTGATGAAGGCGACCGCAAGAAAATGCAGGGCATGTTTACCGGTCAGATCATGAAGGCCACCAAAGGCCAGGCCGATGGCGCCGCGGTAGCGCGTCTGTTGGCCGAAAAGGCGGGTTCGTAACTCAGGTCGAGAGAATCTCCTGCACACGATTTCGCAGCGCAGGTAGCGTGTCGGCTTCGAACCAGGGGTTCTTCTTCAGCCAGTGGTTGTTGCGCGGCGACGGGTGGGGCAGCACCACCTGTCGCGGTAGGTACTGCTGCCAGTTGGCGACGGTTTCGGTGAGTGTGGCTGCTCGGTCAGGCACGTACCGCTGCTGGGCATAGGTGCCAATGATGACCTCGAGACGATTCGCGGGAAGTTTCTCAAGAAGCGGTTCGTGCCACAGCGGCGCGCATTCTGGTCGGGGCGGATTATCGCCCGACTTCGCTGACCCTGGATAACAAAAGCCCATCGGGACGATGGCGATAACGTTCGGGTCGTAAAACTGTTCGGCGCTAATGTCGAGCCAACTACGCAGTCGATCGCCGCTAGGGTCCTGCCAGGGCACGCCGCTTTCGTGCACTCGGCGACCGGGTGCTTGTCCAATGATGACGATTGCTGCGGATTCGCCGACCTGAACGATCGGACGCGGCCCTGCAGGCAGATGTTCGACACACACGGTGCACGCCCGAATGGTGTTGAGTAGCCCAGAGAGGTCGCGATCCGTTGTTGCCATACTTGTGCAAGTTTGGGGAATCCCGCCGATGATGCCCTCATTGGGGCTAGGCCTCGGTTGCGCAAAAACGGATTCCCGACCAGCTAAGTAGGGATTAGGGCTCCCGGTTCACTACGGTGAAGGTGTGCAACCAGGAAACACACCTCTCGTCGAGTTCAAAACCATGGCTCCGCCAGGTACGCGACTGTTCGCGAAGCTCGAGTGGTACAACCCCACCGGCTCGATCAAGGACCGGCCAGCCTGGTTCATGTTCCAGGCGGCGATAAACGAGGGCCATCTCAAACCGGGCATGCCGATGATCGAAGCGACGTCGGGCAACACCGGGATCGGGCTGGCTCGCCTTGCCATCGTCAATGGCTACAAAATGTCGATCTGCCTGCCGTCGGTTGCCACCGAAGAACGCAAGCAACTTTTGCGGGCCTATGGCGCCAACCTCATCGAGGTCGAAGGCGGCCCCAACGACGCAATCGCGTACGCCCGCCAGCTGGTCGACGACGGCGAGGGGTATATGTGTTACCAGTACGGCAACCCGATGAACCCCTATGCGCATGAAGTAGGCACATCGGTCGAGATCGTGCGTGACTGGCCGCTCGAAACGCCTCCCGATCATCTGGTGTGTTGTTACGGAACCGGCGGCACGATTACCGGCAACAGCCGCGGTCTCAAGGCCGCCTACCCAGATATCAAGGTGCATTCGGTCGAACCGTTTGTGGCTGATCCGATCAGTGGTATGCGCAGCCAAGACGACCCATTCCAACCGCCGGTTGCCGATCTCTCGTTGGTCGATGACCGCTACGAGATCACCAAAGGTGAAGCGGTAGCGGCAGTGGGTCGCATCATGACCGAAGAGGGCCACTTTGTCGGTACCTCATCAGGCGCGGTGATCGAGGCTGCTCAACGTGAGCTATCGGCTAACGGTGGTACTGCCGTATGCCTTCTGCCGGACGCAGGCTGGAAGTACCTGTCGGGCGATCCCTGGCAATAAGGCGTTCTTGGGGTTACGCCCCGAGTGTCATCCAGCGGTCGGTTCGGAACCTGCCGTACAGCGCGCCAAATCGCAGAAGCATGAAGACAAACAATGCCGCCCATAACCAGCCGATCCCGAGACCCCAAACGATGACAAGTACCGCCAGGGGGATGTAGATCGCTGCAGCGCCCAGCATCGCCCACGCCAAGAATGTCAGATCGTTGGCGCCGATCAAGATGCCATCGAGGGCGAAGGTTGCGCCGTTCAGCGGCTGTTGCGCGGCGAGATGCAGAAGTAAGAAGCCGGTCAGTGCTTGCACTGCTTCGTCGCCCGAGAAGACAGTTGGAAGGACGGGTCGAACTAGCAGCACGATGGCGGCCGACAGTATGCCGAGCAACGTGCCGAGTTGGATGATGCGTTGGCTTACTTCTCGAGCCTTCTCGCCTTTGGTCGCGCCGAGAAGGTTGCCAACCATGGCTTGAGCGGCGATGGCCACGGCGTCTTGTGCGTACGCGAAGAAACCCCAGAGCTCGATGCTGATCTGATGGGCGGCGAGGTCCACTTCGCCCAGGCGTGCGGCGACGCCGGTGCCAACGAGCAACGACCCGCGAAGCGCTACCGTTCGAAAGAAGAGGTCTCGACCAGCAACCGCAAGCCTGCCGATCACCGACCAGTCAGGTCCGAGCGCCACGTCCTGCTGGCGCACTGCAGAGGCAACCCATCGCAGATACAGGCCTCCGCCCACCCATTGAGCGATCACCGTCGAAAGGGCCGACGCGCCGATACCTTTGTCGAAGCCATAGACCAGCACGAGTTCAAGAACAAGATTTAGTAACGCTGTTCCAGCCGCAACGTAGAACGGCCGTCGCGTGTCTTGAAGGCCCCGCAGGTAACCAACTCCGGCCAGCGTCAGCAAGAGAGCCGGAAAACCAAAGAGGCTGATTTTCAGATAGGTGAGCGCGAAGGAGCGCACCGGACCTGACTCGCCGACCGGGCCACCAATAAGGCCGATGATGGGGCCAGAGAAACGCCAGGCGACCATCGAGAACAAGATGCCGACGAGTAGCGCAAGCCACATGCTCTGCACCGCCTGGTGGGCAGCTCGTTTTTGCTCGCCAGCTCCCAACAATCGCGAGACAGCAGCCGTGGTGCCATACGCCAGGAAGGTGAAGACCGAGTGCCCGATGAGAAGCACCATGCTCGCGATGGCGAACCCATCGAGATGTTCGGTGCCGAGGTGGCCGATGACCGCGTTGTCGGCGAGGAGATAGAGGGGCTCAGCGATCAGGGCCCCGAAAGCGGGCACAGCAAGGGCTGCAATCTCGCGATCGTACGGTGATCTCAAAAGGCCCACGAGGTGTCGTCTCAGCTACGGATTGTTACTCGAGGGCGATGTTGGTCAACGCAGCTTCGCCTTCAGAGCCAGGCACCACCTGGTGGTGGAACAACTCGATGCTATTTGGGCCAGACGAGAATGCTGTTGCCGGGACCACCACGAACCAGCCGGCCCCATTTCGGGTGCCCACCACTTCGCCCCATCCGGCGATGGTGCCGTTGACGGCAACGACAACCTTCTCGCCAACCGGCAGTCCGACGGTGCCATGGACATACGACGGGACCACCGTCGCTGCCGGGTCGACGTCGAGATAGCGGTCGGCCTCGGCGAGAGATGCGGTGACGGTGGTGGAGCCTGATGCGAACGACGACACCTCTTCGCCCAGCAGTGGGCCGAGTTCGCCGAACCGGTAGAACGCCCAAGTGTCGGTCGGATCGATGGCTGGTGGTGGTGCGGCTTCAAGAAGCCGTTCGTAACCGAGCGCGCCATCGACCTCAACCATGTTGTCGCCTTGTTGCGGCTTGCGAAGGTTGAGTCGCCAATCGGCGAAGAATCGAACGTCGGGGTTGACGTCTTCGCTCGAGAACACCGAGATGCCGTCGACCTCCCATGGCAGAGCGAACCCTAAGACGTCAGCCACGGTTGGCACGATGTCGACCGACGAGGTCGGGCGATCGGACACGGCGCCCGTTTGCTGTCCGGGCGTCTTCACGAACAGCGGCACCCACATCACCTCGGCCTCGTTGCCGGTGCTCAACCCGCGGATTGGTTCGCCGACATTGAAGGCAACGCCATGATCGGCGGTCACGATAATGAGTGAATCCTCGTAGTTGTCGGTCGCCCGAAGATGGTCGAGCATCACACCCAACTGATCGTCGGCGAATCTGGTCTGCAGTAAGTGACGTTGTCGAGCGGACTGGCTCACAAAGTCGCCGATCCACGAATACCGCGACGGGTCGAGGCCGTTGGCAACTATCGGCGCGCCCTGATCCGACCCGCCATACCGCTGGCCGCTCGGAAGTCGCCACCATGGTTGGTGGGGGAGAATCGTGTGGATCATGTCGAGATGTAAATCAGTGCTCGGGACGAGGCGGTCGAGCCACTCGCCAATCTTGCGATCGGCCGACGGGTCCGACTGTGGCACCTTGAAATCGACTGCGTCGGTTGTCGTACGCGACGGCCTTGTTCGCTCGACCACGATGTCGACAGCGTCGTTGAGAAGCGACGACCACCGGTCGACAAACGAGGTCCCACCCGTGCGCTCGCAGACCTCGGTCGGACAGATCCGCGTAACCGATTCGTGCACGCGAAGGTCGTGCGTGCCCGACAGCATCGTGAACAGGTTCTGGGGGTGCTCATCAACAACAGGCAACGCAGAAGTATCGGTCGGGTAGCGGCCGGTGAGCAGTGCGGGCACCGCTGTCGGTGTCGACGGCGCCACGCCGGAGTTGTTGCGAAACCACGTGCTTTCCTGTGCGAGCTGAGCGAACGTCGGCCAGCGATCGGCGTTGATTGCACCCGCCGAGTCAAGAAGGCTGAGGGTCGGTAGTTCGTCGAGCACGATGAGAACGACCGATGCTGGATCGTCC
This sequence comes from uncultured Acidimicrobiales bacterium, assembly GCA_938015295.1. GTDB lineage: Bacteria > Actinomycetota > Acidimicrobiia > Acidimicrobiales > SHLQ01 > CALLQB01. The sequence goes on from CALLQB010000050.1 coordinate 70,179, forward strand.
ATCTCGACGCGGGCAGCGCCGGCGGTGCCGTCATCAAACAAGATGTCTGCTGCTGGCGAGGCGAAGAGGAACATGGCGACCGAAAAGACGGCGAAGAAGCTGAGCACCGCAAACACCAGACTCGTTACCGGCTCCCGCCACCGCGCGAACCCAATCGCAATGGCGCACAAGATCCCACCGATGGCGATTCCGGCGGCCGGAATACCGGTGGCCCCTTTGATGATCTGGGCGCCAGCGATGCCGCCAAGAACAGCTACCGCGATGACGTGAAAGACATCGCGAACAAGCGTGCTACCTCGGCTAGCGCGCTGAATCGCTTGTTCCGCTAGCCAAATCGTCAGCGCCGGTGCGATGGCGATAAGCAGAGCGAAAGCGACGACGCCGACCGCCGACACCTGTCGGAATACGAACTCCTCGGCGCCATCGCCGAAGGTCTCAAGCACCGGTTGGGTCAAGGCAAGCGCACCGAGCGCGATGAGTTCGAGGAATCGTCGTATCGCTGAACGAGGTTCTGCCACTCGCCGATCGTAGAAGAATCGGCGGGTCTGGAGTGGTCACTCGTTTTCGACGGGTAAGTCTGGGCGACATCGCCCTAAGATTCACCTATGCCTGAGTATCGATCACGAACAACCACCCACGGCCGCAATATGGCCGGCGCACGAGCTCTTTGGCGGGCGACGGGTATGACCGACGACGACTTCGATAAACCCATCGTGGCGGTATCGAACTCGTTCACGCAGTTTGTTCCGGGCCATGTTCACCTCAAAGACATGGGCCAGCTGGTCGCGCGTGAGATTGAAGCTCACGGCGGCGTGGCGAAGGAGTTCAACACGATTGCGGTCGACGACGGTATTGCGATGGGCCACGGCGGCATGTTGTACAGCCTGCCCAGTCGCGACCTCATTGCTGATTCTGTCGAATACATGGTGCAGGCGCATCAGGCCGACGCGCTTGTTTGCATCTCAAACTGCGACAAGATCACCCCGGGCATGCTCATGGCAGCGCTTCGCCTCAACATTCCGGTGATCTTTGTTTCGGGTGGCCCAATGGAGGCGGGCAAGACCCGACTCGCCGGTGCCGAGGTCAAGGTCGATCTCATCGACGCGATGTTGAAGGCTGGCGACCAGAACGTTTCCGACGAAGATGTAGCCAACATCGAACGCTCTGCTTGTCCGACCTGTGGCTCATGTTCAGGCATGTTCACCGCCAACTCGATGAACTGCCTCACCGAGGCGTTGGGACTTTCGCTTCCGGGCAATGGCACCACGCTCGCAACGCACAGCGATCGCGAGCGGCTTTTCAAAGAGGCTGGGCGGCGCATCGTCGATCTGGCCAAGATGCACTATGAGAAGGACGACTATTCGGTTCTTCCTCGCAGTATCGCCAACCGTGCTGCGTTCGAGAACGCGATGACGCTCGACATTGCGATGGGCGGCTCCACCAATACCGTGCTGCACCTGTTGGCTGCGGCGCATGAGGGTGAGGTCGATTTCACGATGGCCGATATCGATGCGCTTTCTCGGCGCGTGCCCAACATTTGCAAAGTGGCACCGTCGACGCCCGAATACCACGTTGAAGATGTGCACCGCGCCGGTGGCATCATGGCAATCCTTGGCGAGTTGGACCGAGGTGGGCTTATCGATGCTTCGGCTCCGACCGTTCATAGTTCGTCGTTGACGGCGGCCCTCGACGAGTGGGACATCATGCGCCCGACGGCAACGCCACAGGCGAAGGAGTTCTTCCTCGCTGGTCCAGCAGGGATCCCGACACAGGTTGCGTTCAGCCAATCGACCAGGTGGCCGAGCCTCGATGTCGATCGTGAAGGCGGCTGCGTCCGTACGGTGGCCAACGCCTACACCCAAGACGGTGGCCTGGGCGTGCTGTTTGGCAATATCGCTGAGGAAGGCTGCATCGTCAAAACGGCGGGCGTCGACGAAGAAAACTTTCATTTCGAGGGCGTCGCTCGCGTGTACGAGTCGCAGGATGCAGCGGTCGAGGGCATTCTTGGCGAAGAAGTGCAGGCTGGCGATGTGGTCATCGTGCGGTACGAAGGTCCCAAAGGCGGCCCTGGTATGCAGGAGATGTTGTATCCGACCACCTATATCAAATCGAGGGGCCTTGGCAAGGAAGTTGCCTTGCTTACCGACGGCAGGTTCTCGGGCGGAACATCTGGTCTGTCGATCGGCCATGTGTCGCCAGAAGCTGCCGAAGGCGGGGCCATCGGCCTCGTGGAAACCGGCGACCGGATTGTTATCGATATTCCGTCTCGGAGCATCGAACTGCAGATCTCACCGGAAGACCTCGCAGATCGTCGCAACGCAATGGATGCGCTTGGTGCAGATGGTTGGCAGCCAACCGGTCGCGAGCGTCAGGTTTCCAAAGCGTTGCTTGCTTATGCGGCGCTGACGACTTCAGCTTCCCGGGGAGCCGTCCGCGACCTCGACCAACTCGACTGATTCGGCACTGTCGGCACTGTCAGCACTGTTGCCGTCGACCTTCGCCAGCTTGTCTGCCTCGACCCAACCAACGCCGGCAGGGGTTTCGACCTGCCGCCACACGACGCCGCCTGTGGTGATTGTTTTGCCGGTACTCCAAATGCCTTCGGCGTCGGCGGCGAACCAGAACAACGCTTCTGTCGAACCGATTGTTTCGAAGGCTGGAAGCCTCGATTTTCGGTCGACGTTGGTCACGGCCCACAACTGAGGGCGGCGGGTGATGATCGAGAGAAAGCCGAGGAACGTAATAGCCCACAGCAGTGCCATGGCCAGCCAAAGGTTGTTCAGCTGAAGCGCACCGAGCTGGCGAAAGAGAGCAGCGACGAACAGCCCGACGCCATCGTCGGTTAGCGACGGGGCGGGTGTTATCTCGGAGTCATCGACAGGCGCTTCGACATCGAGCAGAGTGAGACCGATCTCCTTGGCCAGTTCCCTGCCGCGAGTTTCGGCCTCCGCGAGCACCTCAACACGAACAGTCGCGCTGGCGGTTGCGCCGTTCTCGTCGCCAGCGGTGTAGGCGAACTGCGTAACGCCGACAAACCCGGGGTCTGGGGTGAAGAGCAGCGTGCCCGTTTCGCTCAACTCGACCAGACCATTGCTTGGCTGATCGAAGTCGACGATGCGCAGCGACAGCCCGTCCTCGGCGAAGTCGTTTTCGAGTACCGCGATAGCGACCGTCACGTACGACGAGAGGGTGACGTCGTCGGACTTCACCACTGGTGAGCCCACGACGATGGTCACGGTTGCCGTGTCTTGTTGTCCGCTAGCGGACTCGATGGTGTAGACGAATGTTGTTTCGCCCTGCCAGCCAGTTGGTGCGTCGTAGATGCTGCGACCATCGCTCGCGACCTCGAGTTGGCCAACGTCGGGAGGCGTCGCCTGGGTGAGTTGCAGCGTGTCGAAATCATCAGCGCGGTCGTTGTCGAGCACGTTGAACTCGATGGGTTCGGTCGTGAACGACGTAATGGTGTCGTCGATTGCGTCGATGTTGTTGACGAACGCAAGGTCAGGTGCGGTGACCGTGATGAGTGCTGTCGCTTTGGTTGTGGCGCCCTGCCCATCGTCGGCGCTGTAGGTGAACGTATATTCACCGGGTGTCGCGGTGGTTGCGTCAAACACAAACGAGCCGTCGTCTGCGAGCACGAGTTCGCCGGCTCCCGGAGCGGCGATGAGACTAGCGGTCAACACATCGCCGTCGCTGTCGGTGTCGTTGGCCAAGACGCCTGGTCGGCCGAGAGTGAGTGTGAGACCAGCCTCGACTTCATAGGCATCGTCACTAGGAGCTGGGGCGGTGTTTGGGGCGAGTGTGGTTGTGGTGGTGGGCGCTGCGGTGGTGGTGGGTGCCGCGGTGGTTGTCGTGGGTGCTGCGGTGGTGGTGGGTGCTGCGGTGGTGGTGGGCGGTGCCGTGATGTTCCAGTCGAGTTGCAGTGTTGCCGACCTCGTTGGGCTGCCGTTGTCAGTCACGATGATTGTCGAGGTCGTGGTGCCCGGTGCAGTAGTTGCGGGAATGGCAAAGACCAGCTCGCCAGTTGCCGCATCGATGCTCGCTCCGGCTGGGAGGCCGACGGCGGAAAAGGTCAGCGTATTCGCAGGAAGATCGACGTCGGCCGCAGAGAACAGCAGACTCGCCACCGGGTCACCGGCCTGGACGGTCACGCTGGAGATACCGGAAATGCTCGGTGCTGCGTTAACCTCGCCGACCTCAATGACCAGCGCAGCCGACGATGTCAGACCAAAGGAGTCAGTGGCCTGCACCGTGAGGTTTATGGTGGCGGGCCCCGTGGCTTCGTCAGGGGTCCAAACAACGTTGTTTGAGCCATCGACGATGAGACCGGCGGGCACCGGGTCGGTGCCCGCGGTGACCGCGAACGAAACGGGGGCGAGTGTCGTCAAGTCGGTGGCCGAGAGAGCTTGGGTAAGCGTCGACCCCTCGTTGATCGTCGCGAGAACCGGGTCAACCGTCGGGGCGACGTTGCGATCGATCACGGTGGCCGGGCTGAACTCTGAGGTGCCGGTCCCGCCAACGGTGGCGGTGGCGGTGATGCCGGCTGACGAAGCTGCTGCGAAGTCCAGCACCGAGTAGCTGAAGCCAAACATCTCGGCCGCCGACTCGGCGCCGGCAGCAGCGTCAAAGTAGCTGCCGGTCCCGGGCTCGCTGTCGGCCACACCCTCAACGGCCGTCTGGAGCCAGATCGCTCCCTCGGCGTCGCCGCTGAACGTGTCTGCTCCGTAGAAGTCGATGGTTGCGCCGGACGGGGCAAAGCCGTTGATGTAGATGGTCGTGCCATCGATGATTGCGCTGGTGATGACAGGAGTGTTCAGCAGCTGGTTGCCGCCGGTGTCGCCGTCTCCGTCATCGTTTAGCGTGCGGCCATCGATCGGCGCAGGGAGCAGGCCAGAGTAGAGATCGATTCCAGGCGCTGCGTTGCCGGAGAAATGCGAGCGGTAGGCCACGACATCGGATGCGTCTCCCAGCACCGCCACGCCGTTGCCAACGTTGTCGGCGAACACCGATTCGCTTATCAGCACATTGTCGGCCCCATCGATCAGCGCTCCGGCGTTGCCCGACGCGGTGACGGTCGATTGCGAGATCGAAGAGCCGTTTGCTGTTGAGCCGAGAATCAGACCGTCGTTGCCTACGCCAGAAACCACTACTCGAGAAAGAGTGACCGGTGCAGCACTAACGACACCGTTTCGTGCGCCTTCGATCAACGTGTTGCGCACCATCCAGTCGGTGGAGGTGCTGTCGATCTGGACAGCATCGTTGCTTGCGGCTCCTACAGCGATAAAGGCTGCTGCTCCGTTGGCGCTGTTCTGGACGACGAGTCCAGCGGTGGAGGTTGCTGGTCCGGCACCCGGCACCGGAGGTTGCGCAAGTTGCGCGCTCGAGATGTTGAACCCCGAGCTATCGGTAACGGTCAACGCCGCTCCGGTGACTGGATTGATCGACAAGTCGCGAACCGTCGAGCCAATCGATGTCGAAAAGGCCAACTTCCCGGCAAGCTCGACGTCAGCTCCTTCGATGATGTCGACCGAAGCGCTCGTACCGATTGGATCGAGGGCGAAGGTGCTGGGGTTCGGGTCTGCAATGGGCCCGAATGTGCCACTGCTTCGATGCAGCGTGCCGTCGACGGTGACACCATCAGCTGTTACCGCAGGCAGCTCACTTTCGAGGTTCACAACCGCCCATTGATTTCCGAGCCCATCGGTCCCGGCGAGGGTTTCGGGTTCGAAGAAGACGGTCGACGTGGCATAGCCAGCGTTTGCGTTGAGGATGAATTGGCGGAGGGTGCCTTGAGCCACAATGTGGGGCGGGCCAGGCAGGGGGGTAGCCGACTCTTCGAACACGGTGATCGCCTCAAAGCTGAAGCCGAAGTCGACGTCGGTGGTCAGGTCGTTTGCCACGGTGACGAGCGAGATGTGTTCGGCAACGTCAGGAGCCAACGTCGATAGTCCGTCGTCGAAACCCATGTTGCGGCCACCGATACACAGCCCCGCCGTGGTTCGCACGCCGCCGGGCTCTTGGCCACACAAGCCTCCCGCCGGGCCGTAGGTTTGTTCAGGCCATCCGGCGGTGGCAATTTCGCGGGAATCGACGATGACCCAGTAATCGCCGGGTGCGAGGCCGGTGAATGTGTGATCGCCAGTGGTGGTCGTCGAGGTGACAAGCGTGTCTTGGGAAGCGGCTTCGGCGATGCCGTCGCCATCGTCGAGAAAGAGTGACACGATTGTGCCGGCAAGCGGATTGTCTGTGTCGCCTACAACTCCGGTGGCCAGTCCGTTGGCTCCCGTATCAACGAACGTTCGTACCTGTACTTCGCCGATATCTGGGCTAACGATTCCGGTGATTGTCCAGTCGATGCGCAGGAGATCGCTGAGGGTTGGCGATCCGTCGTCGACAACCGTCACGTTGGAAACGTAGCTCGCTACTGCGGTAGGGGCGATGGTGCCGGTGATCTCACCGGTTGCTGGGTCGATGGCGAGGCCTGGGGGGAGGGCATCGACCGAATAGAGAAGCGTGTTCGCTGGCAGGTCGGGGTCGCTTGCGGCGTTGGCGATCGAGACAGCTTCGCCCACGGCTGCGGTCGCCAAACGGTCGCCCGGCAATGCTGGTGCCTGATTGGTTTCATCGACGATGACCGAAAGTGTCGCTGTGTCGCTGTCGGTTCCATCTGACACAACAACCGAAACGCCGACCGATGTCGGGCCGTCGGATTCTGCGGGCGCTGCGCTGATGACGCCGGTGGCGGGGTCGATGGTCAGCCAAGCAGGCACGAGGTCAGTGCCAGGAGCAAGACTCCAGGTGTGGGTGTCGCCGCTATCGGGGTCGCTGACCGAGGCTGTAGTGGTGAAGGTCGTCGACTCATCGCCTCGGAGCGGCGAAGTCACCGATGCGACCGGCAGAGAATTGACGGCAACGACTGTCCAATCGATCAGCAGGGTGTCGGAAAGTGCCGGACTTCCGTTGTCGGTAACCGTGAGGTTCACGGCCCATGACCCTGGGGTGGTGTGGGTGCCGAAGAGGCGACCCGTCACCGGATCGAGAGCAATACCAGGTGGAAGTGTGTCGACCGACCATACAAGAGTGTCTCCGTCGGGGTCTGATGCGAGGTGGGTGTAGTCGAAGGCTTCGCCAACGGTTCGGACTTCGACAGCGACATCGGCATCGAATACGGGCGCCTGGTTGACATCGATGACATTGATGGTGAGCGGCGCCGCGCCAGAGAACCCGAAGCTGTCGGCGGCCTTGACCATGATGGAGAAGCTCTGGCCGCCGAGTGTTTCGTCAGGAGTCCACGTGATCGTGCCACCGCTGTCGATAGACATGCCGGAAGGCACAGGGTCTACGCCGGGTTCAAGCGTCCAGGTCAGGCCGGTTCCCGGATTTGGATCGACGGCCGTGGCGGTTTCGGTGAGGAGCGTTTCCTCGTCAACGTTCAACGGGCTGGTGACGGTAACGATGGGTGTCCAAGCATCGACGCGGACGCTGTTCGAGAACTCGCTGGTTTCGCCAGCGACTGCAGCGGTGGCCGTATACCAGGTGCCGGGGCTTGAGGGCACCGGTAGCGTAATTTCGAATCGCGAGGCACCGGTGATATTTCCCGAAGGTGTGTTGTAGGCGCTTGTGGTGGCGTCTGTGTCGGCGCCGGACCCCTCTGCGGCGGTGTGCAGATAGGTTTGACCGTCGCCGAAGAACGAGGGTGTCACGGCGCTTTCAAAGAACTCGAGAGACGATCCGGCGGGGGCCCAACCGGCGACGGTCACGGTTCCTGGGCCGCTGGTGACCCATTCGATAACGGGCTTGTTTGTCAGGTTGTTGCCGCCAACATCGGTGTCGCCCTGATCGTTTGGCGTGTGATACGGCGCCGCGCCGCTAACGGCATCGTTCCCGGTTTCGAGCAGGTCGATCCCGAAGTCGGCGTTGTCGAAGATACTGTTCGCCGTGAACTCGTTGCCAGACGATGTCTGCGCGACCCGTATACCCGCACCGCCGTTGTTGGTGATCACCGACTGGGTCACGGCCGTTCCCGAACCGGCGAGGTGAATTCCCGAGTCGCGGACGGTTCCGGCCCCGTTGCCATCGATTGTCGAATTCGAGACCAGGCTTGGTCCCGTGCCGGCCGAGACAAAAAGTCCCGATCCTTGGTTCGCGGTAATCAGACTTGTGGTTATCGAAAGTGCGCTTGCCGTCTCGATGCCATTGCTCGCGATGTTGGCGGCGGTGCCGTTGTTGCCCACGACGCTCTCCTCGATGAGCCACCCGGGTGATGAAGCGTCGATGAGCACGCCGACTTCGCTGTTGCGGGTGATGAACGAGTTGGCTACGGAACCGCTTGTACTTCCGGTCACGTTGATTCCGTATTGGCTCGGGTTCTGCAAAGGGGTAATGCCGGGTGGCGATGTACCTGCGAAGACGTTGTCGATTGCTACCTGGGAAGAGTTCGCGATGTCGATCGATGGCGCCGTGCCGTTGTGGATTGCAAGCCCACGAATTGATGCCGAATCTGCGCCGTCGAGTCGAAGCGTCTCTCCATTGATATGAAACTGTGGGTAGGGGATTGCCGGAACGGCAGTCGCCGTGGTTCCGACGTTGCTGATCGGCATGACCGAACTCGGGGGGACCAAGGTCACCCCGTCGCGGTAGTCATAGGGCGTGCCGTCGACTGCGGTCTGGCTGGTGATATTCGGCAACGGTGTGCTTGGCAACACCATCCACCAGTCGAGCCCGGCGGACGAGGCACTGGTTCCGGCAACCGGCACGAATCGCATGTTCGAAGCATCGGGGTTCGTGTTGGCGTTGGTGATGAATTGGCGTAGCGAGCCTTGGATGCTGCGGCCAGAAGTGGCATCGTCATCGCCGTCGCGAGTGTTGACGACGACGTTGGTCGAGAACCCGAAGTCGACCGTGACATCACTGCCAAACAGATCGACTCTGGCGACATGTTCAGAGGCGCTGAGGTTGTTGGTGCCGTCATCGGAAACGCTTGCGTTCTGGCCGCCATAGCAGGGGCCAGCAGTCGCGCGCTCAGAGATGCCGCCGAGTCCGTCATCGCAACGGGCGCCGCTGGGACCGTACGTTTGTTCAAACCACAGCTCGGGTGTACTGCTCGTCTCTGGGGATGCGGCTATCCAGTACGTCGCCTCGGGCAAGGGAACGGTTGTTTGGTTGGCCGTGAGCGTAAGAATGGTGTTGACCGCTGTATCACCGCCGTCGGGCACGCCGTCCCCGTCGTCGCGATACACCGTCGCAGAAAACGGGATGTAGTCGTTGCCAGCGAGTCCGGGCGTTCCGCCAGCCGACAGGGCATCGGCGGCGATGTTGTCGAACACGCCGACGGTGAGGTCTCGGGTAAGGCCGGAATCTGGATTGAGGTTGACCAGAATCCAGGAAAAAGCATCGCAACAAAAAGTTGTTGAAACTTCCACCGTTGTGTCGGTTACCCCAGTTGCGGCAGTGGAGGCAATGGCGACCGACCGGCTGTCGGTCACCGTCGCGTCCAGCGTGAGTCCAGCAGGGTTTTGAGGTACGAACCCTGTCGTCGCGTTCGAGGCTGCGAAGAGCAACGAAACATCGTCGACGCCGTCGCCAGTATCAGGGCCAGGGACCGGCTGAGTCCCGACGATGAGGCTGCCGCCATCCGAACCGAAGTTCGAGCTCAGGACCGGAGAAATCGGGTCGACGCCTCGGTAAGCCACACTGGCGACCGCGACGTTTGTGCCATTTGACGAATTGAAGTTCTGCGCCGAATTGAAGCCTCCCGGCGGAACAAACCGGTAGTAAAGGTAGATCATCTGGCCGCCCGGCACGCCAGCTGATCCGCCGTTTGTCCATCCAGCGGCAGGCCTCGAAGGAGTTTTATTGTTTGAGGGTGCAACGGCCACCATGACGAAGTCGCCAGGTTGCGCACCGGCCGGGATTGCATCGAAGGGGCCGTTCGGGGCGCCAGTA
>CALLQB010000051.1 GCA_938015295.1 uncultured Acidimicrobiales bacterium
GTCGTAGATGTCGAACTCGATGTTGGAGGAGCCGACGTGGTCGTGGTTGTGGTCGTACTAGTCGTAGTCGTTGTCGTCGGAGCTGGCACGACCCGCAGCAAGTCAATCGCCCGCTGCTCCCCCGGCGAGCCAAGCGAACCAATCGGATCGCCGACCGCGCCCAAGATGTTGTTCCCCCACTGCCAACGCTCGTTATGGCCGAAGACGACCCCGGTTACCTGCGCAGATAACGCCGCCTTGATGTCGTCGGCCACGTCATCGGCATCAACCGGATTCCCGGGATGATGGATGCACCCTAACCAGTCGGGCGCCAAGGCTTCGTAGCGCATCTCCGCCGCGAACACCGGTTTGCCATCGCTGGCGGCAACCACATCTCGCAGCTGCTTCTCCGCGGCGGCGGGTCGAGTGCAATGCGAGGTCTGAATCGCAAAGAACTCGTGCCATGGCTCGTTCGAGAAACGGAAATGCCGGAAGTCGTTTGAGGCCGTGTGATAGCCGGTGGTTCGCAGCGATCCGGCGTCGCGGATCCCCCTGGCCATCTCAGCCCAGATCTGTTCGTCCTCGGTGTTGCAGAAATTGTCGCCACCGAGCAGCCACCTGCCAAGCGCAGCATCACGACCGAACTCTGAGCCAACCTGATGCCCCCAGCCGTATGCGGTGTCGGCATTGAGCGGGCCTTCGTCAAGCTTGGTGCACGCACCGTCTTGCCAATGACCGTGCACATATCCAACGCCCCAAATCGGAGCCAACGTCACCTGAATCTGGTTCGCTTCGGCTTCGTTCAGCACAAAGTGCATTCGGTTGGTCTGCTCTTCGGTCAGCGTAAGCGAACCATCGGCTTCGATCGTGCCGGCAGTCGTGCCGGTAATCTGCGTGCTTTCGAATCCCCAGCCATCGATTGGCATGAGCGACAGCCAAGCTTCATCAAACCCTGCCGTCTTGAGATGAGAGAAGTACGTTCGAATCTCCTCGTCGGTCGCTTTGCTCACCAGATCCCACGCCGTGTCAGCCAACCGGATACGGTTCTCAGCGCGCGCCGATGCTGCCGGAACAACCATGGCCACTACCAGAGCTAAAGCAATGCCAACGCGGCAGAGCAGGGAAACGCGGGAGATGCGAAATGGGGAGAGTGGGGAGAATGGGGAGAGGGGACGCACTGGAGCGAACTTAGCGCGCTACGAGCGGTACCTGACCCACCGGGAGTCAACCAGGCAGCAACGACAAAAGGTTCTCGCCGTGGGCCACCTCGGCGATGCACCGGCCAAGGTTTGACTCGGACCCCGACAACCTGAAGTAGCGGTCGCCATCGAGGTGATCGGCCAGAAATCGCACCGCGTTTTCAATCGTCAGCTTGGCGCCGGCCAACGGCATCAGCGCTAGTTCAACATCGGCAAGATCAGGACCCCAACCACCGATGAAACCGTCGATCACGGCCTGCAACCGATGACGGTCGACCGGGTTTGTCGCCTTGCCATAGCTCCGCACAAGCTCGCCGACGTCGTTAAGAAGCGTGCCCTGCATACAGGTATCAAGGTCGATCACACAACGAGGGTTCAACGTCTCGGGATCGACGATGACGTTGCTTGCCTTAGCGTCGTTGTGTACCAGCCGCACGGGAAGTTCGTGCCAGGCGCTCCAGTCCTGCTGATCGGTGAGCAATACGACCGCACGCATGACACGGTCGATCGCCACCGCACAACCGGCAACACGACCGACCCGGTCGGCCGCAATGGCATCGGTGAGCTGCGCCAGCCGGTAACCGAAGTCGTGAAACCGAGGAATGGTTGTTGCGAGCGAATCGAGCGGCAAGAGACGAAGGGCGGCGTCGAACTCGCCAAGAAATCGACTGATCGACGTCAACTCCTCGACCGAGACAGCAGCGGCGCTCGCTATCTCGCCTTCGACGAAACGAACCGCACGCCACCTTCCGCCCTCGTCGTCGACATAGAGCTGGCGCCCCGACACCGACAGCACCGGTTCGATCGTCTGATGTCCAAGCGACAGCAGATGCTGCGAGACGACGCCCAAGTTTGTTTGTACCGCGTCGATGTCGGGAAACACCGTGGTATTCAGCTCTTGGATGACTACGTCATCGTCGGCCGACGTCACCTGAAAACTCCGGTGGATATGCCCGCCAGCCAGACGACGTACGTCGACTGGCTCGACGCCAAGAAAGGCCGTCGCCGCATCGTGGGTGAGGTGGCGTCGTTGCGGCGGTGGCTCGTCAGGCAACGATGTTGACCAGCTTCGGTGCGCGCACGATGATCTTTTTGGGCTCGCCCTCGAGAAAGGCTTGAACTTTCTCTGAAGCAAGTGCCAGAGCCTCCGCGTCGGCATCAGCAATACCGGCAGGAACATCGATTCGGTCGCGAAGTTTGCCGTTGACCTGCACGATCATCGTTTCGGTTTCGACAACCAGTTTGGACTCATCGGCAACCGGCCACGCAGCGAGGTGGATATGTGCGTCGTGGCGCATTTCCCACAGCTCGGCTGCCATATGCGGGACCGGTGGAGCCAACAACAGCAGCAGCGTATCGACGGCGTAATCGAGGACCTCGGCGTGCGGGCCATCGTCGCTTTGGACATACCGGTAGAGGTCGTTGGTGAACTCCATGTACGCCGCCACGGCTGTGTTGTAGGACCAACGTTCGAAGTCGCCGGTGACCCGCACAATCAGGCGATGCACCAACTTGTCGATTTCGACGTCGGCTTCGGTGTGCACGCCGCTCCGGCGGTTCTTGATGTCGGCAGTTGATGCCGCGAGACGCCACACGCGACCGAGGAAGCGAGCACAACCGTCGAGCTGGAAATCTTCCCAGTCGACATCCTCAGCCGGCGGCTTTACCTGCAGGATTGCCAGACGAAGTGCATCGGCGCCGTGCTCGGCGATGATTGCCTCGGGCGCAACGAGATTGCCTTTTGACTTCGACATCTTGCCTCCGCCCATACGAACCATGCCCTGGGTGAACAACCGGGCAAAGGGCTCGCGAAGCTCTTTGGGGGCGATGCCCAGATCGGCGAGAGCCTTGGTGTAGAAGCGGGCGTACAACAGATGCAAAATTGCGTGCTCGACACCGCCGATGTACTGATCGACCGGCAGCCAGCGTTTGATTGCCTCGACGCTGAACGGTTCGTCGGTGTTGAAGGCGTCGGCGAAACGGAGGAAGTACCACGACGAATCGACGAAAGTATCCATCGTGTCGGTTTCGCGGGTAGCGGGTTTGCCGCACTCGGGACACGTGGTGTTGAGAAAACCCTCGTGGGTGGCCAGTGGCGACTTACCGGTTGCTTCGAACGTCACGTCATCGGGAGCCACGATCGGCAGCTGATCGTCGGGCACGAGCTGTTCGCCGCAGTCGTCGCAATAGATAATCGGTATCGGGCAACCCCAGAAACGCTGGCGCGACAGCAACCAGTCGCGGAGGCGGAAGTTGATTTTGCTTTCGCCGTAGTTGTTGTCGACGAGCCAGGAGATCGCCGCAGCCTTTGCTTCGACAACACCCATACCGTCGAGCCAACCGCTATTCACCGCTGGCCCGTCGCCGGTAAACGCCTCGCCGTCGAAGTCGTCGGGCGGAGCGACCGTTCGAACGATCGGCAAGTCGTAGGCCTTGGCGAAGTCCCAGTCGCGCTGATCTTGGCCCGGCACCGCCATGATGGCGCCCGTGCCGTAGGTCGTCAGCACGTAGTCGGCAAGAAACAGCGGGATCGTGGCGCCGGTAAACGGGTTGATGACCGACGAACCCGTGGCCACGCCGCGTTTGTCGATCGGCCCGTCGGTTGACATTCGGTCGATCTCGCTCTTTTCCTTCACCTCGGCCCGAAATGCTTCAACGGCTGGGCGTTGATCGTCGGTGGTGAGTTCGTCGACGCGGTTGTGCTCGGGGGCCATGACGGCGAAGGTCATACCGAAACCGGTGTCGGGCCGCGTCGTGTAGACCGCAAGGCCGGCAACATCGGTTCGAGCATTGCCGTCGGCGTCGGCGATCGGCAGCGCAAACTCTGCGCCTTCACTTCGGCCGATCCAGTTGGTCTGCATTGTCTTGACCCGTTGCGGCCAATCGAGTTCGTCGAGGTCGTCGAGCAACTCCTGTGCGTACTGGGTGATGCGGTAGAACCACTGCACTTTGTTGATGCGTTCGACAAGGTCGCCTGAGCGGTCGCAGGTGCCGTCGGCGTTTACCTGCTCATTGGCAAGCACCGTGCCACACCCCGGACACCAGTTCACCGGGGCTTCAGCCCGATAAGCCAGACCTGCGTTGTAGAACTGTTTGAAGATCCACTGGCCCCACTTCATGTACTCGGGGTCGTGGCTCTTGACCATCCGGCGCCAGTCATACACCGCACCGATCGCGGTGAGCGAGGAGGAGAGCTCCTCGATGCGTGCATCGGTGTAGGTGCGCGGATGCTCGCCGGTTTTCATTGCAGCGTTCTCGGCGGGTAGACCGAAACTATCGAAACCAATCGGCGACAACACGCCGTAGCCGTTCATCGTGCGGTAGCGAACTAACAGGTCACCAAAGGTGTAGTTGCGCACGTGACCAATGTGGGCTTTGCCGCTCGGGTACGGATACATCGACAGCACATAGGTGCTCGGACGCGGGTCGTCGTTGTCGATCTCGTAGGTGCGTTCATCACGCCACCGTTGTTGCCAACGAGTCTCGAACTCAGACGGAAGATAGCCATTTGCCATAGAGATCAAGCCTACGACGCCTTCGCCGTGTTGACAGCGCTTTGCTCGTGGCCAGCGGATTGGCACTACAGCTCGCTGTCCATCTCGACGATGTAAGAAACATGACTGTACCCATCGCTGGGATCACCCCTGGCGTTCTCGCGAAAGCTATTGCGGGCGAATCAAACGCGGTCACCGTCATCTGGCGTCACTGGAATCCTCGTCTCGTCCGCTTCTTCCGCAGTAGAAACGTGAGCGACCCAGACGATCTGGCATCGGCCGTGTGGATTGATATTGCAGCGAAGCTGTCCGACTTTGAGGGCGACCCGGCGGCGTTTCGGCGTTGGCTTTTCACCCTTGCGCACCGCCGAATCCTCGACGATGCGCGTGCACGGATGCGGAAGCCTCGGCCCAACACCTTGCAGGATTCGACGAGTCGAACGCTGAGCAGCCGATGCGACAACGCCTTTTCTGTTGCCGGATCGACCGAGTGGGCCGTTTCGCTGCTCGCGCAACTCTCCGACGAACAAGCTACCGCAATCGCTCTCCGGGTTCTCGCCGACATGCCGGCAAAGGAAGTTGCAGCGGTGATGGACATCAGTCCGGGCAGCGTACGAGTGCACACACACCGTGGGCTGGCCAAACTCCGGGAATTGCTCGAATCGCACCACGATCCCGGAGCCGACGCCACGAAATACGCAAATTTATCGAAAAACATTGAAAATGTTGTAACGCTCTCTCTCTTTCGGTCGTTAACCCCTGATGCATGACCACCGATGGGCGACTTGAGCAGTTCTACGCAGCGTTAGCAGCCCCTGCCCAAGATGCAGAGCTTCGCAACGAGCACGCTGTCGTGCAGGCGATGCTGGAGCGCCACACCGTAGACCTCGCGAACGTGTCGCCGATTTCGGCGAACGTCACGATTTCGGCGAACGTCACGATGTCGCAGGTCGCCACTTCTACCCCCGTCCGCCGCGCCGGCTCCCCCCACCGGTTCGGCGGACGGAAGCGGGTCGCCGCCGCTGTGGCTGCCTTCGTGCTGTGTTCGTCCACGCTCGCTGCGGCCGGTGGCGCAACGCCGACCTTTCTCGACCCCGTTCTTCCCAACTTTGACTGGTTGACCGCTGACGATGCGCCAGCGACCGACCCGGTACCGCCGTCGCTGCCGTTCCGCCTAGTACCACCAGACAACCCAGCTGCAGATCACCGAACACCCCCGGCAACCGCTGACGACAGCGCAGCAACGGCGAAGATACGCACCAAATCGGCGGTGCTAGCCCGATGATCTTCAACTCCGCTGCCTTTGCTGTCTTTATCCCGATCGTCCTGGCGACCTATTGGACGGTCCCCAAACGATTCCAGAACTTCGTTCTGCTGGTTGCCTCGTATGTATTTTACGGCTGGTGGGATTGGCGCTTCCTCTCGTTGCTGGTGTTCTCGACACTCGTCGACTACAACATCGGCCTCGCAATGCACCGTTCGCCCGACACCCGGCGGCGGAACCTGCTTTGGCTGAGCATCGCCGTCAACCTCGGCATCCTCGGCGCGTTCAAATACTTCGACTTTTTCGTCGACACCGCTTCCGATGCGCTCGGCAGCATCGGCCTCGATGCCAACCCACCGCTCCTTCGGCTTGTCTTGCCGGTTGGTATCTCGTTCTACACATTCCAGACAATCTCGTACTCGTTCGACATTTACCGGCGCAGGATCGAGCCGACACCTTTCCTGGTCGATTTCGCTACGTACGTCGCGTTTTTCCCGCAGCTGGTGGCTGGCCCCATCGAGCGTGCCCAGAATCTGCTTCCGCAGATCACTACGCCACGCGGCCGCCTGAACGAATCGCAGTTCCGTTCTGGCGTCACGCTCTTCTTCTTCGGACTGTTCAAGAAGATCGCCGTCGCCGACATGTTGGCGCCGCTGGTCGAGAACGGGTTCGGCAACGACGCGGAAACCCTCACAACAACCGAAGTCCTGGTTGCGGTTGTGGGCTTCAGCATCCAGATCTATGCCGACTTCAGCGGCTACACCGACATGGCTCGAGGAGTGTCCCGGCTGCTCAATATCGAGTTGATGCGCAACTTCGAACAGCCGTATCTCTCGCGCAACATCACCGAATTTTGGCAGCGCTGGCATATTTCGTTGTCGACCTGGCTGCGCGACTACCTCTATATCCCGCTGGGAGGCAATCGGTCAGGAAAGGTCAAGACCTACCGAAACCTGCTGATCACCATGCTGCTCGGCGGGCTCTGGCACGGAGCGGGAACCAACTTCATCGTTTGGGGTGCACTGCACGGTGGCGCCCTTGCCCTTCACCGCTCGCTCGGCGGCCGGGCACCGACAGCTTCGATCGGCTTGCGCCATATGCCGAAGGTGATGGGCACTTTCGTGTATGTCACGTTCGCTTGGGTGTTCTTCCGGGCGCCTGACTTCTCCGGAGCGGTCAGCCTCATCGCGCAATTGTTCAGTTTCGAAACCAACAACCCTGTCAGCTGGGACCTCGTACTAGTCGTCCTCGCTGGCCTCACGCTGCTACTCACCGACGTCCTGCAGCGGTTCGAGGTCGACCGCCCCCTAGCGAAGGGCGAATGGCCGGCCATTGCCGGCGCACTTGCTGGCCTCTCAATCCTCGCTGTGGTGATCACCAGCAGCGGCCCACAAACGCCTTTCATCTACTTCCAGTTCTGAGCCCATGAACCACCTCACGCCACCGCCTCAAATCGCACCGACTGCCCCGTCGGACCAAGCTGCCCCCGCAAGGCGCCACCGCGGGCGACGGATGTTCTGGTTCCTCGCCGTGCTCGTCTCGCTCCTCGCCGCAGGCGAACTGTTTGCACGACTTGTCGTCGAACCGCGACGGGGCATCGACGCAGCGGCCGGCGATGTGCAAGTAGAGCGCCAATTGAAGTTCATTCGTGACCTAACCGATGATGATCCGACCGACCCCGACATCGACGTTGTCGTGGCGGGCACTTCAATGGCGGGAGTCGGACTCGACCCGCAAATTATTGGTGACCTTTCCTCGATGAACATCTTCAACGCGTCCATCGGCTGCGGCAACCCGATGGTCATGAGCGACTGGTTACCAAATCATGTCGGACCACAACTCAACCCCGATGTCGTTGTTCTTGCCGTGTCGCCAACCGACTTTGATGCCGAAGCATGCCCTCGCAGTTGGACACCCATCAACGATCTTTTGAATCCGGTTGAACCGAAGCTCTACAAGAATCCGCGGCTCTACATCCAGCAAAACTCGGCACTGTGGCGCAACCGGTCGTGGCTCCGCGGCATCAACAATCTGCCGCAGTTGATCACCGAACCAGACTGGGTGTGGGATGTCAGCTTCCGTTCCGACGGCTTCTGGCAGGTCGACGATTGGGCCCCAACCGACCCCGAGTCGTTTCTTCTCAACCCCAACCGCAAACAGATCCGACTCGACGACGATTTTATGAATGCGTTACGAAGCACCATCGTCGACCTCAGAGCACAGGGCATCGATGTCGTGATCTCCGAAATGCCGATGGCGCAGCGCTGGATCAACCACCTCAGCGAATCGACGATCTCGTACCGTCAGGCCCAGCTCAACCTCGAACAGATCGCTCTTGAAAGTGGTGCGGAGTTCATCCCTGCAGACCCCTCGCTCCACAAGGACACGTGGTTCATCGATGAAGGCCACATGACCCCGTCAGGCACGGCTGCGTATTCGGTCTGGTTGGCCGAGAATCTTGTGAAGTTCAACGGCTGATCAGCTCTCGCTTTCGTCCAACTGAAGCCAAAAACAGCAAATGCCCGGCCAACCAGAAGTTGACCGGGCATTGCTGATGAGTGGAGCTGGCGGGAATCGAACCCGCGACTTCTTCCGTGCCACGGAAGCACTCTAGCCAACTGAGCTACAGCCCCATTCGAAGAAATGACTGTAGCAGCGGCCGCGGACAGAGCGAACACGGGCGCCAGGTTCTCTGGCGTTCTTTCGAGCAGTGGCTATCGTGGGCCAGCGATGGCTGACCATGAACTGCTGATGACCCTCTCTGCGACAGGCGACCGTCTCGAGCCACTCCCCCGCGACGAGGTGCACCGCCTCGGGCACTGGCATGAGGTGTTTCACTGTCTTGTTGTGGCACATCGACCAAGTGGCCTCCACGCCATTCTGCAGCGTCGCAGTCGCCGCAAGAAGGCCTTCCCCGGCCTCCTTGACCTGAGCGCAGCTGGCCACGTGCTTGCCGATGAAACCATCGCAGACGGCATCCGCGAACTCCATGAGGAACTCGGTATCTCGCCCACCTTTGACGAACTTGTGGAGCTCGGAACCTTCCGTATCACCGACACCGATGATGCGGCTGAGGGCATCAACCGCGAGATCGTGCACGCCTTTCTGCTCTGCGACGACCGCCCACTTGCTGCGTACTCGCCCGATCCCAGCGAACTCGACGCCGTTGCCGAGATTCTCCTCGACGACCTTCTTGCGCTTTTCACCGAAGCCGCAGCGACCGCAAAGGTGACCGAACTCCCCATAGATGGCGAACCAGCCACCTTCACCGTTACTGCCGCCGATCTCGTTCCCGACATCGACGAGTATTGGCCAACGATGCTGCAATCCGCTCTGCAGAAGATGGCAAGCGCTTAAAATCTGGCCGAACTCGCCGATCGAAAATCACTATCGATCTTTGCGAGGTTCACCGTCATGTCATTCGTTTCGATTTCTCGACGCCGTGTCGCGGTCGCCGCGGCAACGCTGCTCACCGTGTCGTTGGCACCAACAACAGCCCATGCGCAAGCAACCGACTGCGGTATTGCTCCCGCCGGCTACAACGTCATCGTGTCCGACGCCCAGATCATCCGCGGTACAACCGGCGATGACTTTATCTGCGCCGGGCCCTCGGCAAACAAGATTCGGTCCAAGGCCGGAAACGACATCATTCACGCCGGAGCCGGTGACGACATCATCAAAGCTGGCGCAGGGGCCGACCTTGTGTTCGCGGGCGCTGGCGACGATCACGTTCGCGGCGGTACCGGAGCCGACACCATCGAAGGCGGCGATGGCAACGACGAACTCATCGGCCAGGGCGGCAACGACATCATCGACGGACAAGGCGGCGACGACGTGCTGCGCGGCAAGCGTGGCAACGACACCCTCAACGGTGGCGCGGGCAACGACTTTATTCGCGGCGACTTCGGCAACGACGTACTGTCAGGCAACGACGACGACGACGTGCTCGTCGGGGGCGAAGGAGACGACGTGCTCGACGGCGGCGCAGGTGCTGACGACCTACGAGGCGGCGGCGACAGCGATGACCTCAACGGCGGGCTCGACAACGACATCCTCAAAGGCGGCAGCGGAACCGATCTGCTTAGTGGCGGCGGCGGCATCGACGAGATCGACGGCGGCGAAGGCATCGATGATTGTTCGCTCTTTGGCACCGAAGCCAATTGCGAAATGACCGACGCGACGCTCGGCCCGGTCGCTCCAGTAGCTGCCGATGACACAGCAACGACCGATGAGGAAACACTCGTGGTCATCAACGTGCTCACCAATGACACCGATGACAATGGCGACACGCTCACCATCACCAACGTCACCAGCAACTCTGCAGCGACAATTACGCCAGACAACCTTACGGGCACCATCTCGTTTGACCCCACCGGCGCACTCGACCAGATTCCGGCCGGTGGATCGAGCACCGAGACCTTTACCTATCAGGTATCTGATGGGGCGCTTACCGATACCGCCACGGTCACCGTCACCGTCACCGGCGTCAACGACAGTCCAAAAGCGTCAAATGACCCGGTTACCAGCGACGGCAGCGTCGTGGTCGACGTCAACGTGCTCGACAACGACTTCGATGTCGATGGCGATGTGCTCGCAGTGTTCGGCATTCCGACCGGTGGACAGGGTTACCCTGGAGGTTCAATTGTTCTTGAGCCCACCGGCACCTCGACCGGAACCATTCGCTGGGACCCAGCTGACTCCGCCAACGGCGGCAACTTTGCGTACACACCGGTCGATGGCGACGTGGTGAAGATCACCTACACCGTCGTTGACGCTTCGGGTGCCTTCGACACCGGAACGATCGAAATTACGATCGCTCTGCCTTCGTAGGCTCGCTCTGCCACGAAATGCGTGGTTGGTCGTCCCAGAGACGTTCGAGTTCGTAGTACTCACGCAGTTCGGTCGTAAAGACGTGAACGACGAAGTCACCAAAATCCATCAGCACCCACTCGGAGGTGTCGAGCCCCTCAATTCGGAGGGGTTTCGGCCCTCCGTTGGCGCCGATCTGAAACTCGACCTCTTCGACGATCGCCCGCACTTGGCGCCGGTTGTTGCCGCTGGTGATGACGAAAAACTCGGTAATAGCTAGAACGTCGCCGACGTCGATGACGATGGTGTTAGTAGCGAGCTTGTCGTCGGCAGCTAGTGCTGCGGTCAGATGCCACGGCGAATCCTGGGTTGCGTTCATTGCTGGGGACGGTAATCGCTCCCGACGGTCACTACCACGTCGACCGTTGGTTCCTCGACGGAGAAAAACTGCACGTCGATGCCCCCCATGGCTGCGGCGAGCGCTTCAACAAAGGCCAGATCAAGCGGGTCGTAGTAGATAACGCGGCTCTGTGAAACCCCGAAGACTTGGGCGTTGCTGACAACCGAGAGCAGTCCACCGGCCTCAACGATCGCGTCGATGGCTGGCGAGTTCTGGTCGAGATCGCCGGTGCCGTTGATCAGCTCGACGACCGGCACCGCGCCCGGCTCGATGGGCAGAACGAACGGGATGACGGTATTTCGCAGTTCGCGGATCTCGTCGGGAAGCCCCACGTACAGCGGCTGCGACTGCGATTCGACGCGGAATGGATTGGACGGGATTGGTTGCATCGACGGCGTGCCGGCGGCAATTCGACCAACAAAGGTCTTCATGAGTTCGGATCCGCCTCCGATTGGATCGGGCAGCACCGAGGTGCGGATCGCTTGCATCCATGCCGACCACAACCGTTGCATCCTTGTCGCTCGAGCAATACCGGGTTCACCGTTGAGCGCCGAGGAGATCAGGAGCGCCTCATCAGCCCCAATTTGCACGACACCCGACTGCTCACTAATCGTTCTGCCATCGGCTGTCTCAAAGAACAAGTCGTCGATCAGGCTGTACTCGAAGCCCTCGACGGGGGCGATAAGCGAGGAGAGAAGGGCGGGCGTGACGACTTCGACCTCGAGCGGGCGAGTACCGAGGAGTCGCGCAATACCGTCGACGACCCGTTCGGCACCGCCGTCGCTATAGGACAGGTGAAGCGGCTCGGGAGTCTCGGCACCGGCCGGGCTCGCCAGGAACTCCGCCGGAAAGCCAATGATCGTGCCGCCTCCGGCATCGTCGCCTTTGAGGGTGAGTAACGATGCTCCGACGAGCACGTCGGCATCGTCGACGTGAATGGCGAGCAACGTTTCGGTCGGACTAACAAGGGCGACGAAACCCGGCGCAGCTGGATCGGTGATCTCGAGAGTCTGTACGCCTTCGGTACTGTCGAGCACCGCTTTGGTCGCTATGCCTGACAGGATCGGAATGGCGACAATCGCGGCAAGGGTTACGAGCGGAAACAGCCAACGCCACGGCCAGGCCGCCGGGTAGGCAGAACGTGGCGCGCGCCGCAAGCGGCGCTGGCCGTTGGGTGCCGAGGCCTCGGCAGCGGCGACCCGCTGCTCTAACGGCGAAAGAGCGTCGACAGGTGTCACAACAGCCTTGCCTGGGTCAGCAAGCGTACGCCGCTCGGGATCG
The DNA here is from genome assembly GCA_938015295.1 of uncultured Acidimicrobiales bacterium. Lineage (GTDB taxonomy): Bacteria > Actinomycetota > Acidimicrobiia > Acidimicrobiales > SHLQ01 > CALLQB01. Next base: position 12,427 of record CALLQB010000051.1, read on the forward strand.
GTGTTGGGCGTTGCAGTCACGACCAGACCAGCCTAGAGCGACTCGAACGAGAGATCCCCGATACTCACGGGGATTTCGTTCGGTAAAGGTAATTGTTGTTGATGTAGGTAATCACGGGCCGCTCGGTCAGAAAGTCAATCGGTTTGCCGGCGGCGACGCGTTCGCGAATTCTCGTGCCAGAGACCTCGAGTTCGGGAAGCACGACGAGTTCGTACTCCCAACCCGACGGTGGCCGACCTCCGGCGCCCTTGCCGGGCCGCTCCAACACCACGGTGGTCGCCAACTTGCGGAGCACCTCGGTTCGCTTCCAGGTTCCGAGGCCTGCCGCAGCGTCGCTACCGACGACCAGGAAGATCTCGGGTGGGCCGGCAGGCGTTGTGTAGGTGTCGTGCACCGTTTCGAGCGTGTCAGCGCTGTAGGAGGCACCGCCACGATCGAGTTCAATGCTGCTTGGCTCGAGCGCAGGCACCTCTGCAACGGCGAGTTGCAACATTGCCAAGCGTTGCGAGGCCGGTGTTACCTCTCGCTGACCACCCCCGGATTTTTGCCAGGGGTCGTTCGCAACGACCATCAGCACCCGATCGAGGCGCAGTTCGTGTCCTACGCATAACGCGCCGAAAAGGTGGCCGATATGAGGTGGGTCGAAGGTCCCACCAAACACGGCAACGCGCATTCTTCGCTCGACGCCGGGCTGAAACTGCTCTTCTTCGGACACTTGCCAAGCATATAAGTACCAATCCGATCAGAAATGCCGTGCTGACGCGGATTTCTCGTAGTGCGCGAAACTGACTACATCGGCGCTGAGGCCAATGATTCCAACGGTTCATTCAAGAAATTCTTCACGACCACACACCCTTCGCGCTCACGTCACCACAGAAAGTGTCGCGAAATGCTTGAGTTGGGTGTTCGAACATGAAAAGCTTCAGCCGGGTGGAGAACCTGTCGATGGAGTGGTGATGTCTTACTAGGCCATCGGTACTACGTGACTCGAGTCATACGTCTTGCTGTTTCATAGATGAAGCAGCACTTTGTTTGCCTTTCGGTCACTTTTACCGGTGACCCATTTCACTAGTAATCGGAAAGACAGGCAGGGGTACATGTTGTTATATCGAGAAGCTACCCGTACCGCTTGAAACTCAAGTGGGAATTTCCCATTAACGCTGGTTGCCCCCAGCGTTGGTCAGATAGAAGAACTTTATGAGTGACTCAGTAGGTCAATACCTCAACGAAATTGGTGCCGTCTCTCTCCTCAACGCGGAGGAAGAGCGCATGTTGTCCAAAATTATCGAAGCTGGAGCCGCGGCACGCGTCCAAAAAGAAGAAGGCGAGACGGGCCCCGAACTCGACCGAGCGATCCGCAAAGCAGCGATTGCGAAGGACCGGTTCATTCGAGCCAACCTTCGCCTCGTCGTTAGCGTTGCACGCCGCTACCCCTTGCCTCCCGGCATGGAACTGCTCGACCTCATCCAGGAAGGCAACCTCGGACTCGAACACGCCGTCGACAAGTTCGACTGGCGAAAAGGCTTCAAGTTCAGCACCTATGCCACCTTCTGGATTCGTCAGGCCATCGGCCGTGCGCTCGATCAGAAAGCAAGCCTCGTCCGTCTCCCCGGCGACCGGTCGGCCAGCCTCCGCGCTGCGCTTCGCCAGGTTTCCGGCGACGGCGACGAACTCGACGACGAACATGCACGCCTCCACCGCCTTACCACCCCGACCTCGCTCGATCGCACCATTGGTGACGATGACAGCAACGAGCTGGTCGACCTTCTCCCCGACTCAACCCCCGGCCCCGAGGCCGAGGTCATGGCACGGGCGGAAGAACAAATGGTGACGGGTCTTCTCGATGTGCTCGACGAACGTGCCCGCTATGCAGTGGAGCAACGTTTCGGACTCGGCGACGGCCGCAAACGCAGCTACCGCGAGGTCGGCGAAGAGCTCGGTGTAACAGCCGAAGCCGCTCGCCGCCTGGTGAAGCGTGCTGTAAGCACCGTTCGCGATCAGGCAAGCCAGCAGAGCGACGCCGCGTAACACGCAGCAGCGCAAGAATCGACAGCAAAGCCCGGGCGTTTCGCCCGGGCTTTCTTCGTTTTCGCCACTTTCCCCGTTTCCCGGTAATCCGCTTGCTACTACCCGGCCACTGCGCCCTAGTCTTGAAGCTATGACTTGGACACCAAACAGCTGGCGGAACCTCGAAGCTTTACAGCAACCGACCTATGGTGATCCGTCCGCTCTCGACGAGGTAACCAAGCGCCTCACCGACCGACCGCCGCTTGTTTTCGCAGGCGAAGCACGAAGTCTCCTTCGCGACCTAGGCGCGGTGTCACGGGGCGAAGCATTCCTGCTCCAGGCCGGCGACTGTGCCGAATCGTTCGAAAGCTCAGCCGACTCGATTCGCGACCGGCTCAAAGTGATCTTGCAGATGGCCATCGTGCTTACCTACAGCGCCGGCGTTCCAACGGTGAAGGTTGGCCGTATCGCTGGCCAGTTCGCGAAACCGCGGTCCAGTGACACCGAATCGATCGACGGCACCGAGCTTCCCTCGTTCCGCGGCCACATGGTCAACGACATTGGATTCTCCGAGGGTGAACGCACCGCCGACCCCCAGCGACTCATGGAGGCCTACAACACCTCGGCTGCCACGCTCAACCTGCTGCGAGCGTTCACCAAGGGCGGCTACGCCGATCTCAACCAAGTACAGGCCTGGAATCAGCAGCATGCCGCAGCCAGCGAATCTGGCAAGCGATACCTGCAACTCACCGAGGAGATCCAGCGAGCGCTTCGGTTCATGCAAGCTTGCGGCATTTCGACCGCTGAAGAAGAGTCGCTACACGTCGTAGATTTCTACACCAGCCACGAAGCTCTAGTGCTGCCGTATGAAGAAGCACTAACTCGCCAAGACTCCCTCACTGGCGAGTGGTACGACTGCTCGGCGCACATGTTGTGGATCGGCGAGCGCACACGGCAACTCGATGGCGCCCACATGGAGTTCCTCCGAGGAGTATCGAACCCTCTCGGTTGCAAGATTGGTCCCACCGCCACCGCTGCCGACGTCGAACAAATCTGCGAAACACTGAACCCCGACCGAGTCCCGGGCCGCCTCACCCTCATCACCCGAGTTGGTGCCGACAAGGTCGCCGATACCTTGCCGCCATTGCTTGCTGCGGTGCGCGACAGCGAACATCCGGTTGTTTGGGTCACCGATCCAATGCACGGAAACACCTACACCGCGAACGGCCACAAGACACGACACTTCGACTCGATCCTCAAAGAGATCGAGGGATTCTTTGCGGCTCATCGCGAAGCGGGCACAACCCCTGGCGGCATCCATCTCGAACTCACCGGCGAGGACGTCACCGAATGTCTTGGCGGAAACGTCGGCAGCGACACCCAACTTCCGGAACGCTACGAAACAATGTGCGACCCCCGACTTAACGCTAGCCAGGCCCTCGACTTGGCCTTCGAAGTAAGCGACTTCATCGGCGAGCGAGTCGCTGGCTAAACCGTCGCGAAACTTTCTTTCTTGTACTGCATCCAAACAGTGACCTGCAACGAAGAGAAAGGGCAGTGGCTCCTTTTTCTCCCCTCATCTCTCGATTCGACTGGTCGCGCCGATGACCATCGTGATGGAGAGAGCGCGGCCCAAGTACGATGCGTGCGTGGAGACGCCCGCACAGGAGAACGAGTCCTGCATGCTCGACACACAGTTCGCCCACGGTGACGAAGCGGCTCTTAAAGCCGCCTACGACGCCCATGGGGCACTGATCTACACGTTCTGCAAGCGGTCGGTCGATGCCGAAAGCGCCGCCGACCTCACCCAAGAAGTCTTTCTTGCTGCATGGAAAGCTCGAGATCGATTCGATCCCAGCAGAGGCAGCCTCGCAGGTTGGCTGATGGGGATTACGAAGAACAAAGTGATCGACCTCCACCGCCACCGCGGTCGTCGAGTCACCGAGGCCCCTCTCTCGATCGACGCGATCGGCGCCGAGCCAGCTGTCGGCATCGACCAGATGGCCGACCAAATGCTGCTCGTGGATGCACTCAGAGATTTGCCCGACCGCTCCCGCCAGGTTGTCGAGCTTGCGTTCTTCGATGACCTCACCCATCAACAAATAGCCGACCAGTGCGATCTGCCTCTCGGAACCGTCAAAAGCGACATCCGACGCGGGCTGCAGAAGTTGCGCCACCACCTGGAGACAGCCGATGTCTGATCACATCCCGCCAGATCAACCCGAACTGTCGCCGGCTGAGCTCGCCCACCTCGCAGACATGCGCGACCTTGCCAGTCAGCTCTCCAACGCGGACCGGATACTCGAAGAGCCTCCTGCCGGACTTTGGGACTCGATCGAAGCCGAACTTGCTCAGCCAACGCTCCAGGCAACCACAGCCATCGGGACAACCGAAACGCCCCGCGCCGCCGAAACATCAATCGAGGCCGAATCCTCGGGAGGCGTCGTCATTCAAGGCCCCTGGGCGAAGGCGAAACCGTGGGCGCTCGGCGCCATCGCCGCGGCTGCAGCTCTTGTCGCCGGTACCGCCATCTACGCAGCAAACAACGACGCTGACCCGGTTGCCGAAGTCGCTCTGTCGTATACCGATGGCGCTGGCTTTGATCCGCTCGGCGCCGAGAGCATCGGGTTTGCCTCGCTGCTCGACGACGACAACAACCGGTGCCTCGACCTCGAGCTCGATAATTTGCCGTCCGTTGACGGTGCAATCCTCGAGCTGTGGCTCATCGATACCAATGTCGAAAATATGGTTTCGCTTGGCGAGGTCGATGGCAATTCGTGCATCAACGTGCCCGACTCGGTCAATCCGGCAGAACTGCCGGTGGTCGACATCAGCATCGAACCAAACGATGGCGTCGAGACACACAGCGGACGTTCGATACTCCGTGGCGTGCTCGACCTCGAAGACCTGTAAAGCGGTCTGAGCGAGCAGGACGAAGCTTAAACTCTGCTTGCCAAGTCGGTTTCTTGTGGCCCGCTGCATCGACCCGGCAGTGTGGGTGGCAGCCTTACGACGTCAACGCCGCGTCGGGAAACGCGATGGCCGACGTTGGTTCCGGTCCCAGCTGTCGGAGAGCCGCTGCAGTTGACCAAGCCCGCCGCACCATGGCGGCCGATGCCGTCACGCCGGTTATGCCAAGAATCGTGAGTGTTGTGTCAGCGTGCCCTATGCCGAAGGTAAGCCAACAGGTCATCTCGCACAGAACCAAACGCCACGTGCCGATCGACAGCCCGGTTGGAACCTTGATGGTGTACGCCGCCCATAACGACGGAATCACCTGCACCGCAAACGCGGCTGCGAGCACGCCTCGAAGGCCCTCGGTTCCCCAAACCATCGTGATCGTCGACACCAACAGCGCCCAACCTCCGGCTCCAACAACAATCGGTATCGCGGTCTGCGAAGATCGAACAATCAGCACGGTGAGCACTGCGCTCATCGCCACCACCGAGGCGTTCGGCACGATCGCGGTCGTGTAGCCAACGTCGAGGAAGTACACGATCCATGCGGCATTGTTCACCCCCGTGAGAGCAGACCACAGTGGTGACACTCCGGACGCGTCACCATCGCGGACCAGCTTGCGGATCTGCGGAAGAAACTGCGGGAGCGCGAAGAGCGCGGCGAACAGTGGAAGTACGTCAAGGAAATGCATGAGTTCATCATCATCCAACAGTCGATACAGCAGGAACCAAATGTCCCTGTTGGAGGGACGTGTATTAGCATGATCCACTATGGATCAACTAGATCATGAGATTCTCGAGCACTTGCGATCTGATGCTCGCATGACAAACGCTGAACTGGCGCGCAGCATTCGCCTCAGCCCAACCCCGACGCTGCGTCGCGTACGAGCGTTGGAGTCTCAAGGCGTCATCACCGGTTATCACGCCGCCGTGTCGCCAGCAGCGCTGGGTCGCGGCTTCGAAGTACTTGTGTCGATAAATCTCACTCTTGGTGGCAGCGATCACCTTGCGGTGTTCGAACGAGCGGTCGCGGACATTGACGAAGTTGTTGAAGCCCATCGCCTCTACGGAGAACCAGATTTTCTTCTACGCGTGGCTGTCAGCGACAACGAGGCGTACGAGCGGTTGTACTCCAACCAGCTGACTCGACTCCCTGGAGTCGCCAAAGCGTGGTCACAGATGATCATGAAGAGCATCAAATAGTCAGGCTCGCTGCCCAACACGGCACACGGTTGTCGAAGGGATTTGCGAGTGAGAGACTCCTACCCATGAGCGCTGGGTGCTGCGATGCTGACGACGACGCGCTCGTCGCGCTGCGCGACCGCCAGGGCGCTGTGCTGTGGATCGTTCTTGGGATCAACGCCGTGCTCTTCGTCGTCGAGTTCGGCGTTGGCTGGTGGGCGCGTTCGACGGCGCTGCTCGCCGATTCGCTCGACATGCTCGGCGATGCGTTTGTCTATGCATTCAGCCTGTGGGTGTTGCATCGCGGGGCACGGTGGCGTGCGCGGGCGGCACTCGCCAAAGGTGTCGTGCAGCTCGTGTTCGGACTCGTCGTGCTGAGCCAGGCCATGTGGCGCGCCCTCGACGGCACACCACCGGCCGCCGACGCGATGGCGCTCATGGGGCTCGTTGCGCTTGCCGGCAACACGTGGTCGTTCGCGCTGCTATGGCGGCACCGTACCGACGACATAAACATGACCTCGACCTGGCTGTGCTCGCGCAACGACCTGATCGCCAACCTGGCCGTGCTCGTTGCCGCGGCGGCAGTCTGGCAGCTCGAAAGCGTCTGGCCCGACGTGATTGTCGGCGTCGCGATCGCAGTGCTATTCCTTCGTACCGCCCGCGACGTCATCCGCAACGCTCGCAACGAGCTGGCCAGAACTGACGAGGAACTGACGCACGCGAAGGCTTGATAGAGTCCCAACTTCACTCTTCTCGCTGACAAGCTTCGCCGACTAGATCAGCTTCTCGACGAACCCTTCGAGCTGGCGCAGGTTGCGCACCTCATAGACCCCATCGCAGTACTCGGTGAGGACGCCTCCATAAGCATTCCTGTCCAGTTGGCTGCAGGGAACTTTCTTACTACCGGACGAATGAGGTTCTGAAAGATGGCTTGTCGGAGAGGTCAGTCTCGACGCCCATCGCACTGGAAATACACGCGGATCGAGTGGTCTTAAGAGAGTAGTTGCTCTCGCTAAGAAGCGTTAGCCATATTCTGTCTTCGTTCATTCTTGCTCGTACGACCAAGAAGCCTTGGTTTGAGTCAATTCGTTCGGTTCGTTGGAGTTTCCAGCCATCGTTCTCGAGGCCGCCGGCGAACTTTTCCATGGCGGCGTATTGGGCCGGACTGAACCGTTCTTCGCCGCGGTCAGTCGAATAGGTCGGGTCGTAGCTGAGTTCGTCGATACGAGTTGATTGGACTTCGTCGTAGCCGCATCCTGGTCGTCGTTGCGGGCCGCCGGTGCGGACGCCGGAGCCGTCTGCGGGGTCGAGTCTGTCAATCATGTCGCTGGTGAGTTGTTTGGTAGCTCGCCGTTCCGAGCTGGCATCACGGTAGCCAATGAAACCAGCGACACTGCAGGCCAATGCTAGAAGAGCGATGACGGCGGCGATCCGGCCTTTGGACGAGAGCCAGCGGACCCCGAATATCACGAAGATTGCGAAACAGGCGGCGGCTCCCCACGCCCAGAAGACCCATGGGGATATCTGCGTACCGGCTTGCCCAACAATCACGACTAACTACTTTCAAACTCTCACAGGCAGAACGCCTACTTCCCTTTGATTCGGCAACAACGAAGACTCCCTTGACGCCTTGAATGGCCAACAATCCGACGTAAGCAGTCTGAAATGACCAAACGCGAGTGGTACCTCACAACAAACCGCCGACGCCTCCTCGGGCGACCATTCACCAAGATTCCCCACAAGCATTTCTCCGCCCCC
>CALLQB010000052.1 GCA_938015295.1 uncultured Acidimicrobiales bacterium
CATGGCACCCAGTGGGATGCCAGCAAAGAACGCATCGTATTCGTCGACGGCACCTCTGCCAGAGTCGGTGATCAGGTCAACATCGCAGGACATTCGAGCCGAGCCAGGCAGGTCGCAGACCAATTCGGCCCAGAAGTCGCCGAGTATCTTGAGAACTGCGCCGCTCGCTGGGTCTACTTTGCCAACAACGAGATCCCAGAAGTGCGCTAGCACGAGACATCCAAAGCGAAAGGACGAGCCCTGAGGTTCTATTAGGATAGGTCGGGCATGATTTTCGGCTTCAGGCGGTTGGCCTCTCACGTGAATGGTCGGTCGGTTGGGGCGTCACGGTCATCACCTGACTACGGGTTGGTGTCTCAAACCGGTGCCACGTGTTTTCGGGAACGACGATCAGCTCCATTTCTGCGAGCGAATACGGCACATCTTCGCCATCGATCAACATGAACAACGTCGTCGCACCATTGAGCACCATGACAATCTCGTCGCCGTGCGAATGGCGTTCCCACTCGCTGGCACCCGAGTAGTCGACGACATAGATCCCAGCGTTGCCGACCTGCCCAAGCGTTGCTGCCCAGTCGACCTCCCTACTCTCGGGAGTCCGACCAATCAATGGCGTGAGCGCACCGAGCGCATCGGTTATCGAGACCGCAACAGGACCTTCGTTGTTCATCGCAGGAACAATACTCTGGCCCTCTGACAGTCCAGGGTCGCAAACTTCCAACACAAAGGCCCTACAGCAGTGCGTCGGCTACCCGCGTGCGATGAAACGCTGCGCTTCCCCATGCGGCCGATAGAGCCCAGGCTCGTTTCAGCCAGAGTTGCAGGTCGTACTCCACCGTGTAGCCGATGGCGCCGTGGCACTGCAGCGACAGGCGTGCAGCAAGGTCGGCGGCATCTGATGCCAACACCTTGGCCGCTGAAACGTCACGACTCTGCTCGCCCCGGCCAACCGAATCGGTGCTGAGTGACCATGCAGCCTGGTACACAAGTGGCCGGGCGAACTCGATGGCCAAGCCCATGTTCGAGCAGTGGTGTTTGACCGCCTGGTTCACGCCAACGGGTTTGCCGAACTGTTCACGCTCGGCCACGTACTCGACCGTCATGTCGAGCATCTGCTGTGCCAACCCAATGCAGGTTGCGGCGGCGGCAAGAACGCCGCAGTCATACGCTCGCGAGACCACATCGGCGTCGTCGGAGATACGGGTCGAGTCCGAGGGACTGAAGCTGACCGACGCCATGCGGCGCGATTCGTCGACCGAGGTAAACGGTTCGATCTGTGCATCGCCGGGATCAATCAAATGAAGAGCATCGCCCGACTGCAGTAACAGTGCATCGGCGGCCGAAGCGCCAAGCACAGCAGAAAGATCGCCAAACCCAACAGCAATCGTCGCCTCGCCAGCTGCCGCTTGGGCAACCAGTTCGTGGTCGGGAGCAATGTCGGCCAGCGTCGCCAGAGCAACCGCGGTGTGATCGCCGAGCGGTTCGGGAAGAGCAACCTTTCCGGCTTCTTCGTGTAACAGCACCAGGTCGAGCTGGCTCATACCCAAGCCACCGGCGGACTCGGGCGCGGTAAGGCCCACCACACCCATCTCGGCGAGCTTGGCCCAGAGGCCGGGCACCCTACCGTCGGGCGACTCCCACGCGGTTCGCACCGCGTCGGGAGAGCATTCGTTGGCCAGCAAATCTCGCACCGCATCGCGGAACAACAGCTGATCGTCAGAGAACGTGAAATCCATAACCAGTGCTACCTATCGCCTTGGGAGGCCGAGCACCCGCTCAGCGATGATGTTGCGTTGCACTTCGTTGGTGCCGGCATAAATGGGGCCCGACAGGGCAAACAGGTAACCACTCATCCAATCAGACGAACGTTCGCCTTGTTCGCGCAGCAACCGAAGGGCGGTCGCGTGAAGCTCGACATCGAGCTCGCTCCAGAACACCTTCATGTAGCTGGCTTCTGAACCCATCGATCCGCCAGCGGCAAGCTCGCCCGCCTTCTGATAAGTGCGCCAGCGGTAGGCCTGCGCCTTGATCCACGCATCGGCCACCTCGGCTCGAAGCCCAGCGTCGACGCCATCGGCTTTCTGACCTAGGTCGCGGTAGAGCTCACCAAGCCGTTCGGTCGCGGCAAGAAATCGGCCCGGCGCTCGCAGGTTGAGCCCACGTTCGCTGCTGGCCGTGGCCATCGCAACCGCCCAGCCTTCGCCTTCGCCACCCAACAGGTGCTCGGCCGACACACGACAATCGTCGAAGAACAGTTCGGCAAAGGCCGGCTCGCCATCGAGTCGCCCAACCGGGCGGCGTTCGAGTCCCGGAGCATCAGCAGGCACAAGGAGATAGGACAGGCCTTTATGGCGCTCGCTTTCGGGATCGGTGCGGACGATGCAAAAGATCCAGTCGGCCCACGCTCCACGCGAACACCACGTCTTCTGCCCGTTGACGATGAAGTCGTCGCCGTCGCGTACCGCCGTGGTTTTGAGGCTCGCGAGATCAGAGCCCGAGTTGGGTTCGCTCCAACCCTGCGCCCAGATATGTTCGCCGGCGGCCATCTTTGGAAAGAAGAAGTCCTTTTGTTGTTGCGTGCCGAACTCGAAGAGGGTCGGGCCGAGCAGCGTGATGCCGTTGGTGTTGACGCGCCCAGGCGCACCCGACAAGTAGTACTGCTCTTCAAAGATCAGCCACTCGATGATGCTGCAGGCGCGGCCGCCGTATTCGGTTGGCCAATTCGGCACCGCCCAGCCCGCGTCGAAGAGTTGTTTCTCCCAACCGCGGTGCTGCTCGAACCCAACCTGGGTATCGAGCGGCTCCATGTGCTCGGTTGGTTTGTTCTCTTCGAGCCAAGTGCGTACCTCGTCGGCAAACGCCTGCTCGGATGCGGTGAACGTGAGATCCATCAGTACTTGGCCTTTACGTTTGCCAGGGCAGCCTCGGCCTCGGCCATCACTTTCTGCAGCACCTCGGCGCTAGTGGGCAGCTCAGCAATGACGCCAACACCCTGACCGGTGGGAAGGATGCCGACATCGAGCTCGCCGTCGACCATGGTGGCCTTGGTGAGCATCGGCGCATTCGCCGCCATCGCCAACTGGCTCCACGACAGGTTCTGAATCTTTTTCATCGCCAAACCCTCGCGAAGAAGATCGGGCAACGAGGTGCCGGTGAGTTTGCGAAACTTGAACGCGTTTGCCGCTGCTCGGGGCAGCGCAAGAACGCCGGCACTTTCGAGCTTGTCGATTACTTCGGTGCGCACCACACGTTGCGGAGCGCCATCGATCGCGGTCGTCACGACCGTGCCGTTGAGCTTGGTTCCGAGGTACACCTGCTTCACGGCATCGTCGACTTCGCTATCGCTGGTGAGCATGAACCGCGTGCCCATCGCAATGCCTGCTGCACCGTAGGTAAGTGCTGCAGCGAGACCACGTCCGTCGAAGAAACCACCAGCGGCGATGACCGGAATATCAACCACGTCGAGCACCGACGGGATCAGAAGAGAGGTCGGCACGACGCCGGTGTGGCCGCCGCCCTCGGCGCCCTGGGCGATAACCGCGTCGACACCCCATTCGGCAACCTTCTCGGCATGCCGGGGAGCGCCGATGGTGGGCATGACCACCACGCCAGCATCCTTGAGCGTCTTGACCGTGGCCTCGCCCGGCGCTTGCGCGAAACTCGCCACGCGTACGCCTTCGGCGATGAGGTGTTTGATGCGTTTGTCGATGTCGAGCGCATCGGTTCGCATGTTGACGCCGAAGGGTTTGTCGGTGGCGTCTTTGACCTCACGAATCGCCTGCGCCATCTGGTCGAAAGTCATGGTGGCCGACGCAATAATGCCCAGGCCTCCGCCATTGGCGGTGGCAGCAGTGAGCTTCGATCCCGACACCCAACCCATGCCGGTCTGCACGATTGGGTATTCGACCCCAAAAAGTTCGGTTGCCGCGGTCTTGATTGGCATTACCGGAACTCGGCCTTGCGGGCGTCGTTCGGGTCGATCTCGTTACGCAGCACCGCAAGTTCTTCGTCGGTCGGCAAACGAGATTCGGGCACGTCGTCGGGTATCACCAGCTCGAAACCGGTGTTCTCGACAACCTCGTCGACGGTTACCCCCGGGTGCACCGAGCGCAGGCGCATGCGGTTGTCGTCGGTTTCAAAGTCGAGAGCAGCAAGCTTGGTGACCACTCGCACGATGTTGTGGAACCTGCTGGCAACCGGACCGAGCTCGCGCATGCGGTCGTAACCCGGACCCGACACCACGTCTACCTTCGGCACGAACACCCGGGCGCTGTGGTTGGGGATCCAGTAGCTGGTCTTGTTGTTGATCAGGTTGCCGGGAGCGCCACGCATACCAAGCAGCTGGGCCTTTGGCTTGGAGTAGTCGTCGCCGATGGCGGCAAAGTTCTGGTTGCCGTACATATCCATCTGGCTGGCGCCCATCACCACATGACGCCGCCCCGACCACACCACGTCAAAGAGCGAGCGGTAGGGCATGTACGTCTCGGGGATAGCTTCGGCGCCGGGCACGCCAACCGGCAATGTCTCGGCCGACAGCGCAGCGATGCCGTCGGTGTAGACCATGTCGGGCTCAAAGGTCGAGCGAGCAAGACGGCCGGCGCACATCGGCACCGTGCCGATCGGGTTGCAGAGGATCTCGCCATCGCCTCGGAAGGCTTCGGCCAGAGCAATAACAATGATTTCGTCGAGAGTCGCTTCTGCAGCACTCATCGGGCATCAACCTCCGCAAGGTACGCCTCGTGGCTGGGCGCATCGAGATACCTGGTCTTGAACGCTTCCCACGCTTCAGGATCTTTGGCTGTCGCCGCATACTCGGCCTGGAACGCCTCGTCGCGGTTGTAATCGGGCGGGCACTCGGTGAAGTGCGCACCACGTGGCGCTTCGACAACACCGTTAACAAAGATGCGAGGAATCTTGATGGTGTGCACCGAACCCTCGTTGAGGAAATCGGCGGTGGGAATGACTTTTTCGCAGCTCATAAAGCACTTCTCGGCCGCCATAGCGAACAGGTCGTCGAAGTAGATGTCGGGCCCGAGGAACTGGCCATTGCCGGCCGCATCGGCCCGGTTCATGTGGATGAGCGCAACGTCGAGGTTCATCGCCGGGATGGCAACCAACGTTTCACCATCGTCATACGGCGAGGTGATAGTGCGGAGTTCGGGGTTGTTCACCAACATGTCCGAGCCGAGGCCAGCCCGACACGGATAGAACGGCACCCGGTGTGCGGCAGCGAGCAGAGCAAGCTGGAAAGCACCCTCATCGAGTTCGAGTACTTCAATACCGCCAGCCTGGCGAGCCTGACGGAAGTGCGGCTCGAGCGGAATCGAATCGAGCGACACGAACCCGTAGGCAAGCTTGCGCACCTTTCCCGACTTTGCGAGCAGGCCTACATCGGGGCCGCCGTAACTGACGATGGTGAGATCTTTAAGGTCGCTGCGCAGAATGGCGCGAACAAGCGACATTGGTTTACGACGCGATCCCCAGCCGCCAATGCCGATGGTCATCCCATCGGAAAGTTGAGCGACAACGTCGTCTTCGTTCATGAGCTTGTTGGGCACGGGCACAGGTCCTGTTGGTCGAAGATTCGAATCTGACGGTACGTCAGATTCGGCCGTCCCGACTAGTTTGATGGTCGATGAGTAGCGCAGCAGATTCTCTCGATCTCACCGGACGGGTCGCCATTGTCACCGGCGGCACCAAGGGGCTTGGCCGAGTCATCGCCCAAACCCTCATGACCGCCGGAGCCCAAGTGGTGATCTGTGCGCGTAACGCACCCGAGAAGCCGGTGGCCACGAACGAGCGCGAGGCCACCTTTATCGCCGCCGACGTGCGCGAACCCGACCAGGTGCAAGCGGTTGTCGACGCAGCCGTTGCCGAGCATGGCCGGGTCGACATCCTTATCAACAACGCGGGTGGTGCGCCGCTCACCGAGTCGGCCACCGTGTCGCCGCGGTTCAACGACAAGATCATCGCTCTCAACCTCACCGCCCCGCTCACGTTCAGCCAAGTCTTCTTCCGCCAGATCAGCGACCAGGATGCCGCCGACTTGCCCACGCCGGTCATCGTCAACATCTCGAGCGTCAGCGGTACCCGACCTAACCCGCTGGGCGCTGCCTATGGTGCTGCCAAAGCAGGCCTCAACAATCTCACGCAAACCCTCGCCCACGAATGGGGACCCGACGTGCGGGTACTTGGCGTCACCGTCGGTCTTATCGTCACCGAAGAAGCCGGCGGCGTCTACGGCGATGAGGATGGCGTCGCCGCTGTTGGCCAAGTACTTCCGATGCGGCGCATGGGCGAGCCACAAGAAGTAGCCAACGCTGTACTTTTTTTGGTGTCGCCGATGGCCGCATGGATGTCGGGCACCAACATCGAGGTGCACGGTGGCGGCGAAGGTCCTGCGTATCTCAACGCCAGCACAGCCGAACTACCTAGCTAACAGTCCGCCCCTACAGGATGGCCATAACGACCAGGGCGTTGAACACACCGTGGGCGATGATGGCCGGTGCAATCCGGTTGGTCTTGACGACATACGCCCCCAGACACAGCCCGATCGAGCCAATCACGGCAAACATCACTACCGAACTCTGGAACGACCCACCGTTGTAGTGCACGGCGGTAAATGCTGCGGCCGAGATGAGCACCGCTGCGGTATCGCCGAAGCGACGGTGAGCGAACCGTTTGCGAATAGCGCCAAGCAGCAGGCCTCGAAAGAACAGCTCCTCAGCCACCGGCGCGCCAACAACAGTCAACGAGATCATCACCCAAATCCACGGCCCGCCGGCGGCTCCGGTGAGCAGACCGGTATTGGTGGTTTGGTCTGCCGGTTTGAGGTCGAGCAACCAAAGCGTGAGGCCGCTCACCAACGAGCCGAGCATCAAAAGCGTGAAGCCCAGCACGACTGCTGAAACGAAGTCGGTCACGCCAAGGATCCGGATGCCAAAGTCGATCTTTGGTCCGCTTCCTTTGGTCCAGCTCACAACCGACGGCCAGAACGCAATCGCCAACTGATACAGGAACAAGCTTGCCGCGCTCACCCCAAGGGCACCGCCCGGAAACGCAAGGGCGAACGAAAAGCCGATGATCAACGCGCTGGCAAAAATAATCGGGAAACCCAGCAGAGCATCGATGATGCCCCAGCGTGGCAGCGCCAACGAGGGCACCGCGTGGAGGGCAACAGCCTGGCCTTCGCCTGGCTCCTCCGCTTCCTGAACATGTTGCACCGCAGCCGTCACCTACCTAGAAACGACATTTGCCGCACGCACCTTGAGAACGTTCGGTTGACAAGGCCTGCAAGCTCCATCTGCTAGGTAAGAGAGATGAGCGACACTCCTGTTCCTAAAGCACCGGCGTTTGTGACCGAGCTCGATCCCAAATACGGCGAACTAGTCACGGTCGCACCGGGTATTCGCCGCATCGTCGCCAACAACCCGAGCAAGTTCACCTACCTCGGCACCGGCACCTACGTCATCGGCGAGGGACAGGTGGCCATCATCGATTGCGGGCCTCGGCTCGACGACCACGTTGCCGCATTGCTCGACGCACTGTCGGGTGAAGAGGTCACCCACCTCCTCGTCACGCACACCCATGGCGACCACTCGCCGTCGACCGAAGCCGTCAAGGTTGCCACCGGCGCAACCACCTACGGGTTCGCACCCCACCCCGAAAATGCAGTCGATGAGTCAGAGGCCGAACGCCAAGACGCCGGGGAGGGTGATGGCGACGACGAAGACGGCGACGATGCCGATGGGGACACCGACGGCGAAGCCGACGATCCCGAGATGCATCGACCCGACACCGAGTTCGTTCCCGACGTCGTCGTGGGCCACGGCGACCGTATTGCCGGAGCAAGCTTCACGTTCGAAGCGCTGCACACACCCGGCCATATCTCGAACCATCTCTGCTTCTCGCACCTGGAGAGCAACTCGCTCTTCAGCGGCGATCATGTGATGGGCTGGTCGACCACCATCATTCCGCCGCCCGACGGCGACATGGGCGACTACCTCCACAGCCTGCGACTG
>CALLQB010000053.1 GCA_938015295.1 uncultured Acidimicrobiales bacterium
GAACTGTCGGCCTACCGGATTGTGCAGGAGTCGCTCACGAACGCGCTCAAACATGCTGGGCCAGCAAAGGCGTTGGTGCGGCTTTCCTTCGCCGACGACGAGCTGAAAGTCGAGGTCTCCGACGACGGACGTGGCGGCGCCGCAAGATCAGCCGATGCGGGCGGTGGACAAGGGCTGCTTGGCATGCGCGAACGTGTTGAATCGACCGGTGGAGAGTTCGCTGCCGGACCGAAGGTCGGTGGCGGCTACCGCGTTTCGGCGCTTCTTCCCATCTCCAGTTAGGCACACATTGTGATCCGCATTCTTGTAGTCGACGACCAGGCTTTGGTCCGTTCGGGCTTCACCATGATCCTCGAATCCGAGGATGACCTTCAGGTAGTGGGGGAAGCAGCCAACGGCACCGAAGCGCTCGAGATCGCTCGGTTGGAGAAACCCGACATCGTGCTGATGGACGTTCGGATGCCGATCCTCGATGGCGTCGCCGCGACCGAAAAATTGCTTGCCAACCAGCGAGACGACGACCCGAAGGTCATTATCTTGACCACCTTCGACCTCGACGAATACGTCTACAGCGCACTCAAGGCCGGGGCCTCAGGATTCCTTCTCAAAGACACGCCTCCCGACGACCTCATCAACGCGATCAGGGTTGTTGCTGTTGGCGACGCGCTGCTTGCTCCCTCGATCACGCGACGACTCATCGCCGACTTCGCTGCTGGCGGCACTCCGCAGACCGAACCGAATCCGGCGATCGACACCCTTACCGACCGCGAGACCGAAGTTCTCACGCTGCTGGCACGCGGCTTGTCGAATGCGGAAATCGCTACCGAGTTGATCGTCGGCGAGACCACCGTGAAAACCCACGTGGGGCGGGTGCTGATGAAACTCGGCGTGCGAGACCGTGTGCAAGCGGTGGTCGCTGCCTACGAATGCGGGTTGGTAACCCCGGGCAACTAAGACGCAAAACACGCAACGGGGTTCGGACTCTCCCCTCCAGATGAGACCGAACCCCGTGGGCGCTAACGCGAAACGTACTGAAGTTTTGCCGCGATGTGCGTTCACCTTCATCAAACCGCAACAAAGCAGCGAAATTGCAACATTTCTGTTCAGCGTGCATTCGTGGTTGATGCAGCGGTCATTCATCCCTGGGGACCATGGCGAATCGTCCCTCAGGACGACGACAGTTCGCAGCTGATCGTCGTAGATTGAAGGCAACGAACAATTTGGCGAGGACATGAAGGACTTCCAATGAGCGACACGATGACTGCACTTGCGGCCCGAACTGAAGGCGCAAGCAAGATTTATGGCACCGGCGATACCGAGGTACGTGCCCTCGATGACGTAACGGTCGGCTTCAACCAAGGAGCGTTCACCGCCATCATGGGCCCCTCGGGCTCGGGAAAATCGACGCTGATGCACACGATGGCCGGCCTCGATCCGCTGACCAAGGGCAACACGTTCATTGGCGACGTCGAGCTCAGCTCGCTGAGCGAGAAGGAACTGACGTTGCTTCGCCGAGAAAAGGTCGGCTTCATCTTTCAGGCGTTCAACCTCATCCCGACGCTGAGCGCTCTCGAGAACATCACGCTTCCAATGGACCTCGCAAAGGGCCAGGCCGACGATGCGTGGGTCGAGAACGTGATTCAGACGGTGGGTCTGGGCGACCGCAAAAGCCATCGGCCCGACGAACTATCTGGTGGTCAGCAACAACGTGTTGCGGTGGCCAGAGCCTTGGCCAGCAAGCCGCAGATCATCTTCGCTGATGAGCCAACCGGCAACCTCGACTCGCGCACGGGCGGCGAGATCCTCGACTTCATGCGCTCGGCGGTGCGCGAACTCGGTCAGACCATTGTGATGGTCACCCATGATGCGGTGGCAGCAAGTTACAGCGACCGGGTTGTGTTCTTGGCCGACGGCAAGATTGTTGACGAGATGCTCGATCCGACTGCAGACGCAGTGTTTGACCACATCAAGTCACTGGGCGACTGAGCCCAGCAACAAACCTGGGCGACTGAGCCCAGCAACAAACCCGGGCGACTGAGCCCAGCAACAACACCAGGCGGCTAGGCCGCCGGTTTCCACAGACTTCGTCCCAACGGCGCTAGCGCGCCCATCGACAACTGGCGGTACTCCCATGCTCAAAATGACCCTTCGAGGGATTCTCAACAACAAGATCCGTTTCTTTCTCACGTCGATTGCGGTAGTGCTGGGCGTGACCTTTGTGGTCTCGGCATTTGTTGTCACCGACGGCCTCCGTTCGACGTTCGGCGACCTGTCGTCCGACATCTACAGCGCCCGAGATCTGACCGTGATGCCCGATGGCGACAAGGGTGGCGTCTTCGCGTCGGAGGAGTACCTCGATCAGATCGCGGCCATCGACGGCGTGACCAATGTGTCGGGGCAGATCTTCGCCAACCAAACCATTCCCGTCGATGCCAACGGCGACGTACCTGATGTGTTTGGGCCTCCCGTCGCCGGCATCAACTGGACAGGAAATACCGAACTCGACCGGTTCGTGCTTCTTGAAGGCGAAGCACCGGCGTCGCCCACCGACTTCGCTCTCGACGTCAACACCTTCGACGAAGGCGCCTACACCCTCGGCGAGACGTACTCAGTGATTTCCGAAGCCGGCGGCATTCGCGAGTTCACGTTGACGGGCATCTTTCGTTTCGGTCTCGAAACCGACGATTCGATCGGTGCGAAGTTTGTCGCCTTCGAAAATGAGACTGCGCAGAGTTTCCTCGGTCGTGACGGCGGCTACGACGAAATAGCGATAGCGGTCGACGACGCCGCAAACATCGACGAGGTGCAAGCCCAGGTGGCCGGTCTTCTCGCAAGCACCGACGACGTGCTCAGTGGTGAAGAAACCGTCGAAGAATTCACCGAGGGCTTCGACAGCTTCCTCGGGCCGTTCCGCACCATCTTGCTCACCTTCGCTTTCGTCATCTTGTTTGTGAGCGCGTTCCTTATCAACAACACCTTCACCATCGTCATCGGCCAACGCATCCGCGAACTCGGACTACTGCGGGCCATCGGGGCAGGCGGAGGCCAGGTGCGGCGGTCAGTATTCACCGAAGCGTTGATTGTCGGCCTCGTGTCGACCCTCATCGGTATTGGCCTCGGACTCCTCGGCGCACGAGCGCTGATCGCGTTACTCGAATCTCAGGGAGCCGATTTCCCCGACGGCCCGCTACCTCTTGAGCCGCGCACCATTGTGTTCGCACTGCTCGTCGGCGTGTTGGTCACGCTCCTCTCAGCGTTGCTTCCCGCACGACGGGCGGCGTCGATCTCCCCGATGGAAGCATTGCGTGAAAACTCGTCACTCGACGAAACCCGCACCGGGCGCCGCACCCTCATAGGAGGGTTGTTGGCACTGGTTGGTATCGGTGCCACAGCACTCGGCCTCTTTGGTTCATTCGACGGCACCGCTCCCCGACTTATCGTCCTCGGCGTTGGCGCCGTGGTAGCGTTCATCGCCGTCGCTGTGCTCAGCCCACTCGCGGTAAGCCCGGTAGTTCGCCTTATCGGAGCACCGATCGCGGCGCTCGGCGGACCCGCCGGAAAGATGGCAAAAAGCAACGCAACCCGCAGCCCTCAACGCACCGCCGGAACCGCCGTAGCGCTCACCATTGGACTTGCGTTGGTCACCACCGTCACGATCATCGGAGCGTCGCTCAAAACCACGGTCAGCGACGCGCTGTCGTCGTCGGTAACCGCCGACTACATCGTGTTCGCCGGCGGAGCGCTGCCTGCGGGCGTGGTCCAATCTGTCGAAGCCTTGCCCGAAATCGGCAAGGTCGCGACGTTTGGCGGCGACCGGGTCACCATCAACGGTGAAGAAGAAAGCCTCGACACGCTCGACTTCGCCACCATCGACGACCTCATCGACGCCGACCTCACCGAAGGCGCTTGGGAGACCGGCGGAGGCAACATGGTCCTCTACCGAGAGAAGGCCGATGAACTCGGTTTGGCCGTCGGCGACACCGTGGGTGTCGAGACCCTCGCAGGCGAGATGCTCGACTTCAGCGTGTCGGGGCTCTTCGACGACAACACCTTTCTCGGATCGTTCAACGTCGACACTGTCGACTACGAACGCTTCGCCCGAGTGGCCGACTTCACCACGCTCGTCGCCTCCGGGGCCGACGGAACGATGCCTGAAGACGCCCGGGCTGCCCTCGACTCGGTGCTCGAACCGTTCCCGCAACTCACGGTGCAGGATCAGGCCGAATTCCTCGACGAAACCGAAAGCCAAATCAACCAGCTGCTAGCCATCGTCAACGTCTTCCTCGGTCTGGCTGTACTCATTGCGCTTATCGGCATCGTCAACACGTTGACCTTGTCGGTGTTCGAGCGAACCCGAGAGCTCGGCCTGCTGCGGGCGGTGGGCATGACCCGTCGACAGATGCGACGGATGGTGCGCTGGGAGTCGGTCATCGTGTCGGTCTTTGGCGCCGTGCTGGGCGTGTCGCTCGGGGTGGTGTTTGGCTGGGCGATCAGCGACGCCATTCCCGACGACATCGTGGCCAACGCGACGTTCCCGCTAACCCAGCTTGCGGTGTTTATCTTGGCCGCCGTCGTGGTCGGTCTGCTGGCGGCCATCATGCCCGCCCGCCGCGCGGCAAAACTCAATATTCTCGACGCCATCTCCCACTCGTGAGAATGTAATGACGCGGCAAACCAAGACCTTAGCGACGACCACTTCAAATGCCCATCGGCCTGCATAGGATTACACCGTGTTCAAGCTTGTTCTGAGAAACCTCCGTCAACGTCCGCTCCGTTACGTCCTGACCGGGCTGGCGATCACGTTTGGCGTCGCGGCAGTGACCGCGGTTTTTGTTTTCACCGACGGTTTGCGTGACACGTTCGACGAGTTGGCCGGCAATATCCAGGCTGGTTTCGATGTCGCCGTGCAGAACGAGGTCGCGTTCGGCGACGGCAGCTCGGTTTCTTTGGTCCCCATCGAACTCGCCGACACGTTGGCCAGCATCGAAGGCGTCGACAGCGTGCAACCCCGTATCATCGACTTCAGCACGGTCGCCATCGACGGAAACGGCGACACCGCCACAGGCAACGGTCCGAGCATCGGCCTCAACTGGGAGTACGAGACCCCCAATCCCCGCCTCTTTGCCATCGAAGGCAAGTCGCCCGATGGTCCGGGCCAGTTCGCACTCGACGTCGACGGCTATGCCAACAACGATTTTGAGGTCGGTGAGACCTACCGCGTCATCACTCCGGCAGGCAGCGACGACTACGAACTCGTCGGTACGTTCAACTACGCGGACGAGGAAGAGAACGCCGCGGTAGGCGCAGTACTCATTGCCATCGCACCGGAAACCGCCCTCGAAATTTTGAACAACAACGAGGGCTACAACGACATCACCCTCACCTCCGACGACCCGGACGCGCTCGTCGAACGGCTCGCACCGTTGTTGGCAGAAACCAGCGACACGCTCGTCGCTCGCACACAGGCCGACCTCATCGAAGACCAGCAGGACAACTTCGGCCAGATCCTCGGCATCTTCCGCACCGTACTTCTGGTGTTCGCCGTCATCATTTTGCTGGTCAGCGCGTTTCTCATCTTTAACGTGTTCAACATCACGCTGGGTCAGCGCATCAAGGAACTCGGCCTGCTCCGGTCAATCGGTGCCTTGGGCTCGCAAGTCACCAACATGATGCTTGGTGAGGCGATGTTCCTTGGCGTGCTCGCCACGGTTGTGGGCATCCCAGCCGGTTGGGTTCTCGCGAATATCCTCCGTTTCGGACTGTCGCAGGCCGGTTTCCCTGGCGATACCGGACTGCCCATCAATCCGCTCACGATTCTGTATGCGATCTGCGTTGGCGTCGTTGTTACGGTGCTGGCCGCGCTTACGCCGTCGATTCGGGCTCGCCGGGTATCGCCAATGTCCGCGCTGCGCGACGACATCAATTCCACCACCCTCGACAGCACACCTGCTCCCCTACAAGGCGCCTTGTCGATCATTCTCGGGCTAGCACTGGTGGGACTTGGCTTCCTGCTCAATGGTTGGCTTCCTCGCTTGTTCCTCCCGCTTGCTGGCGGCATCCTGCTCTACATCGGCGTACGGTTCATCGGGCCAGCACTTCGAGACTTCGCACCGTTTGTGCTGCTTCTGTACGGACTCATCCTGCTGACCATCGTGCGCTTCGGCGACTTCTCGGTTGGCGAAACGTTCGGCCTTCTGGGCGCTGGCGCAGCACTGACCATTCTCGGGTTCAGTCAGGTCAGCCCGGTGTTTGGTGCACCGGTATCGCGCCTGATTGGTTCAAAGCCGTCGGCCGTTGTGGTCGGCATTGTCGGGGCGCTCATCGGCATCGCAGCGCTCGCAATGATCGGGTTTGGCATCTTCAAAGCCGTCGATGGCTCGCCAGCGTTCCTTGCGCTGTTCATTCCTGCGGTTGTTCTGGCCTTGCTGTCGTTTGGTCTTGTCCGCACCGTCATCGGGGCCATGGGACTGACCGGCCGACTCGCTCGCGAGAATGCCGCTCGCAACCCGCAGCGTACGGCAACCACCGCCACGGCGCTGATGATCGGTCTTGCACTAGTGACTGCGGTAACGGTCATCGGCGACTCGATCAAAACCTCGGTCTCCAACGCACTTGGTTCGTCGGTTACCGCCGACTGGCTGGTGCAGGGTCCTCAGTCGGGACCGGCGGGGTTGCCGTTCTCGGCCGATGTTGCCGAACGTCTTCGCGAACTTCCCGAAGTCGACACCGTGTCATCGGTACGGTTCTCGTTTGCCGGATATGCGAGTGTGCGCGGTGACGATGTCGAAATGGCAGACGTGCAGGCAGCGATTCCCCAGTTGTTCGGGGCGCTTGCCGAAGACGACAAAGCTCGACAGGACCAGATCGTTGCCGATCTCGGCGCAGACGCTATCTCCGTCGACACACTTCTTGCTGCCGACTTCACCATTGCCGACGATCATGTCGACCCCGATTTTGTTGAGCGGGATCGGTCGCTCGATGCCGATGGCAACGGCGTCTGGATCGACGATGGGGTGGCCGCCGATCGAGGTCTTGCGCTGGGCGATTCGTTCTTCGCGGTCTTTCTCGACGGCGCCGTTGAAGAACTAACCGTTTCCGCCATCTACACCAACGCCTTTGTGTACGGCGATCGGGTGATCGACCTCGCTTTGTGGGAGCGCCACACTAGTGATGACACCGATGCGTTCGTCTCGATCATTACGACCGATGGCGTCGACTCCGAAGTCGCTCGCGCGGCGATCAACAACGAGATCAACGACGACTACCCGTTGCTCACGGTGCAGGATCGTTCAGAATTTGCCGAGGAGCAGGAGGCGCAGATCAATCAAACGCTGGCCACCGTCAACGTGCTTCTTGCGCTCTCGGCGCTCATAGCCATTCTCGGCATTGCGATTGCGCTGTCGCTGGCCGTGTTCGAACGCACCCGCGAGATCGGCCTCCTGCGGGCGGTGGGCATGACCCGTCAACAAACTCGTTGGATGATCCGCTGGGAAGGCGTGATCGTTGCCGCCTTTGGTGGTCTGCTCGGCGTGATTCTTGGCATCGGTCTTGGGGTTCTGGCCACCGGCAAAATGCCCGAGTTCCTGGTCAACACCACCACCATTCCGGTCGGCCAGCTCTTGATCTACATCATCGTGGCCGCAATCACCGGTCTCGGCGCTGCAGTGTTCCCGGCTTGGATCGCAGGCCGCATGAACGTCCTCGACTCAATCAGCACCAGCTAAGCAAGAAATTTTGTTGTGAAGTGACCGTTGACGGTCACTTCACAACAACAGATTCGTGATCTTGACCGTGTTTGTTGAATTCGGTGCCGAGCACGCTCTTGTCGGTCAGCAGATACAGATACGCAAGCGACGGCAGAACGAGCACTGCTGCAACGCCGAACGAAATCAGCAAGCCCCAAAGTGTTGCCGAATCCCCGGCGACCTCAGCGATCGTCGCATGGTCGACCAGCACCCATGGATACTGGGCAACGCCCCAGCCGCCGACGACTGCTGCAACCGCTGTGACAGCGGTAAGACGAGCTGCGGCGAGACGGCTTTTGTGCAACAGCACAATGGATGCAAGGCCGCTCGCGCCCGAGACAATCATGAAGCCCACGCCTTTGCCGAGCAGGCCGTCGGCAAGGGTCTCGGCGTCAAGCAAAAGCGGAGCGACTCCGCCAATCGCTGCTACCCCGCAGATAATGGCGGTTACAAACGCCCGTCGCCGGAACCGTTCGGTGAGCTCTTCATGGCCCAGTCGCTCGGCGTCGGCCGCCAAAAACACCGCAGCGAGAAAAGCACAGGTCAACACCGCCAAAAGGCCGCCGACCCAAGAGGTCGGACCGATCCAGCTCGTCCAACGGTTGCCGCTGCCGTCGATTGGCACCCGGCCTGACGCAATCGCTCCGGCAATCATGCCAAGAAAGAATGGCGTCAGCAGCGAAGAGAGAGCGAACGCCACCCCAAACAAACGAGCGCTGTTGAGATCGTCGGCGAACTTTCGAAACGCAAAGCCGCAACCACGAAAGATGATGCCGAGCGCCACAAAACTGAACGGCACATACAACGTCGACATGATCGCGCCGAACGCCTCAGGAAACCCGGTCCAGAGAAACACCAAGACAAAGATGAGCCAAACATGGTTGGCCTCCCACACCGGCCCGATCGCATGGTCGATCAGGCGGCGTGTGGGTCCGCCGTCCTCGGCATTGCCAGCACCCAAGTCCCAGATGCCCGAACCAAAGTCTGCGCCAGCAAAAACCGCATAGGCAATGATGCCGAGGAACATCACCAGCGCAACAACGTCGGCGAGATCCATCAGACGTCGACCAAGCCCGGCGAGTCGTCGACCGACTCGAGTGGCTGTGACGGACCGTACGGTGTCGCCAGATGAGTCTCGCCCGCACGCCACCGCCTCGTCATCGACCGAATGACCCGAACTCCACCCACCGTGACCAGCGCATAGACGACCACGATGACGGAAAGGCTCAACCAAATCCACTCGGCATCGGTTACCGCGTCCTCGGTACGCAGTAGGCCATGCACCACCCAGGGTTGGCGGCCAACCTCGGTGGTTATCCAACCTGCTTCGAGCGCAACAATGGCCGCCGGACCAGCGACGACCAAGAGTCGGAGAAACCACACCGATTGTGGAAGCTGTCGTTTCCGCCAGTATCCAAAGCCTGCCCAGGCTGCTAGTACCACCAGTGCCGAGCCGATGCCGACCATCGTCTGAAACGCAAACCGAACCACGTTGACCGGCGGTTGGTCCTCGACGGGTACTTCGTTGAGGCCGGTCAACTCGCCGCCGAATGAGTTTGTCGCCATGAAGCTGGCCAAGCCCGGCACCGGAAGCTCGACACCTCCGACAATGCGCTCTCCATCGAAATACCCGCCGACCACCGCCGAGACTCTCGACTCGGTTTCGGCCAATCCCTCGATGGCGGCGAGTTTCACCGGCTGCTCATCGGTGAGCCGTTGACCAGCGAAGTGGCCGATTGCCGGCTGGATAGGCGCGGCGATACAGGCAAACGCAAGCGGAATGGCAAGGCCAATCCGGTGATACCGGTCGGTGCGGCCACGCAACATAGCGGTGGCGTAGACCCCTGCAACGCAGAACCCAACCACCATGTAGGCGGCCAGAAACATGTGGAGGTACTGCAAACCAACAGCGCTGTTGAAGATGGCGGCGAGCGGATCGACATCGACCACCGACTGTTCGACGGTGCCACTCGGGCCGACGACCTCCTCAAGCCGGAAACCCGTCGGGGCGTTCATCCACGCATTAACCGACAGCACAAAGAAGGTGCCAGCCGCCCCGGCAATCATGATCGGCACCAGCATCAACGAATGCACCCGCGGCGGAATTCGATCCCACCCATACAGGTAGATGCCGATGAAGATCGCTTCGATGAAGAAGCTGATTCCCTCGAGCGCGAACGCCAGACCCATCACGTCGCCATACTGCGACATCAGTCCCGGCCACAGCAGCCCCATTTCGAAGCTCAGCACCGTGCCGGTGACCGCCCCGATCGCAAAGAGTACGGCAGCGACCTTCGACCAGCGCCTTGCCAATTCGATCGACACCGGATCGTCGTTGCGAATACCTCGCCGATGTGCCACGAAGATCATGGCCGGGAACGCCACGCCGAAGCAGGCGATGATGATGTGGTAGCCGAGCGTCAGCGCCATCTGGTTGCGAGCCGCGAGCAAATCTGACTCTGCGGCGCCGAAAAGCAACAACTGCAACATGGAGACTCCGGGGACACGAGGAACCGAGAATGTTTCTTGCTTCCAGTCTCGCATCTTGGCAGCGCCTAGCTGAGGGTTAGGGGTCACAGCCTGGCCGTGACGCTCTGTTTGCTCCACTGGCAGGAAACGTCATTGAGAAGGTGTTCGTGGGCCACCTACGATGGAGCGTACGGACAACCGAAAGCAGCGGCGTGGATAACAGCAACGACGATCTTCAGGACGACTCGACAAGTTTCGACAGCGTTGCCGAGGTCGACCTCCCCGACAGCCCTGACACGAGCTTCATTCCTCCGCCGCCACCCCCATCACCTGGCTTTGCCGCTCCGGCAGCTGCATCGCCTGAGGTTCCCGAGTTCGAAGCGTCGCCGTCGTTTGCCGAAGCGCCAACGTTTGCACCGCCCTCCGATACCGCTACTCCCCCGCCAAACAAAGCCGCGGCACCCGCACCCGCACCTCCTCCCAGTCAAGCGTCATTCGCCCCAGAGGCGCCAGCTCCCGAGCCACCCGCAGCCGCCACCGTTGAGCCAACCGACTTCGAACCCCTCTCCGCTCCAGCATCTGCCGCATCGAATCCGGCGCCAGGTTGGTACCCGGCCCCGGGCGGCCAGCGCTACTGGGACGGTGTGCAGTGGACCCAGCACACCGCGCCAGCTCCCGAGACACTCGCGGCAGGCACCGGGGTATCTGCCGCAAGCAACGGCGCCCTAGTAGCCGGCGTCACTGCCGAAGACAAACAAATGGCGATGTTCGCTCACGTTGGGCAGCTGCTCGGGCTTGTATCGGGCATCGGCGGATTCTTGGTGCCGCTAGTTCTGATGTTCACGAAAGGTAAAGAATCAGATTTCGTGCGCCGCGCAGCGGTTGAGTCGCTCAACTTTTGGATAACTGGCCTCATGGCTTCGATCGTCGCTGGTGTGTTGATTTTGCTGCTTGTTGGCATCATTTTGTTGCCGCTCGTTCTGCTGGCTTGGTTGATCTTCCCGATCATTGCCGGCCTCAAAACCTACGAGGGCGTCGACTACCGGTACCCGTTCAACATCCGTCTGATCTCCTAGAGCCGCTCCAGAGTTTCTATGCTGTTTCTATGCTCCTAGTTCTCTCTCCAGCGAAGACGCTCGATTACGAATCGCCGCTGCCTACGCGGAAACACTCAGTGCCCGAGATGATCGACGAGTCCGCTGAGCTCATCGGCGTGCTCGCGAAGAAGAACCCCGACGCCATCGGCAAACTGATGGGCCTCTCGCCTAACCTTGCCGAACTCAACTTCGAGCGCTACCAGGATTGGTCGACCGACTTCACCCGCACCAACGCTCGGCCTGCAGTTCTGGCGTTCAAAGGCGATGTGTACATGGGCATGGACGTCGGCCAATACTCCGAGCGCGACTTCACGCACGCGCAGAAAACAGTTCGCATCCTGTCGGGGCTTCACGGCGTCCTACGTCCTCTGGATCTGATGCAGCCGTATCGGCTTGAGATGGGCACCGAGCTGAAGACACCTCGCGGGAAGAATCTGTATGAGTTCTGGGGCGACCGAGTCACCGAACGACTCAATGCCGATCTCGCTGAACGCAAAACCAACCTTCTCGTCAACCTGGCATCGAAGGAGTACTTCGGGGTGGTGAAGCCTGCGAAGCTCGAGGCGAACATCGTCTCACCGGTGTTTCTTGACGAAAAGAACGGCAACTACAAGATCATCAGTTTCTTCGCGAAGCGGGCGCGGGGCACGATGGCTTCGTGGATCGTACAGAACCGGGTGAAGTCGGCAAAGGCGCTCACCGGATTCGATGGCATGGGCTATGCCTATGACCCCGAACGAAGCACAGCAGACTCGCCGACGTTCATTCGCTAGCGTCGGTCAGCAGTAGCCCCACCTGACGTGACTGGGCAACAAGGGCACCCGTCGAATCCCACAGTGCGCCGTCTTCGATCATGCGGCCGTCGCTGAGGTCGGTGCTTTCGAACCGGGCTCGAATCCAGCCGTGCGCTGGCCGCCGGCGAACATGCACGGTGAGCTCGATGGTCGGCACCCAGCCAATAAACCCAAGAGCCCCGAAGAGCGACGGTGGAAATGCGTCGGCGAAAAGAGGTAGGGCAAAAGTGTCGATCGGGCGGTCGTCGGAGAACCGGATCCATCCCGACACGACCGCTGCCCCCGCTTGGCCTGCTAGCGCCTGATCTGGATGGAGTCGAACGTCGACCCGGTCGCGAATTGGCAGATCGACACCTTGTTCAAGACCCGACCGCTCGACGCACTCCTCCACCGGGGGTAGTGCGGGCGGGTCGATCTGCAGAGGGGCTTCTCCAGGCTCACCGAGATCGGCGAAACCCGCCACGACGTGAATTCGCTGTTTGTCGGCCTGCGTCAGTTCGCCTTGCAACGTCGAGAGGGTCCGCCCACTCCGGATGAGCGCCGCCGAGACAACTCCTGGCTGATCTCCCGACCCGGGCCGTAGGAAATGTGTGGTGACGGTTAGCGGGTCGGGGTGGGCGCTGAGCTCTCGCATCGCTCGCAGTACCGACGACAACAGATAGCCGCCATTGGGGTTGTCGCCGATGTTCCAGGCGCTGGTGACCTGCGTCGACCACTCGCCGTCCGCTCCGCCGACGATCGCCGAATCTGCATCAAATTGCCAGGTACTCATGGCGCTATCTTGGCGCAGATTTGACCGGCTAGGTTTCTTCTCATGCCACATATCGACCCCTCCTCAGAAGCCTTCGCCAAGGTCGTCGCCGATGCTAAGACGATGTCGGGCCCGATTCGTATGATCAACCTGCTCAAATTCAAAGATGTGGCCGACTATGGCGACGTGCCCGACCCGGCGGGCGAGGGGGCACCTAGCACGGGGGCCGAAGCGTACGCCAGGTACGGCCGCGTGGCCGTTGGAGAGATCGCCACCGTTGGCGGCTCGATCTTTTATGCCGCGCAAGCCGACATGACGGTCATCGGCCCGAGTGAAGAAGACTGGGACCAAGTCGCCATTGCCGAATATCCGAGTCGGGCTGCGTTCCTGGAAATGCTTGCGAAACCGAGCTATCAGGCGGGCATAGTTCATCGTGTGGCCGGCTTGGCCGACACCCGCCTCATCATGACTTCGGGCTTCTAAGGGCCCATGGCAACCGCAGTCGAACGCCGAATTACCGAGCGGGTTGGCAAAGAGTTGGGTAAGGAGGTGCGGCTCGCCACACCGATGACGTCGATGCCCACCGCTGTCGCTATCGGATTTCCCTTGCTCGCCGTTGCGGCACTGATCTTTCTTGCGCTCGGCAACGCCTCCTCGAGTCTGATGCTCGGCCTGCTAACGCTGGCCACCGTCTTCGGTCTGATGCTAGGGAGGTCACAGCGGCTCTTTGTGGTGACCGACGAAGGCGTGTCGTTGTACCGGGTCAAACCATTTTCGCTGCTGAAACCAGCGGCCGTCGACAAAACGGTTGATCCGCACAATCTGGTCGTCGAGTACAAGCCACGCGGCTTCAACTACCGCACCAAAGTTGAAGGCAAGAAGTACCTCGTGAAGCGCCGCTTCGTCGAGCCCTACCTCGCCTACATCAAGAGCGTCGACGACTAGCCCGCAACCATCGCCCCCTCAACCCCCGAAATTTTGCCGGATCCTGACGCAAAAGGGTCACTTTGTGTCAACAGTTTGTGTTGCGCGGGAGTTAGGCGGGTTGTACCGCTTTTCCAATGTGGAAATACGACCAGGGTTTCGGCCCATCCGCGAAGTCGGCATCGGACCACGCGATCTCGAAGCCCGCGTTGGTCAACAGTTCGGGATGGTTGCGGCTCACGTGGCAACCATCGAAGAGCCTCTTCTGCACGGGGTCGATCCGGAATTGCCAGGCCTGCAGCCGCTCGTCGGGCGCCAACCCATGCTCGCAGAAATGCAACGCACCGCCGGGTTTGATGACCCGCCGCAGTTCGGACAGCGCAGCCATCGGGTCAGCAATAGTGCAAAGGGTGAAGGTCAGCACGCCGGCGTCACAACTGTTGTCGTCAAGCGGGATGCGTTGCCCGTCGAGCCCAACAAACTCGACGTCGATCGGCGAAGCGGCCAAACGTTCGGCGGCGAGCTGCTGACCGAGCACCGCCGGGTCAATTGCGTACACCTTCGAGACTTCTGGCGGGTAGTACGGGAGATTAGTGCCCGAACCGAATCCCGGCTCGACCACCACACCGCTGATCCCCTCAAGACACCGGGTGCGCCACCTCCCCACCGACTCGGTACCACAGGCCTTGTCGATGAATCGTGGAAGCAGTTGATCTCGGTAGAAGCCCATGGCTGCCAATCCTACGTTTCATGCCGACGCTCCGGCAGGTCGACGCACGGTACCCTCACTGCCATGGTTCGTTGTTCGGTCTATATCGCAGCCAGTCTCGACGGATACATCGCAGGCCCCAACGGATCGCTCGAGTGGCTCGAAAGTATCCCCCCTCTCGACGATGAGGATTACGGCTACAGCAATTTCACCGCCGACGTCGACACCCTGGTAATGGGCCGCAACACCTACGAAGCGGTCGCCGCTATGGATGTCGACTGGCCCTACGAAATGCCGGTGATGGTCCTGACGTCGCGACCTCTCGACGTGCCCGCCGACCTCAAAGAGAGGGTTTTCCCAGTTGCAGGAGACCCTCATACGTTGATCGCCTCGCTCGGCGAGGCCGGCGCCCGTCATGTTTGGATCGACGGCGGAGCTGCCATCACCAGTTTTCTCAACGCCTCGTTGATCGACCGACTCATCATCACCACCGTCCCGATCCTGCTCGGCGGAGGAGCACCGCTATTTGGCCCTTTGGCAAACGAGCGCAAACTGCAGCTGATTTCCTCAGCGAGTTTCGACAACGGTCTCACCCAAGCGACCTACGTGCCGGTTTCAAGCGAGTAGTACCTGTCGTACACTTCGGCGATGCCGACCCCGCGTTACCCAGTGGTGCTGTTCGATCTCGACCACACGTTGTTCGACTTCGAAGCGTCGAAGAAGTTGGCCTTCGCCGAGGTGCTCGAAGCCCACGACCACGACTCGAACGACGACGTTGTTGCGCAGTTCGCGGAGGTCGAAAAGCCGTTGTGGGCGGGCCTTGAATCCGGAGATCTCACGCTCGACACGCTGAATTACGCCCGTTGGTCGGGGCTGGTCGATGCTGCAGGAATAGCTGCCGACCCTGCTTCGCTCGCCGCCGGTTACCTTGCCGGCCTCGGCCGACATGGCGGCTTGTTTCCCGGCGCCCGCGAGGTACTCGATGCTTTGCATCGACGATGCACCCTGGGGCTGATCACCAACGGCTACGCCGAAGTTCAGCGCGCCAGGCTCGACAACTTCGATCTCGGCCGGTATTTCGACGTGATGGTCATTTCGAGCGAGATCGGCGTCGCGAAGCCTGATCCCCGGTTCTTCGATAGCGCCATGAGCCAATTGCAGGGTCGAAGCGACCTGGTCAAGGAACAGATTTTGGTCATTGGCGACAGTCTGACCTCCGATATGGCAGGCGCGGTCGGTTACGGACTGCCCGCTTGTTGGTACAACCCACACGGCGCCCCCCGCCCCGACCATCTCGACATCGATCACACCGTGACGACCCTCCACGAAACCCTCGACATCATCCTCTGACAGCACCCAACCTCACGTTCTGTTGTTGCAAAGCGACACGTCAGGTCACCCGGGGTGAAAATTTCGGGATTTAGGTGCGGTAGGTGAGGCCTTTGTAACTCAGGGTGAAGCCGTTTGCTTCGAGGTGGGCGGCGAGTGGGGATTCTCGAACGGCTCCGCCGTCGATCTTGGTGATGTCAAGCGACCGGAACCGACCGTTCTTCACCAAACCGGTGAGCGCATCGACCCAGCCATCTGGCGGAGCGTTGCCCTCGAAGGTCAGCAGCGATTTCCCGCCACGCTCGAGAAAGACCACAGGTTCGCCATCGGCCAGGATCACGAACGCGCCCGCAGCGCGGGCCGGCCGACCCGAATTCTCGGGCCACGCAAGCGCTGCCCCGTACGGCTGCGCCGGGTCGGTTGCCCCCAGGACGAGAAAAGCCGGTTCCTCCTCGAGGGCCGAGACATCGGCGCGCTCGGCACGAAGTCGGTCGACCGCTCCGGTGAGGGCAAACTGTGCCGCACCGAGGCCCGCTACGAAATAGCCACGACGTACCTGGCCTCGTTCTTCTAACGCCTTGAGAACCGGATAGACACCAGCGAATCCGCCCTTGGCGCCCTCACCCAACGCTGCTTCCCTCGTCAAAACGCCGTAGCGCTCGAGCAGCTGCAACGCACGAGCGTGAGCTACCTCGGTGTCGGAAGGCCGCGGCAAAAGCATCGGCGCCACCAACGACCAACGGCCAGCCGCAGTTGGCGGACCGAGTCGGGTCATTTGTCCAACGCGCGGCCGACCTCGCCGCTTCGATGCCTGAGGTTTGGTGCGGCGTTTCGACCCAAGCGCACGCAAAGGTGCCAGAGAGTCGTTGGTAACCTCGCCAGACCACACCAGATCCCAGAGGGCGGCGAGCACCGTTGGATCATCGTAGGGCAGTTCGGCCGCGGCGACGGCTGCGACGAGGTCTGGCCAAAACGATGCACCCCGGTTGGCGAGATGGTCACGCAAGGCATCGTGAATTGGGTCGTCCGGCAGTTCTTCGACGGTGGGCGGCGGAACGATCAGCGCCGCTTGGTCACGAAACACCAGCCGCACGCGACCATCGCCAGACCCAATGGCGCCGGCCCCAACCCAAACAACCTCGCCCGAGGCGCACAGCTCATCGAGTTCGGAAGGTCTATAACCAGCCATTCGGGCCGCCAAGACGTCAGATTCGAGTGTCGACACCGGGATCGGCGCCCCCTGCAACACACCAACGATTTCGGCCAACGCATCGACGCCACGGCGAGGCACGCCCACACCCTGCCAGCCGGGAAGGAAGCGAGCGAGGGCATCGCCTTCGACCGGCTCAACCTCTTTGCGCAGCGAGGCAAGCGAACGTCGACGAAGCTGTCGCAACACGTCGTCGTCGCACCACTCTCGCTCGACCCCGTCGGGTCGGAACTCGCCGCGCACGAGCTGTCCCGACTCGGTGAATCGATCGAGCACCACCCGAATCCGGTCGATGCTCACACCCAACCGGTTCCCGACCTGCTTGGCAACGAAGGGCCCGTGCGTCTTTGAGAAACGGATGATCAGATCACCCAGCGGATCATCGACTGAGTCGGTGAACACCGCTGGCAACCCAACCGGGATGGCTACCCCAAGAGCGTCGCGCAAACGACCAGCATCGTCGGATGCAGCAAATCGGGTCTCGCCCGCCATCCCGACTTCGATAATTCGGCGATCGTCGAGCAGCTTGTCGAGGAACGATCCGACGTCGGCGCCATCGACAGTACGCGCCTCGATCTCGTAACGGGTGAGTGGGCCGAGAATACGAAGCAGATCGTGTATCTCATCGCCGTCGCGGGCTTGGCGACCCTCGACCAAACGTTGCAGCTCGAGTTCGAGATCGGCGAGCACATCGCCGTCGAGAAGTTCACGCAGCTCTTCAGCACCAAGAAGATCGCGAAGCAGCTCCCGATCAAGCGTGAGCGCAGCGGCCCTCCGTTCGGCGAGTGGGGCGTCGCCTTCATACATATAGACAGCGATCCAGCCAAATAACAACGATTGCGCAAACGGTGAAGCGCGCTGCGTATCGACGGCAACTACCCGAATCTTTCGGCTCTCAAGATCGGCTAGCACCGACTTGAGGGCCGGAAGGTCGAACACGTCGTTGAGACACTCGCGGGACGTTTCGAGAAGGATCGGAAAGCTTGGGTACTTCGACGCCACACTCAGCAGATCCGCAGCCCGCTGACGTTGCTGCCAAAGCGCTGTTCGTTGATCGGGCCGGCGCTTCGGAAGCAGCAAGGCTCGACCGGCACACTCGCGAAATCTCGACGCAAACATCGAGGTGTTGGGCAACATGTCGAGAATAAGATCCTCGATCTCATCGGGTGAAAACAAAAGATCTTCGGCGGGAAGGTCATCGATGGCCTCCGGTAGTCGAAGAACGATGCCATCGTCGCTCCATATCAGCTCGACGTCGGTGCCCCACCGCTCAGAAAGGCGACGGCGAAGGGCCATTGCCCATGGCGCATGAATTTGTGCACCAAACGGTGAGAGCACCACAACCCGCCAGTCGCCAATTTCGTCACGAAAGCGTTCGACAACGATGGTTCGGTCGTCGGGCAAGACGCCGGTGGCTTCGATTTGTTCGTCGAGATACCCCACCAAGTTTTTCGCCGCCAAAGCGTCGAGCCCATGTTCATTCTGGAGCCGCTGAACCACATCAGAACTCCGCGAACCCCGCAAGAACTCACCGATGGCTCGCCCAAGTTCAAGAGGACGACCAGGCCCATCGCCATGCCAGAACGGCATCTTGCCTGGTTCGCCCGGAGCAGGCGTGACGATGACGCGCTCGTAGGTAATCTCCTGAATCCGCCACGTACTTGCGCCCAGAAGGAATGTTTCTCCCGGCCGACTCTCGTAGACCATTTCTTCGTCGAGCTCACCGACCCGGGTGCCATCGGGAAGAAAGACACCAAAGAGGCCTCGGTCGGGAATGGTGCCGGCGTTGGTCACCGCCAACCGCTGCGCACCCTTGCGACCCCGAACGATGCCGGCGACACGGTCCCAAACAATGCGAGGGCGAAGCTCGCTGAATTCTTCGCTCGGGTAGCGGCCAGAAAGCAGATCCAAAATGTTGTGCAACGCCTCGTTGGATAGTTCGGCAAAGTTCGCCGAGCCTCGAACAATCCGCGCCAACTCGTCGACCTCCCAGTCGTCAAGAGCACAGAGCGCTACGACTTGCTGAGCCAGCACATCGATGGGGTTGCGCGGGTAGTACGTCTCCTCGATCAAACCTTCCTGCATGCGCTTGACCACCACGGCGGCCTCGACCAAATCGGCCCGGTGTTTCGGGAACAACTTGCCGGTGCTCACCTGCCCCACCTGGTGTCCTGAACGACCGATGCGCTGCAGTCCTCGACTTACCGCTCCTGGCGATTCAACCTGCACCACCAGGTCGACGGCGCCCATATCGATGCCCAATTCGAGCGAGCTGGTCGCGACCAGCCCCTTCAGCCGACCCGACTTGAGACGGTCCTCGATGTCGAGTCGTCGCTCGCGACTCAGCGAGCCATGGTGAGCAAGCACCAACTCGTTGCCTTCGCTACCGCTACCTGATGCCAGGTGACCATCGCCCTGATTGGTTAGAGGCGGTCGCCCCATAGCCTCGTTGCCCGTCCAGCCGTCCTCCGGAACTTCGCCCTCGAGAGCCAGTTCGTTCAGCCGGGTCGCCAAGCGTTCGGCTAGGCGGCGAGAATTCACGAACACGAGCGTCGATCGATGCTCTTGAATCAAGGCGAGAAGCCGCGGATGCATTGCGGGCCAGATGCTCTTTCGCACGGGTCCCTCTTCGGGGCCGCGCGCAGGATCGTCGACGACAGTGCCGAGGTCGCCCATGTCTTCAACAGGCACCACGACCTCGATGTCCATCTCCTTGCGGACACCGGCATCGACGATGGTCACCGGGCGCGCGTTGCGATTGCCCGTGGCGTCTTCCTCAAAACCCCCAAGGAAGCGAGCGATTTCGTCGAGCGGGCGCTGCGTGGCCGAGAGGCCAATCCGCTGAGGTGGTGGACGCGACACCGGGTTTTCCTCATCGGGGATGCCTTTGGTCACCAACTGATGCAGCCGTTCAAGCGACAGCGACATGTGCGCCCCACGCTTCGTGCCAGCCATGGCGTGAATTTCGTCGATGATCACCGTTTCGACGCTCTTCAATGTCTCGCGGGCGGCCGACGTGAGCATGAGGTAGAGCGACTCGGGCGTCGTAATAAGGATGTCGGGCGGATTTCGCACCAACTTGCGTCGTTCGTCCGGAGCCGTATCGCCCGTTCGCATACCAACCGTCGGCACGTGCACGTCGATACCCAAACGCTCAGCTGCCAGAACGGCACCTTTGATCGGTGCGCGGAGGTTCTTTTCGACATCGACTGCCAAAGCGCGCAGCGGCGAGACGTACAGCACACGGGTCCGGTGCTCGCGGTCGGGAACGGGCTTGGTCATCACCTGATCGATGCTCCAAAGAAACGCCGAAAGCGTCTTTCCTGATCCGGTGGGCGCAAGAATCAGTGCATGATCGCCTGCAGCGATGGCGGGCCAACCCTTTGATTGCGGAGGAGTTGGGCCGGCAAAACTGGTAGCAAACCAGGTACGAACAGGTTCGGAGAACCCTTGCAACGGCACCCCCTCATCGTCGCGCGTCCGCTCACCGACCACCACGTCGCAGAACCCCGCACCGCTCAGTACGACGACAGAGCACAAGGTCGGTACTCTCGCTCTTTGTGTCCGATTTCCACACAGCCAATGGCGATGACAAACAGCCGCCGCGTGTCCCGCGCAGACGTTTGCTGCAGGCTGGTATCGGTGCCGCTGGCTTGTTCGGGCTTGGCGCATACCTAGGCAAAGACCGGGTCCGGCGAGAAGTTCGCCGGCCCCGAACCACCGACCCGCTGCGCGGAGGCGGACGGTTTGCTGACGACGTCGGTAAACAAATCAAGGGATATGCCTCAGCGGACAGCTATCAGGCGGGCGACGAACTCGTGCTCTTCGTAACCGTTTCTGACCGCTCTGATTTCGCTATTGAAATCTATGAGACAGGATGGTTCGACGGCGCACGAAAGCGTCTTGTGCACGCTGTCGACGGGCTGTCGGGCATCGAGCAGTCCGAGGTCTTCATCGAATCAGAGTCTGGCCGGATCCATTGCCAGTGGGATCCCAGCTATGCGATGGCGGTTCCACGTGAGTGGTCAAGCGGGGTATACCTCGCACGGTTGCGTCGCAACGATGGATATATCAACTACATCCCTTTTGTCGTGCGCGACGTCGAGCCGACTGCACCGCTCGTCTATGTGCATCCGACGACCACCTATCAGGCCTACAATGCGTACCCGTTGGGTGCTGGCGGCAAAAGTCTGTACGACTTCAATAGCGGCGGCGAGCCCACCGGCGCCGGCACACAACGGGCGTACACGGTGTCGGGCGATCGTCCGTTTAGCGGCGCTGGCGACGGCGGCTTGTTCACCTTCGGCATGTCTGGGATCTTCTATCTGAACAGGAAAGGATGGGAGGTCTCCTTCGTTTCCGACTCCGACGTGCACCGCAACCCCGGAATCCTCCAAGGCGCCAAATGTGTTGTGTCCGGCGGACATGACGAGTACTGGAGTTCCACCCGGTACGACGCGTTCGCTGCAGCCCGAGACACCGGCACGTCGCTCTTTTTTATGGGTGCCAACGTCGCCTATTGGCAGATTCGATACGGCAACACAGGCGGCACAGGCGACACAGGCGAAGGGGGACGGACACGAAGCGACATCACCTGCTACAAATCGCTCGCGACTGATCCAGAGTCTTCGCCCGACCTGCAGACCGATCTCACCCGAGTCGTTGGGCGCCCCGAGCAGGCGCTGGTCGGTGTTGGTCTGATGAACATGGTCGCCGACACCGAAAGTATCGATGACCGCGGCGATTTCATCGCGGAGAACACCGACCACTGGGCGTATGGCGAAACCAACATGGTCGACGGCGACGATGTCGTTGGCATCCTCGGAAACGAAACCGACGCCCGCGACCCGCAACAGCCGATGCCGGACTCTCTCAGCTATACCCGATTGGGGGTTGGCACAATCAGCGGCGACATGGGTGACACCATTGCTGAAACCGTGATCTACCAAGCGCCCAGCGGTGCCTGGGTTTTCGCTTCAGGAACTCTGGCTTGGGAAGAAGCACTCGACCTCGAAGATCAACTCTACGACGCACGGATCGAACAGATGACCACCACGATTCTCGAGCGAATGTTGGCGTAGAATCAACGCGGCGTTTGGCGGACGATCTTGACCAGTTGTCGCGTCACCGGATGGGTGAGATGCACGGTGCTCCCCTTGAGTTCCGCCCGCAGACGATGCGCCAGCTTGAAACCCTGCCCAACGAATTCCTCAGCCAGATCTGGATCGGTGAGATCGCCCTGAATTTCGTTGTAGAAGTCCGCCCAATCAGCAAACGCTGCAAGCAGTCGATCGGACAAGGTGAGCGAAGCCACATCGACCGACTCAAGGGCACGGGCCTCGTCCACGGTTCGCCAAATCGGCCCGTGGCCAAGCTCGGCTTGCACCACAAAGTTGTTGGCATCCGCTCGCTCGATGTCGTCCACACCACAAGTCTTGCAGAGAGTGACCGAGCGGACGATGGTCGACTATTTCTGAAGAACACCCTCTTTTGGCCATCTGAAGCTACCGAGGAGTAACGTCTTTCTTATGGAACCCACCTACTCAGAAGAAGCCGAAACTTTCCGGGAAAAGGTACAAGCCTTTCTGGCCGAACATCTTCCAGCCGACTGGAAGGGATACGGCGCCCTCGAGGAAGAGGCGATGCTGCAGTTCATGACTGACTGGCGCAAAACGTTGGCGGACAACCGGTTCCTCGCCACGTCGTGGCCGCACGAGTACGGAGGTGGCGGTCTCAGCGAACTCGAGCAGGTCATCGTGGCCGAAGAGTTCATGAAAGCTGGCGTTCCCACCGGCGGCAACAACGACGCCTTCAGCATTCAGATGGTCGGCAACACCATTCTGCAGTGGGGCACCCCCGAGCAGAAGGCGCATTTTCTTCCTCGCATTATTTCCGGCGCCGACACTTGGTGCCAGGGCTATAGCGAGCCCAACGCCGGGTCGGACCTCGCGGGCCTCGCAACGAAAGCAGTACTCGACGGCGACGAATGGGTCATCAACGGTCAAAAGATCTGGACCTCTGCCGGAAAGACCGCCGACTGGATCTTTGTGCTCGCCCGCACCGACTTCGATGCGCCGAAGCATCGTGGCATCAGTTTCTTGTTGGTCCCGATGGACCAGCCCGGTGTTGAAGTTCGACCGATCGAAATGTTGACCGGCGCATCGGAGTTCAACGAAACGTTCTTTACCGACGCTCGCTGCCCGAAAGAAAACGTCGTCGGCGAAGTGAACGGCGGTTGGGCCGTTGCAATGACGCTGCTGGGCTACGAACGCGGCGAAGCCGCCGCCACCATGCCCATCATGTTCGGCGCCGAGGTCGACAAGTTGCTGACCTTGGCCAAAGATCGCGGCCTGAGTGAAGACCCCGGCATTCGGCAACGTTTGGCCGACGCGTATTCGAAGGTCGAGATCATGCGTTTCCTCGGCATGCGCACACTGACGCAATTCCTGCAAGGTGGTCACCCTGGGCCAGAGAGTTCGATCTTCAAATTGTTCTGGTCTGAGCAGCACAAGATTGTTACCGAACTGGCGATGGACATTCTTGGCCCCGAGGGCATGGTGATCGAGGGGAAGATGCCGGCCACCTCGTTCCACGCCGACCTCCCTGGCTCAGCGAACAGTTCAGGATCTTGGATCGGCACGTTCTTTAACGCCCGGGCAGGCACGATCTACGCTGGCACCTCGCAGGTTCAACGCAACATCCTCGGCGAGATGGTTCTCGGATTACCCAAAGAACCCAAGCCGGCCAACGCGTAGCTACGCAAGAAACGAGCATCATCATGTCCGCTGATTCCCCCGTTCTCATCGACCGAGTCGGGGCGGCGGGTGTGATCACCCTCAACCGTCCCGATGCCCGCAATGCCATCAATCAGGCCTTGCGGTCCGGCCTTGCCGATGCGCTCGACGAGCTCGACGCAGATGCCAACGTTGCAGCGATCGTGCTCACCGGAGCCGACCCAGCGTTTTGTGCGGGGCTCGATCTAAAAGAGATCAGCACCCAGGGCCTTGGGGGCGGCGACAGCAGGCCGACGCGACTCGACTTGCCACTCTCGGGGCCGACGAAGCCGATTATCGGAGCGATCAACGGCCCGGCGGTCACCGGCGGACTCGAGTACGCCGTTGGCTGCGACTTTCTGGTCGCGTCCGAACTCGCCCGCTTTGCCGACACCCACGCCCGGGTTGGGGTTATGCCCGGCTGGGGCCTGACGGTGCTGCTCCCGCAGGCCATCGGGATCCGGCGAGCAAAACAGATGAGTTTCACCGGCAACTACATCGATGCCACCACCGCGCTCGAGTGGGGCCTCGTGAACGAAGTTGTCGCTCACGACAACCTTGTTGCCAGGGCCGTAGAACTCGCAAACGATATGGCTACCATTTCCCCCAAGAATCTCGCCGGTATCAAGGATGCCTATCGCACCGCTGCCGCTCCGGGCGACGATGCTGCTCTCGCCGCCGAGCGCAGCTACTCGGTGTCGTGGACTTTCGACAAAGCTGCGCTAGCAAGTAGCCGTGAAGACATTCAGCGACGCGGCAGCGAGCAGATCTAGCCGAAGCGTCGGCGGCGCTGTGTCACGGGTATGAGGTTCTCGGCGAACCTCGGCTTCCTTTGGAAGGACCTGCCGCTCCCCGACGCTATTCACCGGGCAAGCGCGGCAGGGTTTGATGCCGTCGAATGCCATGCCCCCTACGACCACGAACCTCGTGAGGTGTTGGCGGCTCTCGAGGAGACCGGTCTGCAGTTAGTGAGCCTCAACACACGGTTCGGTCGTCTTGGGTCTGATTTCGGGGTTACGGCGGTGCCGGGACGCGAAGCTGAAGCCCGCGCGTACCTCGACGAGGCGGTGGCGTTCGCTGCCAGTGTCGGCTGCGCAAAGGTAAACGTCGTCGCTGGCAGTACAGGTCAGACGGCCGAAGCTGAGGCAACCTACCGGTCGAACTTGACGTACGGCGCCGAACAGGCGTCGCTCCACGGCGTCGACCTGTTACTCGAACCAATCAACGCGACCGTGGCTCCGGGCTACCACCTCACCCATATCGCGAAAGCTCTCGACACCATCGAGGCCATCGAGGCACCCAACATCCACGTGTTGCTCGACTGTTTTCATACAACAATTACCGAAGGCGACGTACTTGCGGTCGTCGCAAAACACGTGTCTCAAGTTGGTCACGTGCAGATCGCCTCACTGCCCGGTCGCGGCGAACCCAACACCGGCGACGTCGACTACCTCGCGTTACTTCCGGCATTGATCGGTCTCGGCTATAGCGGCTACTTCGGCGCCGAATACACCCCGCGTACAACCATCGACGCCGGCCTCAGCTGGCTCGACGAGTTTCGACAAGCCCAGACTGGCGGATCGATCAGACCCAACGAAAGAGATACACCATGAGTCGTGTAGCAGTGGTGACAGGTGGCGGCCGTGGTATCGGCCGGGCTGCCGCCGAGGCGCTCAGCGCAGACGGCTGGTTGGTAGTTGTCGCCGGGCGAACCCAGGCGTCGCTCGACGAAACAGTTACCGGACTCCCTCACCAAGGACTAGCGGTTGTCGCCGATGTGAGCATCGCCGCCGATGTCGAGCGACTCTTTGCCACCGCAGTTGAGACGTTTGGCCGTATCGACCTCCTCTTCAACAACGCCGGCATCTCCGCACCTGCGGTCCCCGTCGATGAACTCGCTGTCGAAACATGGGACGCAGTGATTGGTGTCAACCTCACCGGGTCATTCCTTTGCGCTCGTGCGGCCTTCGCCCAAATGCGCAGCCAGTCGCCCCGAGGCGGCCGCATCATCAACAACGGGTCGGTTTCGGCGACAACGCCGCGACCCTTTTCGGCGCCGTATACGGCCTCGAAGCATGCGATTACCGGCCTCACGAAGTCGCTGTCGCTCGACGGCCGCAGTCTCGGAATTACCGTCGGCCAGATCGACATCGGCAATGCCGCGTCCGACATGGTCGAGCAAATGTCGAAGGGTGTGCCGCAAGCCGACGGCTCGATTCGGGCCGAACCAACAATGGATGTCGCCAATGTTGCGAGCGCGGTGGTTTATGTGGCCAATCTCCCGAGTGATACAAACATGCTATCGATGACGGTGATGGCCAACGGCATGCCCTTTGTAGGGCGTGGCTAAATCCTCTTCGTCTCGGAAAGTTCAGAGAACCAGGCGATAGCCCCAGAGGAAAACCATGTCCGATCAACTCGACGATCGCTACGACCTCATCATCATCGGCGGGACCGCAGGCGGTCTTTCCGTCGCGATCTCTTCGCTGCGATCCGGCGTCGAACGCGTGCGACTTATTGCACCAGGAAGTCACGTCGCCTTCGACGAACTGGTTCCGGTGAATCAGGTCGACGTCGCCTACGGCGAAACCCTGATCAGCGTCGAGGAGCAGGGCGGTGAACTGCTCATCACCACGAGCCTCCGCCGCTACCTCAGCCACGGTTGCCTGATTGCTGTGCGCGACCGCGACCCCGACTGGCAGCCCCCGATCGCTTCGCCCAGCGAATGCGTCACCATCGACGATCTGCCAACCGAAGGCCTCGAAGATCGCGACGTCTTGGTGGTCGGCCATACCGACAATGCGGTCGAGCTTGTCTGGAACGCGGCGAATGCTGGCGCACGCGTGGTGTTGGCCGCGGGCGGCATGGACCCAGCACAGCTAGCGCCCGCTGCCGACACCATTCTTCGACAGCTCGAACGCGAGCGCCACGCGACGCTTCTGTACCGTGCAGTCCCCGACGAAATCAGCGACGACGACAAGTTCCCGGTCGCGTACTTCAGCGATCGCCGTACGCCCGATCTTGAATTCGACCACATCGTGCTGGCCTCCCACCGCCGTCGCCCACCCTTCGAGACCTTCGGGGTCACCGAGGAAGCGCTGGCTACCGGGCGTGTCTGGTTCCTCGGCGAACCCGACATCCATCCGGGCGTACCAACCGCCCATGCGTGGGAGATTGGCAGCCGCATCGCCGAGGCGTGTTTCCCTGAGCTCGGCGCTCCAGCAGCCAAATCCACCGTTCGGCGACGTGCAAAACACGAACAGTTCGTCGAGGAGCTGCGAGACGACCACTACAACGCAACGATCACCCAGTTCGAACCCACACATTCAGACCTGTGGG
The DNA here is from genome assembly GCA_938015295.1 of uncultured Acidimicrobiales bacterium. Lineage (GTDB taxonomy): Bacteria > Actinomycetota > Acidimicrobiia > Acidimicrobiales > SHLQ01 > CALLQB01. The sequence continues at coordinate 27,141 of CALLQB010000053.1, forward strand.
TGCTTCGCGTCAAGCCCGATCATGGCGACGCGTCGTATATACCCGGCCAGTACGCCTCGCTTGGCCTCGGCTACTGGGAAGACCGCATCGACGACGCTGTCGACCCCGATCTCGATGAGAAGTGGGAGAAGCTCATCCGCCGCTCGTATTCGATATCGCATCCAATTTTCGAGCCGTCGGGCTACCTTGCGCCGGGCGACACCGACGGCGAGCTCGAGTTCTACATCGTGCTGGTTCGAGCCGACGAGAACCATGTTCCTGCGCTCACGCCGCGTCTGGCGTTGAAACAACCCGGCGACCGTATCTATCTCGGTCCAAAGGTTGCTGGCCGGTACACGCTGCAGTCGGTTATCGATCCTTCAACGACCGTCGTCTTCTTCGCGACCGGCACCGGCGAGGCGCCCCACAACTCAATGGCGGCCGAACTGCTCCGCAAAGGCCACACTGGGCCGATCATCGCGACGGTCACGGTTCGTAACTGGGTCGACCTTGGCTATTTGAAAAAGCAGCGACTGCTCGAGGAGCGGTATCCGAACTATCACTACATGCCGATGCCCACACGAGAGTCCGACGTGCCGAAGCGGTACCTGCAGGACCTCATCAGCAACAACGATTTCGACGAGGTCCTCGGCCATCGGCTCACCCCCGACAACACCCACGTCTTCTTGTGCGGCAACCCGGCGATGATCGGGCTGCCCGAAGGCGAAGGCGACGAGGAACATTTCCCCGAAACTGTCGGCGTTGTACAACTACTCACCGAGCGGGGCTTCACCCTCGACCGGCGTAACCAACCCGGAAACATTCACTACGAGGAATACTGGTAGACCCGCATGGAACGCACACATTTCACTGAAGATCACCAGTTGTTCCGAGAGGCCTTCCGGCAATACGTCGCAACCGAAGTTGTCCCAAACAATCCGGCATGGGAGGCGGCAGGCATCTGCGACCGCAGCCTTTTTACCGCTGCGGGAGCCTCCGGCTTTCTCGGCACCCAGATTCCCGAGGAGTTTGGCGGCGGCGGCAGCGACGACTATCGGTTCAACCAGATCATGACCGAGGAGTTCGAACTCGCGGGCGTCGGCAGCGCGGGCTCGGGCGTCTGCCTGCACAACGACATCGTCATCCCGTATTTCTTGGAATACTGCAACGACGAACAGAAACAACGATGGTTGCCAGGCTTGTGCTCGGGCGAGCTCATCTCTGCGATTGCGATGTCTGAACCGGGCGTAGGGTCCGACCTTGGCAACCTTTCGACGACCGCTGTGCAAGACGGCGACGAGTACATCGTCAACGGCTCGAAGACCTTCATCTCGAACGGCATAAACGGCGACCTAGTGGTCGCGGCTGTGCGTACCGGTCCCGATCGCCATCGCGGCATTACGTTGTTGGTAATCGAACGCGACACACCGGGGTTTGAACGAGGCCGCAACCTCGACAAGATCGGCCGCCATTGCCAAGACACCGCCGAACTTTCGTTTATGGATTGTCGCGTGCCTATCGCGAACCGGATCGGCGAAGAGAACCGGGGCTTTTATTCGATGATGTTCAACCTTCCTCAGGAGCGGCTGAACATCGCCGTGTCAGCAATCTCCGCCGCCCGCTACAGCTTCGACCTCACGCTCGACTACATCACCGGACGTCAAGCATTCGGTCAGCCGGTTGGCGCGTTTCAAAACAGCCGATTTGCGATGGCCGAAATGGCCACCGAAATCGAGATTGGTCAGACCTTCGTCGACCGATGTGTCTTGATGCACACCCAGGGCAAGTTCACCGCCGAAGAGGCAGCGATGGCCAAATGGTGGACAACCGAACTGCAGAAACGGGTCAACGACAAGTGTCTGCAGCTGCACGGCGGCTATGGCTACATGGACGAGTACGAGATCTCGCGCGCGTGGCGCGACGGCCGAGTGCAAACCATCTACGGCGGTACGACCGAAATCATGAAAGAAATCGTCGGCCGCTCGCTCGGGCTCTGAACCAGGCGAACCCACCAACCGTTCGGCGGGTCAGGACTCCTGGGTGAGTCCGTGTCCGGCAGGCCGTATCTGTTCGTAGGGATCGAATGGGTCGCGCGGCGAAGGTTGCAGTTCGATCTCGTGGCCAGCGCTGATCCGGTCGGCGTGCTCAAGTAGCAACTCTGCTGCGAGCAGGTCTTCGAGCGCCCAACCCGTCGAATCGAACACGGTCAGCACGCCGCGGTATTGGTGACGACCGGCGGCGATCAACTGGTGCAGGTCGGGACCGAGTTGCTCCGCTCGAAGTGTCTGCGACTCCCCCTCGGCCAGGCACTGCGGTTGATAGTCGGGCACAACTACCGCACGGTTGATGAGTGTTCGAGGAATTTCGAGCTTGCCCGGAAAGTCGGCCCCAACCGCATTGATATGCAGCGCCTCTTTGTGGCGGCCGTCGGCAAAGACCGGCCCAGCCTCGGGGTCGACCGAGGTGCACGTGCACAAGATATCGGCCTCGCCGAGCATCGCCGGCAGCTCTTTGTGTACCCGCGCAGCAGTCACAACCTCGACCTCGACAGCAAACGGCAACCGGCGTTCAAACGACGCCGCAACATCTTCATCAGCGTCGAACACGATAATCTTCTCGATCGCCCGAACCCTGCTGATCGCGTGCGCTTGAGTGATCGCCTGCGCTCCAGCTCCGATGATGCCGAGAATCGGCGTCGAGAGCGGCGCCAGTTCGTCGGTGGCGACCGCCGAGGCTGCCCCCGTCCGAACAGCGGTGAGAAACGTCGAGTCTGCCAACGCCAGAAGTTGTCCTGTAGTGGTGTCGTGCAGCGACGTGGTCGCCATCACGCTGGGCAAATTTCTCTGCATTGGATTGGTCGGGTGGTAGCCAACCGTCTTGATCGATATCCGACCGCCCACATCCATCGTGGGCATCCATTCGACCAGACCGAGATCAGGTTTTTCGTAGCTGAACCCTTCGCGCACCTTGGTTACCGTTGCTTCGGGGTCGAAGCGGCGGAAGGCATAGGTGAGCTTGGCGATCATCTCGTCCATGAAGCGGTCGAGACCAACGTCAGCAATGACCTGCTGCATTGCGCCGATATCGAGTAAACGGGTGATAGCCAAGAGGAGGGTCCTGTACGAGCAAGGAGTGGTACCCCCCTTGCATCGGCATGCCCGGTAGGCGACCTAACTACTGCAGAACGCTGTTCAGATGATCGATTTCGATCACCACGTTTCTGGTGACCGTCTGATCAGCCTTGGATCAGCGGTGGGCCATCCAGGCGCGAAATCCGGCCCGAATCGAATCAAAGGCCAGCTCGGCAGGATCGATCTCGTCGGCCTGCAGCAGCGCATAACCACTTGCCTCCTCAGGGTCGAGAACGACCTGGGCCTCTAGGTCGGTCGCGGTGACGGTGGCCGCGAACACCACATCGACGGTCACCCGGTGGAAACCGTCGAACAAATACTGGTTGGTATGTGAGGTCAGATACGTCAGTTCGGCGACCTCAAGGCCCACCTCTTCGCGGACCTCGCGGCGCACCGCCTCCTCAAGCGACTCGCCGCCGTCAAGAAACCCACCGGGAATCATCAGCTTGCCCTTCGCCGGATCGTTCGCCCTGCGGATGAACAACAGCCGCCCGTCGGCATCGGCAATAAATGCTCCCGCCGCCGCTACGGGGTTGTTGAATTCGCGGTGTCCGCAGTCGTCGCAACGACGCCCCGGCTCGCCATCAACATAGGCAGACGAGCCACAAAGAGGACAGTGGCTGTAGGCAGCAATGAGCGGTCGAAACACGACCTGAGTCTAGGACTGTCCGTTCGCGAACGAGGTGAGAGGTTCGGGCAACGTCTGCTCGTAGACCACCGTGATGCGTTTGGTTGCTCTGGTGAGGGCGACATACAACGACCGGTAGCCCTGACGTTCTTCGCCGACGATCCTCGCCGGTTCGACCACGATCGCCGAGTCGACCTCTAGGCCCTTCACGAGGGTTACGGGCACAACAGTGAGCTGTTGATCAAGGCCAGTGCGAGTCGCTCGACCAAAGTCGATCTCCGCGTCGAGCAGGCGCGATTCGATGTCATCGTGCAGCGAAGCAGGCACGATAACGGCAATGTTCCCCGCATCATTTGCCATCTCTCGTTCGATGACCCGACGAAGCATCGCCCACCATTGGCCAGCACCGGCCGCGACGAATTCTGGAGAATCGCCGTCTTCTCTGATCGCTCGGGGCGGATCGAGATCGGGTGCGGCATAGGGCAGCACTTTGGCGGCCGCTGTCATCGTCGGAGCGGGGATTCGATACCCGATACTCAAGCCTGCACGACGCGGGGGGTGCTTTTCGGGAAGGTGCGTCAAGACGCTTTCCCAGTTGTCGTGAGCCCAAGCGCCCGTAGCCTGCGCGATGTCGCCAACAATGGTCATCGACCCGTTGAGGGATCGCCTGCTGAGCAGACGAAGCTCCATTGGCGACATATCTTGCGCCTCATCGACAACGATATGTCCGTAGGTACGAATCTCGTCATCGTCTTTGTGCCCGGGGCGGGGGCCGAGCAGCGCAAGCGCTTCGTCAAGCAACGGCGCGTCGTCCATGGTGAACACCACGTTGTCGGCATGATCAGTTCGGTCGCGAAAGAGCAACTCGCTCGACTGTTCGGCAGCAGTGCCTCGGGTGGCCGCCCGAAGCAACGCCTTGGACCCAAAAAGATCGTGCAGCAGGTGAGCAGGGGTGAGCACCGGCCACATCCACTCGAGGGCTTCACGCACAGCAAACTGCCCTTGGGTGCGCTCCTTCACCACGTCGAGTTCGTGCCCTTCGCGCGAGTCGGCGGCCATCGCTGCGAAAAACTCGGCCTCGATGAATTTGCGGGCTGCGTTGTGGCTGCGGAAACGGCGGCGAGCCACACGCACCATCTCGCGGCTTTGTTCGATCGACACTCGAAGATTGTCGAGCCCGTACCCCAAGACGAAATCTTCTCGCAACGCACGCTGGCGGGTTCGCACTGCCTGAGCAATGACGTCGACCATGACCAGGTCGCCCTTGAGACGGCTGACGTCTTCGTTGTCGTGGGCGTTGACTCGAACATGTGGAATCAAGTCGCCGAGAACCGCCAGATTGACACCCGCTTCGCCCAACGACGGCAACACCTGTTCGATGTAGGCGAGGAAGAGTCGATTGGGACCCACGACGAGCACGCCTTGACCCTCGAGCGGGAACCGGTGGGTGTACAGCAGGTAAGCGGCGCGGTGGAGAGCGACGACCGTTTTGCCGGTGCCAGGACCGCCCTGCACGACCAACACGCCCTTCATCTCCGATCGAATGATCTCGTCTTGTTCGCCCTGGATGGTCGCAACGATGTCGCCCAAGCGACCGGTTCGCGACTGCTCAAGCGCGGCGATGAGGGCTCCCTGGCCCTTGATCTCTGTGGCCTCATTCGCGGCGTCCTGCTCATCGGTATTGAAGCGGCTGAGGTCGCCGAAAATCTCGTCGTCGATGCCCAGCAGCTGTCGGGCGCGTGTGGCGAAGTGCCGGCGACGCTTCAACCCCATCGGACTAGGCCCAGTCGCCCGGTAGAACGGTTCGGCAATCGGCGCCCGCCAGTCGACGACCACCGGGTCCTGCTCGGCGTTCCAGACCCCAAGGCGACCAATGTAGAAGTCGTCATCGCCGTGATCGACGTCGTGATCGATTCGGCCAAAGATAAGTGCCCGGCGACCCAACTCCATCTGATTGAGACGTTTGTTTACCGTCTCTGAGATGACGTCTCGCTCAAAGCGGGCCTGATTGGTACCGCCGGGGCCCACCTCAACCATCGACGTGAGGCGCGCCGCAGAGTCACGTGACGCCTGAAGACACTCGTACGCGTAGTGAATGTACGCCTGTTCTGCTTCGAGATCGGGATGAATGAGGCACACTCCAGCCAACAACACCCAAAATTGGGTAGTAGATCAGTCTACAAAGCAGTTCGCTGTTACAGAAGTCGGTTCACAGCCTCTCCTAAGCAACGTCTATGTGCGAGCATGCAGGTTATGCATACTTTTGGACTTGTGCTGGGCGCGGGCGGCGACAAGGCGTCTGCTTTCCACGCGGGCGTACTGACCACAATCGTTGCCGAAACCGGTTGGGATCCCCGCACCGCCGAGGTGCTTGTCGGCACGTCTGCCGGCGCGACCGCGTCGGCCCAACTTCGTGCCGGATTCTCCGCTGACGACCTTGCGGCACGCACGATGGGCGAGCCCCTCTCGCCCGCCGGACAGGCCATCGCCGATCGCGTGGTGACGCCGTATCAGGGCGGCAGCACCGCCGAACCAAGCAAACTGCCTGGCAAGCCGCTTCTGGTTGCCCGCAGCGTGCTCGGCGGTTTCAAGCCTGGTCTGGCCTTCGCCGGAGCGATGCCTCGCGGCACCGTCAGCGGCGCTTCGCTTGAGGCCCGCATCAACGAGATGTTCGACGATCCGGCTTGGCCGAAAGCGGCAACCTGGTTGGTCACGGTTCGCCTCAGCGACGGCAAGCGGATGGTGCTGGGCCGCGATGATGTACAGGTCGCCACTATTGGCCGAGGTGTTCGCGCCTCGACCGCCGTACCTGGCACCTTTGAGCCGGTGTCGATCGAGGGGCGCGAATACGTCGATGGTGCTGTGCACTCGACAACGAACGCCGACCTTCTCATCGGCCTCGGTCTCGATGGCGTCGTTGTCTCGTCGCCCAAGAGCATCGCCCCTTCAGCCGCCAACTGGAAGGAATACCCGACACGCACGTTTTTCCGTCGCACGCTGCAGTCCGAAGTGGACAAAGTGCAGAAGTCGGGAGCGCCGGTGCTGGTCATCGAACCCGACGTCGCTGCCATTGACCTGATGGAGTCCGACACCCTCGACATGGCAGCGGTGGCGTCAGCCGCCAGCGAACTCACTCGCGCGGCGTTGAACCGGTCGAAGAAGGTTGCGAAGCGGCTGGCCGAAGAGGCTTCGGCAGCCGATATCGACATCACCGATTCGGGAACCGATGCTCTGTCGGACGACGCATGAGCCCTGACCTCACAAGCTCGCCATTTCTCGCCGCATGTCGCGGTGAGGTCGCCTCTCGCGTGCCGGTCTGGTTTATGCGCCAGGCTGGCCGGTCGCTACCCGAGTACAAAGCAATCCGAGGCGACGGCAGCATCCTCGATGCAATCGCCGACGCCGACCTCTCTACCGAGATCACGCTGCAACCTGTGCGTCGTTATGGCGTCGACGCCGCCATTCTCTTCTCCGACATTGTCGTTCCCGCCTGGGCAGTTGGCTTTGGTATTGACGTCGTGCCAGGCATTGGGCCGATGGCCGAGAACCCGTTCAGGTCGCGAGCCGACCTCGCTCGTCTACGCCCGATGGACCCCGACGCCGATACCCCCTTTGTGTTGCAGACGGTCCGAAACCTTGTGGCCGATCTCGAGGTGCCCCTCATTGGGTTTGCCGGTGCGCCGTTCACCGTTGCGAGCTATCTGATCGAGGGTCGCCCGTCGAAGAACTACGCCAACACCAAAGCAATGATGCACAGCGATCCGCAGCTGTTTGCTGATCTGCTCGAAAATCTTGCCGACCTGGCCATCGTGTCGCTTCGCTCACAGATCGAGGCTGGCGCCTCGGCGATGCAGTTGTTCGATAGTTGGGCCGGTGCCCTCTCCCCCGCCGAGTACGCAACCCACGTTTTGCCGTGGTCGCAAAAAGTGATGGAGGGCGTTGCTGATCTGAACGTGCCGCGTATCCACTTCGGTGTTGACACCGGCGAGTTGTTGCCGCTCATGTCCACCGCCGGCGTCGAGGTCATGGGTGTCGACTGGCGGGTCCCGCTCGACGAGGCTCGCCGACGAATCGGCCCGGGTTTCGCGGTGCAGGGCAACCTCGACCCCGCCCGGGTTTTTGCTGGCTGGGACGTTGCCGAAACAGGCACCCGCGAGGTGCTGGCCGCCAACGGTGGACAACCTGGCCACATCTTCAACCTTGGTCATGGCGTTTGGCCCGAACTTGACCCTGAGGTACTTACCAAGGTCGTCGAGTTGGTACACACCGAGGGCAAGACCTCACCCGACGCATGACCAGTACCGGCCGCGTGGTCGTGGTTGGCGCCGGCATTACCGGCCTTGCTGCGGCCTTCGAACTGCACAAGCGTGGCCTAGACGTCGTGTTGCTCGAAGCTGCCGACCGCGTCGGTGGCAAGCTGATCACCACCACCTTTGCGGGCATGCAGATCGACGAAGCCGCCGATGCCTTTCTGGCAAGGGTGCCGTGGGCGATCGAACTTGCCGAAGAGCTCGGGCTTCGAGACGACCTCGTGTCTCCAGCAGCTCGTTCAGCTTTTATCTTCAGCTATGGCAAGCTCCGCCCTATCCCACAACCAATGGTGTTGGGTGTTCCGCTCGACATGGACACGTTGGCTGATTCTGGTGTGCTCTCGCCGGGTGGTGTCGAACGTGCCCAACTCGATCTCGAGCGCACCAGCAACGAAGTCTCGGGCGACGAATCAATCGGGTCCATCGTTCGCCGACGACTTGGTGACGAGGTACTCGAACGGCTTGTCGATCCGCTGCTCGGCGGCATAAACGCTGGCGACAGCGACAATCTCAGCATGGATGCCAGCGCATCACAGCTTGCCCACGCCGCCCGTCAGGACGCCAGCTTCATTCGCGAGTTACTCGATGTCCGGCGGCGCATTCCTCCGAATCCCGATGCCCCAGTTTTTTATGCGCATCCCGACGGTATGGGGCGATTCGTCGATGAGTTGGTTGCCCGTTTGGGCGACATCATCGTCACCGAGGCGCCAGTAACGGGGCTTGAAAGAGCCAACGGGGGTTGGCGTCTGCTCTCTACGGCCGGCGTCTTCGATGCCGACGCAGTCATCATCACGACCCCAGCCAACATCGCTGGAACGCTTGTAGCCGACCATTCGAGGGTCGCAGCCGCAGAGCTCGAATCCATCACGTACGCATCGGTGGCGTTGCTCACAATGTCGTACGACAAGGCCACCATCGGGCACCCGCTCGATGGTTCGGGCTTCTTGGTTCCTAAACCCGAGCAGCAGGTGATCACCGCCTGTTCTTGGGCGTCGACCAAATGGGCGCACCTCGGCGAAACCGACCAGGCGATTCTTCGGGTATCGGCAGGCCATATCGGCAATGACCGCGCCGCGTATCTTCCTGACGATGAGCTTATTGCAGAAATCCGTGCCGACCTTGAACGGATCATGGGCATAACGACAGCCCCAACCGACGTACGCATCAGTCGCTGGATCAACTCGTTTGCGCAGTACACCCCGGGTCATCTCTCACGGGTTGCCACGATCGACGATGCCCTCGTCGACGACGCACCCGGCATCTTTGTGGCCGGAGCCAGTTACCGTGGCGTCGGCATTCCCGCGTGCATCGACCAAGCCCACCAGGCTGTTCGATCCGCCGAACGATTCTTGGCCTAGGTCAGGCCGCTTCCTACTCGACGTAGCGGCGGGCCTTGACCTTTTTGCCTTTGATCGAGGTGGCCTCGATTGATTTGATAACCATGTCGACCGAGCTTTCGGGCACACCGACAGTCGCGAACTTATCCGCGATGCGAATCGGGCCGATCTCGCTGCCGCTCAGCCCGGCCTCGTTGGCAATAGCCCCCACAAGGTCGCCTGGGCGGATTCCCGACTTGCGGCCAAGGCCGATGTAGACGGTGCCCTTTGGGCCGCCCTTGCCGCCGCCGTTCGATCCACCGCCGTTGCGAGGACGTGAGGCGCCCTTGCCTTGATAGCCCTTGCCTTGATATCCCTGCCCCTGCTTCGAATGTTTGCCGCGGTCGCGGCTCTTCGAGAAGTCGGATGCGTCGGGGATGTCGTAGGTGTCGGTACCCGCGCCGCTGGCGAGGTGAGCGAGACGGATAGCGGCCAATGCAATGTTGCGGTCGCTGTCTTGGCCGGCAAGTTCGTGCAGCACAGGGTTGTAGTCGTCGAGGTCATCCGCGGTGAGAGATTCGAGCACGATGCGCACGGTGGCTTCGAATTGACGAGCCTGCAGGTCGGCGACCGAAGGCACCTTCTCGACCGCAATCGGCGTCTTGGTAAGTCGTTCGATGTTCTGTAGACGGCGGCGCTGGCTGGGTTCGGCGAGGGTAATCGCTACGCCTTCGCGACCTGCTCGGCCGACGCGGCCAATGCGGTGGACGTAGCTCTCGGGTGCTTCGGGAAGGTCGTAGTTGACGACATGGGTCAGCGTGTCGACATCGAGACCTCGGGCGGCAACATCGGTTGCTACCAGCAGCTGAGCAGTGCCTTCACGCAGGCGGCTCATGACCCGTTCACGCTGCTTTTGGTCCATGCCGCCATGGAGTGCTTCGGCGCGATAACCACGACCGTTCATGGTTTCGGTCAGTTCATCGACGTCAACACGCCGAGCACAGAACACGATGGCTGCGGCTGGCGCCTCGATATCAAGAATGCGACCGAGCGCCCGAGCCTTGTGTTTGCGGGCAACCCAGTAGACACGCTGGTTGATGAGCGGCTTGCCGTCGTCGTTGTCGCTGCTTTTGATTTGCACCCGCACAGGGTTGCGTTGGTGTCGCTTGGCGATGCTGTTGATGCGAGGCGGCATCGTCGCAGAAAACAAGACGGTCTGACGATCGGACGGCGTGGTCTCGAGGATTTTTTCGATGTCTTCGGTGAAGCCCATGTCGAGCATCTCGTCGGCTTCGTCGAGCACGACAGTCTTGATTTCGTCAAGCTTGAGCGAGCCTCGCTTGATGTGATCGATGATCCGGCCGGGGGTTCCGACAACAACGTGGACACCACGGTCGAGGTCTTTGAGCTGACGGAAGATCGGCTGGCCGCCGTAGACCGGCACAACTTTGAGCCGCTGATGTTTGCCGTAGGTCGTCATTGCTTCGCTGACCTGCATGGCGAGTTCGCGAGTAGGAACGACCACGATCGCTGTGGGCTTGGCCGGCGTGCCCGGTTCGATCCCATTGACGATGGGTAGCGCAAACGCTGCGGTCTTGCCGGTGCCTGTTGCCGCCTGGCCAAGGAGGTCTTCGCCGTCGAGCAGGTAGGGAATCGCCTCGGCCTGAATGGGTGTCGGCGCAGTGTAGCCAAGGCCCGCTACCGCTTCGGCAAGTTCCGAACGCAGACCCAGGTCGGCAAAGGTCACGCTGTTGTCTTCGCTGTTATCTTCGGAATCGGTCATCGTCGGCTGCTTCCTCGAGGCAGGTCAGCCGCGGTACAAAATCGAACGTCACCAACTAGTGTGCCACTGACCATCCCCCCACCCCTCTTCCGCCCTGCAGTGACGTCGATCACGCAGATGTATCGCCGGGGCGTCATCTCCGGGCAATCCGGCTGTCACACGCCCTCTCTAAGGTTCCATCATGTCCTCGTCCACCTCCCCCAATTTTGGCGATTTCCGCGTCGACGCCGACCCACCGCGACCCCACGCATTGCAAGATTCCGCGCCCCTTGTCATCGGGCCTGGCACCGACCACCCTCGCGACCTCCCACTCGGCGACTCGCACCTCGGCATCGAACGCACGTTTTGTGTCATCGATCTGTCCGGATTTACCGGCTACATGCTCGAACACGGAGCCGAAGATGCAAGCCAACGCCTCAGCGAATTCCGCCGAGCGACACGCGAGGTTGCTGCAAAGCGTGGCGTCCGCATCGCGAAGTGGCTTGGCGATGGCGTCATGTTGTTGAGTGTCGACCGCACCTCTGCGCTGGCAGCCGGCGCTCACCTCACCGCGCACTTCGCCGATTCGGGCATAGCTGCCCGTGCTGGTGGCGCCACCGGCACCGCAATGCTGTTCGAGGGCGACGATTACATTGGCGTGCCTCTCAACCTGGCTTTTCGGCTCTGCGACGCGGCGAAACCAGGCGAAATGTTGGTCTGTGCAGAGCGGTCATGGCTACCCGATTGGGTCGAGGTCTACGAACAGGTCGCCATGGATGTGCGTAGCATTGGGTGGTTCGACAACCTTCTCCGGCTCCGGCCCCGGCTCAGCATCGAATACCCCCCAGCGGGCTGGCTAGACGGTGCCCGCGATCTTCCCGTGCCGCACTTGCTCGGCTGACAGGTTCAGATCGAACACTGGTCGTCGTCGCGCTCGATTTGTGCCTTGACCCGCTTCAACACGCCGCGAGTATCGATGACGATCCGGCCGAAACCGACCAGCTTCGGCGAGACAAGAATACGAAGGTCGTCGTCGCGACGAAGTTTCTTGTAGGCCGTAAGGTTTTTTCCCTTTGTGTTGGTGTCGACCGACACCTCATAGCGGACTTTGCCTCAACCATCGGGGGGCAGAAAATCGATCGTGGCCGTACCGCCTTTTGACCGGATCGCCGCTGCCGCTGTGTCGCTGACTTCGAGTTGCATGATGTGACAAACCCAGGTTGACCGAAACTTCTTCCGACCATTCGATGTTACCGGCGCACCGGTCCCTACGAGGCGGAAATGGCGGGGCTGCGTTCACGAAACGGCTGCAGCGCGGCGAGACTGGGGCAAGTGACTCGCCAAACCAACCGCCCAGGGCTTTGGGCTCTTTCCGAACGACCGTACCTTTGGGCTGCGATTGCCGGGTTCTGCATCTGTGCCGCGCTGCCACCGTGGGGTTGGTGGCCGCTTGCGTTTGTTGGCGTCGCCATCGTCGATCGGGTCCTCGCCAACCAATCAACCCGGCGCCGGTTCAGCATCATGACGACCGCCGGTGTCACGTGGTTTTTTCCATCGACGCTCTGGATGTTCGATCTCACCCCGGCCGGCTACCCGATCGCTGCGCTGTTCTTCGCCTCGTTGTTTGGCGTGGCTGCGGCGATGTCGCCGGCGGGAAGGGGTCGGCGGCTTGCACTGCCAGCAACGTTTGTGCTCGCCGAACTCATTCGGTGGACGTGGCCCTTCGGTGGTATTCCGCTCGCCCACCTCGCGCTCACCCAAGTGAACGCTCCTCTCGCCTACACCGCGCGGCTCTTTGGCCCGCTACTTATCGTTGCCCTCGTCATGGTTGGCGGCCAGAGCCTCTCCGCGCTTGTGGGCCGAGAGTGGCGCGACGGACTGCTCGGCGCGATTTTCATCGCCGGCATGGCTGTACTCGCCGGACTCGCACCGATCGGCAAAACCGTTGAGACAATCGACATAGCGGTTGTCCAGGGAGGCGGACAGCAACGAACCAGAGCCAGTGTCGAAGGCGCACAGCTGGTATTCGAGCGCCATGTTGCAGCCACGCAAACCATCGACCGTTCGGTCGACCTCATCGTGTGGCCCGAGAATGTGGTCAACCCGCAGCCGGGCTCGGCGGCCGGCGGCGTCGATGCCACGCTGTACGAAGACGAAGCCCGACCAGTGTTGGAGGGTTTGGCCAAACAGTTTGATGCCGTCGTACTGCCTGGTTGGTTCACCATCAGAGACGATGGTGGCCGCGACAATTTCACCGAAGCCATCGAACCCGACGGCCAGGTGAGCGACCGCTACGACAAGGTGCGGATTGTGCCGTTCGGCGAGTTCGTGCCATTGCGCAGTCTTATCGAGCGATTCTCCGCCGATCTGCCCAATGCCGATGTGGTAGCCGGAACGGGGCCGGCAGTTCTCGACACATCCCTGGGAGATATCGGCATTTCGATCAGCTGGGAGATCTTCTTCGAGAGCCGCGCTCGCGACGGCATTGAGAATGGGGGTCGGGTGTTGGTGAACCCCACCAACGGCGCTTCGTATTGGCTCACCATTCTCCAAACGCAACAGGTCGCTTCGTCGCAGCTTCGGGCAATCGAGAACGGCCGCTGGGTCCTTCAGGCCGCACCGACGGGCTTTAGTGCGATTATCAGCCCGAGAGGACGGGTGGCCGAACGAACCGGCATCGGCGAAGCGAAGGTGATCTACGCAACCATTGGGCTTCGCGAAGGCAATACGGTGGCGACGCAGTGGGGTTTCTACCCGATGCTTGCCATGGCAATCACCGCCATCGCGATCGCACGGCGAGGCACTCGAACTGTTAACTAGCCGACAGGTTGTACAAGCGAAGCTTCGTACTGTTCCATAAGAGAAGTTCTGCGTTTGCAACCGTTCGCTCGAGGTTCATGTTCCACCAGATGGAGCCTCGAGTTGAGACTCACCTGCATGGATCGCCGATTGCGCCAGCAGTCGACGATCCTGCAGGTGGGTTTGTCACCCCGGTGGCGGAATCAGTTCTCCGAAACCGACGACGAGTCTTTCGTGACGACGTCGACCGTTGCGCCACCACGGACCTCTACGTTCGATGCGTCGGCAGCGGTTCCCGTGACCTCTCCCCTTGCCAGCACTATCAGCGACGACGCGTCGCTGACGTCGATAGCAACGGTCGCCAGTTCGAGTCCGGCGAGATCAACGTCTGACGCATCGGAGGCAGCAATGGCAGCGGCCGTTGCCTTGCCCTTGAGTGTCGCCCGCGATGCGTCGCTGACGTCGAGCTCGAACATGATGTCTTTGCCGAGATCGAGGTTTGCGACCGAGATTGCTGCAGCGTCGGACACGCTCACGGTGGCGAGCGACGTGCTTTGTCCAGCGACCGATACCCGCGAGGCATCGTTGACCGTCAAGGCTGCCACCTCAGGCACGAGCACCGTGGCCCCAAAGCCCACCTTGGTGTCGAGGTTCCCGCGCGTGAGGGCGATGCGGAGCGTTTCGCCGGTCACCGTTACGTCGATGTAGTCGAGGAAGTTGTCGTCGATGGTGATCTCGACCTTGGCGGTTTCTCCGCTCGCAACCTCGATGTCGACGTCCCAAGCATCGCTGACCTCAATGGTTGTCACGTCGGTCAGGTCGAGATCGAGCGTTTCGACGTGCGCAACGCCAGAGCCGTCTTCGCCAAACGAGTAGTCGACGTCGAAGCTTCCGCACGCACTGGCGAGAAGTGCGAGTGCAACGATCGCAAGAAACGAGATAGAGAGTGGCCGAGAAGAAGCTGTACGCAGTTCTGAAGTGTTTTCCATAGCTTCAGTTTCCAAGAACCAGCCCAACCGACCTATCGGGAACAACCCTGAGAACCCGCACCGACCCCTAAGGGTCCAACGAGTTGTTCAGAGTTCGAGGAGGACGGTGCACGGCCCGTCGTTGGTGAGATCGACCGCCATGTCGGCACGGAAGATACCGGTTTCGACCGGCGTGCCTAACGCTCGTAGCTCGTCGATCACCGCTTGCACAAGTGGTTCGGCGACCTCTGGTCGCGCAGCGGCGATCCACGACGGCCGCCGCCCTTTGGCCGTGTCGCCGTAGAGCGTGAACTGACTGATCGCGAGTACCGCACCGCCAGTGTCGGCTATCGAGAGGTTCATCACCCCGCCGCCATCCTCCATGACCCGAAGATTGCGGATCTTTTCGGCGAGTTTGGCCGCCTTGGCCTCATCGTCGTCGTGGGTGATGCCAATCAGCGCGACCAGCCCCTGATCGATGCGGCCAACAACGTCGCCACCGACGGTCACCGACGCTTGACTAACCCGCTGAATGAGCGCTCTCATGTTATGGCGAGCTTGCCGACGGCCTTGGCGTCGAGCTCGCCGAGCTCATGTAGCCACAGCAACGTGTCGCTCATCGTGTCGACAAGCGGACGAAACGTGATGCCCAATTCGCCCGTTGTCGCCGATTGGTCGGCGGCCTTGAAGTTGTACAGGTAATCGCATGCCTCAGAGGTGACCACCAAGTCCTTGCCGTACTTACGAGCCACGTCGCCCGCCTTGCCCCACCCCTGCATAAGCCACCTGGGAACCTTCGGAGTTTTGATGTCGGTCCGGCCGGTCGCCTCACCAGCAACCACGGCCAACTCTTCGTGTGTGACGTAGTGACCCCAAAGCAGGTACCGGCGGGGTCCCTTCTCTGGTTTCATCGCAGCGACGACCGCCGCGCCGATGTCGCGAACGTCGACATAGCCGCCAGACATGCCACCAATCGGCAGGGCCTGGGTGACCCAGAGCTTCACGCCAGCCATCAATTCGCCCATGTTCGGGTCATGCGGGCCAAGCACCCCCGCCGGATACAGGATCGTCACCGGGTGTCCGGCCGCCTGCAATTCGCGTGCATGGCGCTCGACCTGCGCCTTGGTCTGACCGTAGGCCGTCTCGAAGGTGCCGATCGGA
Organism: uncultured Acidimicrobiales bacterium; assembly: GCA_938015295.1. Taxonomy (GTDB): domain Bacteria; phylum Actinomycetota; class Acidimicrobiia; order Acidimicrobiales; family SHLQ01; genus CALLQB01. Next base: position 43,195 of record CALLQB010000053.1, read on the forward strand.
TGATCGGGTGTAACCGGGTCGGTTTTGTACGGAAACAGTGCCGCGGAACTCGAGATGTTGACGATCGGGTCGCACCCCGCGGCAACCGCCGCATCAAGCACGTTTTTTGCGCCGATGAAGTTCGTCGCGCGGATGCGCGCTTCTGAGGCCGGATCGGTCGCGACCACTGCAGCTGCGTGCACTACCGCCTCGCAACCATCAACGGCGCGGTTCACTGCATCGATGTCGGTGATGTCGCCCTGCACGTGTTCGGCCGGGCGCACGCCGTGGACCCTGAACACCTTGTCGATCTTTTCTGGACTTCGAACGAGCAGACGCACCTCGTGCCCGGCTCGGATCAATGCCTTGGTCGCGTGGGAGCCAACAAACCCTGTTCCACCAGTAAGAAGTACTTTCATATCCAAGAACCTACTTTCCGCGTCAAATACATCGATACCTACCCGCAAGTAACAACTTTGTTACAACCCGCTGAACTGGGCATATGTCCACCTGTGGCGCTGTTGACACCCCTTGGAATTGACCACAGCTCATATGAAGGTGAGGCTTGTCCTCTCATGCCTAGTTCGTCCGATACCCCGTTACGCATTGCACTGCTCTCTTATCGCGGAAAACCCCACGTTGGCGGCCAGGGCGTCTACGTCCGCCACCTGTCAAAAGCCCTGGTAGACCTTGGCCATCACGTCGAAGTACTGGGCGGCCAGCCGTATCCGGTTCTCGACGATCGGGTACCGCTTATCGAGCTTCCGAGCCTCGACATTTACAACGACAAGTACCCCATGAGGAAGCCTCGGGCGTGGGAATACAACGATTTCGTCGATGTACTTGAATCTGCCTCGTTCAGCATGGGCAATTTCTCCGAACCAATGGCGTTCAGCTGGCGGGCATATCGCCACCTAAAGGCTCGTGCCCACGAGTTCGATCTCGTGCACGACAACCAAACCCTCGGCTGGGGTGTGCTCGCGATGCAGGAACGCTTGGGCCTACCTGTGCTCAGCACGATCCATCACCCCATCACCGTCGACCGCAAACTCGAAATCGAACATTCCAAGAGCAAATGGCAGGAGTTTGGCAAACGGCGCTGGTATGCCTTCACCAAGATGCAAACCCAGGTCGCTAAACGTATGACCCGAGTCATGACCGTGTCCGAGAACTCAAAGAAAGACATCTCGGCCGACCACCAGGTGCCACTCGACCGCATCCACGTTGTCCCTGTCGGTGTCGACCCCGAACTATTCCTGCCCGTGCCCGGCGTCGACCGTGTGCCCGGCAAGCTGGTCACCACGGCCAGCGCCGATGTGGCGATGAAAGGCCTCGTGTACCTGCTTGACGCGGTCGCCAAACTCCGCACCGAACGCCACATCGAGCTCACCATCATCGGCAAACCCAAAGAGGGCCTCAGCCTCGACAAGATCCGCGACCTCGGCCTCGAAGATGCTGTCACCTGGGTCAGCGGCGTTCCCGACGAACGAATCGTCGAGCTCTACAGCGAGGCCGAACTCGCTGTCGTGCCATCGTTGTACGAGGGCTTTTCTCTTCCCGCCATCGAAGCAATGTCGTGCGGTGTCCCGCTGGTTGCAACCACCGGTGGCGCGCTTCCCGAAGTTGCTGGCACCCACGGCGAAACCTGCCTGCTGGTGCCGCCCGGCGACGCCGAGGCGCTCGCCGCACAGATCGGCGCAGCGCTCGACGATCCAGATCTACGCGACCGCATTGGCGCAGCTGGCCGCGAACGGGTGAAGAACCAGTGGAGCTGGTATCACACGGCGATCAAAACCCTTGAACAGTACCGAGCCGTCCTCGACGAGTTCGAAGCAAAGAAAGCCGCCAACTAATGCTCACTGTCGACTACGAACGACTACAACTGCGAGCCGGTGAACTGGTGCTCGATCTGGGCGCCGGCTTCGGTCGCCATGCCTTCGAAAGCCTGCGCCGGGGCGCCACAGTGGTGGCCTGCGATCTCGCTTGGGACGAACTCATCTCGGTGGCCAACACCGCTGTCGCTATGGACGAAGTTGGCGATATTCCGACCGGAGCGACGCTGTCGGTGGCCAACGGCGATGCCACCAAGCTGCCTTTTGCCGACAACAGCTTCGACCGCATCATCGCCTCGGAGGTAATGGAACACATCCCTGACGATCACGCTGCGCTTGTCGAACTCACTCGCGTGCTCAAGCCTGGCGGCATCATCGCCATCACCGTTCCCGCGTCACTCCCCGAAAAGATCTGCTGGAAGCTCTCCGACGAGTACTACGCCCCGAAATCGGTGGGCGGACACGTGCGGATCTACTCTGGCGAAGAACTTCCCAACAAGATGTCGTCGGTGGGCCTCAACCCGGTCGACGATCACCGGGCTCATGCGCTGCACTCGCCGTACTGGTGGCTTCGCTGCGCCGTTGGCCCCCATCGCGACATCGACGATCACCCGCTCACCAAGGCGTACCACAAGCTGCTGGTTTGGGATATCGCCAAGGCGCCAGCCCTCACCAGGGTCAGCGAACGCGTCCTCAACCCGGTGCTGGGTAAGAGCATCATTCATTACGCTAAGAAGCCGGGTCGGATTCCCGTTCCGCTTAGCACCGACACCACTCACGACCTCCAAGAAACTGAACCAGAGCATGCCTCAGCCTGAAAACAACCTGATTTTGCCTGACCTCCCTGGCATTATCAGCGCTTCCGAACTCGAACTCACCGCCGATGGTCTCCTCGAATGGCAGCTGCCGTCGGGCATGATTCCCTGGTTCCCTGGTGGTCATGCCGACCCCTGGAACCACATCGAGGCGGCGATGGCACTTGCGGTCACCGGGCGCACCGAGGCCGCTGAGAAGGCCTACCAGTGGCTGATCGACATGCAGCGTCCTGACGGTTCGTGGCATCAGTATTACCTCGAAGAGTCTGTCGAGCAGGACAAGCTCGATGCCAACGTCATCGCCTACATCGCGACCGGCGCGTGGCATCACTACTTGGTCACCGGCGATCAAGGATTTCTCGAAACGCTGTGGCCGGTAGTCGACAAGGCTGTCGAGTTCGTCCTCGAACTTCAGCAGCCACGTGGCGAAATTCTCTGGGCTCGTCACGCCGACGGCACTCCGTGGTCCTTTGCCCTGCTTACCGGATCCTCCAGCATCTGCCACAGCCTGCGATGTGCAGTGGCGATTGCCGAACACCTTGGCCACGAACGTCCCGATTGGGAACTCAGCGTCGGCATGCTCACCAATGCGATCCGGTTCCATCGCGAAGAAGCATTCGCACCGAAGCATCGTTGGGCGATGGACTGGTATTACCCCGTGTTGTGTGGAGCTGTCGATGGACAAGACGGCATCGACCACCTGGCGAGCCGTCGTGACGCGTTTGTGATGGACGGCAAGGGTGTTCGGTGCGTAAGCGACCGACCTTGGGTAACCGCAGCCGAAACTTGTGAGTGCCTCATGGCCTATCTCACAGTCGGCGACACCGAGTTCGCGACCGATCTGTTCCGCTGGGCGCAATCGCTGCGAGACGATGATGGCCGGTACTTCACAGGCCTCGTGTACCCGCAACTCGAACACTTCCCAGGCGGCGAACGGTCTACCTACACTTCGGCTGCGGTCATCCTGGCCGCCGATGCGCTTGCCGAGGCGTCTCCTGCATCGGGGTTGTTCTCAAAGCACGAGAACCTTCCCGAGGTCATCGATGTTAGCGACCGGGTAGAGAACCCCAGCCTCGACTAGAGCTGGTCGATAAGCCAGCCGATGCCGCCACCTATCGGAATGATCAGCACCGCCACAATGGCGACGATGAGGGCGATTACCGCGAACACCCGCGACTGATCCTTTGGCGGGTTTCCGCACCGTCCAATAGTTTCGTACAGCGCGTTCAACGGGGCCTCGAGGCTCAGCTGAATGCGGCGGCTGGCGATGCCAGCGCCTTGCAGGATGACCCATGCGGCCACAGCCAGCAGGATGAACAGCACGGCAATAAAGATGCCTCGAGTGATCCAGTTTGTGATTGCGGCTCGGACAGCGCTGACCACCACACTGATGACGGTAGAGAGCACGGCGCCACCGAGCAGGAACGTGGGCAACGCGAGCGGGTTTCGTTTGTAGCCATCACGGAGGCGCTGCGCCTGCACCCGTGCCCTGGTGAGCATTGGACGAGTTGGATCGTCGATAAGCGTGGCCGCTTCACGGCGGGCATACAACTTGCGAAGGTTGTCGATAACCGAACCAACGTGGCTGCGGATGATAAAGCGAGTTACCAGCTGCACCAGAAATTGGGCAACTGGCGAAACGAAGCCAAGGCTTTTGAAGTTGATGCCCCGGTCGCCGTTGCGATCGAGCACCTCAAGGGCTCGCATGACCGTGGTGTGGGCGTCCTCAAAGCGCTCGGGGTGTCCGAGGGGCCGCTTCGACGCGATCTCAAGAATGATGTCGCCATCGACCTCGCTCGATGCACCGATGGTATTGAGCAACTCGGCCGCCGCTTCGCCATCGCTCTTTCGCAGCGTGAGAAAGGCGTCGAACGTTTCGTCGAGTTCGTCGAGAACCAAACCTGAGCCGTCGTCATCGCTCACGGTGGCATCATCGAGGCGTTCGCGCTCGCGCTCGTCTCTTCTTGCTTGTTCTTTATCGTGTTCTTTTTGCTGGTCGGCGCCTAGTTCCACAGCTGCAAAGGGTACTTCAGGCGATGCGTTCGAGCACTCGGAGCGAGCCGACGACCCGTCGCTCGACGAACCGTCCAGATTCGATTGCTGGCAAGTAGATCTGCTCGTATGGCGGGCGACCTCCGTCTGCGGGGTCGGGGAAGACGTCGTGGATGCACAACGTTCCCCCCATGGCCACATGCGGGGTCCACGACTCGAAGTCGAGACGGGCTGGCTCTTCGCCGTGCCCTCCGTCGATGAACAACAGCGAGAGTGGCGTTGTCCAGACCGGTCCGAGGGTTGGTGAGTCGGCGACCGTGGCGATGACGGTACCTTCAAGACCAGCGTCGTGAATGGTGCGTCGGAATATCGGCAACGTGTCCATCTTGCCCACCGCTAGGTCGACGAGATCTGGTTCGTGAAACTCCCAGCCGGCCTGATTTTCTTCGGACCCTCGGTGGTGGTCGACTGCGAACAGCACTCGCCCGGCCTGCTTGGCTGCGGCACCGATATACACCGATGATTTGCCGCAGTAGCTACCGACTTCGAGCATGGGTCCGTCGATGCCTACCGACGCGGCGGCCTCGAACAAGGCCAAGCCTTCGTCGGGGGGCATGAAGCCGCGTGCGGCTTCGGCAAACGCTTGCATTTCGCTATCCATGGACACCCGGCAACCGTAGCAACCGAGTTCCCGAAGCTACGCAGCGGTGCGACGTCGACGTTTCGATGAAGAAACTTCGGCTACGGGAACCTGTGAGATCGTGCCGTTGGCGATGTCGACATCGAGTCTCGGCACCGCGTGTACCCGAACAGGTGCTGCAGCGTCATTGTTTGACCACAACAGTTTCTCGAGGACGAAGAACTTGACGACCCACAACACGCCGAACGACGCGATGTTCGCGGCGTACACAACCAGACCGTTGTCGAACACCGAGGACGCCCAGCCGACCATTGCGGTGGAGATGACAAGGCCCGCAAACGCGAGGCCCCAAAAGGGTGCTACTTCCGAGCGAAAACTGTTTGGTCCGCTCTTCGCCCAAACCCACTTGCGGCTGAGGATGTACGCCGGGATGGTCGACAAAATGACGGCCGCAGCATTCGCGGCGACGCCCGGCCAACCAAGAACAGCGTGGAAGAACACCAGCAGCGAAAGACCGGTGATGACATTCACAACGGTCACACCGGTGTAGCGGAGAAGCTTCGGCCCGTAGGCACGTAGCGCGCGCAAAACTGCGTGCGACGGGGTTCGGGGCATGGGTTCAGAGACTATCTCCACACAGTGATAGTCGGCGCCTCGGAATCCCACACTGACCACATGCGTCACTTTTGCAACACGTCCGACACATTTTCTGGGTCGTACGACCTCTTTCCTGGGTCGTACGACCTCTTTCCCGGGTCGTAGGGACTACCCCAGCAACGCCCGCAGCGCTCGCTCGGCGTCTACCGATGTTTGCCCCACCGCCTGAAACGTTCTTCCATCGTCACCGAACGGCACTGCTGCCGCGCGGCTCGTGCTGTCTGACCAAACCGTGGTCTCACCCGTCGCATCAGGGGCCAGGCCCACACGAACCTCGGTAACGAGACACCGAAAGTCTCCCATGACGCTGGTGCTATCCCACCCCGACCCTTGACGCCCGATCGACAACCCCTGGTGAGTCAGCACCCGCCCGGACCGGGTGATCCGAAGTATCGATGCAAGCTCTCCTGGGCCCTCCGACGACCGACCGAGAACGACTGATTCACGCCATCGAAGCACAGCACCGGGCGCAAGCTCAATCGTGCTGTGTTGCCGGTGCCTACTACCGGTTACTGAAATGAGATGTTCGGGTGCCCAGTCAAGCGATGCGTTCTCGCCAACGACGACCTGCACCTCGAACGAAGACGCTTCGGGACCAGGCAAAGCCATCGAGGCAGCAGCGCTACGAACGACGAGATTTGCCTCGCGCCCGACGCTCACGTCCAGAGCGAGTCGATCGCCACCGAGCGGACCCGCAGCACCACCAACAAGATACAGGGCCTCGGGTGTCGGCCGCAGGAGCAACGGCGGATCGGATCGAAGCGTGTCGTAACGACAGGGATGGTCACCGGTTGGTTTACTGGCCACAATCTTCGCCGAAGCGCGCACCGACTACTCGCCCACGAGTGCGTTAGGTGCTACCGACGCCGACGAGGAGTTCGTTTCTGTCGGTCCGTCAGCCTGCCAATCCTCAAGCGATAGCCGTACCCACTCGGCTACGGCGTCAATACCCGCCGCGGAGGTCACGGCGGTCGCGATGGTTGGCTGGCCCGGACGACGCTCGTTCGCATCGCTCACCATTCGAGCGACATCGGCACCAACATGCGGCGCGAGGTCAACCTTGTTGATCACAAGCAGGTCTGCTGTCGCGATGCCTGGCCCACCTTTTCGGGGGATGTCATCTCCCCCAGCCGTATCGATCACAAAAATCTGCCGGTCGACCAAGGCGCGACTAAAGATCGCTGTGAGGTTGTCGCCCCCGCTTTCGATCAACGTCACCTCGACATCGCCGAGACGATGCTCAAGCGCCTCCACCGCATCGAGGTTGGCGGAGATGTCATCTCTGATGGCGGTATGTGGACAACAGCCGGTTTCGACGGCGACGATTCGGTCGGCCGGGAGCACGTCGAGACGCCGTAGCGCCTCGGCATCCTCGCTGGTGAAGATGTCGTTGGTAACCACCGCTAGCGAAAGATCGTTTCCTAACGCTCGACACAGTGCAGCAACCATCGAGGTCTTGCCGCTGCCAACCGGTCCGCCGATACCAATGCGAAGCGGCCTGTCGCCTGGGCCGCCTGGCGCGGCGGTCTCGCGATGAGGTGAATGGTTGTGATCGTGATGTGCGCCCATGTGATAGTTACGTCCTCTTCTCCTGCTGGTGAAACTTGTCGAATACTGCGAGCAGCGTCGGGCCGCTCATGATTGGAAGAGCCGCGAATCCCACGCAGCATGTTCCTCGGCCAGAATTTCGGTCAACGGACCAGACCACGCAGACACGTCGGCCAGGGGCATCGCCCGACTCTCTGTTGCCTCCTCGGCCAAGGCTTCGAGGGTCTCCCCAAAACGCTCGGTGACCCCCGACATCTCAAACGGATCGAGACCATGCAACCGCACTGCGGCGGTCGTGATGCCGCTCACCAGATGATGAAGGTGCAACAACACCGTCTGGTAGGTGCCTAAACCGGCGTCGCTGCCCACCGCTGCGAGCGCCAAGACCTGGTGTGGTCCGCCCACCGTCGCAAAAAGATCGGCAGCGACTCCCCCGGGCCAGACACGACCACCGGCCCTGAGCCATTGACGACCTAGGGCTCTCGAGGCCGCCCGGAGCGCCCCGCTGATGATTCGAGCCTCTGCCTCGGCATCGAGAACCGACCAGTTCGGCTGTTGACGCGTGCGGATTTCGTGCGACACCGCAGCGATAAGCGAGGCCTCGGTTCGGCCTGTCGAGTGCAATCGACCCTCGATGAAGCTGGCGACACCTTCGGTCGAATCGAGGGCCCATTCTCGACTCGCGGCTTCGTAGCCAAACGAGTGGGCATGCCCCCCTGAGGGAAACCGCCCGTCGGCCAAAAGCGCAAACGATGCGCTCATCACACGACCGCTCACTAGAAAAGGAAGTAGCGCTGTGCGAGCGGCAATTCGCTGGCCGGCGATTCGGTCATGATCTCACCGTCGACCGTGACCGTGAAGGTGTCGGGGTCGACCTCGATGTTAGGAGTTGCTGTGTTCTCGACCATGTCGGTCTTGCCCACCTCGCGGCAGTTTTTCACTGCGACGAATTCACGATCGACCGCCAAGTTTCCGAGCGTGTCGCCGTCGAATGCTGCCTCGGCCACCCAAGCGATGCTGGTGCGGGCCGCAACCTTAGGTGCTGCCCCAAACATCGGGCGGGGCAGGACTGGTTGCGGCGTTGGAATCGATGCGTTCGCGTCGCCCATTTGTGCCCAAGCAATCATCCCACCCTTCAGCACGGCGTGAGGCCGAACGCCAAAGAACCTCGGATCCCACAGCACCAGGTCGGCAAGCTTGCCAACCTCGACCGAACCGACGTGGTCGTCGAGCCCATGGGCCACTGCCGGACAAATGGTGTACTTCGCTACGTACCGCCGAGCACGATTGTTGTCGGCGACACCGTCGCCATCGAGCGAACCCCGCCGGTCTTTCATCACGTGTGCGGTTTGCCAGGTTCGAATGATGACCTCGCCGATTCGTCCCATCGCCTGCGAGTCGGAGCCGATCATCGAAATGGCGCCCAAGTCATGCAACACGTCTTCGGCCGCAATCGTCGAAGGCCGGATCCGGCTCTCGGCAAACGCCAGATCCTCTGGGACAGTTGGATTCAAGTGGTGACACACCATCAGCATGTCGAGATGTTCAGCGACGGTGTTTACCGTGTGAGGCCGAGTCGGGTTCGTCGACGATGGCAACACATTCGGGTGGCTCGCAACCGTGATGATGTCGGGAGCATGGCCGCCGCCAGCGCCTTCGGTATGAAACGTGTGAATTGAGCGGCCAGCGATTGCTGCGAGGGTGCTCTCGACGTAACCGGCCTCGTTGAGCGTGTCGGTGTGGATAGCCACCTGCACCCCCGACTCGTCGGCCACCGTGAGACACGCATCGATCGCTGCGGGCGTGGTGCCCCAGTCCTCGTGGAGTTTGAAACCAGCGGCGCCACCGCGTAGTTGCTCCCAGAGCGACGCCTCGGAAACGGTGTTGCCTTTCGCTAGTAACGCGACGTTGACCGGCCAACCGTCGAGTGCCTCAAGCATGCGTCCAAGGTTCCACGAGCCCGGGGTGACGGTGGTGGCCTTCGATCCTTCTGCAGGACCAGTGCCGCCTCCGACCACCGTGGTAATGCCCGAAGCCAGCGCCTCCTCCATCAGCTGTGGGCAAATGAGATGGACATGGCAGTCGATGGCCCCGGCAGTGATAATGCGGCCGTTGCCCGAGAGAATTTCGGTGCTAGGCCCGATCACGAGAGCTGGGTGGATACCGGGGGTGATATCGGGGTTACCAGCCTTGCCGATGCCGACGATGCGACCGTCGCGAACGCCGATATCGGCCTTGATAATCCCCCAGTGGTCAAGGATTACCGCTCCGGTGATGACGAGGTCGGGAGCACCATCGGCGCGGGTCGCCACCGACTGGCCCATCGATTCGCGTATGACCTTGCCGCCACCAAAGACCGCCTCGTCGCCACCAAAACACTCGTCTCGTTCGACTTCGACGAAAAGATTCGTATCGCCGAGACGAAGTCGATCGCCAGCGGTTGGGCCGTAAAGGGCCCGGTAACGTGCACGCGAAATCTCAGCCATCGAGTGAACCTCCAACCAGACCACGAAGCCCCGGAACCCGCCGCCTTCCCGCCAGGGCAACAAGCGTCACCTCCATTGGCACGCCGGGTTCGAATCGCACCGCGGTGCCCGCGGGAACGTCGAGACGAAACCCGCGACTGGCATCTCGAGAGAACGACAACGCGTCGTTAGCTTCAAAGAAGTGAAAGTGCGACCCGACCTGCACCGGCCGGTCGCCAACATTTTCGACCACGAGCGAAACGGTCTCGCGGCCGGCGTTCAGCACAAGCTGCTCGTCTGGCCCGACAACTTCGCCGGGAATCATGAGATCGGCTGGTGCAGGGTCACCAGTTTTGTGCCATCGGGGAACGTCGCCTCGACTTGAACTTCATCGACCATTTCGGCGATTCCTTCCATCACGTCGTCGCGGGTCAAAACCTCGCGTCCTGCCGCCATGAGATCGACAACGGTGCGGCCGTCGCGTGCTCCCTCATATACCCACGAGGTCAACAAGGCCACCGTCTCGGGATAGTTGAGCTTGAGGCCTCGGTCGCGGCGCCGCTGCGCCAAATCGGCGGCAACATGCACTAGCAACCGCTCCTGCTCGTGTGGAGAAATTTGCATTTCATACTCCTCGGCTCATCAACAACTCCGTGCTACCACCCACCGACAACTAGGACTGGGTCGGCGACGCAAAACCACACGCTGTTCCGGCGACATCTAGACCACCGCAAGCCGTTCGGCGAACGATTCGACATGTTGAATGAAGGCGCCCGGATTATCGACTTGCACAAGGTGGCCCGAGCCATCGACAACGGCCTTGCGAGCGCCGACCGACGCCAGGAGTTGTGCAACCGACTGTCGTTCGGCCCCTGATCGTGAGCCGACCGTGGTGAGCTGCGGGATCTCGATCGCTGTCAGCTCCTCAAGCGTCGGCTGGAACATCGCGAACTGAGAAACTTCTGAGGCAACGACCGGCAGAACAGTCTCGACCCAGTCGCGTGCCTGGTAGGGCATCGCATCCCAGCTCTGCTGCCCATAGAGACGTTGCAGGAATCGTCGAGCATCATCTAGGTCCTTCGATGCCGAGATCTCTTCGCCAGCGACGCGAACTCGCTCGTCGAGGCTTGGCTGCAGGGCGCCCACCAATGGCTCGTGGGTAATCACCGCTCGTAGGCCAAGCGAATGCCGTATTGCGCAAGCCAGCGCCAGGGTCGCTCCCCCGCTCACGCCGACAAGGACGGCGGGGTACAACTTCGACACGACGGCTTCAAGCGCCTCGACTTGTGCCTCGAACGACGGGGCCGGAGCGTTTCCGTCGTACCCGGGGCGTATCCAGAGATGCCGTTCGCCCCGAAGCGAGCGGCGAATCGGGTTGAAAAGCTGCGGCCACATACCAACACCATGCACGAAAACAAGGGCGGGAGGTCGGTCAATCATCTTTGTGATCTCCTTCCAGCCATTGTTGTGATCTCCTGTCGGGTTGAGCTGATTCAGCGGGGCGGTACTTGGCTACCGCCTGTGGGGATGGAGGGTCCCACAGGCGGTAGCCAGATCTGATGGGCTACTCGAGGCTTCCTTCGACCCCGGCCGAGAAGGTCGCCGAACCTCTCGGTGATGCTGCGAGCTTCAAGGATTGGGCGAGGGGACATCTCACGAACGTAGGGTTCAACCGTTTCTCAACGGTTGCCTCTTCGTTGCAAGCAAGTGACGCCTCGATGTCGACTTTGCGTGAGGCCTGTTTCCATCGCGTGAACGTGCTGCTCGAGCGCGCTCAGGGGGCGCAATCGCTTGGCTCTCCCGATCCGGCAGACTGGACCCGATGTTCTCTCGATTCCTGTTTCTTGCGACGCTTTCCCTCTTGTTTTTCTTATCGGGCTGCGCAAACGACACCGGTACCGTTGCCTCGGTGGAGATTCCGGCGCCGGCGGCCTCTTCGCAGCCCCCGACAACAGCCGAGCCGACACCGACCGTCGACGATGCCGATCCGGCGACGCCCGACCAAACCGAGCCGGGCGAATCTTCAACCGAGTCCCCTCAAGGTTCGGTGCGGATCGGCCTCGAACTCGTCGGAACGTTTGATGAGCCAATGGCACTGCTTGCAAGGCCGGGCTCAGACCTGTTGTATCTGTTGGAGCGCAACGGGCGGGTTGTGCCCCTCAACCCAACAACCGGCACAACCAATCGCAGTCTGATTGAGCTTCCCGACGAGGTCCGCACCGACGTTGAGCGCGGCCTACTTGGCGGAGCATTCTCGCCTGACGGCAACACGCTCTATCTCCACTTCAGCGATGCTGAGGGGGCCACCCAAGTCGACGCTTGGCGCCTCGATGGCGACCAGGTCGATCCGACTTCTCGCCGCAACGTCCTCTCGGTCGAGCAACCGTTCGCCAATCACAACGGCGGCCAACTTGCGACCGGGCCCGACGGCTTGTTGTACCTCGGCCTTGGCGATGGCGGTGCGGCGAATGACCCCCTCGGCGCTGGACAGGACACGACGACTCTGCTCGGGTCGGTCATCCGTATCGACCCCACCGACGGCACCGCCGACGACCCCTATGCGGTGCCGCCTGACAATCCTTTCGTTTCGGGCGACTTCGGTGACGGCGCCGACGAAATCTTTCTGTGGGGTGTCCGTAACCCCTGGCGGTTCTCGTTCGATCGAGAAACCGGCGACCTTTGGATAGCCGACGTGGGGCAGGACAGGCTCGAGGAGATCACGGTTCTTCGCGCCACCGACGGTGGTGGCCTTGGCGCCAATCTGGGCTGGGCATTGCGCGAAGGAACCGAAGAATTCACCGGACCCGAGCCAACCGGACATGTCGCCCCGATCCACGAGTACAACCACGACAACGGCAACTGTTCGGTGACCGGCGGCTATGTCTACCGGGGCGAAGCGATTCCCGGTCTCGTCGGCACCTATGTCTACGCCGACTACTGCGTGCCTGAGCTGTGGACCGTTTCGCAGGCAGGAGAAGCTTCGAGCCTGGGGCTTTCGGTCGACGGCGGGGAGGTGGTCTCCTTTGGCGAAGACAACAATGGCGAGCTCTACGTGCTTTCGCGTTTGGGTCAGGTATTTCGGCTCGCAGTCGTGGAAAGCTAACGAGCTGTGCCTCCCCATCGCTCTCCCCGATTCGCGGCCGTCTTGCTTTCTTTGTGCCTTGGTGCAGCAGCCTGCGCGACGGGCGAGCGCCCCGAACTTGTCGACGGGTCCGAACCGACGACAACGTTCGCGCGTACCGAACGATCGTTGCCCGCCACCAGCGCTCCACCGGTCACATCGCTGCCACCCGCCGCAGAACCTACGGTTCCGGCAACCACCGCGGCTCCTGAACCACCCGCTCCGCTACGTCCGGTTGCACCCACCGACCCGATCGATCTCGCAGCGCTCATCGTCGAGAGCGAGCGAACCATTCGCGACCCGGCGAACGATCCAGCGAGCCTTGCCGATATCGCTCATCGCCAACAGGTGGCGTATCGCCTTCTCGGCTCGGCTCCTGAACTTGACGAGGTGGTGTTCGCAAACCTCCCCGACGACCTCAAACCAATCGTCGAGCTCAACATTGCGAGCCGTCGCGAGTTTCGGGGAATGCACAGCGACGCCTCGCTGTCAGCAAACGTGCCAGCCTGGGAGATCATC
>CALLQB010000054.1 GCA_938015295.1 uncultured Acidimicrobiales bacterium
AGCGCTTGCACGGGCAGCTGCAACCAGTCTGGTGCTAAAGGAGTCCCCAACGGGGCTCCGACCGGTTCCTCAACCGCTGGTCTGCGCCTGGCAGGCCGTGCATTCGATATAGGCCCCGACCTGTTCGTTATCGCTCGGCCAGGGATGCCACGAGCCCTTGCCGTACCGACCGACACGGTCAGCAAAACAGGCCGGGCAATGATAGATAATGTGCCCTGGCAAACGCCGACTCGCCTGTACCGCCATACGCCGGAGGGTACAGACCGCTGCCATGTGGCGCAATGGTGTCGTCACGGCGGGTGACCCTTTGGCGCCCACGGCTCAGCGATTGAAGCACCCGACGTTACGACTCAGCCAACCGGTAAAACTCGACCACGAAGCTCGCCGCATCGCCGACTTCGAGATGATGTAAGCGTTCGGGTGGAATCACCACCGACGGTGTCTTCGGTGAATACCTTGGTTGTGCGCACCAACGCCATCCCTGCGGGGAGTTTCGGGAGGCTGTTTCGTTGTTCGTCCACAACCCCATACTTCATCACCCGAACCACAGTCCTCGAAAAGAATTTCCAGAAGCAGGAACTAGGGCACCTCTGGACATCGTCACAGCAGCATGAAACCAGCACGCACCGCACTCCTTTTCCCTGTCCTTTTGGTCTCGATCACACTCGGATCGATCGCTTGCGGATCTGGTGACCCTGTTCAGACCGGGTCAACGACCCCTCCAACTGTGCTTCCAACCACTGCACCCATCGTCGGGTCCGAAGAGGATGCCACTGTGAGCACCGTGAACCCCGACGAGAACGACCCGCCAGCAGCAGGCCAGCCCGCCAACGACTTCGACCTGTCGCCCAATGTTGAGCTTGCAGACGTCACCGCAGCAATTGTCGGGATGACGGTTCCCGAGGCAGAACAATGGGCCGATGACAACAACATGTCGATTCGCACCGTGCGACTCGAAGGCGAGTTTCTTGCTGTCACCATGGACATGCGACCAAACCGCATCAACGTTGCAGTAGTCGATGGAAACATCGTCGACGTCGACGGTCTCGGCTAGAAAATCCACCCGATGCCGGGGCGCTTGCTACGTTTCGGGCATGCCTGAGTTACGCCCACCTATCCCCGACATCGCTTCGCTGTTCCGGTTGGAGGGTAAGACCGCTGTTATCACCGGCGGGGCTAGCGGCATCGGCCGCGCCGCTGGCCATGCCCTAGCCCAGGCTGGGGCAAATGTGGTGCTGTTCGACCTCAACACCGAACTAGCAGGCGAGACGGCAGACGAGATCTCTGGCATCGCGCTTGCGGTAGATGTGACCGACGAGGACGCCGTCGTCGAAGCGTTCGCCGGCCTGAAACGATGCGACATTGTCGTCACCTGCGCCGGGCATTCGCTTCGCACCCCAAGTCTCGATCTCGCTATGGCCGATTGGGAATCGGTTATCGATATCAATCTCTCGTCGACGTTTCTGTGTGCCCGAGAGGGGGCACGCCACATGACCCAGCATGGCGGCAGCATTATCGCCCTGGCCTCGATCATGGGTCATGTAGGCAACCGACTCTTCCCCAATCCGGCGTATCACGCCAGCAAGGGAGGGGTGGTCAACCTGGTGCGAGCGTTGGCGACCGAATGGGCACCTCATGACATTCGAGTCAACGCGATCGCCCCAACCTTTGTCGAGACGCCCTTTATTGCCGGCGTCTTCGAGCAACCCGAGATCGTCGACGCCATCGTCGACAACACACCACTTGGCCGCATGGCTACCGCGACCGATGTCGCTGCCGCAGTGTTGTATCTGGCCTCGCCGGCCGCCGCCATGGTCACCGGCATCAGCATGCCGGTCGACGGTGGCTGGCTCGCTCACTGACCACCGCTACCACGATCGTAAGCCGAGGAGGCTGCATGACCGCTACAAACACAATCGCTGAAGACAAGCTGCTGGTCGCCGAGACGACATACCGGTATGCGACCGGCATCGATACACGCAACTGGGAGCTCTACCGATCGATCTTCGCCGACGAGGTGAGCATCGACTTCTCGAGCTACAACCCAGCCCGCCCGGCGAGCACGATGACGGCCGATCAGTGGGTTGCCGGACTCCGGCCGCTGTTCACCGGGCTCGCTGCCACACAACACTCGATGACCAATCCCCTTGTTTCGCTCGACGGCGATCGCGCCGAGATCACGATGTATATGCAGGCGCACCATGTTCACGACGCCGAAAACCCCGACTCGTGGTACACGATTGGCGGCTACTACACCGACACGCTGAAACGCTCCGACGGTGGCTGGCTGATCGACAGCGTGGCACTCACGGTCACCTGGCGATCAGGCGATCCGGCAATCATGGAAGCTGCACGGGTCGACGGTGTTCGCCTGCTGAAAACGGCGCCGCTTACGTAAGACTCACGAGCCTCTCAGCCTGACCACCAAAGAAATATCCATTCACCTGAATGTTGTATTCCCATTCATTTGAATGTAACATCGCACGATGGCGTCCGTTCCGAGTGCTGGCGATGGCGAGTTCCTTGAGGGGTATCTGCCCTATCTGTTGCGGCGAGCCGATCAAACCTTGTCGGCGCCGTTCTACGCAGTGCTGACCCGGTATGGCATCTCGCGATCCGAGTGGCGAGTACTTGCGGTGTTAGCTGAAACCGATCAGCTTTCCGTGGTGGAGTTGGCTCGCGAGGCGCTGAGTCCCCAGCCAACGGTGACCCATGCGGTGCGCCGGCTCGAAAAACGAAACCTTGTGTCGCGCCTAGCCGGCTCAGCGGACAAGCGGCAACGGTTTATCTCGGTCACTCCCACGGGTGCCCAGCTCGCAGCCACCCTCATTAGTGAGGCTCAAAAGCTCTCGACCACAGCCCTCGCCGGTGTCGACAACCTCAGTACGATTATCCGCGAACTCGAACGACTGACAGCGATAGTCGACCAAAACGTCCGAGAGCAGCTCGACGACGATTCGCGCGCCGGATGACTACCTGCCGAACGAGGAGAACCCCGTGACCATCTACGACCCAGCTCCACTCGAACGCCGACCCTTCAACCTCATGCAATGGATCGCTGATCACGCAGCCGACCTGACACCGCCGGTGTCCAACAAGCAGATCTGGCGAGAGGCCGACATGATTGTCATGATCGTCGGCGGAGGCAACCAAAGAAACGACTTCCACGACGATCCGCGCGAAGAGTTCTTCTACCAGATCAGAGGCGACATGGATCTGGTGATCTGGCCCGAAGAGGGAACGGCACCGTTTCACATGCCAATCCGCGAAGGCGAAATCTATTTGCTGCCACCAGGCGTCCGCCATTCGCCACAACGCCCCGACCGCGACTCGATCGGCCTTGTTGTCGAGTACCAACGAAACATCGGCGAACTCGACGGTTTCGAGTGGGCGTGCTTCAACTGCGCGAACCTGGTGCACCGGGTCGAACTGCAAGTGCAAGCGATCGACAAAGATCTCCCGCCGCTCTTCGCCGCTTTCGACGAGGATGAAACCGCGCGCACCTGTCCGCACTGTGCAGCCCTGCACCCCGGCAAGGATGGTCGACTGTGAGCACCGACCTCCAAGGGGCACTACCGACTGCGGCGGAGCTCGACGCTGCCGACCCGCTCGCCGAATTTCGGTCACACTTCGAGCTTCCCGACGGCATCTACCTGGTCGGCAACTCGCTTGGTGCCCTTCCAAAGGCCGCTCGCGAGCATGTCGGCATCGAGCTTGACCGCTGGAGCACGCTTGGCGTTGAGGGGCACTTCACTGGCCATCTCGCTTGGAAGGACTATCACCACCTCGTCACCGAACAACTCGGCGCACTAACCGGTTCCCAGCCCGGTGAAGTGGTGGCCATGAATGCTCTCACCGTCAACCTTCACCTTCTCATGGTGAGCTTCTACCGGCCGTCGCTACAACGCCACAAGATCCTCATCGAAAGCCACGCCTTTCCATCCGACCATTTCGCTGCCGAGTCACAAATCCGCCAGCGGGGCTTCGATCCCAGCGAATCGCTGGTACTCGTCGAACCCCGCGATGGCGAAGAAATACTCCGTCCCGACGACATCCTCGCCGCGATTGCCGAACACGGCGACGAGCTGGCCCTCGTCATGTTGCCTGGCGTCCAGTATTACACCGGCCAAGTCTTACCAATGGCCGATATCACCAGCGCCGGCCACGAGGTTGGAGCCATGGTCGGCTTCGACTTAGCCCATGCGGTAGGCAACGTCGAGTTATCGCTGCACGACTGGGATGTCGACTTCGCGGCCTGGTGCTCATACAAGTACCTCAACAGCGGCCCCGGAGGCGTGGGTGGAGCGTTCGTGCACACCCGCCACGTGTCTGATCAATCACTCTCGAAATTACTTGGTTGGTGGGGCACCAATGCTTCGACCCGCTTCGAGATGGCCACCGACTTCGACGCCATCCCCACCATCGAATCGTGGCAGCTTTCGAATGCCCCCATCCTTCCACTAGCGGTTCTACGGGCCTCACTCGACGTAATCGACCGCGCTGGCGGAGTAACGGCGTTGCGGGCAAAGTCCGAACTCCAGATCGACTTCTTCGACCGGCGTCTCGCCGAAACTCTCGGCGGTCGCATCGAAAACATCACACCACCACGATTGGAAGAGCGGGGTTGCCAGTTCGCTCTGCGAGTCACCAACGGCGACGGCAAACGGGTGTTCGAGGCGCTCGAACACGCCCGCGTACTTTGCGATTGGCGCGAACCCGACGTCATCCGAGTAGCGCCAGTTCCTCTCTACAACTCCTTCGACGACATCGAACAGTTCGTCCAGATCCTCGACGGGATTGTCACATGACTATGCCCAGCGGGCCCATCGTCATCGCGGGAGCCGGGCAAGCCGGGTCGCTCATGGCAATGTACCTTGCCCGCCAAGGCCACGATGTCACCATGTACGAGAGTCGCCCCGACCTGCGGCGTCATGACATCGACGCCGGCCGGTCGATCAACCTAGCGCTCGCCACCCGCGGCATCGTGCCCCTCATCGATGTCGGAGTTATCGAACACGTCGATGCCATTACCATTGCGATGCGCGGCCGGATGGTCCACGCCCTCGATGACCCAACGCCCGAGCTTCAGCCATACGGCCGCCAAGCCCACGAAGTCATCCACTCGGTGTCTCGCACCGATCTCAACGCCATCCTGCTCGACGCCGCCGAGGCAACAGGTCGGGTCACGATCGAGTTCGACTCCCAAGTCGAATCGGTTGACCTCGATCAATCGCTTCTGCACTTTGCTGACGGACGAATCGAACCCTTCGGACTGGTAATCGGTGCCGATGGCGCAGGCTCACGCGTGCGCAAAGCAATCACCGACAAGGGCGCAGGTGCAAGTGAAACCGAATGGCTCGATCACTCCTACAAGGAACTCACCCTGCCACCTGCAGCAGACGGGAGCCACCGGATCGACCCCAACGCACTACATATTTGGCCGCGCGGTCAGTTCATGTTGATTGCGCTTGCGAATCCCAACGGCGATTTCACGATCACTTTGTTTGCACCCACGGAGACCTTCGAGAGCCTTACCAGCAGCGACGAGATTCTGGCATTCTTCGACCAAGAGTTCGCCGACTTCGCTGCCCAAGTGCCCGACCTGGCAGAACAGTTTCTTGACAACCCCACCGGACCGCTGGGCACGCTCCGCGCCACAGGCTGGAGCTACCAGAACAAGGCGGTAATCGTCGGCGATGCCGCTCACGCAATCGTGCCGTTTCACGGCCAAGGCATGAACGCCGCCATGGAATCAGCTCGAGCCCTTGACCGACATATGACGCAGAACCCCGACGACCTGGCCACGGCATTCCGCAACTACGAAACCGATCGCAAGCCCGATGCCGACGCCATCGCCGATATGGCGCTGCAGAACTACGTAGAGATGCGCTCGGGGGTACTCGACCCTCGCTACCTCGCCAAACGCGAGCTGGCGCTTGCGCTTGAGCAACGCCACCCCGAACACATTAGCCCTCGGTACAACATGGTCATGTTCTCCACGATGCCGTATGCCGAAGCCCAGTCCCGGGCCGCCAGCCAAAGCGAGATCATCGACAAGGCAATCGCCGATCCGGCCATCGATGTCGATGCGCTGGTGGCCGCACTTCCACCGCTTCCGCCGCTCGACCCCTTAGCCGACCCAGATGCACTCACGAACTCCTAGAAGCGAAAGACACCGATGAGCATCCCATTCGACAACGACGACGACTTCACCTACGGCAGCTACCTCAAGATCCCCGAGCTTCTTGAACTTCAGCAATGCGTATCGATCGATCCCGATACGGGTGGCCCCGAGCATGACGAGACGCTATTTATCGTCATTCACCAAGTCTATGAACTCTGGTTTAAACAGATTCTCCACGAGATCGACTACATCATCGCGATGCTCGACAACAATAAGATCAACGGCGCGCGGAGCCACCTCAAACGGGTCCTCAAGATCATGAAGACCCTGGTGGGGCAGATCGATGTGCTCGAGACAATGACCCCGGCCGAGTTTGCGAGCTTCCGAAGTTTCCTCGCCAACGCCAGCGGCTTCCAATCTGCCCAGTTCCGCGAACTTGAGTTTCTGCTGGGCGTAAAGGACCGTGTTCAGGTCGAGTGGTTTTCCGGCGAAGAGGGTGACCGCCTGGCCGACCGCTTCGCATCACCCACCCTCTGGGACGCCTTCGCCCACTACCTGCATCGCCACGGTCTTCACGTGCCTCAGGAGGTTCTCGCACGAGACGTTCGCGAACCAATCGTCGAAAACGCCGAGCTTCAGGCCACGATTGTCAGCCACTACGGCGACGAAGGGCTCGCTGGCTTTTGCGAGACGCTCACCGACCTCGACGAAGGCCTACAAGAGTGGCGTTACCGCCACGTGATGATGGTGCGCCGCACAATCGGGACCAAGCGAGGAACCGGTGGGTCAGAGGGTGCGGAGTACCTCGCCACCACGTTGTTCCGTCCGGTGTTTCCCGACCTTTGGGCAATCCGCACCGCCTTTTAGCAACCCTTCCTGCTCGCCAAGTCTTCCGAAGAAACGAACCTCCTATGGCTACAAACCCCTCTATGGCTACCTACCCCTCTATGGCTACCTACCCCGAACTCAAGCTCTACATCGGCGGCTCGTGGCGGACCACCGACACCGACCTTTCCGTCATCAACCCATCGACCGAGCAAGAGATCGGCCGTCTCCCGATCGCACAAATTGGCGACCTCGACGACGCTATCGAAGCTGCTGCTGACGGGTTTGCGATCTGGAGCCAGACATCACCCAAGCAGCGGGCCGATCTGGTTCGTGAAGCCTCGGCGCTGTTGCGCGAGCGTCAAGACGACGTCGCTCACTCGATCACACTCGAACATGGCAAACCCTTCGAGCAGGCGCGCCTTGAGGTCATACGGGGCTGCGAGTTTTTCGAGTGGGACGCTGGCGAAGCAACCCGCACCTACGGCCGGGTCATACCCAGCGGTCCAGGCGTGAAATACGTAGTGCACCATCAGCCAATTGGACCCGTCGCCGCTTTCTCGCCATGGAATTTTCCGATGAGCCAACCGGCCCGCAAGATCGCAGGCGCCGTTGCTTCGGGTTGCTCGATCATTCTCAAGGCGGCCGAAGAAACCCCCGCTGGCGCAATGCACATCGCACAAGCGTTTCACGATGCCGGGCTACCCCCGGGCGTGCTCAACCTTGTCTACGGGGTGCCCGCCGATATCTCCCAACACCTCATCCCGAGCGACCACATCAACCTCATCGCCTTCACCGGTTCAACTGCCGTTGGACGCCACCTCACCGGCCTCGCTTCGGACCACATGACCCCGGTGCTAATGGAACTGGGCGGGCACGCCCCGGTCATCGTCTGCGAAGATACCGATGTTGAAGCTGCAGCACTTACCTCTGCGGTGCGCAAGATGCGAAACGCAGGTCAGGTGTGCACGTCTCCCACCCGCTTCTTTGTGCACGACAGCGTCTTCGACCATTTCCTCGACGTGTTCACGAAGCGCTGCGCCGAAACCGTCGTGGGTGACGGCTTCGAAAACGGCGTCGAGATGGGCCCGGTCGCCAATGAACGCCGCATCGCGGCGATGGTGTCGATGGTCGCGGACGCTCAAGATAGTGGCGCCGACCTCATGACCGGCGGAAACCGTATCGACCGCACCGGCTACTACTTCGAACCCACCGTGCTGGCCAACGTTCCGGCCGGCGCTCGCGTCATGCAAGAAGAGCCGTTTGGTCCCTTGGCCATCGTGAACGCGGTGGACTCGCTTGACACTGCCATCGAGCAAGCAAACTCGGTGCCCTATGGCCTCGCTGCCTACGGGTTCACGAACCGGGCCGACTACATCGACCGAATGGTCGACCGGGTCGAGGCGGGAAACCTCTCGATAAATACGCTCGAAGCGTCGTTACCCGAGACGCCATTTGGTGGGGTGAAGTCGAGCGGCTACGGCCGTGAAGGTGGCGCCGAGGGGCTTGCCCACTACACCGTGGTCAAGAACGTCTCGCACAGCGTCAACATCGTCTAGTTCTCAAAATCGAAGAAGCAACCAGGTGAATTCATGAAGTACAGCAAGAGCACGGCCAAGGACTACGCCCGCGAGAATATGAAGGGTATTTGGGCCGCCGCGCTCATGCCCTTTACTACCGATCACCGCCTCGACGAGGACGGCTTTCGCGAGAATGTGCGGCACTGGACCGAAGATCTCGGCATTGAAGGGCTGTTTATCTCGGGCAAACAGGGCGAGTTTTTCTCGATGAGTATCGAAGAGCGCAAACGCACCTTTGAGCTCGCGGTTGAAGCCACGGGCGATGCTGGTCAGACGATCATGTCGTGCTCGGACCAGAACCTCGATGTCGTACTCGATCTAGCCCAGCATGCCCAGAAGGTCGGCGCCGATTACATCGTGGTGCACGCTCCGGCGCTCCACTTCTTTACTGCCTACGACGAAACACTCCTGCGTTACTACAACAAGATCGCGGCGAGCGTCGATATTGGCATTGCCCTCTGGAGCCACCCAGCGAGCGGCTATCTCATGTCTCCCGAGCTCTGTAATCGGCTCGCCGACATCGAGAATGTGGTGGCCATTAAATACAGCGTCGAGAGGGCGATGTACGCCGAGCTCACCCGTTTGGCGTCGGATCGCATTCAGGTAAGCACCGCCGCCGAGCCCGAGTGGCTCGACAACATTATCGATCTCGACTGGAAGCTCTATCTCTGCTCTTCGCCGCCGTTTCTTCTACAGAGCGCGAAGGATCGACGCATGCACGACTATACGAACGCGGCATTGGCCGGAAACGTTGACGAAGCGAAGGCGATCAGCGCAAGCCTCGAACCTGTGCGCAATGCGCTATGGGGCACCCGTCCCGCTGAGAAGCCCCATTCCCATCAGAAATATTGGCAAGAACTCCTTGGCCAGGTCGGCGGTGCGGTTCGTTTTCCACTTCTCGAACTGACCGATGAAGAGAAGGCCGTAACACGCGAGGCTTTCGAGCAATGCGGGCTGCAGGTATAGCCGATGTCAGCAGCGAAGCCGGTGCGGGTGGCCCTGATCGGATGGGGCGCCATCGGCCAAGCGTCCGCAAAGCTCCTCGATGACAAACTTGATACAGAGATCGTGGCCGTCGCGGTACGAGACATATCGACACCCAGACCCGAGCTATCCCCTTCGGCGGTGCTCGTCACCGAACCGAGTCAGCTTCTGGAGCTCCGCCCCGACATCGTGGCCGAGGCCGCCGGACGCGAGAGCGTGGCGCCCTGGGGGCGAGCAACGCTTTTGGCCGGCGTCGACTTCGTCGTGTCGTCAGTTTCGGCCTTCGCCGATGCGTCGCTGCTCGCCGAGTTGCGCGATGTTGCGCAAAGTTCTGACGCTCGGCTCATCATCCAACCTGGAGCACTAGCTGGCGTCGAGGCTTTGGCCGCCGCCCGCCTCATGGGCATCGACTCGGTCGAGCACCGAATCGTCAAGCCTCCCACAGCGTGGCTCGGTACAGCCGCCGAGGGCCTGTGTGACCTCCACTCGTTGTCGGGCCAGACCATGTTCTTCTCCGCCAATGCAGCCGAAACGGCCAGCGCATTTCCGAAGAACGCGAATGTCGCGATGACGACGGCACTCGCCGGTGTGGGGGCACAGGCAACAATGATTCAGCTACTTGCCGACCCCGCAGCAACGACAAATCGGCATGAACTGCACGCCAGGGGTTCTTTTGGTCAGCTCGATGTAGTCATCGCGAACAACCCGCTGCCCGCAAACCCAAAGACATCCGCGCTCGCAGCACTTAGTCTTGTTCGCACGATCACAAACGTTCATTCGTCCTTGGTGATCTAGTCCACGATCCAGCGCTCGGAGCTCGACCCGCCGCCCCATCCCTGCGGGCAGACATCGTCGAGAGCGCCCTTGGCTCGGATACGCGACCAGTTGAAGTGCAACAGACGGTCATCTGGGCGTCCGTACTCGGCGCACAACGCAGGCAACGCTTTACGGTAACCAAGCACCGTGGGTACAGCATCAGGCCCCAACTCATCGACCAGATAGCGGACATCCACATGCTGCCCCGAGGAGAATCTGCTGATATTTCGCTCGGCCACTAACGCCTCAGGGTTGACGATGTTTACTGCGAGAAGCGTAAAGAAGGCGCTGGCCAACACTGCGGTGAGGTGCTCCGGTCGAAGCCGGTTGACTAGGTAGAACCCAGTGAGCACAAACACCACGCCGATCCAGAGCGCAAAGATGATCGTGTACAGCCGAAGCATGGTCAGCCCGAACGCCTGCTCATAGAGGAGTAGTCGACGCACCGCAATTGCGACCGTCGACAACGTCAACGCCACCGTTGTCAACCCGAACCATGCAAGAACCCGTTGCGCCCCAACAACGGCATGGCGCTTGCCAAACATCAGTACTCCCAACGTGAATGCGGCAGCAGCAAGCAGCTGAAAGAAACCCGACCGGGCATACTCGGCAACAGTCAGTCCAGTCGTGCGCTGCACGTACGAAGACCCACCTAACGCCGCAACTAGCTGCACAGCTACAAAAAGTGCGTAGATCGCCGCCGTCGCGCCAAAGAGGATGCCCACCTCGAGGCTTCGCAACTGCGGCCGCACCGCCAACGCCGGCTCAACCGTGCGACGCAGCCCACGAGAGGCAACGACCAGCATGAGAAACGCCCCAACTATCAGCCAACTGCCATGCGACCCGACACTCTCGGGGACAGAAGGCCTCATGAAAAGACTCCCGAAGATTGCGTCAGACCAGGCGAGCAGCACAAGGAGAATCACCACCACCGGCGCCGTAATACAAAGCCCGCGTAGCACGACCATTGGTTGACGCAGCATCGATGACTTTATGAGCTTCGCCGACAACCCGGTATCGAGCATCGACTTCGCCGTGTCGATCGCCAGCACCGGCGGAGCGATCAGCGCAAAAAGAGCTGGCGTCGGGCGAACCATGCGGCCAAGAGCTCTGGGCACGCACCGATCTTCGTCGCGAAGTTCGGTGGCCAAAACTACGAGACCAACAACTGCCAAAACATTCAGCGGCACCAACCACCACGATGCCCGAAACAAGAGCATCACCATCGGCGCCACAGCCGCCACAAGACAGATGCGCGCCGGCCGCTCAGCGACCCAACCTCCCACCAACGCCGAACTGATAAGCAGGCTCAAACACGCCACAGTGACGAGACCGACCGGAGCACGAAAGACCAGATCGAACGCCAACGCGCCCAGCCCAACAGCAACCAGTATTCGGGAGCCAAGTGGTCCACTCCAGCGATCACTCCAGAATGGTTCGTACGTTGCCTCAGCCATAACCAAACCGTACGAAGGCTTCGGCCGGTGAAGTTGAGGATCATGTGCAGGTCACGAGGAGTTTCGCCAGGCGAGCACAAGTTGAGGGTGTCTGCGAACCGCTGTTAGCTTCCGCAGCAAACGAGCCCGAGCACAAAAGAAGCCCCCGAGCAAAAGGACCAAAGGATGAAGAATCCGCAGTTCAACTACCACCGGCCTGGGTCGTTGAGCGAAGCGCTTGCCCTGCTCGACGAACACGGTGATGAAGCAAAGGTTCTCGCAGGCGGACAGAGCCTGCTGCCGGTCATGGCGCTCCGGCTCGGGCGGCCAGAGCATCTCGTCGACATCGGCGCTCTTGCAGGTCTGAGCAACATCACCGCAGGACCGCAAGGCACGACGATCCAGGCGCTGGTTCGACATGCTGCAGCCGAGCGCTCGACCGACATCGCCACTCACGCACCACTGGTGTCCGCAGCGATGCCCCACGTCGGCCACCGGGCAATCCGTACCCGTGGCACGGTCTGCGGAAGTATCGCTCACGCCGACCCGGCCGCCGAGATGCCCGCTGTATGTCTCGCCGTCGACGCCACGATGGTCGCCGAGTCGGTCGCAGGCACCCGCGAAATCGTCGCCACCGACTTCTTCGAGGGCTACCTCACCACCGCACTCCGGCCAAACGAGATCCTCACCGAGGTTCGATTCCCTGCTTGGTCGGCGACCGCCGGTGGCACCGTTGTCGAGATCAGTCGCCGCCACGGCGACTACGCGCTGCTCGGACTCGCCTGCCTGCTCGATGTCACCGAGGGACTCATCGCCAACGCAGCACTGTCGTTCTTCGGCGCCGGCGGAACCCCGATCCGGGTGGCAGAGGCCGAACAAACGCTGATCGGGCGACCACCGAATGACGAAACATTCGCCGCCGCGGCAAAGGCGGTCACCGAACATCTCGAACCAGGCAGCGACATTCACGCAAGCACCAACTACCGCCGACACATCGCCGGGGTGCTCACCCGACGAGGCCTCGCCGAGGCCACCAGCAAGATCGGAGTACCGGCATGACCGCTGTACCAATTGGCGAGACCCTTGACGTCTCCCTCACCGTCAACGGCGCCACCGTATCGGTCGATATCGACCCAAGGCGTTCGTTGGCCGACGTCATCCGTGAAGAAATCGGCCTCACCGGCACCCACCTAGGCTGCGAACACGGCGTCTGCGGCGCCTGCACGATTTTGCTCGACGGCGAACCCGCTCGCTCCTGTCTCATGCTCGCTGCACAAGCCGAGGGCACTGCGATCACCACCATCGAAGGTCTCGCAACAAACGGCGAAATGCACCCCGTGCAGCAAGCAATGCACGAAGCAATGTCGTTTCAGTGCGCGTTCTGCTCACCAGGGTTCATGATGAGCACAATCGCTCTGCTCGACGACAACCCGAACCCGTCCGAAAAGGAGATTCGTGAAGAACTCAGCGGAAACCTCTGCCGATGCACCGGCTACGAATCCATCGTCGAAGGCGTCGAAACCGCGGTGAAGATCATGGGACCGACACGCTGATGGCACAACAAACCTCCGGCCTTGGGTTCACGGGCCAACGAGTTAAGCGGGTTGAAGACGAACGACTCCTCATCGGCGAGGGCACCTTCGTCGCCGACATCCAACCAGAAGGAGCGCTCCATGCCTCCTTTGTTCGCAGCCCATTCCCGCACGCAAACATCCGGTCAATCAACGTCGCGGCCGCCAGACGGCACCCCGGCGTAGCTGCAGTTCTCACCGGCGCCGAGGTCAACGCTGTCACCAACAAGTTCGTCCCGTTTATCACCATGGACGGCCTGTACACACCGCTCTATCAGGCGATGAGTGACACCAAGGTTCGTCACATCGGCGACCCGGTAGCGATCGTGATAGCCGAATCTCGCTACATCGCTGAGGACGCCGCCGAGCTGGTCGAAGTCGACTACGACATTGTCGAAGGCATCGGCAGCATCGACCGGGCACTCGACCCCTCGCTGCCGCAGCTATGGGAACACGCTGATGGAAACGTCCTGTACGACGGCACCGACACCTATGGCGAAGTCGACACGATGTTTACGTTGGCCGACCGCGTCGTCACGGAAACCTTCACTAGCCATCGCCAATCAAACCAGCCGATGGAAACCCGAGGCACGTTGGTCGAGGTCGACCCGGTCACCGGGCACCTCACCATTCATGCGGCGACCCAGGCGCCACATTTCCTGAAGTGGGCGGTCGCTGCGCTCACCGCCGATCAGTCGGCGGTTTCTTCACTGCGCCAGTTCATCGGCAAAAAGGACCGGCGTAAGGCCTTCGCCGGAGCGGCGAAAGACTTCCTGAAGACCAACGGCGAAAAGATGAAGAAGGCCGACAGCTCGGGCCAGACCTACCAAATGAAGAAGGAAAAAGGCCTTCTCAAAGCCATGAGTAAAATGGGTCTTGGGCTCCTGGCAGCCGACGACTACCCCACCGTGAAGTCGATCGACATCGGTGGCGGCTTCGGGGCCAAGGGCCCGGTCGCACGCGAAGACATCGCCGTAGTCGTGGCCGCACAGAAACTCGGCAAGACCGTGCAATGGATCGAAGATCGAGTCGAAAACCTTGCCGACGGCGGCCACGCTCGCGAAGAAGTATTCACACTAAGCCTCGCGCTCAACAACGACGGCACCTTCAAGGCGCTCAAGTGCGACCTCATCCTCGACGGCGGAGCCTATCCGAGCTTCCCCATCAGCAATGCGGCCACAAAGCAGCTGCTGAAGGTGTACCTACCCGGCCCGTACGACTTCAAGGCGTACCAAATTCGTGGGCGCATCGTTGCCTCGAATAAGGGCAAGGTCGTCCCCTATCGCGGGCCGTGGGCAAACGAATGCTGGGTTCGAGAACGTCTCATCGACAAAGCTGCCCACGAACTCGGCCGCGATCCGGGCGATCTGCGCCTGCAAAACATGATCGGCGAAGACCTTCCACGCGCCGCCATGATCACCGGTCCGACGCTCGACGAAACCAACTCGACGAAGAAGACCCTTCAGCGAGCCATCGAGATGATCGACTACGACCAGTTGGCCATCGATAAAGCCGAGGCCGAACGTCGCAACCACCGAATCGGACTGGGCATCGCCAGCTATCTCGAGGCGGCCCCTGGCCCGCCAAACTTCGGCGACTCGGTTTCACCGGGCACCGACATGTTTCTGTTCGAAGATGGCCGCGCGACGGTCGAGGCCGACGGAAAGATCGTCGTCTACACCTCACAATCGCCACACGGACAAAGTCATCAGACCACCTACAAGCAGGTCACCGCGGATGAGTTTGGCGTCGCTATGGAAGATGTCGAAGTGGTGTGGGGCAATACCGACCGTACCCAGTTCAGTCTGCTCGGCACCGGCGGAAGCAGAGGCGGCCCGCTAGGTGCCGGGGTACTGCGCATGACGTCGCGCCAAGTTCGTCAGTCGGTTGTACGGGAGGCGGCCAACATGCTCGAAGCCTCGGTCGGCGACATCGTCATCGAAAACGGCAATATCCATGTCGCTGGTGTTCCCAGCCGTGGCATCACCTACGCCGACGTGGCGGCCAAGGTGGCAAGCACCAAAGGCGTAAAGGACGGGCCAGTCTTCGAAGAGGAACTGAAGTACGAAGGCGTCGGCAACGGTGGCTGGTCGGTAGCCACACACGTCGCGTGGGTCGATGTCGATCTCGACACCGGCCAAGTCACCATTCCCCGTTACCTCGTCGTCGAGGACTGCGGCCCAATCATCAACCCGGGCATCGTTGATGGTCAGGTTCGAGGCGGCGTAGCCCAAGGCATCGGCGCAGTGTTCTACGAAAATGCCTACTACGACGAAGAGGCGAACCTGCAGGCCTCGACCTACATGGATTACCTCGTGCCGACAGCGATGGAGATCCCTCGGATCGAGATCGAACACATGGAAACGCTGACCGATGGCGAAAACGATGCTCGGGGCACAGGCGAGGGCGGCATGATCGGCACCCCAGCGGCGCTCACCAATGCAGTTTCCGACGCTCTGGGCATAGAAGTCAACGAGCAGTATCTGCCTCCGGCACGCATCCTTGAGTTGGCTGGCGTCATCGAACCCGACTGACGTAGCCGGGCCTTTCGCAGCGTGCTTTAGGAGTCCGATTGCCGCACAACATATGGTGTCAACTTGTCTGATTTCTTGTTTTCACTTTTGCTCGGAATTGGCCCGGGCGCCATCTTCGCGATGCTCGCGGTGGGACTGGTTATTGCGTACCGGGGCTCGGGCGTTATCAACTTCAGCCATGGCGCTATCGCCATGTACACCGCGCTCACCTTCAACCGGATCAGGACCCCTTCTGAACTCGGAGGCTCAGGCGACATCTTTCTGCCCTGGGTCGACATCATCCCTGAATGGGGTTGGCTACAAGCACTTCGACTCAACAATCTTCCGGTGCGAATCAGCATTGGCGACTCGCCAGTAAACATCACCGTTGCCGTGATTGTTGGCCTTTTGATGTCGGGCCTTATTGGCATCATGGCGCACCTGCTGGTCTTTCGACCCCTCCGACATGCATCGCCACTCAGCAAGGTAATCGGTTCAGTCGGCATCATGATCTATCTCCAAGCCGTTGCTTTCGTGCACTTCGGCACAACGGTCAAGTCCGACCGAGGATGGAGCATTTTTTCTCGAGATCAGGAACCTGTGAAGGACTTCCTCGGTTTGGGCCTCGACTTCCCGGTTGGAAACCTGTGGCTGCTCCTCGCAGGACTGATCGTCACCGTTGTCGCATGGGCGCTTATCCGGTTCACCCGATTCGGGCTTGCGGCGAGGGCAGTAGACGAAAACGAACGAGGTATTGCGCTGCTCGGTTACTCTGCTGACGCGATCGCCGGGACGACTTGGGTCATGTCGGCTGTGCTCGCCGGCATTGTCGGCATGGTCTTTATTGGTTTCACGCAGCCCGCCAGCATGACCCTGCTGGTCGTGCCCGCACTCGGCGCAGCCCTCGTCGGTAACCTCACCTCGCTCGCTGGTGCTGCTGCAGGTGGTATCGCCATCGGCATGATCCAGTCGGGTGGCGTGTGGCTTGCCAGCCGCGACGGCTGGCCAGATTGGGCGCCAGCCGCCGGCGTCCGCCAAGTAGTTCCGCTTCTTATCGTCATCGCCGTGCTGTTCTTCCGCGGCGACCGTCTACCGGTTCGGGGCAGCCTCGTTCTACGCGGTCAACCTAGAGCGCCCGCCGATCAAGATTCGCCCCGCACGCTGTTTCTGGTGGTTGCCTTTGCGCTCTTTCTTGTGGTCGTCGGCGGGTGGCGTGTCGACAGCGGCCTCACAACCACGTTGGTCGCCGGCATCTTCATGCTTTCGCTTGTGGTGCTCGTCGGGTTCCTCGGCCAAATATCGCTAGCGCAGTGGAGCCTCGCTGGCTTTGCAGCGTTCCTGATGATTCGTCTCAGCGCCGACGGCATGCAGATTCGCCCGACCGACCAAATTTCCAACAGCGGCCCCGGCTTTCCTGATCCGCTAGCCGCGCTTATCGCAGTCATCGTTGTCGTTGCCGTTGGCGTGGTCATTGGTCTTCCAGCAGTTCGGGTGCGTGGTTTCCAGCTAGCGATCATCACCATTACTTCGGTGATCGCCATCGAGGATCTGATTCTTGGCAACTCGGTGCTGATGGGCGAAGGAGCCTTTACAAACAACCCGGTGCCGATAACCGAGTGGTTCGGCATCTATGTGGGTGGGCCCCGCAAACTCGAGTCGGCTGGCGGGCTTCCTTCGGGAACGCCTGACAATCTCGGTTACACGGTACTGGTGGTGATCGCCGCGATCATTTGCGCCGTGCTAGTCGCCAACCTCCGTCAAGGACTCATCGGTCGACGCTTTCTTGCCGTGCGATCAAACGAACGGGCGGCCGCCGCGTGTCGAGTCAACGTCGCCAACACAAAGCTTCTGGGCTTCGCAATTTCATCGGGCCTCGCGGCCGTCTCGGGGGTGCTGTTCGCCTACAAACTCCCTGCTGTGACGTCGTCGAACTTTGGCCTTTTCGCCGGTCTCGGAATGTTGGCCTTTGCCTACATCGCCGGCATTACCACCGTCAAGGGTGCCTTCGTCGGAGGTGTTCTCGTTTCTGGGGGTTTGCTCGCCGCCGTTTCAGGAAGCAGTTCAGGGGGCAGCTTCACCCGGTACACGCCCCTCGTTGGCGCCTTCGGCCTTCTGGCCGCAGCGTTGATGGCAAACGGCGAAGGCGTGCTGCGACTATCTGACCGACGAAAGCGTTGGCAGAAACATTGGAATGACCGTCCGGCAGAGGTCGCCGCGTGGGGCGAGGCGGGACGAATCCCCGTGCTGGTACTCGGCGGTATCGCGATGGCCGACTTTGTCGCCCGCGGCATCCTGCCGATCGCTCTCGAAGACATTCAGGACCAATTTGGGTTCAGTGACACCCAAGCCGGTCTTCTCCCCTTCGCCGACGTGCTCGCCGGCGCCGCAGTCGTCGTCTTCGCCGGCCGATTGGCCGACCGGGTTAACCGCACCCGCCTGCTCACTATCTTGATGGTTGTCTGGGCGGCGACCTCAGCAACCACCGGACTGATCCAACGGTTCGCTCACCTATTTGTTTTGCGTACAGCGCTCGGCATGATGACCACAATCGACGACCCCACGTCGTCGTCGCTGCTGGCCGACTTCTATCCGGCGAGCCTTCGTCACAAGGCGTTCTCGTGGCGCCTGGTCGCCCCGATTCTCGGCGGCGCATTCGGCACACTCGCCGCCGGCATCGTTATCGATCAGGCCGGTTGGCGCTGGGCCTTTGTTGTCGGTGCCGTTCCAGCAACCGTGCTGATCTACTTCGTTTCACGTCTACCAGAACCTGAGCGTGGGGCGAGTGACGGCACCGCAGACGAGGAACGAGAGACCGTCCCGTGGGGCGAAGCGCTGTCGGCGATCAAACGAGTGAAGTCGCTGCCGTACCTGATCATTGGTTCGGCTTTTAGCTTCGGTCCGGCAATCGGCGTCACGTTCTGGGCGCCGACCTTCCTACGACGCCATCACGACCTCACCGCAGGCGAAGCCGCTGGCCTGTTCGGCTTCTCGTCGCTGACCGGAGCATTGCTCGGCGCGTGGATTGCCTCGCGCGGACCTGAAGAAGTTGCGCGACGAGTGCCCGCTGGTGGCGGGATCAGATCGTTGGTCCACCTCCTACCGGGCCAGAGCGCAGCGCCCGCCGATGACGAGCCGGTCGAACCGATCGACCCCGACCGACTTCGCCACATCAAACTCTGGATCGCCGTCATCGGCGCATTGTCGGGCATTACGCTGCTGATGCTCGCCTACTCGCCCACTCCGGTTTCGCTCAAGTTCCCTTTCCTGGTCCTCGGAGCCGCAGGACTGGTTGCAGCAGGACCGATTCTTACCGCCCTGATCAGCGAGGTAACTCCGGCCGAAATACGCGGATCGGTGTTCTCCGTCAACGCGTTCTTCCGCCTGCTGCTCAGCGCGCTGACCCCGCTTGCGATTGGTTTCGTGGCTGACCAGATCGAATTCACCGACCGCAACGTTCCCGTCGCGATCGTCGATGACCAAGGCGTCGACCGTTCTGAACGCTACGAATGCGTCGATGGCCGGGTGAAGCTGGGCGACACCGCCGACGACGATGACCGTCCTGGCATCGCCAACTACGAATGTGGCGACGAACAAGTCGGCCACATCGGCGCTGGCATGGTTTTGGTTCTTGCCTTTGGCGCCCTAAGCGGGTTGGCCTTACTTGCACGTCGCACCCTCGACGATGATGTTGCTGCGGTCGGAGCCACAGAACTGGCGCCGGAGCCAATTCTGGTCTGACCGATGCATTGGCGCTGCTGGTCACCCAGCAGCAAGACTCATGATCATGAGCAGCGGCAACCGTGTTCCAACCACCGTCGCCGAGGTGGACGTGTATGCCGCCGAGACCATCGAAAACTGGTACCCCACGTACGACCTGCTTCGCAACGAAGCACCGGTGTACCACGTGCCCGGAACCAAAACGTACTTTCTCACTCGATACGACGATATCCATCACGTTCTGCGCAACACCGACATTTTTCTTCGCGGCAGCGGCGAGGCGAAACCGCTGCTGAAGGACGCTGAGGCACGCGACTACTACGCCAAGCACGGGTATCCGAAGAAGCTGCCGCTGGCAGTGAATCCACCCGAACATCGCTGCTTTCGCGACCTCGTCGACCACTTCTTCAGTGTGACTGGCGCAGAGACCCGGGCGCCGCTGATCGAGTCGATCTGTCACCGCCTCATCGACCAGTGGATCGACGACGGCGAAGTCGACTTCATGGACGCCTTTGCTGTGCCGCTGCCCGTCGAAGTCATCACCACGATCATGGGCCTCCCGCTCAGCGACGTGCCGCAGCTCAAGATCTGGTCCGAGGCCTGGGTGGCGCCGTTCTCCGGCCAGCTCACCGCGGCAGAAGAACGCGACGTCGCCAGGAAAAGCGTCGATTTCCAGCACTACCTAGCCGGCAAGATTCAAGAGAAGCGAGCGAACCCCGACGAGAGCGTTCTGAGCTACGTCACCCACACCGAAGTTCAGCTGCCGGACGAAACGAGGCCACTGACCGATGGCGAGATCATCAACATCATCGATCACCTCTACATCGGCGGCAACGAAACAACCACGTTCGCGCTCACCTCCGGCATGTGGTTGCTGGTGCAGAACCCGGACATCCAAGATGAGCTACGACACGACCCAGACAAACTTCGCCTCTGGGTGAACGAAGTCCTGCGCCTCGAATCGCCCACCCAGGGCATGGACCGGCACACCTCGGCCGACACCGAGATCAATGGTGTGGCGATCCCCCAGGGCTCACACATCCACATCAGATACGCGGCGGCGAACAGAGACCCGGCGCAGTACAGCTGTCCTGCCGATATCGATCTCACACGCGACAACGGTCATCGGCACCTGGCGTTCTCAATCGGCGAGTCACACTGTCCGGGGGCCGGGTTGTCGCGACTTGAGCAACGCATTGCCACTGGCATTCTTCTGGACCGACTCGAAAACCTTCGTTTCACCGAGAACCGAAACAGCTTCCAACATGAGGTGAACTTCACGTTGCGGGCGTTCTCGGGCCTGCACCTCACTTTCGACAAACGCTGACGCAGTTCGGCACAGGGAGCACACCATGCCCGAATACTGGGACACCACCACCCACGAATCGACTCCTCTTCTCGATCTCTTCCGCCTCGACGGCAAGGTGGGGGTTGTCACCGGAGCAGGCCGGGGCATTGGACGCGGCATTGCCTTAGGACTCGCCGACGCTGGCGCCGATGTGGTGCTCACGGCGCGACGCGAACACGAACTCACCGAGGTCGCCGAGTTGGTGCGGGCAAAGGGGCGAAAGGCCGAGATCGTGGTTGCCGACATCACTACCGACGAGGCAATCCCAAAGCTCATCGACGTCGCAACCGAGCGTCTCGGAAGCATCGACTGCTGGGTATCAAACGCGGGCGGCAGCGAACATCCTGGCAACTTTGCGTTCGAAGACTTTCCCGACTGGCACTGGGACGGCCAGATTGCTTTGAACCTGCGTCCTCACTTCGTCGCCGCTCGTGCACTGGCCGATGTTATGACCGCTGGCAGCTCGATCATCGGCATCGCCTCGATTGCGGGCGTGCGGCCAGCGGTGAACTTCGCCGGTTACGGCGCGGCAAAGGCAGCAATGATTCATCTCACGACAACGCTGTCGATCGAGCTCGGCCCCAAGGGCATCCGCGCCAACGCCGTGTCGCCCGGCAACGTGCCCACCGAGTCGACCACAACTATCGGCGGCCAAAGCGTCGAGGACATCCCGAAACGAGCCTCCCGGATACCGATTGGCCGGCTCGGTACACCACAGGACATCGCTGCTGCTGTTGTGTACCTGGCGTCAGACGCCGGTTCGTGGGTTACCGGCCAGAACCTCGTGGTAAGTGGCGGCCAGTAGCCGAGGACCTACCCCGCGTGACCAGCAGCGATTGCCTCGTTGGTGAACGCCCGGAACTTTACAGCATCGAAGGCGACGACGAGGTTGGCCTCGGTCTCGATGATGACGCGGTGTGGCGAGTCGAGGAACTTGGCAAACGCTTGCTTGTATTCGTCCTCCGGGTCAGCAGTGGTGCCTGACAGCGTCGGGTAGAACCAGCTCTTCAGCTCGTCGAAACCTTCGTCGCCATTTGCGTGCACGATCGAATCGCCCTTGAACGAGGCGGTCTTGCCGTTGCTGTTGATGACAATTGCGGACTGGGCACGCTTGCGCAGCGCTGGAACCCGCTTGCGCTGCTCGGCGCAGGTCGTCCAGAACTTTCCGTCGCGGTAGAGAAAGGCAACAACAACGCCAACCGGGTAACCATCTTTGGTGGTCCAGTTGAAGATGCACTCGCCACCGGCGTCAAGAAGCTTCTGCAGCTCTTCTTCGTCGAGCCGCATGCTCGTGAGATCTTCGTAGTCGACTTCTTCTTCGTTTGCCATAGGTGTACTGCCCTCGATGTAGGTCGTTCGTGTTGCTGGATGCGTGCATTTTTCTACCATGGCGGCACCGGAAAGACCGATTGTCAAAACAATCTTTGGCAACGTTGCATCCAGACGAGCGATAACGACGTAACAACAGGCTGTACATCACCCTCCGAAAGGTCTTACTTCAATGCGTCGTATCGTTCTTCTTCTTGTCGGACTCACGTCTGTGTTCGCGCTCACAGCTACTGCTGCCTACGCCGGAATCGGCGGCACCGGTAAAGCCGCTGATCGCACCATCGCCGACGTTGTCATCGCCAGCGGCGGTGAGTTTGACAGCAACCATCGTGACTTCGACATTCTCCTCAACGCCGTCATCGCCGCTGATCTTGCCGAAACGCTCTCCAGCCCCGATATCAATTTCACGGTGTTCGCGCCAACCGACCTTGCATTCGTCAAGCTTGCGAAGAACCTTGGCTTTGAAGGCGCAGGCGAAGAGGAAGCTTGGACCTTCCTCGTAGGCGCATTGACCGAGTTGGGCGGCGGCGACCCGATCCCGGTCCTTACCAACGTGCTGCTCTACCACGTCGCTCCTGAGCGTCTGACAATCGACAATGTGCTGTTCGACAGCGACTCGATTGCAACTGCTCTCGAAGGTGCAAGCTTCAGCGTCGACCGTCGAGCACTCGTCGACAACGACCCAGACATTCGTGACGCAAAGGTATCGCTGCGTAAGTCCAACATCCGGGCGAACAACGGCATGATCCACACCATCGACCGGGTCATGCTCCCCATCGACCTCTAAACAACGTCGTCGCACCCGACAAGACGTCGTGTTTGGTTAACTACCAACCACGGCGTCTTCGACGTTTTAGCCCGCCATGGTCAATCCGCCCGAGACACTCAGGACCTGCCCAGTGACAAAACCTGCACCCTTGCTGGCGAAGAACAAGACCGCCGCCACCAAGTCGTCAGGTTGTCCGAGTCGCCCCATGGGAATCGAGCGCCGGAACGCCTCACGCAACTTGTCGGGGTTCGCCGCATTGTCGACAACTGTCGTAAGTAGCGCAGTGTCGGTTGGTCCGGGGCAAACGACGTTGAAAGTGATGCCGTGGCGAGAATGCTCGCGGGCCAATGCCTTCGAAAACGACACGATGCCGCCCTTACACGCCGCGTACACGGCCTCGCCCGATGAACCGACCCGTGCGGCGTCGGATGCAACATTGACTACCCGACCGCCAGAGCGCTCAACCATCGATGGCACCACAGCATGGTGCATATGCAGCGGCCCGACCAGATTGATATCGATCAACCGAGCCCAGTCCTCAGGCTGTGTGTCGAGGAAGGGCACGAAAAGATCCCACCCAGCATTGTTGACCAACACGTCGATCGGGCCCAGCTCGGCGACAACCTGAGCAACGCCAGCGTCAACCGACGCTCGCTCGGTGATTTCGCACTGCACGGCAATGGCTGACGCACCGGCCTCGACGATCGCCGCCGCAACGTCTTCGGCAGCCTCAAGGTTGCGGTCGACCACCGCGACCGCTGCCCCTTCCGCGGCAAAGCCAGCGCACACGGCACCGCCGATCCCACCGCCGCCTCCGGTAACCAACACCGTCTGACCTTCGAAACGACTCATATTTTCCCCTTCAATCACAGCCCACATCGTTATGCCTTCGCTGTCGAGCGAAGAGTCAGGCTGCTTTCCTTTGACACAGGTGGCTGCAGCGAACCCTAGGTCGAACAGCAGCCGCAGCGCACAAGTTCGACATCGCGTATCAAGTATCGTGCCCCGCATGACGCTTCGAACTAACGACGCAGGCACTGCCATCCACGAAATCTGGGAGCACGACGTTGTCCCGCAACTTGTCGACTATGTGCGTATACCAGCGCTCTCGCCGGCTTTTGATGCTGACTGGGAGGCGCACGGCCATCTCGAAGCCGCCGTCCAGCAGGTTGTGGCGTGGATCGAAACGAGAGACGTGTCTGGCCTTACGTGTTCGGTTCAGCGCCTCGATGGACGCACTCCCCTGATCGTCGTCGAGGTCGAACCTTTCGGTCATAGCTCTACGAACAACACGGTGGTGTTGTATGGCCACATCGATAAGCAGCCCGAGATGGAAGGCTGGCGCGACGATCTTGGCCCGTGGACGCCGGTGATCGAAGACGGCCGGCTCTATGGTCGGGGCGGCGCCGACGATGGCTATGCAGCCTTCGCGTCGCTGACCGCTATCGAAGCTGTCCAAAAGAACGGCGGTTGCCACGCCCGCTGCCTCCTGCTGATTGAGGCGTCGGAGGAATCGGGCAGCCCTGACCTTCCGGCTCACGTGGATGCGCTGGCCGAAACACTTGGCGATGTCGACTTGGTGCTGTGCCTCGACTCGGGTTGCCTCACCTACGAAACCTTGTGGCTTACCACGTCGCTACGTGGTTTGGCAGGGGTTGATCTTCGTGTCGACATCCTTACCGAAGGGGTGCACTCTGGCTCGGCCAGCGGCATCGTGCCCTCATCGTTTCGTATCGTTCGTCAGCTGCTGGACCGGGTCGAAGACAGCGAAACGGGCGCCGTATTATTGCCATCGGCAACCGTCGAGATACCCGGCCACCGCGTGGTTGAGGCAAAGGGCGTTGCCGCCGAACTCGGCGACACTGCCCTCGACGATCTGCCACTCGTCGACGGCGCTCAAATTGTTCCGTCGAGTATCGCCGAGGCACTCATCGAGAACACCTGGCGTGCGTCGCTATCGGTCGTTGGTGCAGACGGATTGCCGCCTACCGCTCGGGCGGGCAACGTGCTTCGGCCCTACACCACCTTGAAACTGTCGCTCCGTGTTCCTCCCACCGGCAACTCAGCAGCCGTGTTACGAGAGCTCGAAGAAACGCTCGTCGCCAACCCGCCGTATGGTGCACGCGTCACCGTCGAGCGCCCAGAGTCGGCCGACGGTTGGAACGCTCCCGCACTGGAACCCTGGTTGGCTGATGCACTTGAGCGGGCCAGCCAATCGGCTTTCGACCGACCGATGTGCCTGTTTGGCGAAGGCGGCACCATCCCCTTCATGGGCATGCTCGGCGAGAAGTTTCCTGACGCGCAGTTTGTGATTACCGGGGTGCTCGGCCCCGAATCAAACGCCCACGGCCCCAACGAGTTCCTCGACCTCGCCTACGCCGAAAAACTCACGAACTGTCTCGCCACCGTGCTCGACACCCACGGGTCTCGAAGTACCTAAGGCTGGTTAGTGAAGGCCCGCTCGCTGCAAACCCCACATCTCGGCGAAACGCCCCGGCGAAGCGAGAAGGTCTTCCTTGCGACCCTCCTCGACCACCTTTCCCTTTTCGATAACCAAGATCCTGTCGACGTCGTTGAGCGTGGCAAGGCGGTGCGCAATCACAATTGCTGCTCGCCCTTCCCACAGCTCAAGCAGTGACGCCTGAATCCGTGCCTCGGTCTCAGAATCGAGCGCCGACGTGGCCTCGTCGAGGATGACCAAATCGGACTCCTTGAGAAACGCGCGAGCAATAGCAATCCGCTGACGCTGCCCAAGGCTTAACTTGATGCCGCGCTCTCCCACCATCGTGTGGAACCCTTCGGGCAACGTATCGATGAAGTCTGCGATGTTTGCTTTCTCGGCTGCTTCGCGAATGCGGGCCGGGTCGGCCGCTCCAGGTTCGGCATACCCAATGTTGTATTCAACGGTGTCCTGAAACAGCGATGTGTCCTGAGGAACATAGGACTGCAGCGTCGCCAACTCGGCGGGCCCAACCGGTTCTCCATCGACAAAAATCTCGCCGCTTGTCGGGCGATAGAAGCCAAGCAAGATCTTGATCAGGGTCGATTTGCCTTCACCGCTGCGGCCCACGATCCCAAGCCTCTCGCCTCGCCGAACAGTAAAGCTGACATCGTCGAGCACCAACCGGCCGGGGTCATCCGGGTAGGCAAACCGTAAGTTACGCACCTCAAGGCTCTCGAACATCCGGCCCTTCTGCGGGATCAGGCCCGTCACATCACTGCCACGTGCCGGCTCCGTCACATCACTGCCACGTGCCGGGTCCGTCACGATGTTCCTGCTGGGAAACAAGTACGTATACGCCTCTCGGTATCTTGCAGACTTATCAATCCACTCCCCCAAGTTGTGCACCACATTCCAGTACTGCGACGTGAAATCAAGCAGCACGGTGATCGACACAATCATCGCGGTGAAGGTGATCGCTCCCCG
This sequence comes from uncultured Acidimicrobiales bacterium, assembly GCA_938015295.1. Classification (GTDB taxonomy): domain Bacteria; phylum Actinomycetota; class Acidimicrobiia; order Acidimicrobiales; family SHLQ01; genus CALLQB01. The sequence goes on from CALLQB010000054.1 coordinate 26,440, forward strand.
ATCAAACTGGTACCAGCTAAACCCCATCACCGCTCCCCACAACAGCCCACGTACCAGCACCGAGGCCACCGTCCAGTAGGTCGATAGCGAGTAACCGAAATGGATGTCGTCGCGAATCAGCCCATCGAGCTGTTGGTCGTTTCTTTCGACCTCTTTTCGTTGCGCCCGAAACGAAAACACGTTGACGAAGTTGGCGTAGGAATCAAACACCCGGCCGGTGTTGGTAGCGGTGTTGCTGGTGAGATGTCGCTGCCGCGCATTCACCGGCCCCGACACCAACGTGAGCACCACGCCAGCGCCCACCAGAAATACGCCGTACACGATGGCGTTGCCCCGAGCGGTGCTCCAGAGCAGAACTACATACACCGGTATCGCAGACAGCACTGGAAGAAAGCCATAATGCGCTGCATCCCAAAGCGCCTGCACGTGGGTGCGAACATCGTTGACGTAGCTTGCGACCTTCCCCGACGGCCTATCGACAAAGCGTCGGTATTCCTCAGACCACACGGTGTCGAACGCCAACCGTTTGAACTCATAGGTCAGCGGGTTGATCTTTGACGCAACAAAGAAGTCGCACCCCGACCACAACACTGCGTGGACCATTCCGGTCGCGAAGAGTAAGAACAAAAAGAACCCTGCCCGATCGGGTTCATCGATCGAGGTCGCCAGTTCGGCCAGAAAGTACGGATGCAACGCGGGAACGACCGAAGCAAGGATCCGGACCGTGGTCGCAAAGGCGATTCGGCCGCGGTAGCGACCCATGAGCGATCGAAGCGCGGCAAACGAGAAATCATCCGCTCTAGCAAAGCGACCGGCGACAAGAGACATACTCCGAAGCTAGCTGCCTGCTGATCGTCGATCGACGGAGTTTCGCGCTGAAAAACGGCGAAAACACCACTTGACATCAAGTCGACTTGAGGTCGTACGGTTATCCCATGACCACTTCACAAAGCTCCAAGTCAGCCTCCATCCGCTGCACCCTCGACACCGACCGGCGAGAAGCTCAAACACTCGAATGGTCCGACCTCATCGACGTGGCACTCGAGACCGAAGCCACCTCGAACGGAGTGGTATCGACCTATCCGATCATGTTGGCCAGCCAGATCGAAGACCTCGCTGCGCGCGAGAACGCCTGTTGCGGCAGTTGGCTGACCATCGTGTCGTCCCGCACCGAAGAAGCCATCAGGCTTGAAGTCACCACCACCCATAGTGAGGGCCTCGAAACCATCAAAGCACTGGCTGGGCTCGACGCGTGACCCTCCCAAGCAACACTGAGCTGCTGTCAATCGGATCGGTCGCTTCCGCTACAGGCCTGGCGGTTTCGGCCGTGCGGTACTACGACGAACTCGGAATCATCGATGCCACAACCCGCGTGGGCGGCAAACGCCGGTTTCACCCGGACGTGATCGGCCGGGTGAACTTTGTCCAGCGCTGCAAGGAGGCTGGATTCTCACTAGAAGATGCAGCGTCGCTACTCGACGACACCACTGGCGCATGGCGAGGACTGGTCGATGAAAAACTCGAAGAACTCGTCGAGAAACAGCGCCGGCTCACCGAGATGATCGCCATGCTCACCGAAATCCGTAGCTGCGGATGCGATGTGGTCAGCGATTGCACCTTCCAGAGCACCAACAGAGTCTGCTAGCCAGTGTCACCGATGCGATAGGTAGCCCTCAGATAGCCAACTATCGGCCGTCCTTCAGGTCGGCGGTCGGCACAGCCATGCTGAAAGCGGTTGCGAGAGGCCTGGCAAGTGGATCTGTTCACGCGAAACAAAGTCGGCCGAGCTACGACCCGCAGACAACACCTTTACCGCGTCGGTACACAACATTGCGCCCGGCGGCGCAGCTGCTTCAAGCTGGGCGGCTTCGACAACTGGGGTTCCGTGGCACACCTGTTCGCCGATGCTGATATCGCCTACAGCCACACCGACCCTGATCTCGACGTCGGTTGGCACCTGACCACTTCGGTGAGCGTCAACCAATCGTCGATGCATGGCTAAGCCAGCGTCCAAACCTTTCGATGCACCGTCGAACACGGCAAGGATGCCGTCACCAGTGCCAACAACAATCCGCCCATCGTGCTCAGCCACCGCCTGCCGCAAAACGCTCTGCAGCGCCGCACGAACTTCGTTCGCTCGTGCATCGCCAACCCGTTGCAGGAAAGCAGTCGATCCGACCTGATCGACGACAAGGACTGCAAGTAGCTGCGTTTGACGGTTCGCAGTCGACATCACGCTGTGACCCTACCTATCTCACCCGGCGGCAATCGTCATCGAGCAGCACGCTGTTCGCTTTTCCGCCAGCCGTCTATAGGTTTGCTTCAGATTCGGCACCGGCTGACAGGTCGATGTCGCCGCGAAGGTCAACCGTGGTGTGCATCACCGGACAACCCTCGCCGCTCCGCTGCGAGCACGAATACTCATAAGCACGAATTCGGGAGGCGAGCAGGTCGTCGTTCGAGGCGGTGAAACCTTCGACCAAGCGTCCCGGGTTAAAGCTCAATCGCTCGCAATCCTCAATCTGATTGGCTTCGACTCTGGTCAGCGTGAGCACACCCGCCGAAACCCGCCGACGTTGCATCTGCCACAGCTGCGTCGGGTCGTCGATCGGGTCACCGTCATCGCCGATCGACAGATTGAGTGTGAAACTGAGCGTGCCGTGTTCGAGACGCCTGCGAAGATCGGTATGAAGGTGATCGCTAGCCAACGTTTTGCGTTGTTCAGCGGTTACACCTCGAACCCCAAGGAAGGGCTCCCACTGGTACCGAACCGGACGGACCCGACCACCGGGGTCGGTCATCATGAACGTGTGCACTCCATGATACGCGGCCCTCGCATAGCTGATCGGCGTAATCAGACCGGCAAGCGCTGCGACCCCGGTTTTCGCTTCGGGGTGGTTCTTTGCATAGTCGGCGAGATGCGCTGGGTTAATCGCTGTTGCGACGTCATCTGGAGGCGCCGCATCGGGAACCCGAAGCTGCAGTGCAAGCTTCACTCGTTCCCACCAGGTCGTGCGTAGTTCGGCTACCGGAACCGGAATACTCGCCTTGCTGAAGCCTTCGAACGCCTCGCCGGTGCTCACAAAAAAGACCGGAAGGGTCATAGCAACAAGGTCGGTCTCATGCTCCTCGCCGCGGAAGAACTTCACGGCAAGTCCGCGCGCATCGGTATGGAGGTCGCGTTCAGTATCGAGCCCGCTGCCGTTGCTGAAACGGCCAACGATTTCGGTCGGACCGCTGTTGAACTGCGGCGCAGTGCAGTAGTTGGCAATCACCTCAGAGGGGGTGAAAATTCCGGCGACGCCGATGCCAACGGTGTGCGCCGCCCGGGTGCCCGCAGTTCGGCCCGGAAAGTCGTTCTCCGTCCAGTCGACCAGTTCTTTTCCGCTAACGGCTACAGCCATCTGGGTCCCGTTCTTTCCTGTGGTGCACGATCGCTACCACGTGTATCAGGGCAACTACGCCCTCTGTCCCGCGAGGCCAGAGTAGACATCTCACTGTGAGAAGTCGAGAAGTTCGCCGCAGCGACGCTCAATCGTGCCAAGCCCCATTCGTTGCGCTTCACTCCTCGCCAACGTGAGCAACTCGGTTGCTTTGGCAACCTCGGGTTCGGGCCGCTCAAGGAGGCTACGACCCCAGTCAAGCCTGGTTCGCGCAAGGAGTGCTGGTGCTGGCATCGCCGCATGCCAATCGTGGGCTTCGGCAAACGAACGGTCGGCTTCGTCATGGGAGCCCAGCACATGCTCGAGCATTCCGAGATACCTGCTCACCGAGCCAAACCAGTTGGTTGCGTTATCGACACATTGGCCTCGGAACGCCTTGAGATCTTCATGAAGCGCTTGTGAGCGGGGCGTGTCACCCAGTTGCCAGCACGACTCGGCCAACAGGCTGGTGGTGAGGAGCCAGCTCAGATCGTGCAGCAGTTCGCCAGAGCGGTCTGCTAGTTCGCCGTACACCGGCTCAGCCTTTTCGGGCTGATCCGTCTCGCAGTAGATCACCGCCAATGCGGCCTGCATCGCGGGGATGCCAGCCTGGTTCGCTGCGGCATCGGCAAAGAGTTCTTCGAGTTCGCCGAGCCGGCCTTGGTGAAACCGAAGGTTGAAAAGCTGACCTGCATAGAAAGTAAGCGCATCGGGTTGGCCTGCGGACTCGGCCAATTGGTAGCAGAGGTACGCCAGACGCTCCCCCTCTTCGAGGTCGCCTTTGACGATGCTTCGTACCGACTGACGCATCCGCAGATACGACTCGACAACTGGTTGCCGTAGTTCTTCGGCGTCTCGGACCATTTCGTTGACACACCGGTCGGCAAGCGCAAGGTCGCCGGCCTCCATAGCGGCCTGAAACTGTGATGACGCCGCGCTGAACGTCCACTGACGCAATTCGAGCTCATACGCAACGGTTCTGAGACGCTCGCAGAGCTCAAGCCGTTGCGGCAGGCCGCGTGCGCTCCAGAAGAACCCAATGCGCTGGTTGAGGATATGAGCCATCGTTGCGGGGTGAGCCAGCCGTTCGGCCATGGCCAACGACTCGTCGCTAAGCGCTTGCCGACGTTCGAGCTCGGTCCCGAAGGTCAGCTCGACGCTCAGGTTGGCGAGCAATCTGGCCCGGTGTGACGAATCTTGGGGGTCAATTGCCTCGATCGCCATCTCAAGCAGGCGCACCCGACCGGTATCGGTCTGTCCAGCTGAACTGAAGAACCCCCGACTGTTGGCCAATGCGGCATGCACAACTGTCTCATCGTCGCCGTGCGAAGCTGCCTCGTCGGCGGCTTCAAGCAACAAGCGACGGGCGCCCCGCTGACCTGCCTTTCGTTTCGCAACGCCAAGCGACAACATGAGGCGACCCTTGGTTTCGAGCGGGAGTGTGCACCCGTAGTGGTCGAACGCCTCGAGCGCAGCTGCGTAGTGGTTAACCGCGACATCGAACGCTAGGCCGCGCACCGCTGAATCGCCTGCAAGCTGGCAGACCTCGACTGCGCGATCGACGTCACCGGGATCCTGTGAGCGTTGGTAATGAAACGCCAGATCGTCGTAGTGCTTATCGAGGTCGCGGCTGTGGACGGTTTCGATTGCTTTGGCAACATCGTGGTGGCGCTGCGAGCGACGCCCCAACGACATTTGCTCGTAGACCGTCGCACGAACAAGGTCGTGCTGGAATCGGTACCGAATCGGCGGCTCAGTACTTTCGACGAGCAGCCCGGCATGGAGTGTTTGGTCGATCGCATCAAGCACGTCGGCTCGCGATAACCCTAGGCCTACGGCGATGACATCAAGTCCGGTCGAAGACCCAGCGGTCGATGCCAGCGATAAGATTTCCGAGGCCAGGGGATCGAGCCGGGCGATGCGATCGAGCACCACTTCGCTTAGCGCCGATGTTTGTGATCGGTCGAGCCCGTCGATGCCACTCTCCTCGACTACAGCAACCAGTTCGCCCAGAAAGAACGGGTTGCCTGCGGTCTGTTCGAGGAGGCGTAGTGCGAGATTGTCAGCCGAGTTCTCGTCGAGACCCAAGTCGTCGATGACCGAGGCAACGTCGAGTAACGCCCGAATGCCGTCGCGATCGAGTCCTTGCAGCGTGACGGTTCCCACCGACAAGATGCGACTGGTATCGGCAAGAAAGGAGGTAAGGGCCTCGCTGTTGTCGGCCTCGGTGTCTCGATAGGTGCCGACGACGCAGATTCTTGCGGCAGATCCGGAACGAAGGATGTGGCGCATGAGTTGAAGCGTCGGCGCCGCGGCCCATTGAAAGTCGTCGACCACAACAACGACAGGCGCCGATGACGCGGCCGTCTCGAGCCAGCTGAGCACCGCATCGAACAGCCGATACTTCTCGGTATCGGAGTCGGCCTCGAGCGCCTCGGGGAGTCCGGCGACGAGATCGCCGAGTTCGGGAGATAGTCGACGAAGGTCGCCTGCGAATCGACCAAGATCTGACACCCCGACGGGTCCGTCGGGCCGGTCGCTGCCGTTGATCGCGTCAACGTACGAGTCGAGTGCCTTCACAAAGGGTTGAAATGGTACACCCAACCCTTCGTCGCAGCGGCCATAAAGAACCAGTGCGCCTGCTGCGACCATCTCGAGGCCCAGCTCGCGTGCAAGGCGGGATTTGCCCACCCCCGGCTCGCCAGCGATCAACGCTCCGGTTACCGCACCATCCAACGACGACTCCCAGAGTTTGCGTGCCGCACCTAGGGCTTCGGAGCGGCCGACAAAACCGAATCGACCGCCCGCGCCAAGCCCCTCGGGAATCGCAAAACCGGTGTGCTCAGCTTCCTCCCAGCCAATCGACCAAGCCAAAATTGGCTCGTCGAAACCCTTGGCATCGACAGGCTCGGCCGCAGCAAAAACCGCGCTGCTGCGACCGCCCGACAAAAGTTTGGTGAGACCGGTGCAAAGGATGCCGTTTGCTGGTGAGGCCGACTGCAGTCTCGCCGCCTCAACTACGGCCGTACCGTGGCAATCGCCGTCGCTGACCGTCACATCGCCAGCGCTGATGCCGATCTTTGCGCTCACCGCGATCGACACATCGCCGATACGGGCCGCGGATGCGAGCTTCTGATGCATCACGATGGCTGAGTCGAGCGCCTGTGAAGTGCCGGAGAAGGCCGCCATTAGCCCACCTCCAAGATGTTTCACTACTCGACCCTCGTGCGACTCGACGACGCCTCGAAGAATTGTCTGCACCTGTTCGCCGAGTTCACCGGCAGCTACTTCGCCCAAATCTGCGATATGGCGGCCCGAGTCGGCTTGGTCGACAAACAGGATCGCAAGTAGCTGCGTCTGCGCGTCCTCTCGCTTCTTTTCGACCATTTCCTTCTCGACCATTACGTCACACTACAACGCGAACCACCTGCGCACGTAGGGTGTTCACACGCACAAAATTTCGAAGGTTGAGCGATCAAACGGGGGCAAAATCTTCGAATTCATGCCACAGTAGGACGGCGGGACGGCAGGATGGTGGCGTTGTGCCAGGCGGGCACGAAGCACAAACACCAAGTAGCGAGACAACAGAAATTTTGCGGGGAACACATGGTCAAGATCTGGGACGCAATCGTTCGCCGATTCACGCGCCTACTCATTCGGTACTGGGCAGCGAAGGAACCGGCGGTAATCCCGCCACGCCGGTACAGCCAGGCGCTCGGCGACAACGTGCAGCAGACGATGAACCTCATCATGCCGCTGGCCCATCCAGGTCCCGAGACAACAGCCAAGCTCCTCGAACTCCTCCAGTTCCGGGTCGACGATCTATTTGGCGGTCTCGACGTGGTCGGGACGGTGCATTTTGCCCGTTTCGATGTCATCGGCAGCAACCTGTCGATGATCTCGGTCTACGACGGAGACTTCGAGACCTATATTCGCGACTTCATCGCCGCTTTCGGCGACATATTCGACGACATCATGGCGTTCGTCAAAAACCCGCCACCGTTGCCTGTCGGCGACAATCCTTCCGCCTTTGTTGACTGGGTGAACGCTCGCGACCTTCTGCAGTTGCCGCAGGATTCGACCGAACTCACCGACGATCTCAGCCTCCTATCGCGGCGCCTGCTGTTGTTGTTCGATGCGAAGCCCGAGGTGCAATTGGGGGTCTACCGTTCGTACCCCGGATTTTCGGTCGCCCAAATCCGTCAAGCCCTTGGTCTCGAGTGGGAGCAGAAATCATGACCCAAACCAACGCCCAGCGACCTGTCCCAAGTCCTACACCAGCAGACGTACAGGGCTGGGTAGTGCGGGGGTACAACCTCGGCCATGTGCGGCAGGTAATTTGCACGATCCACAACCCGGAGCCGCTACGAACGTTCCTTGGGCGGGCCACAAATGGCGATCCATCGACCCAGCAGATTCAATCGGGCGAACATTGGGGAGACGTCAAGCCCCCGTCGGCGTTGAACGTCGCCTTCACCTACACCGGTCTTGCCGCTCTTGGCGTGCCGGCACGAACCCTCGCTGGCTTCCCCACCGATTTCTCCCACGGGGCTCCGGCCCGGGCAATCAAGATCGGCGACGTCGGCGATAGTGCCCCCGACCGGTGGGACGCTGGCACCGACGATATCGACAAAGTACATGTGGTGTGGACAATTCACGGCCAGCAATCAGACGACATCGACGCGGCATGGAACAAGCTCGCCGCCGCCACGGGGTCCTCGATGTCTGTGGTCGCTTCCTACGATGGTTCGGCGCTGGCCGACAACAAGGTGCACTTCGGCTACGTCGACTCGATTTCGCAACCGCATATCGAATCGTTCGAGCGTGACAACCCTGCACCCGACAAGCAGCCTGTCGCTCCACTCGGATCGTTCTTTCTTGGCCATGACAGCCAGTTCGAGGACGTGAAGTTCGATCTGCCCACACCGACCGAGTTCGTCGGCAACGGTACCTATAACGCGTTTCGGGTGCTCGAACAGGACGTGTTTGGTTTCGAAGCTTTCCTACGTCGTGCAGCCGAGGAAACCGGCCGCGACCCAGAATGGATCGCGGCGAAGATTTGTGGACGTTGGCGTAACGGGAACTCACTCGAGCAGTACCCCGACCACCAGGGCGAACCCGCCGACCCCGCGACACGGAACGACTACGGCTACCCCGACGCCGACGGGTCTATCTGTCCAATTGGTTCGCACATGCGCCGCGCGAATCCACGCGACGCTGCGATCGTGCAACGAGCGGCCAACCACACTCGTCGAATCACCAGACGTGGTATGCCCTACGGGCCACTGATCGCGCCGGATCAAGAGCCCGACGACACACCGCGTGGGCTTCTCGGAAACTTCTTGTGCGGCAGCCTTACCGCACAGTTCGAAGGTGTGCAGTACGACTGGATCAACCTTGGTTTGCAGCACCCGTCGATTACCGGCACCAACGATGTGTTGCTTGGCGCAAACGAGGAGCTGACGAGTCGGTTCACTATCCCGATGCCTGACGGACCCGATCTTGTTCTCTCCGGCTTTCCGAGGTTCGTGCGAACGCGAGCGTCTACCTACACGTTCCTGCCGAGCATCCCCGGCCTGCGCTGGCTCGCCAACGCCGCAATGTAGATCCGCCGCCGGTTGCCCTAGCCGGAGAGGCCGGCGCACCGGATGAGTAGGATTCGAAGATGGGAATGATCGAAACGTTCCGCTCGGTTGTGGAGTTGCGCGAATTTGAACGCGACCGAGCGCAACGGCGGCTACGCAAGGCCGCCGACGTCGACGACCTTCGCCGAATCGCAAAACGCCGGCTTCCCGGAGGCGTCTTCGACTACATCGACGGCGGAGCCGAGGATGAACGATCAGCACAGAGCAATGTCGACGGCTTCGCCAAGATCGAGTTCAAACCAAGAGTCCTGAACGACGTTAGTGACGTCGACACCTCGACGACTCTGTTGGGCAAGCAGATACCGCTTCCGTTGGCGCTGTCCCCTACCGGCTTTGGCCGAATCGCCCATAGCCAGGGCGAGCTTGCCGTGGCGCGCGCTGCACAGCGTGCTGGCCTTCCCTACAGCCTCAGCACCATGGGCACCCGCAGCATCGAAGAAGTCGCAACCGTGAACTCCGGCACCAAGTGGTATCAGGTGTACACCTGGAAAGACCGCGGGCTCGTCGAAGAGATGGTGCAGCGAGCCAAGGCATGCGATTACGAGGCGCTCCTCCTCACGGTAGATACCGCGGTACTCGGCCGACGCGAGCGAGACGTGCGCCGAGGATTCACCCTGCCACCCAAAATCGGCCTCGACACCATCGTCGACGGAGCGCTGCACCCTGGGTGGACACTCGACTTTCTGCGCAACGACCCCATCACTTTCGCAAACGTATCTTCCGCCGACGGAGGCGACGGCAGCAGCACCGCAGTCAACTTGTCGCAGTACATCAATAGCCAGTTCGATCAGGCGCTTTCCTGGGCTGACGTCGACTGGCTGCAGTCGATCTGGGACGGCCCGGTGGTACTCAAAGGCATACAGACCGTCGCTGATGCGCGCTTGGCTGTTGAGGCTGGATGCGAAGGCATCATGCTGTCGAACCATGGCGGACGGCAGCTCGACGATGCTCCCTCGATCATCGAACTCGTGGCTCCCGTTGCTGATGCCGTTGCCGGACAGATCGACATCATCTGCGACGGCGGCGTCCGGCGCGGAAGCGACATTGTCAAAGCGGTGTCGCTCGGCGCAACCGCTTGTTCGATTGGTCGACCGTATCTCTATGCACTCGGGGCGGCCGGCGAGGCAGGCGTCGACCACCTGCTTGAGTTCTTCGCCGAAGGCTTCAGCCGCACAATGCAGCTCTGCGGGGCACGCAACGTTGCCGAGCTCACGCCCGAGCTTGTGCGATGGAAATGATGTCTACTCGCCCTTGAAAACCGGCGTCCGTTTTTCGACGAACGCCTGCGCTGCTTCTCGATGATCAGCGGTGGTGCTGGTGTGACGATGATGCGTCGCCTCGAGATCAAGAAGGGTGCCGAGATCAGCCGAGACACTGCGGTTGATGTTCTCCTTCATATAGCGGTAGGCAATCGTCGGCCCTGCCGCTAGCCGGGCGGCGGTCGATCGCCAAGCGTCGGCAAAGCCATCGGCGTCGACAACCGTGTTGACGATGCCCAACCTGAGCGCGGTTTCCATATCGATCCGGTCGCCAAGGTAGTAGAGCTCCTTTGCCCGGGCTAGCCCCACAAGCTGCGTCAAAAACCATGTGCCGCCGAAGTCTCCCGACAATCCGACCTTTCCGAATGCTGTTGCAAGCACGGCGTCAGCAGAAGCAATCCTCATGTCGCAGGCAAGCGCCAGCGCAAGCCCAGCGCCAGCGGCAGCACCACCTACGGCTGCGACGGTCGGTTTCGGCATGGAGAAAAGGGCACCCGAAATGGCTCGGTGGCGAAGCCGCTGCCTATGGATCTGTTCATCGAGTGGCATCGGCGGCGACGCGACCGCAGGCATCGAGCTGTTGCGCTCAGCCATCCCTTTCACGTCGCCACCCGCACAGAATGCGCCACCTGCGCCGGTGAGCACGACGCAGCGAACATCGGTCGCCGTCTCCGCATCGGCCAGCGCCACCTCAAGGCCTGCCCACATTGCCGCATCAAGAGCGTTGCGCCGTTCGGGCTTGTTCATGGTTATGACACCCACTCCTGCGGCTACCTCGTAGGTGATGTTGCTACTGCCGGTGTCTACAAATCGGTCCATGATTGGTTCCTCAATTTTTTTACAGCACTTCCCTAGTCAGCACTTCCCGAGTGCCAGGACTCGAGCGCCTCGATACTTGCCTGCGAGGGATTGACTATCGTGGTTCTGTTGGGAGTCACCGGGACACGGCCACCGCTTTCGCAGCCGCCTCGCTTACCTGTTCGTCTACAAAGGCTCCAGCTGGCTTCAACTTCATACTCGGCACCGTAACTGTGCCCTAGCTTCGCCACCAGTTTGCAGACAACCCGAGCGGAAGTTCGAGGCGAACCGGTTGCCGCGTTACGTTGGTGCCGGGGACGAGAGCTGCTTGGGGGCAACCGAATGCAAACCGATATTTTCCACAACGAACATCGTTATGGCGATATGGCTTCATGGCGCACCGAAGCACTTGCCCTGCACGCAAGCGGACCGATCCATCGAGTGGAATCCGCCAGCCATCCGCCCTTCTGGGGGGTGATTGGTCACGACGAGGTGATGATGATCGAACGTCACCCCGAGCTGTTCACCAACGAACCCGAAGCGGTGCTGATTACCAACCAAAGCCTCGAGGAGCGCGACGCACTCGGCGCCCAAATACGAACCCTCATCCATATGGATGCGCCCGACCACACGAAGTACCGCAAACTCACCAACGAGTGGTTTAAGCCGGCCGGAGTCAAGCGTATGCAGAGCCGACTCGACGAGTTGAGCGCTGAAGCGGTCGCCACGATGCGAGCAGCCAATGGAGAAATCGACTTCAATCAGCAAGTTGCGGTTCGTTACCCGCTGCAGGTCATCTTGTCGATCCTTGGCCTGCCCACCGATGACTACCCCCGCATGCTCAAGCTCACGCAAGAACTCTTTGGGTCCACCGACCCCGACCTGCAACGCGAGGCGGCCACCCCTGAAGAGCGGGCACAGGTCGTGTTCGATTTCTACAACTACTTCACCGAACTCACGATGGCTCGGCGCGAGAACCCCACCGACGATCTCGCCTCGCTGATCGCAAACGGCAAAATCGACGGCGAACCAATGCCCGATCTTGAGACGATGGGTTACTACGTCATCATCGCCACGGCAGGACACGACACCACCGCCGCATCGATGTCTGAGGGCATGCTTCGGTTGGCCGAGAACCCCGACCAGTTCGCACGACTCAAGGCCGACCCTTCGCTGATTCCCAACGCGGTCGAGGAGATGATTCGTCTGTCATCGCCGGTGCGCCACTTTATGCGAACAGCTGTCGAGGACACCGAGGTTGGAGGGCAGCCAGTAGCCAAGGGCGACTGGCTCATGCTCAACTACGCCGCAGCGAATCTCGATCCGAAACAGTTCGACAATCCGCTGTCATTCGACATCGGGCGCAGCAACGCCGACCGGCACATAGCGTTTGGCTTCGGTACCCACTTCTGCCTCGGGGCGCAGCTCGCGCGCCTCGAACTCCGCTCGCTCTTTACGCACCTGATAGCGAATATCGACACCCTCGAACCGGCGGGCGACGCCACAACCTCGAAGGCTGTGTTCGTCAGTGGCCACAAGTCCGTGCCACTCCGCTTCACGATGACTTCAGCTGGCGATATCTGAGAGCACTTGGCTTTCGGGCCAAACATCTGCACCTCGTCACGGGTTGACATCGAACGCGATCCTTCCTAAACATGACTAATCCGATCGGGAATTGCCTATTTCGGATTCTGAGGCGCCTGTCTCGGGAAACCCAGCACCGAAAGCGGGACTCATGTCCACCACCGAAACCACCACCCAGCTCAATGACGTCAACATCGCTGCCGTCGCCGGCCTTGCCGGGAAGATCGTCGAAGAACCTGCGGTCGCCGCTACCACCTGGCAGGCGACCGTCGACTGGAAAGGGGCCTTTCGCTCCGAAGCCAGCATTCGCGACTTCGCCCCGGCGGTCTCCGACGAGCCCGAATCACTCGGCGGCGGAGACGCTGGCCCGAACCCCGTCGAACAACTCCTCGGAGCCCTCGGCAATTGCCTCGCCGTCGGCTACGCCGCCAACGCCACCATGGCTGGAATCGACATCAAGGACCTGCAGGTGAAAGTTGAAGGCGACCTTGACCTCCACACGTTCCTCGGCCTTACCGACGGCAACGCCGGCTTCGAAGACATCCGAGTGAACGTTCACCTCGATAGCGACGCCTCCCCCGAACAGCTACAGGAGCTGCACGCCAAGGTCACCAGCACGTCGCCAGTCGGTCACACGTTGGCCCGCACGGTGCCGCTCCACATCGATCTGGCGCAATAGCGCCCGGCAGACAAGAACCTGTTCAGCGCCGGTGCACCTTTACCGGCATGGCCTCGAAACCTCGAAGCGTCATGCGATTTCGACGTTTGAGTTCGCCATCGAGTTCGACCGACGCACAGTGATTGATCAACGCGCCGAACACTTCTTGGCCTTCCGCCCGCGAAAGATTTGCGCCGAGGCAGTAGTGGATGCCGGACGCAAAGCTCATCGGTGTGCCCTCATCGCGGCTGATATCGAAACGGTCGGGGTCAGTGAATTGGTCGGGATCGCGATTGGCCGCCCCAAGGAGGGTGACCACTCGGGTCCCGGCGTCCACTGGTTCGCCCAACAACTCAGCCGGCTCGAGAGCCGTTCGCACATCGAGCTGCACGGGTGAATCCCAGCGAAGCATCTCGTCGACAGCCGAGGGAAGCAAAGCGGGGTCGGCCCACAGCTTTTGCTGCTCGTCAGGATTGCCGAGCAACGCTCCCATGCCGTTACCAATGAGATTTGTCGTCGTTTCGAAACCGGCAGCGAAAAGCAGCATCGACACGGCGATGATCTCACCCTCGCTGAGCGAGTCGCCAGCTTCTTCGACCGCAATCAGGTCGGACAACAGGTCGTCGCAGGGCTTTGCGCGACGTTTGTCCACCAGCGCCTTGAAGTATGCGACGACCTCGGCCTGACTTTCCTCTGCAGCAAGCAATTCGTCGAGCGTCGCCGCCGGTTCGATACCCGCAGCCGATGCGGTGATCAGTTTGCGAAACTTCGGCCAGTCGGCCTCGGGCACGCCCACCATCGTGCCGATGACAGCGACCGGGAGTGGAAAACCGATGCCCTCGAGCAGATCGCCACCACCGGTGCGGACGAAGTCGCCAACGATACGGTCGGCAAGAACGCCGATCTGCTCGCGCAACTGCTCGACACGTCGTGGTGTAAACGCACGCGAGACAAGGCTTCGTTGTCGGGTATGGTGCGGCGGGTTGAGAAACAACATCGAGGTTGCGCGTTTCTCAGCGATCTGCCTCTCTAGCTGTTTTTGTCGAAACGCAAGCACCTCTGGGTCGGTCGTGGGGATGAGACTGTTGCCGCCCCGATTCGACTTGCCCCAGCGATTGTCGCGAAGGATCTCGTTGCAGTCGGCAAATCGGGTCAAAAAGATCGCTCCGGTCGCGCTGTGATGCACCGGGGCAGTTTCTCGAAGATGGCGGTAGTAGGGCGTCGGATCGTCCAAGCCTTCGGGGCTGAAGAAGATGTTGATGACGGCGTCGTCGGGGCTCACGTGCCCTTTTCCTCGGCCGCGGCCTCGCGTCTCGCCTTGCGAATTGCGTCGATGCTGTGCGCGACGATCGGGCTCGGCTCGGACGGCTGCCAGCTCTTGTACGCCTCTTTGGGATCGCCCGGCCATGGCTCTTCGACATCGACACGTGCCTCCGGCGCCCTCGCCGAAACCACAAGATCAAGAGCAGAACGCAGGGTGCGCGACTGCATACCGACGTCGCCAGCGACACCAAAGGAATGCCCAAACGGGAACTCGACAGCGAGCACCCTCGAGCTGCGGTACTTCTCCGCCAGCACCGGCATCATCGTGACGACAACGGTGGCGATTCCTGCGGCTTCAATGACACGTGCCAGCACGGGCACGTTCTTGCAGCAGTCCGGTCAAGCAGGGGCGAGGATCAACACGTCGATCTCGGCGGCATGACAGCGCGCTGCGATATCAGGGCCGATCTCGGTCCGCCACACCTCGGCACCGTCCTCTTGAAAACCCATCACCGAGAAATGTTCAGGAGCGGCGCTGCCGACAACTCCTTCGGCCACGAGTTCGTTCAGCCGGGCAACCGGAAGCGAGATGTTGAAGTCGACAAGAATGTCGGCGGTGTTGATATGGAGATGAGTTGCGTCGATCTGCTGCTGCTCAACGTCGTTGGGGATCATGCGCAGTGTCGGGTCGCCCCATGTTGGTTCGCGGCGCTCTCGTTCGACATCAAAGGGCTCTTGCGTATCGGCAAGGTACATTCCTGCGCTCGATAGCAACCCAACCCGGGCGTCGGCCAGCGGTTTGGTGAGTTCGGACCACACCGGTTCGTGGTCGAACTGCGGCTCGGCTTCGAACATGGCACGAAAGGCCCTTGGCAGAAATGCATAGCTGTCTACGGTCATCGTCACTCCACGTGGCTCGCCAGCGATACTTCCAGCACGCGATCCCTTTCGCAATTACCTACCGTTCAGAACGTTCGGCCAACGAAGTAGATTGCTGCAATGTCCTCGCTACGCGTTGCCACGCTGAATCTCGCCTCGTTGTTTGAACGCGACTGGGAATCCCGTCGGTGGGAAACACTTGCATGGCTCGACAGGCTCGACGCCGACATCGTGTGTCTCCAAGAAGTTTGGCAACCCGCCGAGGGCACACCCGCCGATAACGAAGCTACGAACACCGCTGGCTGGTTGGTCGACAACGACGATTCACACGACTGGCATTGGGTCTTTGGGGGCTGCGACCTTCCCTGGCACGGCCAAACCATCACTTTCGGCTCGGCAATTCTCAGCCGCTGGCCAATCGATATGCACAACGTCGTCACGCTGCCGATCGACGCGAGCCCGACAGTACCCAACCCCGTCTACCGGATGCCGATGGAACTGCTGCACGCCCGCAGCAACGGCATCGATGTTTTCAGCACCCACCTCGCGCCTCCGCCCGCACAGGCGTATCACCGGGTTGTCCAGGCAATGTTCATCGACGACCAGATCAAGGCGCATGCCGACCCTGCAGCGTTGATGCCGCCAATTCTTTGCGGTGATTTCAACGCCGAACCACTCTCCGATGAGATCCGGTTTCTGTCTTCGCTGGCCACCATCGACGGCACAAGCACCTACTACCAAGACGCGTGGCGCGCTGCGGGCAACACCGAGCCCGGCTTCACGTGGGATCACCGGTCCAACGAAGTCGCCCGCGATATGCGGCTCCCGGTCAAGCGACTCGACTACATCTTTGTCGGCGACCCCTTTGGCCGCCCCGATGGCGTCGGACTCGTCGAACGCTGCGAGTTGGCCTTTCATGAACCGATTACAGGAATCGTGGCAAGCGACCACTTCGGGGTCGTCGCCGATATCCGGTGGACACAACGACCGGTCACCTGATCGGGCCGCCGAAGCCGCGCTCGATAGCCTTTTAGAGGCAGACTGTCACCCGATGAAACGCCAGCTGCTCCCCTTTCAGATCGTCATTGCGGTCATCAATGCATCGATCGCCGGCATCATCGTCGTGCTCGGCGAGCTACGCGACGAGCTCGGGTTTAGTGATACCGGCATCGGCATCATCGTGGCCGCCGGCTTCTTTGCCTCGTTCGTCTCGCAAGTCGCTTTCTCGAAGTTCGCCGACCGCGGCTACGGCCGCCAAATGGCCACTACCGGCATCGCCATTAGCGCTGCGGCACTTTTTGTCATGGTCGTTGCCGACGACCTCTGGACCTGGGGGCTCAGCCGCGCCGCCCTCGGTTTCGCGGGCGGCCTTGTACTTCCCGGATTGCGTCGGGCCGCCACGGTACTCGACCCAGCAAACGTCGGCGAGAACCTCGGTCGCCTCGTGATCGGCGAAATTCTTGGCTTCGTCCTTGGTCCAGTCGTGGCCGCCGCCCTCGTGCATTTCGGCGGCATTCGTGCGCCGTTTCTCGCATTCGCGATCGGATCGGTGGCGTTCCTGCCGTTCGTTGCACGCCTCCCGGCAGATCAGGGCAAACTCGACGCGGTTTCGCGCAACCCGCTCGATCTCTTTCGGTACCGCCGACTGCAGGGCGGGCTGATCCTCATCTTTGGGTATTTCTTTCTGATTGGCGCGTTCGAGGCAGTGGTACCGGTGATGTTCACCGACATGGGCGCCGATACCACGATGACCGGGATTGCGTTCACCGCATTCGCTATTCCAATCGTCGTCGTAAGCACGCTTGCCGGCCGAACTGCCGATCGGATCGGCCCGGCACGTGTGGCCATCGCCGGCATGGGGGTCAGCGCTGCGGCCACCACCGTCTACGGGTTCATTCCGACCGTCTGGGGGCTCACGGCGGTGATGTTGTTCGTCGGGTTTGCAGATGGCTTCGGGTTTATCGCGGGCCAGGTAACAATCTCACGAGCGGTGCCAGAAGAACGCCAGGCCGGAGCGCTCGGCCTCATGGGTGCGGCCGAGGTGTTGGGAGCTGGGGTCGCTGCGGTTCCGGCAGCGATGCTGTACGAGTCCAGCGGCAGAGAAATCACGTGGATCGCCGTCGGCGGCTCGACGCTACTTCTGCTGCTTGTTGGCCACCTTCGACTTCGCGGCACCGAACCGTTTAACACCGCTGGCCTCGCTCCGGACCCAGAGCCCACGCCGACCGTAAGTTAGAGGTCAGCGTAGAAGAACGACGCCGCGCAGTAGAGCGTTTCGGTGTTGCGATGGCCGCTCATGCACGCCTCTCCGGTGCCTGGACCGGCCATGAATGTCGAAGCGTCCTCTGACTCGAACTTGCGGTCGTCAACTTTCACGTAGTCGATCTGCAGGTTGAAGTCGTTGTAGCCGTCATCGGAGTCGTTCATGAACGCTGCCACCAGCTTGCCCGTGGGGAGCGAATCAAGTTTGACCCGGTAGGTGCGCCACGTGTTGGTGACCGTGATGTTCGCAATGATGGTTGTACCAATACGCATCGTCATCTTTTCGCCGCCGGTGTGCCCCTTTGCGCGAACACGAACTACGTGGTTGGTAGGGGCTTCGTCAACGGCTGGCTCTTCAGACAGGTAGGGGTCGGCCGGCATCGCCGTGGCTGCACCGTCGCCAATGACGACGTAGGTAAACACGCCGCCACAAGCGATACGTTCGCTCTTACGGAAACCCGGCGAACAACCAGCGCCCGACGTCCATGCACCCTGCGAGTAGGTCGAATCGGCTTCCGACTCGTAGAGCGCCCCGTTGACCATCACGTAGTCAACCCACAGGTTGTAGTCGATCTTTCCGTCGTAATAGTCGTTGGTGAACTCGATCGAGACGGGGCCGGTGAGTCCGGCATCGGCCGTGTACTCGAAGTTCGCGTATTCCGCGCCTGCGGTTCCGGTTCCTACGATCGTGTCGCCGATTCGAACGTCGAACGTTTCGGCAGAGCGTTCGCCCTTGGCCCGTACGACGATTTCGTGAAGTTCCGGCGCCGGTACCGCAGGCGTCACCTCCACATAAACATGCTCACTCGAACCATGCTCAGACACCGCACGAACATTCAACCCAACCTTCGTGCCATTCACCAGACCCGACACCTCACAAAACAGCGCCGGCCCCTTACAAAAAACTTCTCTCGTACTCGGATTCGTCACCACAAACTCCAACGACAAACCAGAACCCACATCAGCAGGCAACGCCCACTCCAACAACGCCCCACCATCAACCGGCGACCCAACAAGATCCCGAGGCGACGACGGCGCAACCTTCGGCACCGCAGGCGTCACCTCCACGTAGGCGTGCGGGCCAAGACCGCCACCGGTTACCGTCGCGACGCTAAACCCGTACTTCTTGTCGTTAGTCA
This sequence comes from uncultured Acidimicrobiales bacterium, assembly GCA_938015295.1. Taxonomy (GTDB): domain Bacteria; phylum Actinomycetota; class Acidimicrobiia; order Acidimicrobiales; family SHLQ01; genus CALLQB01. Next base: position 45,349 of record CALLQB010000054.1, read on the forward strand.
AGCCATCGATATCGCAGTATTCGAGAATGTCATCGCAGTGCACCACCTTGGTGCTCGGGTTGATGACTCGGTACGAGAGCAACGAATGGCCTGCAAGGTCAGACGGCGCGTCCCAGGTAATCCGAGCTCCACCGTCCGCTGGTACCGCCTGGATGTTCGCCGGGGCGGAAGGCAGCGACGCCGCCGATCCCACGGCATCGCTAGGCGAAGACTGTCCCTGCGCCGAAATCGGCGACGCGAATGCGACCAGGGCAACAATCAAGGAGATGCCGCCCACAATGCCAAGTACTTGAATCGATCGGGTACGAAGTTCCACGTCCCCACCGCCTTTCAGGAGAAGGTACGATTCGCCTGTCGGCCCTTGACCAGCCGATATGAGCCAAACAGCCCAGATTCTCTGGTTCGATCGACCTAGAGGGCTACAAGGGCTGGCCAACGGTTGGGTACGCTCTCGCCATGCCTCGAAGCAACCTTCTCACTGCAGTCACCTCGGCAACTTTCGCTGGCGCTGGTGTTGCCCACTTCATGAAACCCGACTTTTTCGAGGCCGTGGTACCCGACTGGTTCCCGAGCAAAAGGCTCGCTAACCACGCCTCCGGCGCGGCCGAACTTGCGCTAGGCCTAGGACTCCTCCACCCCAAAACTCGCCGCGAAGCTGGCTGGGGTCTACTCGCCCTCACCGCCGCTGTGTTTCCTGCGAACATCGACATGGCCGTAAACAATGTCGACATTCGCAAAGACGAGAACGGCACGTATCAACGGTTCCCTGGTGAGGTGCCAGACGCTCGGAACTGGATTCGTCTTCCGTTCCAATTGGTGTTCGTCGCCCTCATTTGGAAGGGCGCCGGCCTCGGTCAGAGCCGATGACTCAAGCGTCGTTCGATCCGACCATTGCCCGGCGTACCTGGCGAACCGCTGAGGCGTATCACGGCATCATCTACTTCGCCCCCGAAGCCCACGCCGAATACAAGACCTTGGGTCTCCGACGGATGTCAGGCTATTTTGCGTCGCGATCTGCAGCGATGGGGGCCGTCACTGCCGACGTGGTCATCGCTACGTTCTTTAACTTCCACCCTCAACTGGTCCGCGACGCGATGTCGGGTGTGTGGGATTCGGTCTCACCAGCCGAGGTGCACGCGGCGAGGGTCCGCGGCGCCGACGGAGTCTTGCGCCGTTTACTGACCGGCGGAGTCGACAGTGCCGACATCGGCGAAGCAGCAGAACTGGCCCGGGCTGCAGCGATGGTCGCGATCGCGCATCTCGAGGGGCGACCGCTTTTTGCCGCTCACTCGGCTCTGCCCTGGCCTGACGAACCTCATCTGGTGTTGTGGCATGCCCAGATGTTGCTGCGCGAGTTCAGAGGCGACGGCCATATTGCGGCGCTCACCGTCGAAGGGCTCAGCGGACTCGACGCGCTCATTCTCCACGCGGCCAGTGGTCAGGTCAGCCGCCCGGTGTTGCAGACAAGCCGCCAGTGGTCCGACAAGGAATGGGCGAATGGCATCAGCGCACTCAACCAACGAGGCCTTGTCGACTCCGCTGGCGGGTTCACCGACGTTGGTCGCGCGTTGCGTGAACGTATCGAAGACCGTACCGACAGCCTTGCGGCTGCCCCCTACGAAGCGCTGGGCGAGCAACGATGTGCTCGTCTGCGAGCGTTGGTTCGGCCCTTTAGTCAGCAAATCGTGGCCGGAGGCGGGTTCGCCTGACGTGCCCGTCTCATTCGTCTGAAAGGGCCACCACGGCGGTGCCGGTCACCACGTCTTCGCCGTCGCGTTGCAAGGTGATGGTGCACGTGGCCCGACGTTCGCCGTCGACTTCGTCGATACTGTCGACGATGCCGGTCGCGACGACGTTGTCATCATCGAGGACAGGCCGACCAAAGGCCACCTGCAGTCGGCGTATGCAATGTGGCCCCTGCCATGCCATCAACATGTTGGCGATGTAGCTGAGGTTGAGCGGACCTTGGTTGATCACCTGACCGCCGTACCCAATGGCTTCGTTGGCGTCTCGGTCCCAATGCACCGGATACGGGTCGCGAAGGATCGCCGCCATCGTCTTCATTCTTTGCGCGTCGACGCGCTCCATCGCCCACTTCGGAATCTGTGCGCCCTCGTGGATCGTCATCGACGTAGTCTCCAGAAGTTCGTTACCCGAGCTGCGATGTTGCCGTCAGGTTCAGTGAGATCGATCGAGAAGACAAACCTGTCATAGATACGTCCGGCATCGGTGCTGCAACGCTCGACGTCGACAACTCTGCCGTCGACGCGATAGTCAACGTCTTCTCGCAACGGTTTGAAGTACTCCCAGTCGTAGCCGTCGAGACCGACCGAACCGGCCCCCTCGACCCGACCGAGGGCAAAGAGTGCGGCAATCGTCATCCCGCTACCTTGAATCGGCACGTGAAAGAGGGCGATCGGGTGCACGGTTCCGTCGGGCAGCTGATCAAACCCGGTGCAATCGGTCAACAGCCAGTTTTCCCAATGCTCGATGCGCCGCGACCCGCCGGGGAACTCGTGACCGATCAGGGCCAGCATGTCTGCCTCTGGCACAGCGTCTTCAACGTCGGTTTCGACCGGCGACATAGCGACCTTTCTTCAACGAAATTTTCACCCACAACACCCAATTAAAGTAACTCTGCGTCAACAGATCCGGTAGTTGTCGGTTCTATTGATGCAGAGCGACCGTCAGGGTCACTTTCGAGCAAAATTTCGGGGTGGTTAGATCGGTTCGTTGTAGGCGATGTCGTGGGTCAACGACTTTGCGGCCCAGGCCGACACCTTCGCCCCTTTGAGCGGCGACCACTCGGGCCATGGCTGCTCAAGATCGATCTGCACCCCTCGCGAAATCACGGCGTGCATGCGGCTTCGGTCGTTGAGGATACGAATGTCAGCGAGCGGGTCGCCATCGATAACCAGAAGATCGGCGAATCGGCCTTCCTCGACAGTTCCAAGGTCGCCTTCGGCTCGCATTGCCAAGGCATTATTCTTCGTTGCACAACTAATGGCCTCAAGTGGGGTCAACCCGAGAGCGTCGACAAACACCTCCATCTCGCGACCGTGCCAGTGCCCATAAGGTGTTAGCGCAAAGCCGCTTTCTGACCCACACAACATCGGAACTCCGGCGTCGTATGCCTTGCGCATCATCTTTCCGGTGGCTTCGATCTCGCCTCGAAAAACACTTTCCATTCCTGGACTAGCGCCGACACGCTCGCCGAAATCAGCAAGGTTTGCCAAAAACGTAAAAGTCGGGCAGATAGCCGAGCCGTTGGCGAGAACCGCCTCGAGACCTGCGTCATCCATAAATGAAGCGTGAAGAATCAGATCGACTCCGGCCCGCGCTGCCCACACAATCGACTCGGTGTTTCGGCAATGCGCGGCCACCGGAACGCCGAGTTCGTGAGCGGTGTTACAGACCGTGCGCATCTCGTCCTCGCTCCACACCGGAAGCTCGCCAGGGCTCGTTGGGATCGAACCCGTGGCATGGATTTTGATCCAATCAGCACCCGTCTTGATATGGCGACGGGTCCACGTGATCATCTCATCGCGGGTGTTTACCACTCGCGCATAGCCGACAATTCCCTCATCGGGAATCAACTTTCCGGCGGTTCCGCCGACCGACGTGACCAAAGCCTGCACGCCGGTCGAAATCCTTGGCCCGGCGATCAGACCGGCATTCACCGCATCGCGAATCGAAGGCCCCATCTCGAAAAGCGTGTCGGGATCCATGATCGAGGTAACACCGGCCAGCAACATCTTCTGGAGGTTCTTTGCCGTAGCAAAAGCCGCAAGCGTCGGGTCACGGTGAAAGAACAACTCGTCGTTAGATGCCACGTCGTCGAAGGTGCAATGGACGTGGCTGTCGATCAACCCCGGCATCACGGTCTTGCCGCTCGCATCGATAACGGCCGCGTCGGCATCGGCCAGACCCGCAGCCGCCTTGCCCACAGCAACGATTCGGTCAGGCTCAACCAACACATCGGTCGCAGCCCGGGCATCGGCGCCGGTACCGTCGATCAACGAACCGCCAGTAATAAAAATCTGCGATGACATGGCATCAGCCTTTCGGGAACAACACCGGATACCGACCAAAGTACGGGCGGGATGTCGATGCATCCATTTCTGGCGGATCATCCGGATCGGCGACTGCGCCATGATCGAACAGATACTGGACAGCGCCCGGAACCAGACCGAACAAGTGATCTTCGAGATCGGCACCGTCACGGAACACCAAACCGGCAGCCATGTCCTGGCCAATGCACGCATGCATCCCCGACCCGAAGCTCAAACCGTAGGGAGGAACCCCTTCGGGCACCTCTCGCCGTGGATTGAAATCGGCGGCATCGTCGCCAAACACCGCCGCGTCGCGATTAACGCTGATGAGGTCGATGACAACCTTGCCACCTTTGGGAATCTGGATGCCGGGTGTCAGATCGATGTCGGACAAGGCCCACCGCATAGCTGTAGGGCTCGATGGCTGCAACCGGATGGTTTCGTGGGTGGCCCGCTGCACAAAGAGCCGATCGGTGCGGACCAAGTCGGTGTCTTCGGGATGATCGGCCAGCCAACCGAGAATGTTGTGGCTCACCCGGGTGAAAGCCGTGGCCGAAGTGTGCGCCCCAGCGAGCAGGTAAAACGATACTTCGCGCCGAATAGCCTCATAACTAATGCCCAGTTCTTCCTCGTTTCTCAGGAGCACGGTCAAGACATCTTTGGGAAGATCGTCTTCGGTGATCTCTCCTGCTGCAAGCTTGGCTAAGGCTTCACGGCGTCGCTCGATGCCCGGTTTCAGAAACTCGTCGCCGAACTTGTCGAGCGCGGCGCTGACCTCAGCTTCTTTCGCTGCCTTGTCGCCGGTGTAGTGGGCAAGCGTCGCGCCTTCGATAAACGAACCGAGGTAGTCGTATAACCGAAAGGTTTCCTCAGGCGTACCTTCCGGGCGGTCAACCCCAGCGGTATACGCTGCGAGGTTCATCATGAGCTGATGCCCAAGCGAAACCAACTCAGCCTTTCCCTCAGCGATGTACGGATCGACGGTTTCCTCGATGATCGGCGGAAACAGGCTGCGTTCGTAGTGAAAGAAGGTCTCGCGCCGATACAAGCGGTTTTCAACCCGTCGGCGTGCCCGATGTTCTTCGGCATGCAGATTGACCAGCACGTCTTCCATGATGACTTCGCCAGCGTCGTACAACGCCTGGCGAAGATCCTTCTGCCGGTAGGCCATCCTCGCCTCGTCGTACGAGGTGATCGTTACGATCTCTGGCTCCTCGATCACCGCTTGCTCAGCCATTGACGTGCTCTCCTTGTGTGCTTGTTCGCGTTACCCAGTAGTTGCCGTGGTGGGCCCGAGTCGATGAGCGCAGCTCTTCGGGCGGTCGATGGGCATCAGGAACGAATCCGTCGTCGAGAAGCGCTTTGAGCATGATGGCGACCGTGCCGTACAACGGCCGTCCGATGCTGTTCTCGTCGGGAGGCACGCCCCCATCGAGTTCCTGGCCGATACAGGTATGGATGCCGCCACCGAAGCTATTCCCCCACAGCGGAATGCCATCGGGCAGAGATCGATTTGGGTTGAAGTCGTTTGCATCTGTGCCAAAGATGTCGGGGTCGCGGTTGGCCGACATAAGGTCGAACTCGACCAAGTCACCTTCGTCGACCGAAATGCCTGCGGTGACGTCGCAAGCGGCCGTGGCTCGTCGAAGCGCTACCGGGCTCGCTGGCCAGAGTCGAAGCCCTTCGTGGACTACCCGTTGTAGCAATTCGAGGTCTTCGGCCGCATCTGCCGGCGTCATAGCCTGACTCGGTAGCCAGTGGAACAACAGATCGAAGCTGTGCACGAGGGCGTTCGCTGTCGAGTGCGCTCCGGCCTGCAGGTAAAAACCGATCTCGCGCAGCACCATTTCGTGGGTCAGTCCGAGCTTGTCCTCGTTGGCCAGCAACACACTAAGCACGTCATGGCGAGGGCATTCGCCGCCGCCGCGAGCTGCAATCGCCGGTTGCAGCAGGTCGTTGTCGAGTTCGTCAAATGCAGCCTCGACTTCTCTCAGAAGCTCGTCTCGGTCGCGAGTTGAGTGCGCCATCGTCGCCCCCTCGGACAACTTCGAGGTCAGTCGATGCACCGTGTCGGTCTGGGTAGGGTCGGCTGGGTCGACGTCGAGCCCAGCGATTGTGGCGGTGAGGTTCATAGCCAGCCGGTAGCCAATGTTCACCAAGTCGCCCTCGCCTGCCGCAACAAAGGGGGCCAAAATGGAGCTGACAGCTGGACCAAGCACGTCATATTCCCAGTGCTCGAACACCTCGCGACGAAAGAGTCGGTTCTCAAGGCGTCGACGGTCGCGGTGCTCGGTGCCGTGCAGGTTCAAAAGACAGTCGCGCAAGGGGCCGTCGTCGTTTCCGTACAGCGCTTGGCGTAGTTCCTTGCGGCGATAGGCGTCGCGTAGCTCGGTCCACCGCGTCAACGTAATAGTCGACAATGAAAACCCCTTTGAATTAGCGTCGATCCAAGCACGAACCATCGAAGGGCGCAAGAACGATGAAGCTCGAAGTTGACCGCGAGATGTGCATGAGCGCAGGCCGTTGTGTCCTCGACGCTCCAGAGGCCTTTCAACTCGACGAAGACGACGAACTCGTAACGGTTCTTCCGGGTGCTGCCGACCTCAGCGTTCTCGAATTCCAACTCATCGCCGACCGCTGCCCCAGCGGCGCCATCTCCCTTACAACCCAGGAGGGGTCAGGCACATAAAGTGCCTGACCCCTAAGGATGACCCCTTAGGGATGGCGCCTTAGGTGGTGCGGCGGCGTTTGGTGCTGGCGACGAGAAGTACGCCAGCAGACAAGAAGGCAAAGGCGGTGAGGAGAAGGATGCGCAGCTCGATGCCGGAGAAAGCAAGGTTCGGCGGATCGACCGCCAGAGCGTCAAGCGCGGCTGTTCCGGTATTGGTGATCGTGAAGACGTTCTCGCCGCTGCTAAGAACTGGCTGCCCATCATCGCTGTAGGTCGCATCGAACAACTCGTCGACGGTCTCTACGATCTCGCACTGGGTTGTTGTTGGAAGGTCCGAGATGACCAGCGGCTCGATGCTCGAAACCGTCAGGTCGCCGGGAATCACAAACGTTGACGTCGTGAAGCCGCCCTCACACGTGACCGTCACCGGAAATTCGGTGTCGCCGTAGTCGAGGGCTGCCGGTACGTCGACCAACTCCTTTTCGATACGAAGCGTCGAGAGCGGCCGCGAGTTTTCAAACACGAGACGTCCCGTGTCATCGGAAGACACCACGCTGATGGCGTCGGCACCCACGTTCTGGCCGCCGTCGCGATCATCAAGCTGCCAATCGTCTCCCAGAACCTGCGTCGCGACACACGTGGCGTTTCCGGGTACAAGAGGCGACGTCCATGTAGCCGTGCCGTCTACCGTGGTCAGCTGGATGGTTTCGGTGTGCACCACAGCGCCATCAGGGTCGGTGCAGGTGACCACAAACTCAAAGGTGTCGTCGATCTCCAACGGATACGTCGACTCGACCATCGTGTTGATGGTGATGGTGAAGGTTTGTGTCGAGTTGGTTATCTGGACCGACTGTGGCTCGTCGGCAATAGTGACCTCTTCAGCCGAGTAGGTGGTAGAGAAGCGCTCGTCGGCAGTCTCGACGATGCCGCAGACGGCTTCTGTGGGCAGGTCGTCAATGAGCAGAGGGGCGTTCTGCGACACCGCGAGGACCATCGAATACTGTTCCGCCTCGAACCCGCCGGTGCAAGAAAGCGTGACTTCAAATATCTCGTCGCTCAGGTCGATGTCGGCCGGGACACCATCGAGCATTTTGACGACCTCGACCGATCCGGTCAGGCGTCGATTCACAAACGCAGCCGTCGTTGGGGCCGCGCTGCTAATGGTGATGTCTACCGACTCCGGAGACTCGAGCACCCACAGCGTTCCTGGGTCGACCTCGGCAATCGAGCACTGCGTCCCATCGGGCAACAACGGAATATCGGTATAGCGCAACATGCCGAATCCACCCGTTGCGGTGGGCACGTCAACGACAACCTCGTGAAGAGCCGAGTAGGTGGCTCCGCAGTCGACCGCAAAGACAAACGTTCCCAACGCATCGAGAGGATGAGTCGACGGCGCAATCGTCTCCTTGGTGATGATGGCTTCACCCGTCGAGTTCGTGATTTCGACCGACTCACCAGCAAGAGACATCGTGACCTGCGCAGCTGCACCCGAACCATCGTCGGGATCGTATGAGGTGATGAAGCGCGAATCGGGAGTCTCAACAACGGTGCACACCGCATCGGTTGGCAGATTGTCGATAATCCACGGCTCAGCGACAGAGACCTGGCCTGTCGTCTCATAGGACGAGGTGTTGAAGTCGCCCGTGCAGGTCACGGTTACCTCAAAGAGCGCAGTATCAAGATCAACACCAGCCGGAACACCAACCAACACCTTCGACACCGACAACGAACCCGTCGACCGAACATTGGCAAACGCAGCCTCAACCGCAGCCGACTCATCAGTAGTCACCGTCACCGAACCAGCATCAACCAACGACCAACCCGACGGCACCTGCTCAGAAACAACACACTCAGTCCCCGGCGGCAACAACGGCGTCCCAGGACTCTCCCAAACACCAACACCACCAGACACCGTCACATCAACAACACCGGAGAACAACAAACCACACACAACATCAAACGAAAACACGCCATCAACATCAACCGGATGACCCGACACAACCGACGTCACCTTCGACACAAACAACGTCGACGTCGTATTCGTCACAACCAACGACTCACCCGCACCAGAAATCGTCACCGCAGAAGACACCGACGACACAAACCGCGCATCACCATCCTCAACAACCGAACACACAGAACCCGTCGGCAACCCATCAATCACCCACGGAACATCAACCGACACCTCACCCGTCAACACCAACGGCGACGACACAAAATCACCAACACACGACACCGAAACACCAAACAACTCACCATCAAGATCAACACCAGCCGGAACACCAACCAACACCTTCGACACCGACAACGAACCCGTCGACCGAACATTGGCAAATGTGGCCGTCGAAACGCCTGCCGAGGTGACAGTCAGATCAACCGATGCAGCCGAATCACGCGTCCAACCTGAAGGTGGCGTCGACTCGCTCACCGTGCACGCGGTTCCGTTGGGCAAAGCGGGAAGGTCGTCGTACCGCAGAAAACCAGTCGCCGTCGTCGGCGAGGTCACGGTGGTAGCTGCGATGTTGTATGTGCCCGAGTGCGCGGCACCGCAATCAACGTCAAACGTGAACGTGCCGGTCACATCAACCGGATGAATCGAGTCAACCTCGGTCGTCTTTACGATCATGATCTCGCCGGTCGAGTTGACGATGGCAACGTTTTCGCCGTCGTCGTCAATGGTGACCTCGCTACCAGCGCCCTCCGCTGGCGTGTAGGTGGCGGCGAAGCGTGGTTCGGTGTCCTCAACAACGGTGCACAAGGCGCCGGTCGGCAGGTTCTCAAACGTGATGGTGTCGCCATCGCCGATGGATTGGTCGAGGAACTCAAGCGGCGAAGTGACGAAGTCGCCTGCGCAGGACACATCGACGGTGAACGTGAGGCCGGCCGGGTCGAGTCCGGTGGGCGTGCCTACGACAGTCTTGGAGATACTGAGGTCACCGGTCTCTCGGTGGTTCACAAACGTCACCGTTGGATTGCTTTCGGAGCTGATGATCAGCTCGGTGTTGTTTGCTACCGCGTCAACGTCGGCGTCGCCGTCCTCGACAAGGGTCCAACCGGCAGGAAGCGTTGACTCAGAAAGGGTGCATGCGGTGCCGTCTGGAAGCAGCGGAACAGCGGGATATGACTTTGTCTCCGCTACGCCACCAACAATGTCGAACGTTTGGGCGATGGTCGTGCCGTCGGTGCACTCCATGTCGATAACGAAAGTTCCGCCAACATCAATCGGCTGGGTGCCATCGACCGTCACCTCTTTGCGAAGTGAGAACGAACCTGTGCGGTTCTCGACACCGATTTCAACGCCGTCGACGGTGATGACGGCAGCGCCGTCATCAGGGTCGTATCCAGCGAGGAACCGAGGGTCGTCCTGCTCGGTGACGGTACAGGTCGCAGCAGTCGGCAAGTCAGCGATCGTGACTGGCGTGTTCTCGGTCAGAACAAACGTGCCAAGGTCATAGGTGGGCGTGGTGAAGCCGTCGTTACAGACAACTTCGATCGTGAACTCTTCATCACCGAGCGGTACCGGCGAACCAGTGATCGTTTTCGTGATGGTGAGGTCGCCGAGCGTCCGGTTGTTCGTAAAGTTGGCGACGGCTGCTGTGCCGCTTCCATCTGTCGTGACCGTTACCGGGTTCGGGGCGGCGACGTCCCAGCCGCCAGGAACGTCGGACTCAAAGATTTCACATTCGGTGCCGGGTGCGAGAAGCGGTGTGTCGGGCGCAGCCCACGTGCCGGCCTGCCCCACCGTAGTGATAGATACGGGCTCGATCGAGTAGCCAGTGCAGTCGATGTCGAAGGTGAAGGTGTCGTCGAGCGCGATCGGGTGCACCGATCCGCCCACGGTGGCTTTGGTGATCCCGATCGTCGAGGTGGTGTTGGTGACCGTGAGGGTCGATCCGCCCTCCGCGAGAACTACGGCGGGGTCGATGGTGGTGGTGAAGCGGGGGTCAGCATCTTCAACAACGCTGCAGGTGGTTCCCACCGGAAGATCATCGATGACCAAGGGGGTGTTGACCGAAATAGTCTGATCGGCGATGAGATAGGGATCGACGGTAAATCCGCCAGAGCAGCTGATGTCGACGATGAACTCCTCATCGGAAAGGTCGACCGAAGCTGGCGCTCCAACAATTGACTTTGCGACCGTGAGAGACGCGGTGTTTCGAGTATTTGAGAAGTTCGCGGTGGGCGGATCTGCCGAGATCGTCACCGACTGAGGGTTGTCCGTGGTGACGGTCCAGTTGGTTGGCACTGTTTCGCTGATCGAGCAGACGGTACCAAGCGGCATGATCGGAAGTTCGGTGTAAGTGATGCCGCCGATTCCCTGATCGCCGGCCATTTGATCGACACTCAGCAGGTGCGTGCCGCTGTACTCGGCGCCGCAGTCGATGTCGTAGCTGATATCGACCAGCAGATCGAGAGGGTGCGTGATCGGCCCAACGGTGTCTTTTCGCACCGCCAGCGTTCCGCCCGCATTTGTCAGACCAACGTTGCCGCCGGTCTCGGCGATTGTCACCTGAGCGGCGGTTTCGTCACCGATGTCGGGCGAATACAGCGCTTGAAAGCGGCTGTCGAAGTCTTCGTCGACATCACAGACCGCTCCGGTTGGCAGGTTCGGCACCGTCAGCGGCGCATTGGAGGTAACCACCAGGCCAGTGAGCACAAAGGGGTTGACTGCGAAGTCGCCGGTACAACTCACGTTGACCGAGAACGGCTCATCATCGAAGTTAAAACCGTCCGGGATACCAAGAAGGGCTTTCGAGATGACGAGATCGGCGACCGCCCGTTCGTTGGTGAAGGATGCAACAACGGTCGATGCGTCGGTCGTGGTGATCTCTACGGTGCTCGCTCCTACTGCGGCCCAGTTCGCTGGGGGCGACTCGACAACGGTACAGACAGCGCCGGGGGCGAGGAACGGAGCGTCAGGAGACGCCCATGTGCCCGAGCCGCTGCTTGTAGCAATCGCCACGGTGTCGGTGTAAACCGTTGCGCCGTCGGCCGCTACGCAGGCGATGTCGAAAGAGAACGTGGCGTCGGGGTCGACACCGGCTGGCACCGAAGTTGTCTTGTCGATGCTGAAGGTACTTGTTGCGTTCTCAATGGCGATCGTTGCGCCAGCAGCAACAATCGACACGACGTTAGACGGAGCGAACGAGACACCGAATCTGCTATCAGCGGCTTCGCTGACTGTGCACTCTGCACCCAGCGGCAGGTCGGAGATGACGAGCGGCGAGCCCTCGGTAACCGTTAGCGGACCGGGCACCGTGTAGGAACCGGTTGGGAAGTTGCCGGTACACACAACACTGATCGGAAATGCTTCGGCTTCAAGCGCCGCGGTCGCTGCGAACCCAACTACGTCTTTGGTAATCGTCAGCGATGCAAGGTCGAGCGCATTCGAGAATTCGAGCGATCCGGGAGTCGCACTCGTGACGAACTCGATCGCGTCAGCACCTACGTTGGTGCCGCCAGTTCTTGAGGTAAGCGTCCATCCGGCGCCGGGGTCTTGTTCGGTCACCGTGCAGGTCGAGCCGGCCGGCACCAGCGGCAGCACCGAGGCAAGACCGGAGCCGGTCGCTCCCACAGTAGTGATCGAAACGGTCTCGTTGTAGACCGTCGCTCCGCCAGGTGCAACACACACAATGGCGAAGTCGAACGTGCCATCAAGATCCTCGACAAACGCGCTCGTCGCGGTGGTGACCTTGGTGAGCGAGAACGAGGTTGTCGTATTGGTGATCGCAACCGTTTCACCGTCGCCATCGATAGTGACGGTCCCATCGACCGGAGCTGACGATGTAGAGAATCGTTGGTCGGGATCTTCCGCTACAACGCAGACGGCGCCGGTTGGCAGTCCTTCGACGACCAGCGGGGTCGAGGCGGTCACCGGCTGATCCAAGAGAAGGAATGGCGATGAAACGAAGTCACCGACGCAGCTGATATCGACCGTAAAGACCTCGGTCGAGAGGTCAAGACCGGCCGGCACTCCGGCTAACGACTTGGTAACCGTCAGGTCGCCGACATCGCGCGAGTTCACGAAGTTGGCCGTGGGTTCCGGATCAGCTTCGGTGATCGTGAGATTCGCTGTGCCGCTGACGGGCGACACAAGCGACCAGCCCGTTGGCGGCGTCTGCTCGGTGATTGAGCAGTTTGAATCGGGGGGCAAAACACCCACCTCGGCATGGCTGATTCCGCCGGTTGCTCCCGTTGCGGTGAGCGATGACGCGGTCATAGCAATGAGGTTGTCGTAGACGGTTGCTCCTGCGCCGTCGAGACAAGTGATCTGGAAGCTGAAGGAACCGCGAGGGTCGACGGGAAGCGAGGATGCAACCGTTGTGTCCTTCTGCACGATCAGCGAACCGGTGCTGTTGGTAATTTGGACCGAAGAGCCGGCAGCATCGATGGTCACGGTGCTGTCTGGGGCGTAGCGGGCGAGGAAACCGGGTTCTGGCGCTTCGGTAACCGTGCAGGCTGTTCCGACCGGGAGATCTTCAATGACGATCGGGGCGTTGGTCTGTATCGTTAGCTGGCCCGGAACAACGTACGGGTTGGGGTCGAAACCCCCGATGCAGGTCACCGATACGTCAAATGAGTACGACGTTGCGTCGGCACCCGATGGCAGGCCGATGATTTCCTTCGAGATGGTGAGATCAGCGAAAAGGCGCTCGTTGCTAAAGCTCGCCGTCGGGGTCGAACCCGAGCTGGCGACAAGTGTCGCAGGGTTTGCGGTGGTTACGTTCCAGCCCGTAGGCACCTGCTCGGTTACCGTGCACGTCGCACCCTCGGGAACCAAGGGAGTGATTGGATAGCCGGCGAGGACTGAGCCGCCAACGGTGCTGAGCGTGATGGTGTCGCTGAAGCCGTTGTCGCACACAACCTCGAAGTCAAAAGAACCGTCGGCTGCTACCGGTAGTGCAGACGCGACGGTCGCCGACTTGCTGATAACAAACGATGCCGTCGAGTTGGTGAACGATACCGATTCATCGGCTGGCGGTTCATCGATAGTGATCGTTCCGCTGGATGCGGTGTCGACTCCGTCCGCACTAACAGTTGCGGTCACATAGGAGGTGTTGGCGACTTCGGTTGCCGTACATGTGGCACCGGCGGGAAGGTTACGGACCAGCACCTCGTCGCCATCGCTGATCTCGAACGTGCCGGCACTTGCGCTGGGCCAAGCCGTGCCGTCAGCGGCGTTTCGGAAACTGTTGCCGGGAAGCGACAGTGCGCTTCCATCAGCGGCTTCACAGACGACGTTGATGACAAAACTGTCTGTTGTGTTCGGCACCGGATGCCCGACAACCGTCTTGTCCACGGTGAACGAACCAGTGACCGTAATAGTGGTTGGGTCTCGCGGTTCGCTTCCGTCGCCCGGATCGTCGCTGAAGACATCGACAGTTCCGTCCTGGTCGAAGTCCATCGTTGCCTGATTCTCATAGTCGCCGGCGAGCATCGAGCTGCCCAACAAAACGTCGACCGTGACCACGACCGGATCCGAGCCGGGATTGGCTGGATCGGTCCAGAGGCTCGAGGGCGATTCGACTTCGATACAGAAAGCGGTATCACCGCTCGCACCTCCGGAGGACACGACAGCGGACGGATGTGTCGACGTCCAGGTGCCGGTGTAAGTGCGACCGTCAGCTGGCAAAACGTCGCACAGGTCCACGGTTCGGTTCTGCGTTGGAAGCCCGTTGTTGATCAGAGTGAAGGCATAGGTGATCGTCGTACCAGGCGCATAGACACGATCGCTTGGTGCCACCGGTTCGCCTGCCCCGTCGACGACGTCCTTCTTCAGATCGATCTGGCTTACACATGCAGCCGCGTCGGTGCCGCCATTTGAACCGACCTCGCCAACTTCAACCCAGGTCGAGGTGTCGGCCGGATCAACCTTAAAGATGTCACCCGGGTTATTCCGGAAGGAATACAAGAAGCCGGCGGCGTCGAACCACGACGCTCCGAAAGAACCGTTGGGGAATGCGCCAGGCATTGGTGTGCTCGTCGTCGCTCCGGTGTTCGGGTCGATCTTGTAGAGCTGTCGGTTGACGATCTGGTACAGGTATCCATCGAGCGGGTTGTACGAGAAGTCCGCCAGGTTCACGGGCGTCGAGCCGATATGGGTTGACGCTCCGGTGACTGGATCAATCGACCAGAGGTTGAAACGCGCACCTGCGTACCAGCCCTTCGTGCCGCCACCATTGCCAACCGAATGGATGATGTATCGACCATCGCCCAGCACGGTTCCCGCATATGTACCCGCATCCATCGGGTACGGCGCCTGAATCGCTGTTTGAAAAACGATCGCCCCGGTCGCGTCATATGCTCGAACCTGTTTAACGCCGCCGACGCTTCCCACGCCGTAAATCCAGTTGGTGATTGGGTCATAACCCGTCGAGTTCCAAATGCTCTTGGTGCCGGCGATCGTATCGATCGTCAAGTTGCCGGGCACCGCAGGGTCAGGCACTATCCGGTGGAGCTGCCCGCCGCGCATAAGGATCGGTGTGCCGTCGCATTCCCACGGCGTGAATGCCTGAGCGCGGGCTACCTCCGGCGCGATCACGACCAGACTCGACGCCAGGGTCGCCAAAGAAAGCAACACGAGAAACTGGGGACGGAACCTGCGATACACCTGGGGCCTCGATGCGAAGAGCTACACCCTTACGATCGGCATCAAATAGCCGATTCTTAGCTACCAACATCGGTGTACTGGACCTCGGTTACGCCGCATTCATTGCTGGTTAACGCGCTTAGGCAACTGCCGGTCGTTTGCCAAGTTGATACAGCCAACGAAAGTGCGATCGGACCGCTGCGGTCATCGATGCATGCGAACGGTAGCGAGCCCCATGGGCGGCACACATCTCTTCCACCTTTTGCTGCAGCTGTGGATACATGGTGTGCGGCAACGACGGCACCAAGTGATGGGCCACCTGCTTATCGAGACCACCGGCAAGCCACTGAAAGACTTTGCCCAGTGGACCTTTCGTCTGCACATCAGCGGTGACGCTTGCCTGATGGCGTACGAACCGCCCGCTCGGCGTGTCGTCGGAAAATTCGTAGTGCTCGACAATGTCGACCACATGCGCGACCTGCACCGTCAGCGCCAAAGCAACCCCCACAACCCACGCCACGCCGAAGGCGACCAGGGCCGCCTTAATCCCATACAGATACACGGGAAGAACGAGCGCCCAGCCGATAAAGACCACTTTGCCTATGAGCAGTCCAACCACTTGCAACGTCGACGGTTTGTCCTCGATCTTGTAGTCGCGAATCGACGACCTCAAAAGATTGTAGAAGTCGGCGAAAACGAACTGGACGGGAAGAAATCCGTACAACACTGGGGCATACAGATGTTGATACCGATGCCACACATGCCACTTCTGATAGTGGTTAAGCCGGAAGAACGGCTGCTGGCGAATGTCGGCGTCTACTTCATCGACGTTGGCATGGTGATGGTGGACATCGTTGTGTTTGATGCACCACATCAGTGAACTCGCTCCGAAGAAATCGAGCGAATAACCAACAAGCCGGTTCATTCGTGGGCGGGCAAACATCGCTCCATGGTTTGCGTCGTGCATCACTACCGAAATCGTCGCATAGGAACTAACCGCTAGGCCGACAAGACCGACAACCAACCCCCAACCGTTCCCGCTCACTGCCAACACGTAGCTCACAATGAAGCCCACCATGACCAGCGCCGCTTTGCGCTGCACTTTGCGGCGAGCGGCCGTAATTTCGGTCGGGTCAAGCTGCTCGATGAGTTGTGCGCTAACAGAAGCTAGGGACTCCATAGTTCGAGTATTGCATCTAGGACCGCACGGTGCGTCCGGGCGGACTCGCCCGAACGCACCGCCTGCGGCGCTTCGTGAGTGCGCTAGCCGAGCCGGCGGTACACGCTGCCGCCACCGACGCCGGGAGCAAACAACTCGGCCTTTGTTGAATCTGCAAGGCGCTCCATATATCGAGGATCACTCCAGAGAGCCATCTCGGCGGCATCGACAGCATCGAACGACTCGAGCGGCATCATCCAGGCGACCTGACCAATCGGACCAACCGTGTTCGTTGAAACCATCACCTTGTTGCCAGTGACATCGTGAACGAAATCGCCGGTCTCAAGCGACCACTGAAACGCCGTCGCCATATCGCCGACGACTTGAGCTTCCATCACCCAAACCAACGGTGCGTCCGTGCCGCTAGCGTCTACCGAGTCCGCGTTGAGCACCCAGCGGAACGCGTCCGCCGGGGTTGAAACGTTCTCGAGCATCGCTTCGACAAGACTGTTGTATTCGGGGTCAGTGCCCAACTTTTCTTGGAGGTCGCCAAGCGCGGACCGTCGGTCGACCATCGCGCTGAAAACCACTTGGTTCGGTGACGCGGCAAACGAAGACATCCACAGGCTCGCGCGTACATCGCTAGCCCCGTTCACTCGCTTCTGAATCTCTAACAGTGTCCCGACCGTGTTCTGTAGATTTCGAAGTACCTGCAACTGCCGGTTGAACATATACATAATCGACCCGCTCTCAATTACTACCCGCCGCCCGCTGCGACAGGTGTAAATATTTCCTACACCCGACTCGAATCGATGTCACGAGGTTCGTCGACGATTTCTCTGGTGCGACCCATCGCGCACACAGTTCGAGATCAGCTGGACGTTCCGACCGTAACCGGGCCAAAGATTGTCGACGACCAGTATCCACCGTGGGTATCCTTGGACGATAACGCGCGCATGTTAGACGAGGACAGGAGACACCGTGGCGGGGCTATCGAAAGATCTCACATCTTTCGTTCCGGTCTTGGCTGTATCGCTTGCGGCCGAAGCAACCTCTGCCTCAGCGAACAAGGTCGAAGGAGCGCTGCTCTCGGCGGACATTTCGGGCTTTACCGCAATGTCTGAACGGCTCATGTCCGAAGGCAAAGTCGGGTCCGAGCGCCTCACACAGCTCATCAACGACTGCTTCGAAGCAATGATCGGCGTCGCCTACGACTACGGCGGCGAGATTCTTAAGTTTGGCGGCGACGCGCTCCTCGTGCTGTTTCGCGGAGACGAAGTCGAGCTTCGCGGCGCGGCGGCTGGTCTTGAGATGCACAAGGCAATGAAGGCGACCGACGCCGCCACCGAGGCCAACCTGCAAATGACTGTCGGCGTGGCAACCGGACCATTCGACGTATTCCTCGTCGGCTCGAACGACCGTGAGTTGCTGATCTCTGGACCAAGAGCCTCCGAGACCATCACGCTGGAGTCCTCCGCGGAGGCAAACGAGACCGTGGTTGACGAGACCATCGCACACGCGGTCGGGCTCGACCTAACAACAGCCGTTCAACGAGCGTCCGGCTACGTGATCGACGGACCAATCGACGCTCCCAAACCGGGCGCCGTCGACCGTGCCGCATTAGATGTCGACCTGCAACGTTTCGTGCCGGCGTCGGTAGCTGCCCAGCTGGCGGTTGTCGATGACCTGGGCGGCGAGCACCGGTTGGTCACCGTTGGGTTTGTGAGCATCTCCGGGTTCAGCCAATTACTCGCGTCGCAAACCGCTGACGACCTCGCCGCACACCTCGGCTCGTTCGTCGATGCGCTGCACGACATCACGCAGCGAACCGGAGTCACGGTGCTGCACAACGACATCGGCGGCGATGGCGCAAAGTTCGTTTTGTGCGCCGGCGCCCCGCTGTCGTCTGGTAATGATACCGATGCTGTCCTTGCTGCGGCGGTGGAGATCAGCGGCATCGACACGCCGTGTGAAGTGAAAATCGGCGTGCACGCCGGCCGGGCCTTTGCCACCTTCCTTGGCACCAAGTACCGGCGTACCTACACACTCATGGGCGACACCGTCAACACTGCCGCCCGCATGATGGGAGCTGCCCAGCCAGGCACCGTCGTCGCCACGCATTCATCGGTCATGGCCACAAGGTCGGTGTTCATCACCGACGAACTCGAGCCGCTACAAGTAAAGGGCAAGGCCGAACCAATACGAGCGCATCGCGTCGTCGCCTCTACGGCAGAAGCTCGCAACTCGGGCTCGGCTCTTAATCTCGTGGGTCGCGACGCCGAAGTCGAGCGGCTCATCAGCACCAGCCAGAAACCCGGTGGCGTTTCCCAAATTGTCGGTGACGCCGGAAGCGGCAAGACGCGACTGTTGACCGAGCTCTACAACATGGCGTTCACTTCGGGGCTGACCGTCTTTACCGGCTCGTGTTCACCTTTCGGCTCGAGTACGCCATACAGCGCAGCACGTCAGATGCTGCGTGGCGGCCTGGGCATCGACCTCGATGCCGATCCGGTTTCTGCCGGCCACTTCCTGGTGAAAATCCTTAAGGAGGAGGCCGAGCAGCTGTTACCGCTCGCTCCCCTGCTCGCCGTGCCGTTCGGAGCTGAGGTCGACGACACCGAAGTTGCCGCTGACATTGCGGCTGAGTTCCGGCGCGACCGCATTCAAGAATCGGTGGTCGAGCTGCTCGATGCGACGATGTTCGACGATCCCGTCGTGTTTGTCCTCGAGGACGCCCACTGGACCGACGAGGCAACAGCAGCCCTGTTGCGACACCTGCTCGCAGCGTCGTCGAATGGCCGCAATTGGGCGACATGTATTACGACCCGCCCAGAAGGGCGACTCGACCTTTCGCACTTTGGCGATGCTCCCGATATCGAACTCGGCCCCCTCGCCGACGAACACATTCGATCGCTCGCCATCGCTGCTTCGACGAAGCCGCTGGTCGACCAGGTGCTCGATCGTATCGTCGAGCGAAGTGGCGGTCATGCGCTGTTCGCCGAGCAACTTGCCCGCATTGCCTCCGATGGCCGCGACGAGCTTCCCGAATCGATCGAGCAGCTCCTTATTGACCGCATCGATGCACTTCCGCCCGACATCCGGTCGCTAGTTCGCACCGCTTCGGTTTTTGGTCGAGAGGTTCGGCTCGATCATCTCGCTTCCGTCACCGGCCGCGACAATGTCGCAGACTTGCTTCTAGAAGCTACCGGCATACTGACAAGTGTTTCCGACGAGGCCTATGAGTTCGTCCACGCACTCCACCGCGACACAGCGTACGAAGGCTTGCCGTTCACCGAACGGGCACGGCTCCATCAGCAGATCGGTCTACTTCTCGAGACAGGGGCGGTCGATATCGACGAAATCGCATCGGTGCTCTCGATCCACTTCGATGCAGCTGGCGATAGCGACCGAGCATGGCGATACGGCGTCCTTGCCGGGCGCAGCGCCGCAGAAGATTACGCATGGATTGATGCTGCCGCCTCATTTCGCCGGGCCTTGCGACATGACCCCGAGCACACGTCGGACGCTCCGCCCGAAGTTCTTTGGCAAGAGCTCGGTGAGTGTCTACTCACATCGGGAAACTTCGTTGAGGCCGAAGACTGTTTCGGTTCCGCCATCGAGCTTCACCCACCAGATTCACCAAACATCTCGCTTCTTCGCACCCGTCAAGCTGTCGCAGCAACCCGAAGGACCGACTACTCAGCCGCGTTTGACTACCTCGACCATGCAGCGAGCGGGGTCGACGAACACTCGGTCACCGATGCCGAGATTCGCGTTGCACGAGCACGGTTGCTGTATCAGCAGTCTCACAATCAGGAGGCACATGATCTTGCCAAGACGGTCATCGAGAACCTTCCGCCTGAACTTCCGCCACGAGCGCTGGCAGAGACATACAAGATTCTCCAAATAACCGCCGAAGCACTCGCGATTCCAGGACACGAAACGTTCGGTGAGCAAGCGCTACAAAGTTATAGGGACATCGCTGATCTCGATGGCGAAGCCGAGATCCTCAACAATCTCGGCGTCAGCGCCTATTACCGATCAGATCGTAGTTCGGCCGAGGACCTGTACCGTCGTTCCCTCGACCTCAAAATCCGATGCGGCGATGCGGCTGGGGCTTCGATGGCGCGTCTAAATCTCGCCGAGCTTTTGATCGAGCGAGGTAAGACGGCCGACGCTCGAGAACTCTTACTCGTTACCAAACGAAACTTCGAAGCGACGGGGATGCGAATAGGACTCCTGTTTGGTCGAGTTCTGCTCGGGAGGCTTGAACTGCTCTCGGCCGAACCAGAACGAGCGCAACAACTGCTTCAGAGCGCAGCGGATGAATATCGGCTCCTAGATGCCGAGGGAAGGGCTAAAGAAGCGGAGATCCATTGCGCTGAAGCAATGTTTCTTGCCGGTTCGTACGCCGACTGCTCGACTCTGGTTGACAACCTTCGCACCACCGTCGAACAAGACCCGGAGATCTTCGACGAGGGGCCACATCGAGCTGGAGCGAGACTAGCCATTCTTCGCGGCGCTATTTTGATGCGAACCAGCGGTCTGCCCGCTGCAACCGTCGAGTGGCAGTTGGCCATGTCAGAAGCCCAAACCGCCGGGGCCGATGACCTTGCGGCTGTTGCGTCGGTTCTCCTTGCAGCGAACCCGCGGCTGCGCCGGCGAGCTGTGGCGAGGCTCGAAGAAATCGGGATCGAACATGTACCGATCCTCGATTCCTTCGGTTTCCTCGACTAGCTGCGCCACATGCGCTACCTACAGCTCGCACGTCGCGACGGAATCATTTCCAAGTGTCGGGATGCAGGTGTCGGTGCCCTTGCCTCCGACTAACCGGTCCTTGCCGCCCTCGCCGTCGAGTGTGTCATCGCCGTTTCCGCCTTCGAGACGGTCGACACCAGCGCCGCCATACAACGTGTCGTTTCCTGCCCCACCCTCGAGACGGTCGACGCCAGCGCCGCCATAGAGCGTGTCGTTTCCGCTGCCGCCGATGAGTCGGTCTTTGCCAGCGCCGCCATAGATGACGTCGTTGCCGCCGCCACCTTCAATCCGGTCGTCGCCTCCGAGTCCGCAAATCACGTCATCGCCCGAGGTGCCCTGAAGCTTGTCGTTACCCTCAGTGCCCGTAATGGTGCACACGGGGCCAGTCGGACCGCCGCTGCCTTCTATCGAGAACGAGACCTGTTCGGCCTGCCCGTCGGGCGTGGTAACCGTTACCAGATGCACACCCGGCTCAGACACCACGACCGAACCGGTGTAGGGAACCGCATCATCGTTCTCAAGCGCAATCGAGATATCTTGCCCGGCAGAGTCTGTGGCCGTCACAGTGACTGGTCCGGTGTACACCGAGCCGCTCAATGGACCAGCGAGCGCGATGCTGAGCGTGTCAGCCGGAGGCTCCTCCTCGCCGTTAAACGACAGCTTCTTGTTGAACGAGATCCCGACATTGCCCGAACTATCGACGGCCTGGAGTAGGAACTCGACGTCGCCCGACGATACCGACGTGCCGCCGACCCAACGACTACCACTCTGGCTCAGTTCGACACTGCGCCACGTGGTTGGCGTACCCGGCGTGGGGGTCTCGGTAACGAGCGCCATCACCCGCACCACCGAACTGTCGTCGGTCACGTCGGCGCTGATCGTCAGGTTCCCTGCTTGCACCGTCGACGTGACGTCGCGGAAGACGGGCTGGGTTGTGTCGCCATCTACAGGATCCTCGTAATACACGCTGAGATCGAATTCCTCGTACAGGCGCATCGTGCCCACACCGTCGGCGCTGGTGCTCTCAAACGCAGCCACCGTCATCGAAACCTGCTGTTCGATACCCGCCGGAGAAAGGAAGGTATTGACCGTGGGCGCCAGGGCAAACGTGACCGACTCGGGGTCGGTGTTGGGCTCGGCATCACCAAGGTCATAGACCGCCCTGGCAGTGGCAGCATCGACGTTTGCCTCATCGACCGTGGTCAGACTTTCGATAAAGGCGCCTCTTGCGTCAAGTTCGAGTGTGTCGGGGTCGCCATCAACCTGCTGGGTGACCTCGAGTTCGACCGTTGGGAGAATTGGGTAGCCGTTGGTTACCTGCACTTGCTCTTCGCCGTTATCGCCGGGGGTGTACCAGTACTGGTTCTCCGCATCAGATGAACCGACTTGTAGATCGGGGCTGACGGCGAGGTCAGCGAACGGACCAAATGGCGATGTGCTGATGGTTGGTTCGTTGATTGTCACATCAACTGGAGGGTTGCCGAGCCGGAAGAACGGAATGCCGTACATGGTCGACTCCATCAGCGCCTTCTCGTCGTACACGCCGTAGGCGACCAGGTCCGAGGCGTACTCCTGTTTTGCGTACAGCAGCGCTTCACCAACCGTGGCGTAGTCGCCGATGCCGGTGGCGAACAGGGTCATCAACCGTTCGGTTAGCGCCACGGCAACATCGTCGCCATAGGCATAACCCGTGCTGGCCACGTACACCGACGCACCTTGCGCAAGGAAGGTTTGCGCCCAGTCCCGCACCTCGATACCGAGACCACCCAGCGCGTCGTCGGAGACCGACAGACCGCCGTGGCAACCCATCGAGAACACGATTGAACCGGAGTAATCCACGCCGCTCAACCGGTCGACCTCGAACAGGTCGGCTTCGACGCCGGTCGAATCGCCGAGTGCCGGTAGCGCCCGGTAATGGTCGAAGTGGGCGGCAATCGAGTTCACATCAGCCGGCGGAGCGAGTCCGGCTGCCAGATCGTCATCAGACCACGTGCTGTTGATAAGACGCTCGACGGTGCCGGAAAGATCGGCCGCCAATTCGTCAGCCACCGCATCACTGCCATCGGCAAGGAAGTCATAGCCAGCAACGAAACCAGTCTGTGGGTCGAGCGCACCGTCGTTGCCCAAATACAGGTCGATGTTGGCGATGATTTCTGCCGGTCCCTCCACCAAACGACCAAGAGCAACCTCGGTCACGTAGATCTCACGGTTGTCGGCAATGTCGGGAGCCCGGTCGCCATAGGGCTCATCGGTCAGCAACTGACGAGCAGCGAAGGCCGCTCGCAAGGCCGTGTTAGTTCCACCAAGGCTGCTTGTGTAGCCCTGCTCGTTTGCGATGCGGGTGGCATCGTCGACCCGGCCGAACGGCACAACGTCGTCGCCGCCAACCAACATCACGTAGTCGATGTCGTTGGTGGCTCGAATATCGGCCACGGCATCGGCAATCACCGACACGACAGCGTTGGCCTTGGAGATGTCACAGGGCGAAGTATCCCAGGCGTTGTATGCGCTCTGGGCAGCCCCGATCGTGTCGACAGCCAGAATTGCAGCGTTGACGCCATCGGTTGCATCCGCATTGACCGCGGCCTGCAACTCGCTGAGTTTGTCGACGACCGACTGCGCAAGAGCGGTGCCGTACAGGTTGCCAAGCCGCTGCTGATTCACCACAAAGAGCGTGTTGGTGTCGGCAGTAATCGGCGTTGAGGATCCGACTGCGCCGCTGCTTGGGAAGCTCCGTGCCGGACACGGAAGCGACGTACCCTCACGTGTCGAGACACGCAACGCATACGGATCATTCTGGTTCGCCGCTGCGTCGAGCGTGCTGCCCTTGCTGACTTGGATCAGGTAGTCGCCTGGCCGGCTGGCCAAAATGTCGACCTGATCGTCCAGGTCTCCCCTGTTGTAGGAAACGCCGTACACCACAAAGCCGTCGATCGATGTAGGAATATCGTCAAGGGGCGCCGGCGCAACCTCGTCGTTCGCCGGATTCACATCGAAGTCAACATCGGGAACGGTTTCAACGGTTTCGCCGCTGGTGGGCACGATGCTGTCTTCTGGCGGACCGTAGACAACGAGGTCGTAGTCGCCCGGCAGGTTGCTGAGAATGACCGACACCCGTGTGTCAGCATCGGGCACCGTGAGACGGTAGTAATCCAGGTCGAGGTTCGATGACAGGTGCGAGATGTACAACGTGTCATCAACAATCGACACCGCCCCGCCAGGACTGTTGTTGCCAGGCTCAAAGGCTTCGTTGACCGTGATGCTGGCCTCGGCGATGGCGCTGAGACCATCGACCGAAAGAACCGCCGCGATCGTGTCGCTGGTGCCGAGCGAGATGCCCGAATACAGGCTGAAGTTGACCGTGTACTCGACTCCCGGCTGCACATCAGCTAGCTCGATAGATACGAACTGATCACCCGAGACCGAAGTAACAACGGCGGAGTCGGGCGAGATCGAGACCGAGCCGGGATTGAGCACGGCGGTGTCGGGCATCGCCACGTCGATCGTCAACTCGGTCGGCCGGGTTATGCCATCGACCTGAAGGGTCATCGACGCGTTTACCGGAGAACCGGTGCCTGCGGCTTGGAGCCCGATGTTACTCAGGTCGACTTGCTCCCACGCATAGGCGTCTCGCGGTATGAACAACAGTAGGAAATCACCGATGGTGAACTCGGCCAACGCATCTGCTTCGAACCAACGGAACAATTCTTCGATCGTGAAGACATATCCACCGCCAATCGCCTCTTCGATCGCTGCCCAGACACCCGGATCGAGATCGCCGAGAGTCATGTCACCAACCCCGAACTCGGCATCCAAATCGCCGAGTGTGAGCCCAGAAGAATCGCGAGTTTCAACCATCTGCTGAAGAACATCTGCGTCGAGGAATGCCTCGATGTCCTCAACCCGAAGGTCGCCGAGAATCAGATCTCCGAGATCGTCGAACAGAGCCGTACTGGTTCGGTATGCATCCAGCCGAATTGCATCATCGAGCGTCTGTGTCGAAGCATCGCTGCAATCAACAATGGCGCAGTCCACTACGTTGTCTCTACTCGCAGAGGGTATGTCAGCGATCAACGAGAATCGGATAGGTGAGAACCGAATCGGTACCTCTCGGAGCTCGGAGAAACGGATAGGGGACCACGCCAAGGGCGAGAACCGAATCGGCGAAAACCGGATCGGAGAGAACCGAATTGGTGAGCTCTGAACATCTGAGAAACGGATCGGAGAGAATCGAATCGGTGAGCCCTGGATATCAGAGAAGCGAATCGGCGAGAACCGAATCGGCGATGCCTCTATGTATGAGAACCGAATCGGCGAGAACCGAATCGGCGAGGCCGAAATATCGAATCCGGCGACTGAAAGAGCGCCAAGCGTCGCATCGGCATCTCCCCCGGACAAGCCAAGCTCTGCACAACTCAATCCCTGCGCAGCGGCGGCGTCGCACCATTCGTTTATAGGTGCTGTTGCCGGATCGCCATCAAGATCGATTTCGACCACTGGCAGTCCGGCAAATGCTGCCGCTGCAACGTCGG
>CALLQB010000055.1 GCA_938015295.1 uncultured Acidimicrobiales bacterium
CTCCCATTGCTGTCCCCTTGTGGTTACGCACCCCGGCGGTGGAGCGCTACGAGCATCCTTCCAACAGCGAAGCAACCCGTCTGCGTACTTCTACTCACAACCACCGAAATCTTTATGATCTTCACCGATCGCCTGGTGATCAGCGACGAACCCGGGCCAACTCGATCAATCTGTCCGAGCCTCGAAGATTCACCGAACCCAAATCCTCAAACTGCTGCTCGCCCGCAGGCAAGTGGTCGACCACGGCAACCGAGACGACCGTTTCACCCGAACGGGCTTCATCGCAGATTCGTGCGGCGAGGTTGACGGTGTCGCCCCAGATGTTGTCGCTCTCGTACCAGACCTCACCGAAATGCACCCCGATGTGCACGGTGAGGCGGTAGCGATCGGCCGACTCATGGCAGCGCTCTGCACACGCAAGCGCCGCAGAAGCAGACGTGAAGGTCGCCATAATGCCATCACCCAAACGCGTGCCCTCGATCAGCACACCACCCAACGATTGGACGATGGCGGCGGACTCTTGAAGCAACGGCCGCCCTCGCGTTCGAAATTCGGTGTCGCCGAGCTCTCGGGTAAGCAGCGTCGATGCGGACGTATCCATAACCACAACGAACACATCGTCGTAAGCGTCACCGACGCGAGAAGCACGAGCTTCGGCGTGCCCTGCCCGCTGCGACATGTCGAGCGCGTGGCATCGTTCGAGGTACGGGTACAGCCGCAGCTCGGTGAAGATTTGCCGGGCTTCCAACGCATGTTCACGCCAGGCCGGGTCCGCTGGTTCGGTGTTGGAAAGCACCGTCGCTAGGTCGAGATGCGCACGAGCGGCTTCAACCAGCGCCTCTGTATCCTCGGCGGCAGCAAGGGCCTCTCGCAGCGCACCTTCAGCTTCTCTTGGCCGACCCAACCGGTGAAACAACAGGCCTCGTGCTCGATCGACATAGGTAAAGGTGTTCGGCAGAAACCTGAGTCCCGTTTCTCTCGCCTTGGTCAACACGTCCAGCGCTTTCTGGGCAACCGGTTCTGACATTGCCTCCGCGAGCAGAGCCACCACTCCACAGGGAGAAACGAGGGTCAAGCCAAACTCGGCATCAAGGATCCATTGCGCCGCCGCATCGCACACGTCATCAGCGGGCGAAAAACCCTGCAGTACCTGCGACCACAATCCGAGCAGCTCGGCGACCGGCGGCAACGGGCGATCGCGAAGTCCGGTTCGCTCCCACTCGGAGAACGTTTGCGCGACCAGAGCCCACTCGCCTTGAATCGCGTATGCCGACACCACCACCGGGTTGATCAGCGCGTTGGCCCAGGTGTAGCCGCTCACATCCGCCAACGCAGTCACTCGCTCGGTGGTGTCTTCGAGACCAGCAAAGTCTCCCCGCACTGCGGCGACAATGCCCTGCGTGGCCATAGCCAGACCGGCTTCGGTTCGAAAGTTCATCCGAGTCGAGGCCTCAATCGCGTCCTCGGCCCGCAGCGCTGCCTCTTCGAGTAAGCCCGCCCAGATCAGGTTGGTGGTCAACCGATTCAGCGGCGCCAATTTGGCGATCGGGTCGAGCGAATCTGCGGTCTCCTGCACGGTCACTCTGAGTATCGAAAGTGCGCTCTGCACTTCGAGGCGCATCCACGCCACAACTGCCGCCGAGATTTGAGCAATTGCGTACGATCCGAGGTCGCCGACCTCAAGACACAGTTGCGCCCCACGTTCTGCGGTGCTGACGGCTGCATCAACGTCGCCAGCAATCCACTGCAACTGCGAGGCGTTCGCTACCAACGCGGCGACGTGTTCCTTATCCAAGTCGTTCGAGCTCGACGCGAGACCCAGCAATGCCGAAGCGTCCACCGACTCACCCACCAAACTCCCCGACCATCGCTGGGCGTCATAGACGAGTGCGTCCGAGAGAAGCCGGTCATCGACACCGTCCTCAAGCAGCGTTACCGCTTCGGCGTAGTAAGCGCCGGCACGCTCGCGCTCGCCGCACAGGTTGTGGGCCCGTCCTGCCGCAACAAGCACCCGAGCTCGATCGAGACCAGTCGAACTCGCCGACAGTGCGTCGAGAGCGACACGGTAGTTCGCTGCGGCTTCGGCCCAAGCCGACACCGCGAACGCTGCTTGCGCCGCTGCGAGGGAGACTCGGGACCGACGATCCTTCGACACCTCTCCGCCAGCCGCAACCACATGTCGGGCCAACGACAAGACATCGGGAGCAGGCTGGCGGCCCTCCAGCTCATCGGCAATTCGTACGTGCAGGCGACGGCGCTCGATCGTCGACAGCTGCGCAAAACAGCCGCTGCGATACAACGGGTGCGCAAACCGGAAACCATCGTCCTCGTCAAGAATCCCTAAAGCGACCGCCTCGCCCAGTTGCGTCGCGGTTTCGTTGTCGGGTTGGCCCAACGCAGCGGAAAGAACATCAACCGACACGGGAGCATCGAGGAGCGAGGCAACCCGAAGCGCCTGCAACGTTTCGCCAGATAGCCTGCTCAGCTCGGTATTGACGGCGGCAGAAATTTCGGTTGGGAGATCAGGCCGCCAGCTGGAATCGAGATCGTCAGTTGAGGTGAGCTGTTTGGCAACACTTTCAAGAAACAAAGCATTGCCGCCAGTAACCGCCATGATCCGGTCGAGCGCCCGACTCGACAGAGTGTCGAACGCGGCATGCTGTAGAACGAGCTGGGCCGCATCGAGTCGACCTAGATCGGCAAGCCTCCACGAAACGCACCTTGGGTCGCGCAACAGACGAGCGATTTGTGCAGGCAGTGAAAGGTCGCGATCAGTACGACTAGTGAACACCGCGGCAAGCGGCATCGGCCCTAGTCGGGCATCATCGAGAACCTGTTGTAGCGCCACGTTCAACAGGTCAAGCGATTGTTCGTCAGCGAAGCCCACATCGTCGAACACAACCAGCACCGGATTGGTCGACAACAGGGCGAGGAGCGATTCCGAGGCCGCGGCAAGGTCGTTGCTTCGAGCGATGTCGGGCGACTCTTCCGCACGACCGTCGTCGCCGGAAGCCGAACCAAGACCCGCAAGCAACCGCAACCGGTCGCCGCGGTCTACCGGTAGCGACGCACTGTCGGCTGCATCGATGAGCGCCGGAAAGAGTTTAGGACGCAGAGGCTGATACGCCGTCTCGATCCCCTGATGGGCTCGCATGATGATGGTCGTAAATCCAAGCTGGCGCGCTGTATCGACGGCTTCAAACGCGAGCCGAGACTTGCCCACACCGGCCTCGCCCTCGATCACGACAATGCCGGGTTTTCCTGCCCGTGCAGATTCGACAAGTGCCGTCAGCTGCTGTCGCTCCTCGCGACGGCCGATCAGTACCGGCTCGCCCACCACGCCCCCTGTGATGCTGTATCGCTGTGGTTGTTCCTGTCGAGAACGGTCGGACGACACCAATGTAGGAGCCTGACCTGCCGCTGGAAAGAGTTTTCGTGCGGTTTGAGCATTTCTACGCAGACCAAATCAACACAACCGAACAGGCTTGCGGTCATATGGCGGCACAAACGAAGCAACCAGTACCAACAGAATGGCAGCATCATGTGGAGCTGCTGTATCTCCGACATGCTGAGCCTCTCGAACGGTTTCTGACCTCGCGGTGTGGCTCCGCCGATACCGCACAAGAAGTGACGGCGACGGTTTTTGAGTGTGTTGCAAAGACTCTGGCAGCGGACCCGACCGGCACCATCGAACCCGCATGGTTGTACACCGTGGCGAAACGTCGACTTGTCGACAGGTACCGGTTCAACGAACGTCAAAGCCACCTGATTGACCGCATACAACGGTCGCAGCCGGGCACCGTCGATCGGTGTCAGGACGATGTCCTGACCGAACACGAAGTTGCCGAACTGTTGTCTGGGCTTGCCCCCAATCAGCGCGCCGCGCTCGCCTACCGGTACCTCGTCGATCTTCCGGTGGTCGAGGTAGCGCACCGCATGGGCGTGACCTTCCGTGCCGCAGAGTCGATGCTCGGTCGAGCCCGCACCAAACTGCGCCACACCCGACAGCCGCTTCGCGCAGCCAGCTGACCTCACCCGCGACCAACACTGAGGTCAAAGCCTGCGTCAACGCCACCACGAGCGTACCCAAACGCATCGAAAGCAAACCGCCACCGGTCTTCGAGCACTTCGATCTCGCGATCGCTCAGACTGAACGAGTTCTTCTTGTATTCGGCCTGGCTTTCGACGTACGTGCGGATCGGTGCCTCGGCAGCTTCATGGCCCGCCAGACCAAGTTGTTGGTAGATCGACGCAACAGTGCCAGTCGGGTCGGCATCGAGATCTGCGTAGCTGACCTCACAGAGGTTGCCATGTGGAATCAGGTGCCGAGTGCCCAGGTAGCGACGCATCACCTTCTCGTAGATCGAAAGCACATTGCTCTCAATCAACGCCTCGTCGTAATCCTGCAGGGCCGTAAGTTCGAGAATCTCGCGGTGCAACCGCATGGTCGAAGGAAAGACCTCGTAGGGCGACCGGTTGATCGACACGAACTTTGCGTCGGGGAACAGCTCGAGAAGCAGAGGGATACGAGCGGTGTTTACCGGGTTCTTCAACAACAGTCGCCGGCCACGTTCGTGCAGCGCAGCGGTCTTGAGAATGCGCAGATACTTCGCCTTGAACTCCTCTTGCGCTGCTTCTGGCCGGCGCGAGCTGCCATCGAACAACACGCCAAGGTTGAACATCGCCTCGGCCTGCTGCGGAAACAGAAACTGCAGATACCACGAATACGGGCTGAGTTTGGTGAGCGGGATCTCCTCTTCTTGTGGTGCGTCCATCGGCCACTCAAGATTGTCCATGGGACGCTTCGTCGGAAAAACCTTCTCGAACATTTGCGGCAGCCAGCTCTTCGTCGTAAGCGAACAATCAGGAGCGAGCGCCTGAAACATGCGCACACACCCGTACTGCGGATCCTGGCTCATCAGGTTGTGGAGATGGGTAGTGCCGCTCCTCCAGTGTCCAATGATGAACACCGGTGGCTGGTCGATGACGGTCTCATCGATCGCACGCCCGTGTTTCACCGATTCGACAAGACGTAGCGGCGAACCGATCATTCCGGCGGCGCTTACGCCAGCGGCCCGCGAAAGCCGGTGCGCCGGAACCGAGCCGAGTTTCGGTAGTAGCCGAGTGGTGGTTGCGGGTCGAATGAAGGAAAGAAGTCCGGCCTGGTAGCCGAAAGATTTGCTGGTCATGATGCTGCTCCGAAGGTGGTCGATGGTTGAGGACTGACTGGTAGTGTGTGAAGTGAGGTGACCGGTTGCGCCGCTTCCACCGGGTTCTCCGAGGCGGCCGGGTACGCAAGCCACATCACGGCGCTGGTGAGGGTGAACAGCGCACCGGCTACGGCCCAGCTGGCCTTGAACGCCCCGACCGACGACGTGGAGATCGCATCGGCGCCCACGATCGTGACCGACACAGCGATACCCAAAGCGATCGCTGTTTGACGCAAGGTCGTGTTTCCGGCCGCTCCCATCGCGTACTGATGGGACGGCACGTCGCGCATGCTGGCTGCGGTGAGCATGGGGAAACAGATCCCGACACCGGTGCCGAGCAGCAACGCTCCTGGCAAGAACCCGACCAGATACGACGGTTCGGCGCCGATGAACGCAACCCACCAGGCGGTGGCCGCAACGCCGAGCAGCGATCCCAACGAAATCACCTTTCGATGGCCAAGCGTCGCCGTCAGGTTGCCTGCCGGTCGAGCGACGATGGCCATCATCACTGGTGCCGGGGCTATTGCGAGGCCCGACCTCAACGTCGAGTAGCCCCACACCTCGGCGACAAACGAGGGAGCCAAGGCCAACCAACCGGTGAAGGCGGCGCCAAAAGCGACCGTCGCGAGGCCGCCGACCGCAAAGCTTCGACGGCGAGCGAGTGATGGCGCAAAGACGGGCCGTTCATGGGTGGTGCTTCGATGGACAAAGACCGTGCCCAGCACAGCCGCCGAAGCTAACGCCACGAGGATTCTCGGGTCGCTCCAGCCAACGGAGCCACCAGCGGTCATCGCAAACACGATGGCTGCCACGGCCAAGGCGCCGCTGGGCACGGCCAGCAGGTCGACCGTGGGTGCGATGTTTTGGTCGCGGCTCTCGACGAGTTTCGCCTCGCCCAGAGCTACTGCGGCCACAGCGATCGGCACGTTGATGAGAAAGACCCACCGCCACCCGGCCGAGTCGACCAGAAATGCTCCAAGGGTCGGACCTGCCGCAGCGGCCAGACCAGCCATCGATCCCCAGATGCCGATGGCCATTTCTCGTTTGTCTGCCGGAACCGATCCGAGCAGCAACGCAAGCGAGGCAGGTAGCAGGAATGCTCCGCCTATCGCCTGCACCACTCGGCCGCCGATTAGCATTTCGATAGTTGATGCCTGACCAGAGACAAATGAGCCGAGCGCAAAGATCGACATGCCAACGATGAAGATCCGTTTGCGGCCCAAGCGTTCGGCCAACCAGCCAGCGATGAGCAGCAGCGACGCAACCCCCACGCTGTATGCGGTAAACACCCACGAGATGACCGCTCGGGTCGACTCGGGAAACGCCGCCTCGATCTCGGGCAATGCTACCGAGATGATGGTGAGCTCGAGCGCAATCAGAAACACAGCCGTCGAGCTGAGTAGTACCGTCACTTTGGTGCTGGCGTTCATGACCGCACCTCGAGTCCGGTCGTGGCGACAGCAGAACCGTTAGCGACAATCGGCATCCGCACGGGCGATAGATGCCGGAGCACCTCATCGACAACAGGGTCAGCCGAGCCGTCTTCACGGGCTGACTCGGCGCCAGTTCTGTCGATCGGTTCCGGCCACCGGTAGTCGGTGTCAGGTTTGCGGCCAAAGTTGTGATCGAGCGCATACCTCAGGATCGTGTCGAGGTAGTCGGAACCGGCTGGCATGGTGACGCCGAGGGTCCCCAGGAGATCGTGTTCGCGGCCGGCCGAGAACACCGTGTCGACCGTGGTGTACGGAACGTAGACGTCGCACGAACTCAGTCCTCGCTTCATCAGCCGGGCTTTGGTACGAACCGAGCCGAGTCCTTTCGGACTGCGGGATGCGATCTTGGTGGCGACGGTGAGCGCGGACCAGACCCGGGGCGAAAGCAGCGTCGTGCTCGACGGCCGGTAGCCGCCTCTGCGCTGCGCCTCGGCGCTTGTTCTCGACAGCAACTCGTCGACGATGAACGCCGTTGGGCCGGCAGTGAGATGGAAGGACCTGTTGTCGTCGCCGGGTTGATCGCTCAAGGCGACCATGGCGTCGACCACAAAGTCGACGGCAACCGTATCGACGATGCAGCGACCGCCGTGTGGGAAGACCGGCAGTTGTCCTCTGGCCACCATCTTCATCGGCACGTACAACACGTTCCAGTTGGTTGTGCGACCCGTCGTGCTCGAGCCTCCGACAATCGAGGGCCGATAAATGCTGACCGGTATGGCCGACTGCTGTCGCAGGAACCTCTCGGCCCGCGCCTTGGTCTGTTCGTAGGTATTTCGAAAGTTCGACGCTTTGTCCTCAGGGAGGAAGTTGGCGTCGACAACCGCTGCTGAGGTGCCCGACACATAGGCCGTGCTGACGTGGTGGAATCTTTTGAATCCCCCGGGTTTCGACCGGGCGGTCATGGCGAGATCGAATATGTGTCGTGTGCCGTCGACGTTGATTCGTTGCGCTTCGTGCAGCGGCAGATCGAACGACACCGAAGCGGCGCAGTGGTAGATCTCGTCGGTCTGTGTTGCGACGTCGTTCCACCGAGTGTGGTTCCAACCAAGGTGCGGCTGTTCGAGGTCTCCTCGGATCCAGACACACCTGGCCGACTCTTCGAGGGTGGGAGGCCGGCCCAAAATTTCTGGCAAGCGTTTCGCTCCCCGCTCTGCCGCCTCGCAATCTGATCCAGCCCGTACGACACAGATCAACGAACGATCCTCGCTCGGTTTGCTGAGAAGGCGGAGCACAAGTTCGCCGCCCAGGAATCCTGTGGCCCCGCTCACGACTATGGCTCTTGAGCTTGTCCGCCGTTGGTTCAACATCTGATGTTCCCGCTCTCGTTTAGGACCTCGCCAGTGGCTCGGTCTCTCGTAGTTCATGGGTGCCAAGAAGGCACCTCATGAACATACGAACGAAGCAGGATCAGTTCTGTTGCCCAGATAACACAATCAATGTGCCCATATGAACTTTTAGTTTGTTAGTCGACATCCATGTTGTTGAGTCGAACGGTGGCGAAGCCAAGGCAGGCTGCGGCCAGAAGAACCGTCACGATGACAACGGTGGCCATCGATTCCGGGTTGTCGATGAGGTCGCCGACCTCGGCCACCCGACTCAGCGCCGAGGTGGTGTAGGTGCGAATGGCAAACCGTCCGGCCCCCCGACTCAAGCCGGCGATGAAGCCTTCCCAAACCAGGATGTAGACCAAGCCCCACGCAAGCGCTCTTTGGGTGAGCAGACCAAGCAACGTGAACACCGATCCGTACGCCACGATGCCCACTAACGAAGCGATGGCAATCGCAGCGATGTCGCGGCCGTCGCCGGTTACGCCACCCAGGATCACCATAGGAATACCGATCAGCGGCACCAGAACCAAGAGCCCGGCAACAAACGACGCTGCCGTTATCTGCCAGCGGCCGATCGGCCGCAGCCAGAAGTAGACCAATGTGCGTTCTTCGCGCAGGGTCCCAAGGGTTGCCGAGGCAATAACTAGTGCAACCAGCGGGACAAAGATGGCGAGCCCAAACCTCGAAAGA
This sequence comes from uncultured Acidimicrobiales bacterium, assembly GCA_938015295.1. Classification (GTDB taxonomy): domain Bacteria; phylum Actinomycetota; class Acidimicrobiia; order Acidimicrobiales; family SHLQ01; genus CALLQB01. The sequence continues at coordinate 8,722 of CALLQB010000055.1, forward strand.
AAGTAGGCGGGATCGTTCTCGACGGTAAGCGCTTCATCGAACTGCCCGGAGTTGCGCACCACCAGGCCGATGATGATGCCGAGGAGGCCAACCAACGACATCGCGATGAGGCGCCCGCGGGTGGCAACCGACGGAACGATGCGCTTGGTGATCGCGACGACTGTGCTCACCGGACTACTCATCGGCCCACCAGATACTTAAAGACGCTTTCGAGGTCGTCGTCGAGGGGATGCACTTCGAACAATTGCGCCTGGGCCCACCGAGCAGTTGGCGCGATGCGTTTGCGAAACAGCGACACCTCGTTGGTGTCGACAATCAGCTCGGTTTCGTCGACCACGGTCACGCCGTTGATGCCGCCGTACGACAGCAGCCCGGCGGCTAGACCCCGAGCGTTGTCGGTACGAACCCGGATGCGGTGCGGCCGGTAGTCCATCAGTGCCCGAATGGCGTGGAAGTCTCCCTGAGCAGCAAGTCGACCCTGGGCAATAACCAGAACATTCGACCCGAGACGTTCGACCTCATCGAGCACATGGCTCGACACGATCACACACATGCCGTCAGCACCCATGCGCTGAATGAGGGACGTCATTTGCAAGCGCTGGCGAGGATCGAGACCGGTCAGAGGCTCATCGAGCAAAAGGAGATCGGGACGATGCACAATTGCCTGCGCCACCTTCACCCGCTGACGCATACCTTTGGAATACGTGGCGATCGGGCGCGTGTCGCCGGGGTCCATCTCGACGGTGTCAAGCGCCCAACGAGCGGCAGCCGTCGGATCATCGACACCGTTGAGTTGGGCCGCGAGGGCGACAAAGTCGACGGCTCGTTGCTCGGCAAAGAGCTGTTCTTGTTGCGAGACCAGACCAATCCGGCCTCGCACGGCGCGGTCACTTCGAGGATTGGCGCCGAGCACGGTTATCTCACCTTGAGACGGCGGGGTCAGCCCGGCAATCATGCGAAGCGTGGTCGACTTTCCGGCTCCGTTGGGTCCGAGCAAAGCCGTGACGCCCGGACCAAGTGCAAAGCTCACGTCAGACACCGCGACCACGTCGTCGAACCATTTACTGATGCGATCGACAACCACCATGGTGCTCATTTGGTGACCTGCAATCTGCGGTAACCCCATGCAATAACTGCGGCACACACCAGACACACCGCGGCCCACATTCCCCATGCCGCGACGCCGGACACTCCTTCGAACTGCTCTCCCGACTCGTTGAAGATACGACCAGCGAGATCTGCGGGAAGCGCAGCAAAGGCAAACAGTTGCACCCATTTCGGTGCGTCGGCTTGCTCGACTAAAACCCCGGCGAACACGCCGCTGGCGATCATCACCATGACGATTCCGGCCGAGGCGAAGCCCTGCCGGTTGGTAAGTGTTGAGGCGGCCATCCCGATGAGTGAGAAGAACAGGGCGATCAACAGGCCGCTAACAATGGCTTTGCAGGCAACCTCGATCGTGTCGACGAAGCCATCGGGCCCAATGCCGGCGAAGGAATAACCGAGAAGGAGAAACAGCACGGGAAACATG
>CALLQB010000056.1 GCA_938015295.1 uncultured Acidimicrobiales bacterium
GTGGGGCGGTGCTAAGCACCGCCCCACAGGTCGAGATTTTGTTGGTAGTACTAGCGGTCGCCGAGGCGACGTCCGGCGCGGGTTGCGCCAATGCCGACACCAAGAAGCGCTACGCCGAGACCAACCATGACGGGTGTCTCAACACCGGTCTGGGCAAGGTCTGCGTCTGCTGTTTCTTCCTCAGCTGCTGGGGCTTCTTCGGCTGCGGGTGCTGCGTCGCCAACGGTGATGACGCCAACGCCGCTTTCGGTCTGGGCAGCGTTTCCGGCGATGACAACGAGGCCCTCGGCCGGAACGTCGTAGGTGACGTCTGCTTCGAAGCCACCGGCATCGTCGGCGGTTACTGGCGTGAGGTTGCCCGTATCGCACATGGTTGCTGCATCGGTGAGACCTTCGAGGGTGCCGCCAGCGCCTGCACAGGGAAGAACGAAGAACGCTTCGCCGGGAGTGAAGCCTGAACCGATAACCCGAACAGCCTGTTCTCCAGCTTCAGCGACTGGGTCGATCGACAGCGATGGGCCGTCCTGCGCAAAAGCAGGTGCAGCGAACATGCTGACGAGTGCGATGAGAAGACCAGCAACGCCAGTCCGTAGTGAGAGTTTCATTGTGTTCCCCTTGTGGAATACGTACGTCGCGAAAGACTATCGCGCTGAACCGCCGGGCACGCAGATCAAAATGTGACGACCCGTCAGACAAACCGTAGCTCAAACTCCTGTCGGTAGGTACCGTTGGTCGCCGCAAGGCGTGGAAGACGATGTCGATAGGCGTTTTGGGTAGGCGTTTTGGCTTGTCCCCCGGTGGTAACCGTTGATGCGAGTAACTGGGTGTGCGCCGCCTCCTCACTACTCTTGTTTGCCTCGCAGTGGCCGCATTGGTCGCGCTCGCCGCGCTAGCTGGTCTCGCGACCGCCCCGTCGTCAGCGTCGTCACACCCGGCCGCTCGCAAAAGTAGAACAGCACAGCCGCTCGTGTGGGGCGCTGATGCGACACTTCCTGCAACCACGTGGCAAAAACCTGCGCTTCGCAAGCGGTACCTCGACCCGGCGTACCGCACCACCGTGAGACGGCTGACGTCAGCCGAAGGCATCCGTTTCGATCGCAACAGCTATAGCCGACGCCAGGCCGAGAATGCGCGTGGCAGCCTGTTCCTCACCTACCACGGCGATGCCGAGTACCGAGTTACCAACCGTCGCACGCTCAAACTCAAGCGGGTGCTCGACATCCACCCCGACGCCGAACCGCAGTGGCACCCCACACATCGGGCCCGCATTCGCTTCATCGCCGGGCCGAACGCTTCGACGGGCAAACTCCAACTCTTCGAAGTCAACGTTCGCAACGGTCGGCAACGGGTCGTCGCCGATCTGACCCAGCGGCTGAGCCGGGTCTGGCCGACCGCGACATACCTGGCCGACCGGGCCGAGGGATCGCCGAGCATCGACGGCAACCGGTATGCCTGGATCGTGTATGACCACAACGAGGAGCCGTTGGGACTTGTCAGCTACGACCTCGCCGCAGACGAAATTCTTGGCACGAGGTTGCTTCGCTCCGATGTGGGGCGAGCAGATTGGGTGTCGGCTTCCCCCACAGGAGCGGCTGTCGTTGTCGGCTACGTCGAGGGAACGTTCGCCTACGACGCCGACCTCACCAACGAACGTCGTCTCAACAGCAAGGCCGACCATTCTGACCTAGCCCTCAACGCCGATGGAGAAGATGCGTACGTGTACATCGACTTCAGCAGCGGGGCAGATGGCGGATGGCTGGTGTCGATCGATCTCGACACACTCGAACGCACGCGCATCTTCGACGTGTACGAAGGCGGGAACACCTCGATGCACATTTCGGGAAAGGGATACAACAAACCCGGTTGGGTCGTGGTGTCGACCTACAACTGCAAAGTTGACCAGGCGTGGACCTGCGACAAGGTGATGGCGGTCGAGATGCAGCCCGGCGGTCGCATCCTCAACCTTGCGCATACGTACAACTGCGGCGACAACTACTGGACCGAAACCCACGCCGTGGTCAATCGCTCGTTCACCCGCGTGAACTTCAACAGCGACGGTGGCTCGTGCGGAATCGACGCCGAGGTCTATCAGGTTGTCGTGCCGGAGTTCGGGTAAGTGTCTAGAGGCCGGGCCGAGAGCAACGGGCTGTCACAATGGCGTTAGTGGATGAGTTTCCTGACGTATCCGGCCTGCCACCATCGGCCGATGGGCCATCGTTGCGCGCCGTAGAAACCTTCGACGAGTACTACCAACGTGACTACCGCAAGCTGCTGGGTCTCGCCTTTGTCTTCACCGGGAGCCGGAGTGCGGCTGAAGACCTTTGCCAGGAGGCTCTTACCGAGGCGCATCGCAAGTGGGTGAAGATCAGCGGCTACGAACGCCCCGAAGCATGGGTGCGCCGCGTGATGCTGAACAAAAGTGTGTCGCGCACAAGAAAGCTTCGATCCGAAGCCAAAGCATTGCTGCGACTAGGCAGCCGTCCACAGGCGGTTGCTGAGCCCAACGAACGCAGCCTCGAAGTGTGGGAAGCGGTGAGGTCGCTACCTGAACGCCAGGGCCAAGCGATTGCTTTGCACTACTGGGATGATTTACCCCGCGCCGAGATTGCGCAGATCCTGGGGTGTTCTGACGAAACAGTCAAGACCCATCTCAAGCGGGGTCGAGCAGCACTGGCCGACCAACTTGCGGCACTTGCGCCGCAGGTCCGGCCGCAAACACCGCCACAAACAACACAGGGCGACAACCGTGACTGAAAACTTTGATGCCGTCGGAGTACTTCGCGAAGCCAGCGATGACCTTGCTGCCCACCTCAACGATGAACCCCTGCCGGCGTTTTCGCCGAGCCCGCGTCGCTCACCGGCGCTGCTGGTCGCGGTTCTTGTCTTCGCTGTTGGGGGTGGAGCGTTCCTCGCCAACCGCGACCGGTCAGAAACGGTGGTGACCCCAGTGACGACCCCTGCGCTCGAGTCGACCGACACGACGGGCCCAGCTCCGGCCCTCGAACAAAGCGGGCCAGAAGAGCCCGCACCGGCATCGGTGGTTGTTGGCAAAGAAGCAACGCCTCCGGCGGCAAACAGCACGAAACCAACGCTCCTCGAGTGGGTTGTGGATCCGGTGTACGGCACCGCGAAGCGTCGCGTCACCTCGGCTGACGGCACCAGATTCGACCGAGTGAGCGCGTCGTTCCGGCAGGCGCAAAACGCAGATGGATCGCTTTTGCTGACCTATCACGGTGACACTCGCTACCGGGTTTACGACCTCGAAACCGGCGACGAAGTCGCGGCGCTCTCTCTCGAGCCCGATGCCGAACCGCAGTGGCACCCCACCAATCCCGACCTGATTCGCCACCTTGTGCTGGAGGGCCCGGCCAACGTTGCCCTCCGACTGTACGAAACGAACGTCGTTACCGGCGCACGAACCATTCTCGCCGACATCGCCGGTCGATCAAGACTGAGCTGGGACAGCGCCGCTGCCCTTACCGATGGTGAGGAGGGCGCCCCAAGCGCCGATGGCAGCCGCTACGCCTGGATTGTCGAGGATGACGCCGGTGTGCCGCTCGGCGTGGTGAGTTATGACTTGGAAGATGACGAACTCGTTGGTCGCCTCGAATTACGAACCGATTCGGGTGCGATCGACTTTGTGTCAATGGCCCCTTCTGGCGACCACGTCGTGGTTGGTTACGCCAATGCTGTCTTTGTGTATGACTTCGAATTGGCGACCGAGCGCTTGCTGATCGGTGGCAACCATCCGTCTGACCTGGCGCTGAACGCGGCGGGTGACGATGTGTTTGTTGTGCTCGATTTCTCGCCCGGGGCCGATGACGGCTGGCTGGTCTCGATCGATCTTGCAACACTCGAACGCACCCGAATTTTCAGTCTCTACGAAGGCGGGAACACGTCGGTCACGATTTCGGGCCGCGGCTTCGACAAGCCGGGGTGGGTGGTGATGTCAACCTATGACTGCAAGGTCGACGAGGCATGGACCTGCGACAAGGTGATAGCAGTCGAGCTGGTCGCCGGCGGCAAAATCGTGAATCTCGCACACACCTACAACTGCGCAGCGTCGCTCTGGACCACACCAAATGCGGTGGTGAGCCGCGACTTCAGCCGCGTCTACTTCAACAGTGATGCTGGCTCTTGCGGCGATGACGCAGAAGTGTATGAACTCGTCGTGCCCGAGTTCGAATAACGACGCTTTGCCCAGGCGGCGACAGGCGCCTCAAGGCGTGTTGCGATCAGGTGGCTCACCAGCGTCGTGCCGACGAGCACAGCGACGAGAACAACCCAGCGGTTGGCCGTCGCGGCTTGGAACATCACGTAGCCGATTTCCTGGTGCAACAAATAGAGCGGGTAGCTCGCGCCGCCTAGGACAGCGAACCAGGGTCGCCGGAGTCCGGGCATCCCCCGCAACGCGATCAGGGCGAAGGTCGCAAAGAACAGCACGCTGGCGCCAACGATGACCGCTGGGTAGAAAGGCGTTTCGTGCCGGGTGGCCATGACTTCGGCCTGGCCAAGGGCCATCGTTGTCGCCGAAGCCCAGCACCACATCAACACCACGAGGCGGCGCGTCGTCATCTGTTGTTCTGCCCGCACAAGGGCATAGGTCATCCCCGCGATAAACAGATGGGCGTGCTGATCGATGAGCACGGTCGAGGCAATCGAGGGCAGCGCGACGAAATCAGTGATCAGAAGGTAGCCAAGCCAGGCAAGAGTCAGGTTCTCGACATGCTTGAGCCCGCCCACGGCTATGACCACGGCGATGAGAGCGTAGAAGCGCATCTCCACAAGCAACGACCAGTACGCGCCGTCGATATGCCCTTCCCGGAAGACTGCTTGGGTCATGGTGAGGTTGGCCACAAACTGCCCGCTGCTTGGACCTCGTCCGTCGAGGTACAAGACGCCGCTGGTAAGCGCAACCGCGGCGATATAGGCCGGGAAGAGTCGCACTACACGCGCCCGTGCAAACGACACTGCCGACCGCCCCTTGGCGCTCATTAGAATCACGAAGCCGCTAAGGATGAAGAAGAAGTCGACGCCGAGGTAGCCGTACTTTGTTGCGTGGGCGAGGGTCGGAAATGCCGACGGGCTGGCACCAGAGCGTTCACCGAGAAAGCTCAGGTGAAACAGTACGACCGCTACCGCCGCAACAAATCGAAGCAGGTCAAGTTCGTAGAGCCGTTTGCTCGTCGACGAGGGGGAAGCCACCCACAGTGAATCGGCGAGATTGGGTCAATGCTTGAGGCGGGTGGCTGGTGCGCAACCACCCGCCCAAAAACACAAGGGTGCCTGTTAGCTGATTGCGCCGAGTGCAGCGTCGTAGTTGGGCTCATTGGCGATTTCGCTGACGAGTTCGCTGTGCACGACCTGGCCTTCGCCGTTCATGACGACAACGGCGCGTGCGCAAAGGCCTTCGAGCTTGCCGTCGACCATCGATACGCCGAAGTTCTCGAGAAACTCGGGGTTCTTGAAGGTCGAAGCGGTGGAGACGTTTTCGATGCCCTCGGCTCCGCAGAAGCGGCCCTGAGCAAACGGAAGGTCGGCTGACACACAAAGAACTGTGGTGTTGTCGAGGCCGGCAGCCTTTTCGTTGAAGGTACGGATGCTGGTGGCGCAGGTGGGGGTATCGACGCTCGGAAAGATGTTGAGGACAACATTCTTGCCCGCAAAGTCGGCCTTGCTGACTGCGCCAAGGTCGCCGCCGGTGAGGGTGAAGTCGGGTGCAGCAGCACCGGCCGCCGGAATATCGCCACCGGTGTTTACAGGGTTTCCGCCAAGAGTGATCTGGGCCATGAGGGATTGCTCGCTTTCTAGAAGGGGCTTGCTGCCCCTTTCTTAGCGCGCTCGGCGGTCACAATCGACCCGAGCGTGCGGGCGGTTACGAGTTCTTCGAGGGGTCGCTAACCAGCAACGTGCCAAGGGCGATCGCGAGCGACAGCGTCGCGGCGACGAACAGCGCCGGGTGATACCCATCGGCGATGTCGTTTCCGACCGACAACAAAAGTGGGCCGACGGCCGAGGATGCAACCGAAACCGTCTGGGCAACACCCTTGATGGCGCCGATGTGATTGGTGCCAAACCACTTTGGATACAGGGCGCTTGTGAGTGCTCGAACCGCGCCGCCAGCTATGCCGATGATAAGGCCATACAGCAACGACATGAATCCTGGTGCGGCTTGGGTCGCGAGAACCGCTGCGGCGGCAAACGCAAGAGGTGGCAGCGGTATCAATAGCCGAGAGCTGACCTTGTCGGTCAGCCACCCGACGGAGAAGCTCGTGATCACCGCGCCGATGCTGAGCGGCACAAAGACCGATGCCGCCTGTGTTTCGGAGAGCCCACCTTCGGCCATGACAGACACGTTGTGAAACGTGAGTGCGGTGGACAGAGCTGACGCCAGCGCGGCGATAGAGATAAGGCTCCAGAACCCGCCGGTGCGCATCGCCGCACCAACCGAAAAGCTTTTCTGGGCCACAAAGTTTTCTGCGGTGATGCCCTCGATGCCATCGGGCACCTGTCCGATGCTCGACGGTCGGTCGATCATGAGGAACCGTCCCATCGGCACCACGGTCAACGCGATTGCTGCCGCGGCGATCCACCACGACTTGCGCCAACCGACCTCGGCGATAAGTGAGGTGAACAGTAGTGGGCTAAGGGACATGAGGCCGGTCGACACCGTCATGGCGATGGCGAACGCTCTACCGCGCCGTTCCTGAAACCACAGCGAAATTGACGTGTCGCCGATGAGCGAAAGGGAGCCTTGCCCGAACATGCGCAACCCGACGAAGGCAAGACCGGCCATCCAAATGTTTTGCGCGAAGCCGGTGAACGCAATGGCCACGGCAAACGCGCATCCGACGACGGTCATTGCGTGGCTTACGCCGCGGCGGTCGATCCATCGCCCGACCGCCGGCATGACACTGGCCGCCGTGAGAGTGCCGATGAGGTAGGCGGCAGAGATCACCGATCGGCTGACGTCGAGATCCTCGATCATGTGGTCGATGAACGACGACACACCAATCGTTTGACCAGGTGTCGTGAGGATGAGCGCAGCGGTGGCAAGTCCGAGCACCCGCCAGCCTTGAAACGGGCGGGTGGGTTCGGTGGTCGGCGTCGACGCGGTGGCGGTCACAAGCGGCGCCGGTTTTTGCACATCAGATCAGTGTGTCACCGATTGCGGCGATCCCACCGCTCAATTTCGCAAGTGGTGCCCCCGCACGTCGCACTCCCGACAAGGCGTGCGATAGTGCAGGCGTGAGGTTTGTGGCGCTGGTTCTGGTGGCGATGCTCGCTGTCGACCCTTTTGGGTGGGATCGTTTCGGTCCGTTGCGGTGGGCGCTGGTCAGCACGATTGGTTTCGCGGCGGTCGCCCTTACGCTCTTTGGAGACAGCGCTAGTCGACCAGGCCGTCGAGGCGCCCCCACACGCCGACCATTGCATCGCCTGCTCGTCGGCGGGTGGTGTGTGTTGCTACTGGCGATGATGGTGAGCACGGCGTTCTCCGCCGACCGATGGCACGCGTTGATCGGCACGCCTGATCGGCATCTGGGTCTCGTAAGTTGGACGCTGTTCGCTGGGCTGTTCTTCGCGAGCTATTTCTTCTTTGCCGACAACGATGAGACACCGCTGCGGCTAGCTATGGCAGGGGCGGTAACGGTCGCCGGGTTGTACGGGTTGGCCGAACTCGGTGCTGTCGGTGGTTTCGCTAGCAGCTTCGCCGGCGATCGCCTCGGCGCGACATTTGGCCAACCTGCCTACCTAGGTGCGGGTGCTGTTCTTGGGGTGCCCATCGCTGTTGGTTTGGCTCTTGACGAAACGCGTCCCCGTTTGCAGCGGGCGGTTGGAATCGCCGGTGCATTGTCGGGGCTGTTTCTCCTGGCTGGCTCGCAGTCGCGCGGCGCCTGGGTTGGGTTAGCGGGCGCGGTGCTGCTGGTCGCCGTGGTCCGTCGTGAGCGACTACTGCGTTTGCCAATTGCCCAACGGTCGCTGTTGGGCATCGGCGTCGCGGCTGTGGCAATCGCAGCCTTGGCGACCGGCCCGCTGCGAGCGCGGCTCTGGAGCCTTACCGAAACCGACGGTGGCGTCATGGCCGGTCGCCTCGACGAGTGGGAGGTTGGGGCCAAGACGTTGTTTGGTAACGGCACTGCGGGAGTTATTGGTCTCGGCCCCGAGACCTACCGCACGCGCTTTGGTGAATTTGTCGACCAGCAGTACGTGATCGACTACGGACGCGAAGTGTTTACCGACCGGGCACACAACAACATCATCGACACCGCTCTCGCCGGCGGCCTGCTGGCAGCCGCAGCGCTGGTTGTCATCGAGGTAGTGCTGGCTGGCGCCGCGATTCGAATGTTTCGAAGCGGCGCAACTGCCGACGCTGCTCTCGGTGTAGCGGTGCTGGGGTACTCGCTGCAGCAACTGTTTCTGTTTCCTCTGGCTGAGCTCGATCCAGTGTTCTGGGTGTTTGCCGGATTACTGGCAGCCCGCGCATCGATTGTCCAACCAGCGGCAAGCCCTGTGCGACCGATGGGCCCTGTTGTCGATGTGGCGGCAGTCGCAGCCGCGGCACTTGCTGTGGTCGCTCTGGTTGGCGGTGCGCTCAACGTCGCAGCCGATCACCGAATCGAGTCAGCGACGAACGCGGTCGAACCTGGCCGAGCATTCGCTCTCGCTGACTCTGCTCGAAGCCTTCGCCCTGATTCGATCAGGTACGACTTCATTGCTTCGCGCCTCTCCACTCGAGACGTCAGTAATGCAGGCGAAGAAAGCGACGGAACAACGAGGGCAATCGATCGACTCACCAACGGCCTCGAAATTTCGCCCCACGACCCGGCGCTGCTCACTGAACGAGCCGACCTGCTGCTTGCCCACGCCCGGTCGACCGGCGACGCCGCCGACCTAGCGGTCGCTCTGGGAGCGCTGACCGAACTCGATGCGAGCGATCCCAACAACCCGTCTATGCAGCAGCAGTACGGCATCGCGCTTGCGCTTGGAGGTAACACCGATCTTGCGATCGAAAAGCTGCGGCACGCCGTGGATCTCGCGCCGGCGTCTCTTGCGCCGTTACTGAACCTGGCAGCAGTCCAGGATCAGGCTGGTCTGGTCGATGACGTGTGCGAGACGCTCCTCGCAGCGCAGGCCATCGATCCCGACGAAAACCGCGTTACGCAAGGTCTGGAAGAAAAAAATTGTTGAACGACCGAACCAAACCGCCTTCCCAACCGTTTGAAGGCTATGGAACTAACACTGGAGGTACCGTCGGTGACGGAATCCAAGGTTGCGCCAGCTGTGGGCGGTGAACACGTACGCGATGTGCAGCTCAGCAACGTTGCCTTTGCAACGTTCTACGAGCTTCACTACGCCGACATCGTACGAGCGTTGAGCATTACCTTGGGCGACCGAAGTTTGGGTTGCGAAGCCACCGATGAAGCAATGGTTCGGGCGTTCGATCGTTGGAACGACGTCGCTACGTATAACAATCCGGCCGGCTGGGTCTACCGGGTCGGCCTCAACTGGGGCCGAAGCTGGCACCGCCGGGCCAACAGAAAAATGCCCTGGAGCAGCGACCAGATGACCCTTCCGGAAACCCCTGACGTTGCGCTGAGCTCAGCGATCAAAGGACTCGACATCAAGTACCGGTCCGTTGTTGTTTGCCGGTATCTCCTCGACTGGTCAACAGCCCAAACAGCCGAAGCCCTCGATATTGCAGAAGGCACCGTGAAAAGTCGACTCACGGTCGGGCTGCAGCGCCTACGAGACGAACTCGACGAGCCAGAAGCGTCCCCTCAAACAACCCCCCAAAATCTTCACGAAGAGAGCACGAACAATGAACTTTGATGATCGGCTGAAACGACAGCTCGAAAACCAGGGGCAACAGATCACCATCGAACCGGCAACGGTCGACAGCATCGCCCAACGTTCCCAAAAACGGAAACAAAAGCGCATGGCCGGAATGGCTGTTGCGGTCGCTGCCGTACTGCTTGGTGTTGGCGGCATGTTCCTCAATCAGGAAGGTGGCAGCCAGGCTCCCGTCGAGTTGGCGGTCGACAGTACCGAAGCAGAGGAGGATACCGAGAGCTCTGATCCGGCCGACGACCCGCAAGAAGCCGACGCCGTTGCACCCGGAGCGCCGCTGCAGTTTGTCAACGTCGAGACGGGTGAAAGCCCGGGGGGCTTCAACATCTGGAACGGAACTGCAAGTATTGGCGACGTGTACTTTGCGCTCTCCACCGCACCGGGAAGCACATTCGATGAAGCTAACGGTGATTTCGGCCGAGCCGACACGTTGTATCGCTTTGATGAAGATGGCTGGTCGACCACCGACTTCGGTGATCGTTACGTCACCAGCTTCGGCTCATCGACCGATGGGCTTCTCTACACCTTAAGCACGGGTTCGCCCTCCAGCGATGTGCCGTCAGTTGGTACATCGAACGATGGTGGCAACACCTGGCAGTGGACCGACCTCAACCTTTCCGCACAGTTTGGTGACGATCCGACATCCTGGCCGTACTACCAGGCAATGGTGGCGGCCCGCGACGGCCAGACCTTTGTGGTGATCAGCGCGAACCAGGGACCCGACTGGCAGGAAGCGATTGAGCTTGCTCAGGCAGCAGGGGCCGATATCGACCCCGAAACCGATGAGATCCGTAACCTCACCGTCGACGGCATCTCCTGGATCCCCGATGTGTATCAGGTAAGCCCGTGCCAGCAAGCCATGCAGGACTTTTACGAAGAGCGTGGTCCCGACGAGGCCGACTATGAAGCAATCTATGACTTCGAGGGCGAGCCGTCCGACGAAAAGATCGCCGAGATTGAAGCGTTCGAACGTGAGCAGGAACGCATTTGGCGGGAGACCGAAGCGGCGGCGAACGAGTTTGTACAAACAGTCCCGGGTTGCGAAACGTTCGGGGCCTGCAATGAAGAAGCATCGGCCCGTCAGCAGCAGATCTTCGAAGAGCTCGAAGGACCCGACGGCCAACTCGTACCGACCACAACGACGATTCCTCTTAGCGAGAGCAGCGTCGTTGAGGCAGCCGAGGAAGTCGAGTTCGCCGAAGACGTCGCAGACGCCGTCGAAGGTGACTACGAAGTAACCGATGCCGAATTTGAGGCTGCATACGCCGAGTTCGAGATTTGGCTCGACGAGTCCGGCTGTCGAGAAATCCTCGGATGGGCAGCAAGCGACTATGAGGTCGATGAGTCAAATCTGCAACAGGCAACGTGGGCGGACCTAGGAGTTGCTGTACCTGACCATTGGTACGGCTCGAACGCCGGCTACCTCGTTGCAAATGGCGAGGTGCAAAACTTTGGCGAGCTCTTTGCAGATGAGGACGGCTACCTCCTCGAGGTGACGTTCACCGGCAACGGCTTTGAAGCCGTGTTCGACGGTCCGTGGACTGAACAAAACGAGATCGAGAACACGCCACCGCCTCAATCGGTCTGGAGTTCAGCCGACGGTGTCAGCTGGCAGAACGAGACACAAGCGGCTCGGGGTTACGGTTCGGTCAACTTCAAGGGTGCAAGCTTTGCGATCGACTGGCAGTCAGAGTCCGAGACGAGTTCGTTGTTGCGCAGCGACGGCAGCGGCTCGACCCGCTTGAGCGTTGAAGACCTTGCACCGAACCTCGACCTGAGCGAGTATTCGATTAACGGTGTGCAGGCTGGCGAGTACGGCATCGTTGCCTGGGCCGCTACCTGGGCCGAAGCCCCTAACGATGGCTACACGGTGTCGAGCGTTGTGTTCTTCAGCCCCGACGGAGTTACCTGGGGAGCGACCGAGCTGCCTGACTCTGACATCACGTCAGTACTGGTCGGCGAGTCAAGTGTGATGGTGTTCGGTTCGAACCCGGCACTTGCGAACTCCGAGAACCCCCAACCGGTGTTGCTTGGACGAGTCGGGTAGCAACCCCGCTAGCAGCACTACAGCAAACGGCCGGGTGGAGCCGTCGCTCCACCCGGCCG
>CALLQB010000057.1 GCA_938015295.1 uncultured Acidimicrobiales bacterium
GGCGCCGCCACGTCCGTCGTCGGAGACCTCGACTTTCAGCTCGTCGTCGGCGAAGGAAAGCCGCACCAACGCCTTTGCTGGCCCAGCATGTTTGAGCGCGTTCGTGAGCGACTCCTGCACAATCCGGTAGGCCGACAGTTCAATGCCTACGGGAAGCGCTCGAGCGTCACCATCGATCTGCACGCGCACGTTGAGCCCAGCGCCTTCGACTTGGTCGACCAGCGTTTCGAGATCGTTCAGGCCAGGAAGGGGGGCGAATTGGGTATCGAGCTTGCGGTCGGATCTGAGCACCCCGAGGAGGCGTCGCATTTCGTCGATGGAACTTCGACCCGTCTCCTCCACGGCCTGCAGAGCTTCGTCGGCTTTCGTTGGATTGCTGGCAAGGATCCGGCGCGCGGCCGCCGTTTGCACGACCATCACGCTGAGCCCGTGCGCAACAACGTCGTGCAGTTCGCGTGCAATCGCTGTGCGTTCCTGCTCAATGGCTCGCGCCGCTTCTGATTCGCGTTGCGCCTCGGCGGCTTCGGCTCGTTTCTCGACCTCCGCCAGGTGATCGCGCCGGGTCCGTACGTTGTCGCCTACAACCCACGCCGTGCCATAAAAGACAATCGATGCAACCGCATCGACGATCGACAGGCTCTCGCCCGGCCACAAGAGCCCAGCGACCAGCACCGCGACCATGATTGCGCCAAAGCCAAACCCCAGCTTGCGAGCGGTAGCTCCAGTCGCAAGGTAGGCGGCCGCCGAGTACGTCACGATCAATAGCGGCAAACCAACGCCAGAGTCTTGGTAATCGAGAATCCAGTAGATAAACGTTGACGTTGCGCAGACGCTCAACGCAGCTGCTGGGTTCCGGCGACGGAAGGCAACGGTCGACGCACCGGTGACTGCGAGAAACGCACCGAGTGCGTCCATCTGCCTGAACCCTTCAGTGTCTCGAGCCGGTGGCCAAATTGACCACGATACGAGCGCAAGGATGAAGGCCATCAGCAGGAAATCGGCGGCGCGTTGGTGAGCGTTGCCCCACTGTTGGATTTTGCGCCAGAGCGATGTCATCACCCGTAACGGTACGCAGAATCAACGGTTGGTGCATCCACCAAATGGATGACCCTGCTGTCCCCCCGGCGAACTAGAGTCAGGTGGTGCATTGCGTGAGCTGTGGGTCTGTCTTGCCCACCGATGCCCGGTTCTGCCCGTCGTGCGGTCACCGGGTCGAACACCGTCACGATGAGCGCCGTGTCGTTACGGTTGTGTTCGTCGACATTGTTGGCTTTACCGCTCTTTCAGAGTCCGCCGATCCTGAACAGGTCAAAAACCTGGTCGATGGTTTCTTTGGGCGCGTGGCCAACGATGTCACCGACTTTGGTGGCCGCGTCGACAAGGTGCTCGGCGACGGTCTCCTCGCGATATTTGGGGCTCCGGTCGCTCATGAGGACGATGCTGAACGGGCCACCCGGGCCTCCTTCGCCATGCTGACGACCGTTGCCTCGTTCAATGAAGAGTTCGACACAAAGCTGCAAGTCCGTATCGGCATCAACACCGGTGAGGTGCTGGTTGGCCAGATTCGTGCCGCCGGCGATTACACCGCAATGGGAGACGTCGTCAATATCGCGAGCCGCTTGTCCGACATCGCCCAACCGGGCCAGATCGTCGTCGGCGAGGACACAAACGCCGCAACAAACGAGTCCATCAGCTACGAAATGGGCAACGAGCTCAACCTCAGCGGTCGAGCCGAACCGGTCACCGTATGGATTGCTATCGCGGCGGTCGGTTTGCCGGGGCAGCGGCACGGACGTCGAAACAAGCTGGTCGGACGCGACATCGAATTTGGCATCGCCAAGCAGTCGGTCGATTCGGCCTTTCGTCTTCGCCGATCCTTGATGATGCTCGTGATGGGTGAGGCTGGCGTTGGCAAATCAAGGTTGGCTTCGGAGGTTTCGGGTTATGCGACCGAGGCGGGGGCGGTGCTGCTCACTGGTCGCTGCGTGCCCTACGGCGAAGCAAACATGTGGTTCCCCATCGCCGAGGCGGTGAAGGCGGGCCTTCGTCTCACGACAGGTATCGACCCGGATCACCCCGACGTGCAAATCAGCGATGCGGTGGCTGGGCTTGTGTCGTCGGGCCCCGAAGAGCAGACCCGAATCGTCAACGGCTTGTTGTACCTCTTTGACTACGGCGGTCCACTCGATGGCATCGAGCCGAAACACGCGCAAGATGAGGCATCGCGATCAGCACGGCTGGTCTTCGAGTCGCTCGCCAACGTCAGCCCGGTGTTCCTGCAGCTGGTCGATTTGCACTGGGCCGACGAGGCCGTGCTTGCGCTCGTCGATGACCTTGTACAGCGGATGGTGCACCAGCCGTTTGTGGTGATGGCCACGGCTCGGTTCGAGCTGGCTGAGAGATGGTCGCCTACCAACGGACGGCACAACAACCTCACGCTGACTCTCGATCCGCTGGAAGCCGATGCTGCGGCAGAGTTGGCCCAGTCGTTGCTGCCCAACGCGAGTCCTGCGATGCGCGCCGACCTGGTCGAACGGTCGGGCGGGAACCCGTTCTTTCTCGAAGAGCTAGCGTCGCTTGTCGACAGCGGCGGCATGATCGATGGCACCGAACTCCCGGCGACGGTTCGCGGCATCGTGGCAGCTCGCCTCGATGGTTTGAGTACTACCGAGGCTGGTGTTGTCGAGGATGCTGCCGTGCTCGGCCGCCGCGGCGTCATCATGGCCCTCGAAAAAATGTCGGAGGCACGCGGCAGCACCGTGCCGGTCGACGAGACGATTATTCGCCTCGTAGAGCTCGACCTTTTCGACGTTGACGGCGACACGCAGCACTGGGAATTTCACAGCGACCTCGTGCGCGACGTGGTCTACAACCGGCTCACCAAATCAGATCGAGCGGTTCGCCACTTTGGCGTCGCCGACTTTATCGAGACCACCTTTGGCTCATCAGCGGCTCCAACGACCGTTGCACACCACTATCTGCGGGCGGCCGAGTTTGCCCGCGAGATGGGTCGTGTTCCTAACGTGCCTAGCGATGTCGCCGACCGGGCGTTGCTTTGGGCCGACCGTGCTGCGAAGGCGATGGCAGCGACAGAACGGTGGGACACCAGCGCCAGCTTGTACACGCAGCGACTTAGCTTGCTTGACGAGGGCGACGATCGTTACATCGAAACGCTGCTGGCGCGGGCACACGCCCACGCTGGTGCACGAAACATCGAGTTGGCATTGGTCGATTTGCGGACCGCCGAGGAGTTGGCGGCCGATCAGCCCCGGTTTGGTCCCACGATTGCGATGGGTCGCGGCGAGATCGAGCAGCGGCGAGGCAACCTCGATGTCGCGGTGAAGTTCTTCGACGAAGCGCTCAGCGGGTTCCGGGCGCAGGACAATCTCAAGCAGGTTGCCGAAGTGCAGCGGATGGCTGGCATGGCACATCTCATGGCTGGCAACAGCGAAAGTGCTGAGCTCGCGATGAAAGATGCGCTGGCGGCAAGCCTCGCATTGGGCGATCGACGCAACGAAGCTTGGGCGCGACAGAACCTTGCCTGGCTCGGCTTTGTTCAAGGCCGCACAGCGAAAGCCGACGAACGAATCGAGAAGTCGCTCGACCTCTTCACTTCGCTTGGCGATGTCATTGGTATGGCGTGGTCACATGGCTTGCTGGCGTACGTGCGGATGCATCAGGGCCGGTTCGATGAGTCCGAACGTCTTGCTCTTCAGACATTGGCGGATGCCGCTGGGCGAAACGATGCGTGGGTCGGCGGCATGATGCGGGTGTTGCTGGCATCGGTAAACCTCTGGCGTGGCAACACCGTCGAGGCGGTCGACTTCGCCGAGCAGGCGGTGGGGTTGTTCCGGTCGATTAACGACCCTTTTGGGCAGGTACAAGCGGAGGCGATTTACGGACGCTCACTTATCCGGCTGGGTCGGGTCGACGAGGGGTTCATGGTGCTTCGCGGAGCTATCAACGTGCTTCCTGAATCCGACGATGGCATTGGCCAGCTCGCGAAGACAACCCTTTCTTCGGGCAATGTGAGTGTTGGCCGCCCCGAGCCAGCCCTCGAACAGCTCGGAAATGTCGTGACGACCGATATCGACCCGTCGCTGGTCGGCCAGTCCGAACGGGTTGTTGCCTATGGTCTTGCGTTGTTACAAGAAGGTCGGCTCGATGACGCTCGCTCGATACTCAAATACGCCGCTGCGGGAAACAGTGATCTTGGTGTGAGCCCGGCGGCCATCGCTGCGCTTGCCTACACCGCGGCTGCCGATGGCGATGTCGAGCTCTCGGCCAAGTTGTGCGGCTCGGTCGCAGTGTCCTCTCGGGCGACGTATCTCGACCGCCTTCGCGTGTTGATTGCGTTTGGGCTTGCCAACACCGTCGCCGGTGATGCCGAAGGCGCAAGTGAGGCATTTGCCGATGCCAAGGCGCTTCTTTCAACAACCAGCGATGCTTTGGGCTACGCCTTGACGGTGCTTGCCCATTCGTTGAGTTCGCAGCATCTTGGCCTGGCGAACGCCGATATTCTTCGTCTTGAAACTGAAGAGCGGCTTGCCGAGTTGGGCATTGAAGCGACCGGGTGGCGCCAGGCGTTTCGCACGATCCTCGGCGAAAGCTAGACAACCCCTTACTCCCGTTGACAGGTTGTCGAAAGGCGACCTAGCTTGTCGGCATTAGCGGGTAGACGGTGGCGGACCGGCCCTCTGCAACCAACGACAATTGACGAGGAAGCTCCTGATGGCAATCCGGCTTGGCGATGAAGCACCAAATTTCACGGCGAATACCACGGCAGGTTCGGTTACCTTCCACGACTGGAAAGAGGGTGCTTGGGCAGTCCTGTTTTCGCATCCGAAGGATTTCACCCCGGTGTGCACGACAGAACTTGGCTATACCGCCAAGCTGAAGGACGAGTTCGATCGGCGAAACGTCAAGGCGATCGCCGTTTCGGTTGATTCGGTAACGTCTCACAACGAGTGGTCAGCCGATATCGAAGAAACGCAAGGCACAGCGGTCAACTTCCCGATTATCGGCGATGAGGATCGCACGGTGTCGGATTTGTACGACATGATTCATCCGAACGCCGACAACACGTTGACGGTCCGGTCGGTTTTTGTGATTGGTCCCGACAACAAGGTGAAGCTCACGCTGACCTATCCGGCCAGCACTGGTCGCAACTTCGATGAGATCCTTCGGGTTATCGACTCACTACAGCTGACCGCCGAGCAGCAGCTCGCCACACCGGTCAACTGGAACCCTGGCGACAAGGTCATCGTGGCGCCAAGCGTGTCCGACGACGAGGCAAACGAACGATTCGGTTCCTTCGATGCCCCAAAGCCCTATCTGCGCTACGTCGACGCCCCAAAGTAACGCACCCAAAGAACCGAAATTTTCACCAAAAACGACCCTGCGCGGTCACTTTGCAACAACAGTTTGTGGAGTTGCCGTTCTGTTGACGCCGACCACTTGAGGCCGCCGACCACTGGTGCCGGTGTGCGGCAAATTTTCGACGAGGGTTGACTACGGTTGGCGGATGCTGTGTCGAGGCCGCTCGTTTGTTTTGCTCATGAGTCTGTTGGCTGGTGGTCTTGGTCTTGTCACTTCGGTGTCTTCGGTGTCGCTCATTCCAGCTGCGGCTGCTCAGGACACCGCGCACGAAATGTTGGCTGCGAACCCAACCGCGACCGCCTCTGATTTCGGACTACCGAGCCGTCGCTCTCACGGGCAGTCCAACCGCGCGCCCCTGCTGCAGATTGCTGCAGAGCTGCGTGCCATCTTCGATGCCGACGGTGTGGTCACTCCAGCGACTGCACCCCTCGTGGTGTCAGATCCCGACGGCGACCGAGTGCGGCTTCGTCCGAATAGGGGAGTGCCGGGCCTGTCGTACACGATGGTCGATGGCCTCGTTACCGAGTTGGTGTTCGCCCCTCGTGTGCCGGGCACCTGGCCGCTCACACTGACCGCCCTTGATGATGCCGGGGCATCGACGGTTGTCGAGGTCAACCTGGTCGCCCGGCACAGCGGTACCCCCGGCATGCTGCTGGCGATGGGTGATTCGGTAGCCAGCGGGCACGGCCGCGACCTGTTCGACTATCTCGGCGGCGATTCGTGTTGGCGTGCCGAACGTCAGGCGTATGGACGGCGGGTGTTCACCGCACTTCGGCGATCAGGCGTGCTGCGTGGACAGACATCGTTCGACATGGTGGCCTGCAGCGGTGCAACCGCAACCGACCTGCTGCGAACGCGACGCGATGGGGCGACCCAGGTTGATCACGCTGTGCGCGCCAACCCGGCCATCATCACGTTGACGGTCGGTGCAAACGACATCGAGTTCGATCAGCCCTGGAACTTGGTCACGCCCGACGATGAGCTCAACGTTGACTATCTCGATCCGCTACTGGGCACCTATCAAATCCGTTTGACTACCATCCTCCGGCGCCTGCTCGAACGCACCGATGCAACGGTAGTGGTCACGACGTATTACAACCCTGCGGCGCAGTCGCCACAGGGGATCCAAGGCTGCCGTCGGGCCTGTTTCGCCGATATTTCGAACGCTGCACTCGACCGACTCAACGATGTCATTTTCGATACGGTCGATGGATTTGGCTCAGAGGCCGGCCCGTCCGACCGAGTTGTGGTCGCCGACATCCGCGCCCAGTTCGAGGGGCACGGCGCCCCGAACGGTTTCGGCCCCGACGGCGCAAGAGAAAACGGGCTCCCGGTCATTCGGGATGTTTTCGGCCGCTTGGTCGAGGGAACCCATCCGTATTGCGCTCGAGGCCGGACACGCGACGACTCGTGGGTGTCGCGAGTGGACTGCGTGCATCCCAATGGTGCAGGTCACCGCACTATTGCTGGGGTCGTGGTGGCGACGCTTGACGGACTGGCGCTCCGGACGGCCAGCGGAGCATCCCCGGCTGCCTAGAGAGTTCACTTTCTTAACACCAACAACAAATACCACAAATGCACCAACAAGCTCACGAAGTGGCAGTTGCAGTCTTTGGCCACTTGTCTTGCGTGGAATTTCACGGAAAGTAGGTAACAATCCACCGCTCGTGTGAAAGATGGTCATATATTGCTCAGTATGTCGCCCCAAGCCGCCGGTTCGTTGATCGGTGTCAATACCGATCGCCGCCGAACGTGGATCTCGTTGCTGTGCCCAACGTGCGACGTGACATGGCGCGGTCGTCCAGAGACACCGTGCTGGGCGTGCGGTGGCGACGGCGTGCAAACGGCTTCGACCATCACGATCGTTGACTAACGCAGCCCGTTTGGCCGTCACTCTGCCGGTCTTTTTGGCCGTGCAATGATTCCCGTCGACGATCCGGCCGACCCACGGCTCGACGTGTTCATGGGTCTTCGCGATCACCAACTTCGCCAAGCTCGAGAACGTCCTGGTGGCGACATGGCAGGGTCGTTCATTGG
The DNA here is from genome assembly GCA_938015295.1 of uncultured Acidimicrobiales bacterium. Lineage (GTDB taxonomy): Bacteria > Actinomycetota > Acidimicrobiia > Acidimicrobiales > SHLQ01 > CALLQB01. Next base: position 7,417 of record CALLQB010000057.1, read on the forward strand.
CGAAGGCGATGTGGTCATCGCACGAGCGCTCGCCGCCGGACACCAGCTCGAATCGGTGCTCGTCGATGCCAACCGCACCAAAGGGTTGCCCGAACTACCCGCACACGCCACCGTGCTCGCTGGCGGCGCAAAGGTGCTGCAGGCTGTTGCAGGTCGCAAGGAACTTCGCGATCCGATTGCCTGCTTCATTCGTCCGCCCAGCAACGACCCGGTCGACCTTCTGCGTCGTGCAAAAACGGTTCTCGTCACCGAAGGGGTCAACAACCCCACAAATATGGGTGTCATCCTCCGCTGTGCTGCGGGCCTTGGGGTCGACGCCGTCCTAGTCGACGCATCGTCGTGCGACCCGTTGTACCGACGAGCGGTTCGCGTTTCGATGGGTGAGGTGTTTGCGATACCTCATGCCCGGATCGGCTCGCTCGGAGACCTTTCCGAGTCCGGCGGCCTAGCAATGCTTGCGCAGCTAGGGTTTCTCCGCCTTGCGCTGACACCGTCGACCACCGCCGACGACCTCGGCGACCTGCAACTCGACCGCGATCAGAAATGTGCCGTGGTGATCGGGGCCGAAGGTCCCGGGCTCTCCGACGACGTGCTCGCCGCATGCGACCGGCGGCTTCGCATCGTCATGCACGCCGGTGTCGACTCGATCAATGTGGGCACCGCCGCCGCAATTGCCTTTTTTGCTGTCGGAAACGCGCGGCGCTGAACAGCGACACAGTTCGTTAGCCTGACTTGGTCCATGACAAGGTTGAGCGTTCACTCTCAACCCCTATACGGCAGACCTGCGCGCTTGCCTGGTTCCCAGCGTTTCTGATGGTTCCAGCGGCCCGTAGCGGAGAGCAACGATGCGACTGTCAAACCCCTTAAGGAAAAAAATGCCCACTGAATGCCCCGCAGCCGACGGTTCAAGCGAACGTCGCGTCGAGTTCGATGGTCCACCACCAATGTGCATCGACGCATCCAAGCGTTACACCGCCGAGATGGTGACCAGCCTTGGCACGATGACCATCGCTCTCGACGCAGCCGCCGCACCCAACACGGTGAACAACTTTGTGGTCCTCGCCCGTTACAAGTACTACGAGGGCATCATTTTCCACCGCATCATCAACGGTTTCATGTGCCAGGGTGGCGACCCCACCGGCACCGGCCGCGGTGGCCCCGGATACAAGTTCGGCGACGAGCTTCCGTCGCCCGGACGCTACGAAATTGGCTCACTCGCCATGGCCAACGCTGGCCCAAACACCAACGGCAGCCAGTTCTTCATCGTGAGCGGTCCGTCGGGTGTTGGCCTGCCGCCGCAGTACTCGCTCTTCGGCAAGGTTGTGGCTGGTCTCGACGTTGTCGACACCATGCAGCGCGTCGATTGCGCACCTGGCGATAAGCCACTCACCGATGTCGTGATCCAGTCGATCACCATCACCGAGCACGACGACTAACCACAACGAAGAGTCCAGAAGTAGAAAGAGGGTTCAGGCACCTCAGGTGCCTGACCCCTATGTGTTTGCAACGAACGAAAGAAAGAATTACCGCTATGGCGATTGAAACTGTTGGAATTGTTGGTGGCGGCCAGATGGGCGCCGGGATCGCTGAGCTTGCTGCGAAAGCGGGATGCAAGGTCATCGTTCGCGAGATCAGCCCCGAGGCAGTCGAGGGTGCCGAGAAACGAATATCTGGCTCGTTTGGTAAGGCTCTTGACCGCGGCAAGATCGAACAGGCAGACCACGATGGCGCCATCGCCAACCTGAGCTACACGACCGACCTGGCCGATCTTGCGCCCTGCGATCTTGTGGTCGAAGCGGTCATCGAATCGCCAGAGCTCAAACACGAGATCTTTCAAGCGCTCGACGAAATCGTCACCAGCGCCGATGCAATCCTCGCCTCCAATACCTCATCGATCCCGATCGCTTCGATTGCGGTCAGCACCAAACGTCCCGACAAGGTCGTTGGCCTGCACTTCTTCAACCCGGCGCCAGTCATGAAACTCGTCGAAGTCATTCCGTCGATTCTCACCAGCGACGACGTCGTTGCCGAGCTGCGGGCCTTCGCAACCGACAAACTCGACAAAGAGGTTGTGCTTGCCCCCGACCGCTCGGGTTTTGTGGTGAACTTTCTGCTCGTGCCGTACCTGATCTCGGCTATTCGCTTTCTCGGCGACGGACACGCAACTGTCGAAGACATCGACAACGGTATGAAACTCGGCTGTGGACACCCCATGGGGCCGTTGACGTTGAGCGACATGATCGGACTCGACACCATTCACCACGTTGCTGTCGCGATGTTCGATGAATACAAAGAACAGCTGTACGCTCCGCCGCCTCTGCTCAGCCGGATGGTTGAAGGTGGCCTGCTCGGTCGTAAGACCGGCAAGGGTTTCTACACCTACTAGGGCCTACTAGGCGGCAGGGTTGGGGTTGCTCCGCGTGCGGAGCTTCTTCAGCGCGTCGCGAATCGTTTCGATGAACAGGTAGTAGTACGGAAAGCTGACCACGACGAGGAACGTGCTGCTCAGCAGGCCGAAGATGATGGTAAACGCGAGCGGCTCCCAGAACGGATCGGTGAGCGCCAGCGGCAACAGACCGGCCACCGTCGTCAGCGATGTCGCGATCAAGGGCCGGAACCGGCGCTGAATTGCGGTTTCGATGGCGGTCACCCGGTCGGCGCCGTTGCGGCGTTCCTGGTTCGCGAAGTCGGTAAGCAGGATCGTGTTGTTGACAGCAATGCCGATAAGGCCAATAAGCCCGAGCATCACAAAGAAGCTGACCGGGTTGCCGGTGAGCCACAACCCAGAGAAGACGCCGAAGAACCCGAACGGGATCGCCAGGAAGACCAGCAACGGTTGAAGCACCGACCGAAACTGCACCATCAACAGCACAAACATGAGGGCGAGAGCGGTGATAAACGCCGTGATGGTTGAGCCGAAGGATTCCTCGTTCTCGCTCTCCTGGCCGAAGTCGAAGGCGATCGTGTCGGCCGGAAGGCCTCGCGACGCGAGCTCGTCGGCATCGAACGTTTCGGCGACAAAGGTCTCGGTGACATCGAGCAACGTGGTGGTGTCGTCGTCGGCAAACCTTGCAAGAACCTCGATTTGTCGACGCCCATCATCGCGGGCGACCACATCGACCTGATCGAGTCGGGTCTCGATGACTTCGAAGGTGTCGCCGTTGCCTCGCTCGAAGGTGTTCGCTTCGAGTGCTTTGCGCATGTCCTCGGCGAGAGCTAACGACAAGTCGAGGTCTTCGCCAAAGATTTGCACGCTGAACGGAAACTCTGACTCCGGCGGTCCGTTCGACAGAATCTGCACAGTAACGCGCACATCGTCGACCTCATCGAGTACCGGCTCGAGGCGCTCGACGAGCTGCGGCGCAGTAGGGTCTCGCTGGCCGAAATCGACCAACGTAACTTGGCCGCCAGCGCTGCGGGAGTTGCCGAAATACACATAGTTGCGTTCGACAAGTTCGCCGATCTCGCTATCGATGAGCTGGTTAACCTCGGTGACCTTCGCCGAGGCTTCATCGATGGTGAGGCCTGGTTCGAACTCGAAGTCGACAGCGATCTCGTTGGTGTCATCCTGAGCCGGGAAAATGTCGAAGCCGACCTGTCCTGCAATCTGCAGGCCGGCGTAGGTCATTGCAAGGCTCAGTGCAATGCCGCCAAACGCAAGGACCTTTCCGCCGATGCCTCCGGAGCGAAGCTTGGCCGGCAATGAGGCGGCGCCGCGAGCCAGCGTGGTTTCGATGCCGCTAAGAATGCCGGGCTTGGGTTCTGAGCCCAGCAAAAGGACACGCGTGGCGGTAGGAATGAAAACCAGCGAAAGCAACAACGACAGCAAAAGGCCGAGGATCACGGTGGTGGGCAGCTGTCGGATGAAGTCGCCGAGAATGCCGGAAACAAACAGGATTGGTGCGAACACGAGCACCGTGGTGAGCGTGCCCGACACACTTGCCGCCCCGACTCGCTGAATGGCCCGTTTGATGATGTCGAGCGGTCCGCCTCCTTCGTCGCGGAACGCGTCGATGGCCTCGACTATCACGATCGCGTCGTCGACAAACAGCCCGAGAGCGAGGATCAACCCGAACAACGAGATGGTGTTGAGCGAGATACCGGCTACGAATAGCACGATCATCGCCGACGACATCACGGTGATAATGAAGAGAGCAGTGATGAGCGACGATCGCCAGCTGATGAGTAGCAGGCTTACCACGGCCACGGCGAGCACGCCGGTGAGTACGTTGCGAAGCAGCGACGAGATCTGGGTGCGGATCTGCGTGGCTTGTTCGAAAGACACGACAGCGGTGAAACCGTCGGGAAGTTCGGCTTGGTTGAGGGCTGAGGTTGCTGCGTCGTCGATGCCGATTGCATCGATGTCATCGGCAGCTGCGACACCGATTGATACCGCGGGACGCAGGGTTCGATCGTCGAGGGCAAGTTCGTTGAAGTTTGCCTGTCGGGTAACCGAGTCGCCGGTGGTGGGGTCGATGCCGGTCTCGAGCAGGTTGAGGATCTCGGCGCGAGCGATGTCGGGGTGAGCTTCGAGTACTTCGATGACAGGTGCGGCAGCGGCTTCGAGCTCGTCGGGTGTGGCTCCCGGCGGGCCTTGCACGGCAGCAAGCAGTTCGAATTCGTTGAACAACAGGGCGGCGTCGACTTCGAGCACCGTGAAGTCTGCTTCGGGTGGAAGGCCTGCGGTAGCGAACTTGTCGAGGAGGAGTTGTGCGCCAAATGCCGAGGTGAGCGAGTCGTCGAGATCGGCGACAAAGGTGAATCCGTTGTCTGACGCAAAGGTTTGGATGCCCTCGATCTCGGGACTGCCCTCGACCGCAGCCACCATCAGCTGTAGAACGTCTGCGTCGACTGCGTCTTTGTCGTCGACCAGGTAGGTGCCTTGCGCCACGGCTACCGGCACGTCGACACTGGGGAAACCATTGCGGGGCAAAACAGCGATGAAGATGAACGCGCCGACCGCCACGATCACTGCCCAGAGCGCCATGGTCGATTTGAATCGTTTGGCAAAGAAGAGGACAAATGTTGTGAGCATGGCGCAGGGGGCTCCTTAGGGCTGGTCCCGTCGGTCGATCACCATTCGGGAAGCGACCACCAGCGCAATCATTGCTATCGCGCTCGACACCCAGAATGCCGTCACAAACCGGCTGATGATGGCCGTATCGCCAACTAATCCTGTGAGTGTTGCCACACCAATGGCCATGCCGATTTGGCCAAGCATGTTCAACGCGCCGGTGGTGACCCCCATATCTTCGGCGGCAACCGACTCGCCGACGGTGGTTACAAGGGCTGGTCGGTGGGCGCCGAAGCCTGCACCGGTAAGGACGAGTCCGCCGACCAGCAGCGGCACGGATTCGGTCATCGCCGCCACGCCCATCACGGCGAGGCCCGAGGCCATCACGAGAACTCCGCCCATGATGAGAGTGCGGGCGCCGAGGCGTGCTTGTGCCCGGCCAGCTATCCACGAAGAGATGCTGAACGCGACCGGCCGGGGAAGAATTACCAGGGCGATGGCGCTTGCCTCGCGGTAGCCGAACACGCGGCTAAGAAGCAGCGAGGTGAGAATGAGCGGGCCGTTGTAGGCCATCGACAACAACAGGTTCGCAACTAACGGAATGCGTACGTTGGGGAGTCGGATGGTCTCGAGTGCCAGAAGCGGCGAAGGGTGCGAGCGTTCGATGCTGACAAATGAACGAAGGGCAGTGATGCCGATGATTCCTGCTGCGAGCACCGCTGGGTGTGTGAATCCCCAAAAAAGACTGCGGTTGATCGCGAAGAGCAGGCCGGCCACGCCGATGCCGAGGGTGAACGATCCGGCCAGGTCGAACTTGACGTTTGCCTTGCGAGGCGTGTCGGGCAGTACGGGTAGGGCGATGAGCAGCGCGAGTACCGCCGGGAATGTTTGCAAGACGAACAGCCACCGCCACCCGAACGAGTCGATGAGCGGTCCGCCGAGCACAAGGCCGAGAGCAGGTGCCGCCGACACGGTGGCGGCCCAGTAGCCCATGGCCACCGGTCGTTCTTTTACGTCGAAAGTAGCCATGATGATGGCGACCGCCGCCGGGCTGGTGATGGCTCCGGTTGATTGGCCGAGGGTACGCAGAGCGATCAGCGATCCGGCACTCCAGGCCGTGGCGGTGAGCAAAATGAGCACCACCGCTCCGCCATAGCCAATCAGGTAGGCCCGCCGGTGCCCGTAGAGATCGCCGAGTTTGCCGGCGATGGGCGTGAACACGGCGAACGCAATTGTGGGTGCAGCGAACACCCAGGCGATGGTGCTGTCGGTGGTGTTGAGATCCTCGGCGATGGTGGGGATTGCCGCGGTGAAGACGGTGACCGGAAAGGCATTGGTGGCAACGCCGACCAAGACGGTCGCCAAAACTATCCACCGGTACCTTGGGTGTTCGGCTATGCGGGCGCGAACCTCGGTGAGCCGCGAACTCACCCGACGATTTCGACTGGGCGTTCGAGCGCCTGGGCGAGCAGGTCGCTACGTTGCCGAGCGGTGTAGATCTCGAGCGAAGCATCGCTGCGCTTCTTCAGGACCGGCGTAATCGAAATCTTTCGTCCGACCTGTATCTCGACATCTTGCACGAGGCACGATCGAGTCCGGTCGAAGGCGATGCCGACCCGCAACATGCCGGCGAGCTTTGCCACAAGAGACCGGTCGGCTTTGGGCAACGCCATGAACTCGAGATGTTTCGGTTTCGGCAGGCTCTTGCGGTGGTAGCGGGCGATCTGGGCGATGATCTCGAGCTCGTGTTCGGTGAAACCCACGAGTTGATCGCTGTTGCGAATCACGTAATACGAGTGTTTGTGGTGCGCTGCATGCGAGACGAACAGGCCGACGTTGTGCAACATGCCGGCTGCCTCAAGAAAGTCGCGTTCGGCCATGCCAAGCTGATGGAGCGTTGTGGTCGCGTCGAAGATTTCCAACGAAAGGTCGGTCGCGTGGAGCACGTGGTCGAGGTCTTCGTGAAAGGCGTTTGCAAGTCGGAGCACGCGGTCTCGCCGCAGATCGGAAAGGTGATGGAACCCCTCGTTGGAGTCGCGCCGAACCTGGTCGAGTAGCACACCCTCGCGTAATGCGTAGGAAGAGAAGGTCATCTCCTGTATGCCGACGGCGGCAAAAAGTTCTTCGAGAAGAATCGCCCCGCCGACGATGACATCGGCCCGTGTGAGGTCCAGCCCGGGAATCTCGGCCCGCTGGTTTGGTGTCTTTGCTTCGGTGAGTGCTTTGACGGTCTTGGCTAGGTCGGCCGCGGAAAAGGTGACGTTGTTGACCCACCGGTTGGGTTCTCGACCTTTTCGGTGTTCGATGATCGTGGCGATTGCTCCGATGGTTCCCGAGCTGCCGACGGCTGTTTCAAAACCGATCTTACGAATATCGCGGGCGACGGGCGCAAGAAAGCTGCGCACGTATTTTCGGCATTCGTCGACTGATCCTTTGCGCACTCGTCCACCGGAAAAGAATCGATCGGTCAGCCTGATGTGTCCGAGCTTTTGCGACCGGGCATCGATGACGTTTCCTTGTTTTCCGATGATCGTTTCGGTACTGCCGCCGCCGATGTCGACAACCAGAACCTGGCTGTTGAAAACGGGCACGGCCTGGAGGACGCCGAGGTGAATCAGGCGGGCTTCCTCGACGCCGGAGATCACCTGTACCTCGATGCCGGCTTCCTTGCGAGCGCGACGCACAAACACCTTTTTGTTCGAGGCTTCGCGGGTCGCGCTGGTGGCGACGGCAGTGATGTCGGCGTTGTAGGTCTCGGCGATGAGTCGCATCCGTTGCAGACAGGCAATGCCTCTGTCGATTGCCTCGTCGGACAGTTGGCTCATATCTCCTGAACCCGAGCCGAGCCGCACGGGCTCCTTCTCGCGCGTAAGGATATCGAGACGGCCTTCGGCGTTGATCTCGGCGACAAGGAGATGAAACGAGTTGGTGCCAAGGTCGATCGCGGCGTGAACCTCGGTAGGGGATTCGGTAGCAGCCAAGGCTCCGAGGGTAGCGTGCGAACGTGGCAGGGGGTACTGGACCAATGGATGGCAAACGGTTGACCGGCACGGTTGGCCTGCTTGTGAATCCGCGTTCAGGTAGCGATGTTAGGCGGGTGGTAGCAAGTGCCGGCGCTTCGACTCTCGAGAGCAAGATCAGCATCGTTCGGCGACTTGCGTTGGGCGCCGCTCAGGTTGCCGACGTGCGGTGGCTGACACTTCCCGAGCCGCACCAGATTGTGCGGCGGGCTGTCGAAACGCGCAAAGAGATTGTTGCCGAGTCTCTCGATTTGCAGCCGCACTTCGACGAGGGCGACACCACACGTGCTGCGCAGATGTTGCGAGAGGCGGGAGCCGACATCGTGGTGGTGCTTGGCGGCGACGGCACCAATCGTGCGGCAGCAAAAGGTTGGCTTACTATGCCGGTGCTCCCGTTGTCGACGGGCACCAACAACGCATTCCCGTTTCACGTTGAGCCGACGGTAGCTGGCGTGGCTTTGGGTCTCTTTGTTGCCGGGGTAGCGGACGCAACTGTTGCGTTTGGCCAGGCGAAGGTGGTGCATATCGAGGGGGTCGATGACGGCGGACACACCACCAACGATCTCGCCCTGATCGATGCGGTGGCGGTTGCCGATCGGTTCGTGGGATCGCTCGACTTGTTCGATCCCGACACGATGTCGCTCGCGGTGCTGACGAGAGCCGACCCAGCGAGCATCGGGTTCTCGTCGGTCGGCGGACTGCTTGAGCCGGTCGGCACTGGCGACGACTGCGGCTTGCTCATCAGATTCGTGCCACCCGAAACCGCTCGGCGAACGCTGGTTGCTCCGACGGCTCCCGGTCATCATGCGACCATCGGCTACGAGGAAATACGACGACTCGACTTTGGCGAACGGGTTGAGGTTGCGGGACCGATGTTGTTGGCCGTTGATGGCGAGCGAAAGATCAGCATTGCGGCCGGTCAGCAGGTGACGCTTCGGGTGGCTCGGGACGGCCCGTTCGTGTTCGACGTCGACGCAGTAATGCATCGGGCGGTCGAGCAGGGCTACTTCCGTCGCACGCCCGAGACCAGCTGATGCGACCCGATGCCGGATAAATCGTCATCGGGCATATGACAAACACCGTCGCCCCTGAGAGGATCCAACCCGAAGGCGATGACTTTGCTGGGAGCAAAAATGCGTGTAGTTCTACGTGGCGGAACTGTGGTCGATGGAACGGGAAACCCCGGTTTCACCGCGGATGTGGCTATTGCCGATGGACGAATTACCGAGATCGGGCCCTCTCTCCAGGGCGACACGGAGATCGACGCATCCGGTCGCATCGTTGCTCCGGGATTCATCGACATCCACACCCACTACGACGCCCAGGTCTTCTGGGACCCTGCGCTCACGCCATCGTGTTATCACGGTGTCACCACCGTGGTGGCGGGTAACTGTGGGTTCTCTATTGCTCCGACCCGGGCCGATCATCACGAGCTGGTAGCCCGAACGATGGAGAACGTTGAAGACATGGATGTTGCCACCCTCGCGGCTGGCATTCCCTGGGACTTCGAAACCTTCCCCGAATACCTCGAGTCGGTGGGTCGTCACGGATCAGCGCTCAACTTCACGGCCTACATCGGACACACCCCCCTGCGGATGTTTGTCATGGGCGAAGAAGCGTATGAACGCGAGGCCACTGCGAGCGAGATCGACAAGATGCGAGCCGAGATAGCAGCGGCGATGGATGCAGGAGCAGCCGGGTTCGCTACGAGTTTCGCGATGACCCACCGTGGTGTCGACGGCAAGCCGATTCCCAGCCGTTGGGCGGCACCTGAAGAGGTACGCGCTCTGGTCGATGTGGTGTCAGAGTCGGGCCGTGGCCTCATCGCTACGGTACCTGGGGGTGATTTTGGTTTCGATGCTTTGTATAACCTCGAGGCTGACATCAAGGTGCCGCTGACGTGGAGTGCACTGTTGACCCAGCCGGGAGGAGGCCACCTCGATCGGTTGGCCTACAACCGTGATAAGCGGGCGGCCGGCCATAACGTTTGGCCCCAGGTAACGCCGCGGCCTCTAACCTTTGAGATGACCGCGAGTGAGCCATTTACGCTCAACATGAACTCGGTGTTCGCCGAGCTGATGACCGTTGGACACGACGAGCGCTTGGCGGCCTACGCCGACCCCGCATGGCGCGAGCGGGCCGCAGCGCAGTTCACGGGCAAGCTCGGCAAAGCCACCCGGTGGGACGCCTATTCGGTGTCGCGCAGCGCTACCGATGCGGCCGCCGTCGATCGGCCTCTCGATGAGGTTGCTGCTGAGCGCGGAACGTCACCACTCGACACCTTGCTCGATATCGCTGTTGCCGATGGTCTTGAGACTCGTATCCGCAATGTGTTGGCCAACGGCGACGACGAGGGTATCGCCGAACTGCTGCAGGACGATATGTGCACGCTTGGTCTGAGCGACGCCGGCGCTCATGTGACGCAACTGTGTGATGCTCCGCAAGCCACCGATTTTCTTGGTCGGTGGGTACGCGATCGCGAGCTCATGCCGATCGAGAAGGCAGTGCGAAAGCTCACCGGCGTGCAGGCAGATCTTTTCAATTTCGTGGGCCGGGGTTATCTGGCTGAGGGCAACGCCGCCGATGTGTGCGTGTTCGATCCCGACACCATCGGAGCCGGCCCAACCCGTCGTGTACGCGACTTCCCGGCCGATGCCGAACGTCTCACCGCCGATGCACCGACCGGCGTCGACTATGTCATCGTCAACGGCCAGATCGTGGTCGACCATGGCAACCTCGTCGAAGAAACTGTCGAAGCTCGCCCCGGTCAGCTCGTCAGCCCAGCAGTCCGAACCAGCTAGGGGTCAGGTACGTAGGGGGTCAGGTACTTACTGGGTCAGAACAAGTGGCGCTTCGAGTGCCCAGCCCGGAGCCCAAAGCATGCAGTGAAATAGCAGGTTTTCGCTGTCGGCAGATGGTGGGAGAAGGCCAGCGCGGAGGTCGGTGGGGTAGTTCCACGCCTCATCGTCGATGAGCGCGTAGGCGGTGGCTTCACACACTCGTTCGAGATGGCCGAACACTTCCTGGTCGGCCAGGAAGCCGCCGTCTGCTGCGGTGAGCGCATTGGGCGAACCGATCGACGAAATGATCTGCCCGTCGTGGGGACGGTCGCACGAGACTCGCTGATCAGTACCGTCGCTCGACCGGGCAAGTACAAGGCAGTCGCCGACGCCCAGTTCGAGGTCGTTTGGCTGTTCCTCGCCGAAACGTTCAGCACAGGTGCCAGTGATGAGATCTGTGCGTGCGCCGCAGGTCAATCCCCAAAGTTCATAGGACGACCTCGACTCTTGCACCGAACGCATTAGTACATCGCAGGCGAGATGGTCTTGCTCGCCACATCGCTGGTGCAGATCGTCGAGTACCGCATCGTCGCCGACGTTCGAGTCGGTTAGGCCAAAGAGCGGGCCGTTCCAGTCGTCGTTTGACGGTATCTCCCGGCGGGCGGCTGTGGTCGATTCTTCAACAGGGGTCGGAGTTTCTGTGGCGCCGAGTACCTCGACCGGGCTCCGTAAAAATGGTCGAGGACCAGGAGCCAGCGTTGCGAAGACCATGACCACGATGATTGCTAGACCTACGCTGAGCGTCGCGACCGTAAAAACACGGCTTGGTACGGTCTGACCCTTTGGTTCCTCCACCAAGAGCCATCGGCACCCAGCTGCGTCGACTGAGCTGTGTAGGCCGGGTTCTGTATCGCGGTGTCAGGTGGCGTGCCGCTCGATGTTCGCCCGTGCGGAGTTCCACGCTTTGGCCTCGGCGCGCGCTTCGCGCTCGAAAGGAATATCGAGGTACGCCTGATAGTGGTTGCGGTGTTTCTTCAAACCCTTGAGGTACTCGACCACGTAGCGGCGCAGAAAGCCGATGGGTCCATACTCGGCCCATTGGCGCACGTGCACGAGTTCGTGCGCAATAAGTTCACGAGCGTCGGCAGGGTCGACGAATTTTTTGACCAGCACGGCTTTCCCCAAGGTCAGCCCGTCGGCCCCGTTGGGAAGCCACGGAACCTTCACCAGGCGCACCTTGCTGGTGAGCATCTGAGAGATATGGTCGTAGGTGCCCAGTTCGGGGCCTTCGAGTTGTCGAGCGAGCCTCATAGTTGTTCTCCAGCGGGTCGAAGAAGACCAGCAACATCGCGGAGATGCGCAACGGTTGTAAAGCCGGTCGCAGCCTCGTGGGTGTCGTCGTCGGCGACCTCGGCCGCCCAGGTCATATGGTACGGAATGTGCACGGCCCGTCCGCCGAGTTCGAGCACCGGCAAGACATCGGAGTTCACCGAGTTGCCGACCATCATGAAGTTGGCGGGGGGAAGTCTGTGCCGATCGAGGACAGACTTGTAGGTAGGCGGGTCCTTGTGTGCAACGACGTGGACATCGTCGAAGTGCGTCGCGAGCCCGCTGGCCTCTACTTTGCGTTGCTGATGTTGCAGATCGCCTTTGGTGATCAACAACAGCTGGTGGGTGGAGGCCAAGTCCTCGAGTGCATCGCCCACGCCGTCGAGAAGCTCAATCGGCACACGAAGCAGATCGTGGCCGAGCTCGAGAATACGCCCAATATCTTCCGCGCTCACTTGGCCACCGCTCAGCGCGTTGGCGGTCTCGATCATTGAGAGGGTGAAACCTTTGACCCCGAAGCCGTAGATTTCGACGTGGCCCATCTCGATGGCCAGAAGTTGGTCTGCAATGTCGTCGCCGTCGTAGTAGTTGCCGACGATGGCGACGAAGTGTTCTTCAGCCGCGCGGAAGTGTTCTTCGTTGCGCCAGAGGGTGTCATCACCATCGATACCAATGACTGTCACGCGTAAAGTGTAGAGCTAGCTCGCGGAGAATTCAGTGCGGCGGTTGCTCGCTCGGCCAGCGGCGGTGCCGTTGTCAGCCACGGGCTCGTTTTCGCCCAAGCCGAGCGCGATAAGTCGGGTTGGATCGATGCCGAGCGTTCCGAGCTCGGTAGCCGCGGCGTCGGCTCGCGCCTGGCTCAACAGTAGGTTCGCGATTTCGGTTCCCTCGTTGTCGGTGTGGCCCTCGATGCGGAGGAGAGCTTCGGGGAACGTCGAGAGAAGGTCGGCGACTTCGCGCAACACAGCTTGGCCATCGGCGGTCAACGCGGCAGATCCTGGAGCAAATGGACTGCTGGCATTGAACTGTGCTTCGAGGGTCGCGAGTTCAGCGTCGAGATTCGGCACCGCGGTGGTTGTCGTTGCGGGAGCTGTGGTGGTCGCCGGCGGTTGGGTCGAACTTGCTGGCGGAGCGACGGTTGCGGGAGCCGCCTCGGTGGTTGTCGATGGCTCAGCCGCCGCGGGCGTTTCGGCGCTGGTGTCCGTCTCCTCGTCACTGAACTTCGTGTCACTGAGCTTTGCGTCGCGGATTCCCCACTCGGCGTCGAGGAGTGTTTCGGCTCGCTCAGCGTCCTCGCCTGCGAGGCCTGAGATCGTAGCTGTGCGGCCATTGAGTTCGACCGTTGCTCCGCGTATGCCCGCCTCTTCGAGCCGTGCCGTTGCCTCTGCAGTCAGGTGATCCTCGATGCGGGGTAGAGCGAGCCACGAGGTGACCCCGCCTAGAGCACCAAACCCAACAAGCGCGACAAGCAGCAGCAGCGGCAGGCGGCGCCGTTCACGCCGAGGCGGCTTACCGAGCACCGGGTTGGCCGCCAACGGGGGGTTGACCGCCGGAAGCACCGGGCTTTGGCTGGTCCGTGCCGCCGGCGCAGGAGGCTGGCGGAACCCGCCAGGGGTGATGTCGGGAGGAGGAAGCTGCTCAGGCGGAGGGTTCGGCATCACCCCTCAAGGGTACCTCATTCGGTCCTTGCATGACGTCTTAAGAGTGCCTTTCGATGCATTTGAGATACACCCGTGAAGCACCATCCTTCCTGTTCAGGGCCGCGGACGGTACCTTTCAGTACGTGACTGTTTGTGTTCGAGCTGGTTGTGGGCGAGATACTGCTGCGTTGGCATCGTTCGATCGCGAAGCTTTGGCTGTGCGTCTTCGCAACATCGACACCGATGCGGCGTTTACGATCGGCCTGTGTGAAGCACACGTTGCTCGGCTGACGGTGCCGATGGGGTGGACGCTGGCGGACGAACGTTTTGTGTCAGAGTCGGTCGAGTCGACGCTCCCTCAACCCAGTGGCGAGCGGGCAGAAACGTCGGCGGAAACGCAGCGACCCCGAAAGCCGTCCTCGCCCGAAGGTGGCCTCTTGAATCGTGCGTTCAAGGGACCTGACTCTGACTCACCCTCGAAACGGCGCCTCTCCTGGCTCGAGCGGGATGAGCAACAGGTCGATGGCAGCCCAGAGGGTCTTCGAGACGGGGAAGAAGATCAGCGGCAACAGGGTGGCCACAGCGAGGCACGAACCCAAGATCAACGCGGCGTTAAAATCGGGAGCAGTGAGAACGAAACCCAGCACCATGACCAACGTGAGCGCACCGAAGGTGATGCTGGTGTTGACACCGACAGCGCCGATGAACTGCCCCTCTTGCCGCTCGAAGACGAACCAACAACGCGGGCACGATTTTCGCAGGCTGAACCAACCCTCAAAAATGTCGCGCTCACCACAGACCGGACACCGCTTCGTCGTGCCGCGCGCGAGGATCCGCAGCGCCCCGATTTCTTTGGTGCTCGTGGGTTGCCCGCTCATGGAGCACAGCGTAATTCGTTCGGCCAAAGTCGCGGCTTCCTGCCGCCCCAGTCTTAAGAACGATCCTCGGCGTGGCAGACTTGCCTCGCATGAGTTTTGGGCGGCTCGCCGGTTTCGGCGTTGGGGCGTTTGTCGTCTTGGCTATCACCGCGGGGTTGAGCATCGTCTTTCCACCGCCCGGCGGGTACGTCTTTGAAGTCGCGCTGACCACCACGTCGTCGACGACGTCGGCTGCGCCGACCACCACCCAGGTGGTGCAGACGACAACGACAACCCGGCCCCCCTACGCCGGCTGGGTCGATCCGCTGTCGTCGGGCGAACCGTGGGGCGACACCGTCGATGGTCTGCTGACGTTTCGGGGTTCGCCAACCAGGAGTTTTTATGGCCGCGGTCCGGTGCCGTCGTCGCCTGAACTCGGCTGGCGGTTTCCTGAAACCGGTCGGCTTTGCTCGCAATCGACTGTTGGCGGCAAGTCGATCGAGTGGTGCGGGAGTGGCTGGACCGGGCAGCCATCGGTGTTCGAACGAGACGGTCGTCGGTGGGTGGTCTTTGGTTCCTACGCAGCAAAAGTGCACTTTCTCGATGCGTATACCGGCGAGCGGATCCTTCCTGACTTCCCTGTCGGCGACATCATTAAGGGATCGGTAACTATCGATCCTGATGGATTCCCGATCGTCTACACCGGGTCGCGCGACAACTATTTCCGAGCGATAGCGATCGATCGCGATGAGCCCGTTGAACTGTGGCGGCTTTCCGCCGACGCCGTGTCGCCAACGAAGTGGAACGACGATTGGGACGGGGCTGCGTTGGTGATCGACGACTACCTCTTTGAAGGAGGCGAAAACTCGCAGATCCATGTCGTAAAACTGAATCGCGGGTATGACGAGAACGGTTTGGTCACGGTCGATCCCGAGCTGGTGTTCAATGCTCCGGGTTGGGATGACGACCTGATCAGCAAGGTCGGATCCAATGTGTCGATCGAGAACTCGGTCGCCATTTCGGGCAACACGATGTATTTCGCGAACTCTGGTGGACTGGTGCAGGGCTGGGATATTTCGCAGCTAAAGGCTGGGGGACCTGTTGAACGGGTTTTCCGTTACTGGGCGGGCGATGATGTCGATGCGTCGATCGTTGTCGATGACGAGGGGATGCTCTATGTCGGCGTCGAGTACGAGCGGGGTACCGGCCGTTCGCAGGAAATCGGCCAGATCCTCAAACTCGACCCCACCAAGCCGGACGATCCGTTGATCTGGGGGGTGCGCGAGCGTCCGTATCTTGATTCGGGGGTGTGGGGAACTCCGGCTCTTCATCGCGATTTGCTCATCGTGTCGACAGACGAAGGCAAGATCATTGGTCTCGACCGGATGACGGGAGACGAGCGATGGTTTATCAAGCTGCAGGGTCCGACGTGGCAATCGCCCGTTGTGGTCGACGACACACTGATCATCGGTGACTGCATTGGCCAACTGCATGCCTTTGACGTGGCCGACACGCAGGTGAAACCAGCTGAACTCTGGAACATCCGGCTCGGCGGAGGCGGATGCATCGAGTCGACCCCGGCGGTGTGGGATGGGTGGATCTATGTCGGTACGCGTGAAGGGAACTTCTACGCGATTACCGAGTAGCGCTGGAGGCGATTAACTCGCTTGGGCGAGGTGGCTGCCTCGTGCGGCTTCGCACGACTCGCAGGTCTGGGCGTAGCGGCCGAGACGGCCGTTGCGTTGCGTGGCGCCTCGTTTGTTGCAGAGTCCGCATTCGTCGCCGTGGCCGTGAATGCGGTCTACGGATGCGTGTTGGTGTGGTGTGGTGGTAGTCATCGCAGTGTCAACGTGGCGAACGTCTGTCGTCCTCTTCAGCTCGTTTGGTTTGGTTGATGGTGGAACACAGGTGCCGGGTCCGACAGGGCCGCCATTGGCCCCGCCGGTCCGGACTTGCATTCCTTGGACTCCCTGAATCGTCAGAAAGTCGCGCCCAATTGACCAATTTCTCACGAAAAGTGTGAATTTTGGCACCAAAGTGCACCAATTGCGGTATTTGCCGCTACCAAGCGAGTTGTGGAACCTGAGCGAGCACTCCTAGAGAACCGCTACAGAAGGGGCCAAACTTCTTCGCCGAATGCGGCGATCTGGTCGAGCAGCTCAGCTTTTGATTCGTTGGCGAAGCGAACGTGGAGCGTGTTGACGCCAACTTCTTTTGCCCCGTTGATGATTTCGGCGAGTTTTTCTGGCGAGCCTGTTGTTCCCCACGGCCCGGGGTCGAACGAGGGTTCGCCGACATAGAACAGTCCTGGCATCCAGCCAATATCGAACGGGGCTTCGGGGCGGCCGGCTTCGGCCGCTGCGGTGTGGATGGTGTCGATGATCTCGGGGTAGGTGTCGAGGGGGTTTCCCATGGGGATGTAGCCGTCGCCGCGGCGGCCGGTGCGTTTCCAGGCCGCTTTGCCCGACCCGCCGACCCAGATCGGAAGTTCGTCTTGTGTGGGCTGCGGTGCGACGCCAACGTCGCTGTAGTTGTACGTGTCGCCGGCAAAGCTCACATAGTCGTGATCGAAGGCGCCGCGGACGGCATCGAGGGTTTCGTCGAGCAACTTGCCTCGCGAGGCAAAGTCGACCCCGAGTGCAGCGAATTCGTTCTCGACGTGACCTGCGCCGACGCCAAGGATGGTGCGCCCGCCCGACAGGTGATCGAGTGTGCCAAAGGCTTTCGCGGTGAGGAGTGGGTGCCGGTAGGCCGCTACGAGCACAACCGATAACAGGCCGATGTTGGCGGTGCTCGCCGCAAGGTAACCGAGTGTCGCGACGGTGTCATACCAAGTCGTCGACATGTGCGCGCAGTACTCGTCGTCGGGGACAGCTACGTGGTCGCAAACGCCAATGAACGACATGGGGCTTTTGTCGGCGGCCACTGCGATGTCGCGTAGATCGTCGACGGTTGCCGATTCTTCCCACGGGACTCGCAGCGTTTTGCTGAGCGATTGCACGGGAAGCTGCATGCCGTAGATGAGGTCGCCTTGCGCTGTTGATGGGCGTCGTGCTGCGAGCGAAGTCACGGTTTCTGATCCCCCAGGGGTCGTCGTCGGCGATCGAGTTGGATCGCTGGACACCAGCCTGCCGGTAGGCGCTTCCCGTGTCCAGTTACGCGACCAGTCAACCACGTAGAGTGGTATTGCCCACAATGGTTTACTTGAGCAACATCGTTGACGTTTTGCGGAAATTTCTCACCGCTGGACCTTTCGTTCACTCTATGTAGTCACCTAGTCTGGGATTTCAGCCCATATTGCGTTGGTGGAATCCTTTCTATGAGTTTTCGTGTTTCTTCAGGTCCGTTGGCTTGGTTGGTCGGCTTCTTGGCGGTTCTTGCCGCGCTGACCGCCGCTTCCGGACTCGCGCTATCGCAACCGGCGGCCGCACACCACGATCCGGCGGTCACGCAGGAAGTCGTGGCCTTCGACACCGCGTGGGAGCTCGGCGCCCGGGCGACAAGAGCCGAAACGATTATCTACCTCGATCACCTTGAGCAGGCTGGTTTCACCGGCTTTTGGTTTTCCTACCTCTCGACTACCGGGCTTGCGTTTGTCATGCAGAACGCCCAGAACAACCTCGCTGCAAGTTTCTCTGACACCGCCGACAAGTGGACTCTCAACCAGCCCTATGCCGACGACATCGAATGGATGCTCGACCAAGCCAACGCTCGCGGACTCAAAGTTGGTTTCGTTGTTGCCTGGGGTGTTCGTTATGTCCACGGTGATTGGGATGAAGGCGTCTGTAGCAACGAAAATCTTGGACCGTTGCGAGCGTCGAACTCACGTGACTTCGGCCAACAACTTGCCGCTGATTTCGCGACGCACCCAGCGATCGCCTACTGGGTGATGGGCGGCGACAACTTCTGCGAGAAGGAAGATCCCCAAATTTGGGCGAACCTTGTGCAAGGACTCCGCGATGGTGGCGCCAAGCAGCAGGCCACCTTTCATAGCTCTCCTCTCGGGGGCCGTTATACCGAGTTTGCTAGCGAGTCATGGATGGATTTCCTGGCGGTAGAAACCGGTCATTGTATGAGTAGCGTCCGCCTGGAAGAGACGCTTTCCGACATCATCAACGATCCGGCCAAGTCCTTTGGCAAACCCGTTTTCGCGGCGGAGATGCGCTACGAAGGTTTCGAACCCGAATGGGAAGGGTGCGCCGAGCATGGCCCCGGTCGGCCGGTCAACGCTACCCACGTCGACACCGACATTCGGGCGGCGCTGCGCACCGGCGTCGCCGGCGTGCTCTTTGGCAACCACACCCGTTGGTTATGGGAGCCAGGAGATCCGTACATGGAAACTCTTGGTTCGGCGGGCGAGCAATCGTTCTTGAACGTGGTTCGTCCGCATCTGGCCGACCCTGCGACGCCACCGACCTCCTCGACGTCGACCACGACAGCACCGACAACGACATCTTCCACCACGACGTCGACGACGACCACCACGCTTACACCGCCGTCGGCGGTCCTCTGCAACGGGGTCGAGGCCACAATCGTTGGTAGTGACAACGACGACGTCATTGTGGGCACAACAGGTCGCGACGTGATCGTCGGCCTCGACGGCGACGACGTCATCGATGGACGCGGCGGCAACGATCTGATCTGCGGAAACGACGGAAACGACAAAGTGTTAGGCGGCAGCGGCGCCGACGTCCTTCTCGGCGGCAAGGGTCGCGACATCCTCAAAGGTGGCGGAGGCAAAGACATTCTTCGAGGGTCAGTAGGGCGCGACAAACTCTTTGGTCTTGGCGGCGACGACGTACTCGAAGCCGGCGGTGGACGCGACCGACTCGAAGGGGGCAAGGGCGCCGACACCCTCCTGGGCGGCAAAGGTGCCGACAAACTCAACGGCGGACCCGGTATCGACCGATGCGCCGGCGGATCAGGAAACAACACCACGAAATCCTGTCCGTAGCTACAAGACGCGCCACACCCACTTTGGTGTGGTTTCGATCTGTACTCTGAACATGGCACTCTGAATCTGTGCCGCGAAAGTTCTCGAACCACCCCCCAGTTTATGAAGGTGCACGTTGACGGCTCCTTGTCGACAAAAAGTTGGCGTCCCCGAGCGGTTGCTATCTGTCACGAGAGCGGCCCGTGTGGCTCTTGTTGCGGGTGTTGTCGTACTTGTGACGACCATGGTTGTGTCTCTAGCGGGCCCCGTGCCGGCGGTGTCGGCCGACCACCGCGGTGCAACCCACGCCGACACGGTCGAACTCTTTGATACGGCGTGGGATCTTCCAAGCCGCGCCACCAATGCCGAGATACTCGAGTACCTCGACCATCTCGATGCTGCGAATTTCACCGGTGTGTGGGTTTCCTTGTTGCCAATCGACGGTTGGGGCCTCGACAACACCTACGAACTTGGCGTCTTCCCCGCATGGCAGGACCAAGACGGGAACTTCGGCTTCAACTTTCAGCACAAGAAGCGGATGAACTTCATCCTCGACGAGGCGCATAGTCGTGGCCTCACCGTTTCGTTAGCCGCTGCATGGGCGGTCGGCTACGTCCACGGCCACTGGTTTGATGGTTCGTGCCAGCGGCTGAACGAAGGGCCATTGTCAGCAGCTAACGCCGAAGCCTACGGACAAACGATTGGTGAACTCTTCGGCGACCATCCGGCGCTTGCTCGGTGGGTCTTTGGTGGCGACAACTTTTGCAACGAGGAAGATCCAGCGATCTGGTCGGAGATGGCAGCCGGGATCCGGGCTGCTGGCTCGGTGCAACCGCTTGGCTACCACACGCCGTCGGGCGCGTATCGCCACACCCGGTTCGATACAGCCGCATGGCACGATTTCTATGCGACGCAGACATCGCACTGCACCAAACCAAAGTGGGCTGGGAACGAACTTCGCGAATTGGTTGCCCGCGCCGGCAGCAAGCCGGTCTATGCGGCCGAGTTGCGTTACGAAGCCATCGAACCTCCGTGGCCGAATTGCAAGGTGCACAGTCCAGGCAACCCCGTTACAGGTCAAGATGTGCTCGACGATGTGCGCGTCGCAACCGAAGCAGGTGTAGCTGGCATTGTCTATGGACACAACGAACGATGGCAATGGGGGCAAACAGTCGCCGGGGCGGTGGGCGAGCCCATGGCCTCTCTTGGATCACCCGGCGAGAAGCTCGCGATCCAATTCCTTCGAAATCAAGGCCTCCTAGCTGGCACCCAGCCCGAGGTAGCAACCTGCGCTGGTAGAAGGGCGACCATCGTCGGAACCGCTGGCAACGACACCATCCGCGGAACCGCTGGCAACGATGTCATCGTCGGACTCGGCGGAAACGATGTCATCTCCGGGCTCGGCGGCCGGGACATCATCTGCGGCATGGCTGGCAACGACCGAATATATGGTGGGCGCGGCCACGACCGAATTGATGGTGGGGCTGGTGTCGACCGGCTGTGGGGCGGAAGCGGGCGCGACAAGATTCTTGGCGGCGCAGGTCGAGATATCTGCGACGGCGGACGTGGGCGCGACACGGGCAGCGGCTGCGAGACTGTGAAAAAGATCCGTCAATCCTGAGAAGCTTCCCATGACAACCTCTGCGCCGGATGTTTCCGGCCCACCCGGTGATGCCGGCGATGCGCTCGCAATCGCGCTACGCGACCTGCTCCTGCGCGTGCAGTCGACTGTGCTCTCAGACGACCAGCTTGCCGACGCAACTGCGTCGGTGCGCGACCTGACGCAGCGCCTCGACGGTACGCCCCGCCTGCGGTGGTACGAACGCGATTCTGACTCGGACGCCGACTCGTACCGCGAGCACACGTTGTTTCATGGCCGCAAAAGCGCGCTCGCGGCGCCACTGGTTCTTGAGGCCGACGACCGCAACGACGGACGCCTCGGCCTGCGCGGTAGCGTCGTGCTGAATCGCCTGTATGAAGGGCCACCTGGCTCGGCCCATGGCGGTTATCTTGCCGGACTTTTCGATGCAATGCTCGGCGACACCCAACGCCTTGTGCCTGGCTCGCCAGCGGTAACCGGCCGACTTTCACTTCGGTATCGCCAACGCACACCTCTCGACACGCCCCTCGTGTTCAGATCGTGGGTCGAAACAGCAAGAGGTCGGCGTTTGATCATCAAAGGAACGTGTGAAGTGGAAGGATCTCTCACCGCGGAGGCCGAAGGACTCTTCGTCCGGCTCAACCCTGCGTCGTTCACTGAGCCTAGGATCGCTCGGTGACCAAGCCCACTCGTATCGTTTTCCTCTGCACCGGCAACGCCGCACGTTCGGTGATGGCTGCGACGATGTTCGCCGACCGCACCAGCGGCTTTGATGTTGTTAGCGCCGGCACTCATGTGATCGAGGGCCTGCCGATGAGCACCCGGACCCGCAACGCGCTTGCCGGCGTTGGCCATGCGAACCTCGATCATCGTTCCCATCAGTTGGTTGCCGATGACCTGGTCGGCGCAGCGCTCGTCATCGCGATGGAGCCTGGGCATCTTCGCTATATCGAACGAGAGTTTCCCGATGCGCGCGACCGCTCGGCGCTGTTTCCGACCGTTGTGCGGCTTCTTGAACAGCATCCGGTTTCCGGTGAGCTGGCCGACCGGGTCGATGGGTTCGCCCTGGCCAACGTCGAGCCGGCTGCCGAGGACGAGGTCATCGATCCGGCAGGTGGCGAGCAGCCTGACTTCGATGCGTCGGCCGCCGAACTCGACGCGCTCGTCGACCGGCTGGTGCAGGCGCTCGACATCGCCAAGGTTGCGACGACAAGACCACGGGTCGCAAGTCTCGTGCCGTCTGCCACCGACCTCGTGGCCGCTCTTGGTCATAGCGACCAACTCGTCGCTGTCTCACATGAATGTGATCACTCCGCGGCGGTAGGGCTACCGGTTGCGACGTCCAGCAACGTCGGCGCTGCAGGAGTCGAAGGAGGCGACGCTCCGGGGATTATCGATCAGCAGGTGAGCGACGCTCTTGCCGCGGGCGATGCGCTGTACCAGACCAACAGCGCACTGCTCGATGAACTGCGCCCAGATGTTGTTGTCGCCCAAGAGATTTGTGATGTCTGTGCAGTTTCGGGGCCGGCTGTTGCCGCTCTTCTTCCGCCGGACACAACACTTCTTACGCTGACGGCAACGTCGCTCGCCGGGCTCGATCGCGACATCGACCTCCTGGCAGCCGAGCTGGGGTCGCCGGAGGATGGCCACGAACTCAAGGCGAGGATCGCACGGCGCATCTCGGCAGTGGAGCAGCCCATCGATGCGCCTCGGCTTCTTACCCTCGAATGGGCCGACCCCCCATTCGTCGGCGGCCATTGGGTGCCCGAACTCGTCGAACTTGCTGGAGCGCACAATGTGTTCTCGACCCCAGGGGCAGCGTCACGTCGAGTTACCTGGGACGACATTCGCGGTGCTGAGATCGATGTCGTGGTCGGCATGCAATGCGGTTATGAACTAGGCATCGCAGCAACCGAACTCGAAGGCGCTATCGCCAACGGCCAACTCGCAGTTCCGTCAGGAGGTGTCTGGGCTACCGCAGCAACCCGGCTGTTCTCGCGCTGCACCGACAATGTTGCCGAGGCGGTCGAGGTGCTCGCGGCGATCTCGCGGGGCATCGAAATTCCTGACGTAGCGGTGCGGGTCGCCTGATGCTTACCGCAGAAGAACTTGAGCAGTATTCGCCTTCGGTGCGGCGAACGCTGGGGCTCCCCAGGCCTCGCTGGCGCGGCGTCATGCACCGATGGGCGTTTGTTGTCTCGGTGCCGCTCGGTATTGTGGCGACCCTCCTAGCCAACGGGGCACTCGATCGCCTTGCTGTGGGCATTTTTGCTCTCGGTATCTCGGCCATGTTCGGCATTAGCGCGCTGGTGCACCGCGGAGTGACCGATCCGCGCGAACTGGAAATCCTTTTCAACTTCGATCACTGCGGCATCTTCTTTTGTATGGCGACCGGAGCGACTGCGATTGGCCTCATGGGACTCGATGGCAACAGGCGGATTATCCTGCTCAGCGTCTATTGGGTAGGTGCGATCTTTGGCATGGCCATGGTGTGGCTGCCTTTTCATCCTCCTCGCGGGTTGATGAACCTTGTCTACCTTTCGATTGGATGGACAGCGCTGCCGATGGGGCCGGCCTTGTATCGAAGTTCCGGCGCTCTCGGTCTTTCACTCTTGCTCGGCGGGGCTGCGTTCTACACGGTCGGCGCGATCATCGTGGGTTCACAACGTCCCAATCCCGATCCTCACGTCTTCGGTTACCACGAGATCTGGCACCTGTTTGTCACCATCGCTGCGTCTATCCACTATGTCTTCGTCGCGATTGTGCTCGCCCACACGATTTCTTGACACCACTGAGCCAGCGGGTCGGATTGTTGGTGTTTCGCCGCCAGACTGGAGTCTGTGTCTCAATCCAGTAGTAGCGAACCGGTCACCGATCGGCCGCCCGCCCTTGATCCGAAGCAAACCTGGGACAGCCTTGGTCTGCTCGCAATCTTCCTGGGGCTGAACAAATTTGCTGGGCTGCGGTGGGCTATCGCGGGAGCGTCGGCTTGGGGCATCCGGTCGATGGTGGCCCGCAAACGTCGAGGCTCGCCGATCGGCAAGTTTTTGCCCTTTCTGCTGCTGTACCTGGTGGCTCGCGGGATCCTCGGCATCATCTTTGATTCAGAAAACGTCTACTTCGGTATCGGTATTGCCGGGAAGGTCGTCATTGGACTCGTCTGCCTAGGTTCGGTGCTACTTGGGAAGCCGTTGATGGAACGTCTTGTGCCGCTGGTGTTTCCCTTCGATGAACCCACCAAGGCGCATCCGATCTACCGATCGACCATGGTGCGCCTGACGCTGCTCGCCGGATGCTTCCAGCTGATCAGCAGCGCGTGGGACGTTTGGCTGCTGGTGAACTCGTCGGTGACCGGTTTCGTGGTTATACGGTTCCTGGTCGGCACAGTCCTTGGCATCGTTGTCTTTGTCGGCGGGTTTTTCTACGCTCAGCGGCAGCTCGACAAAATTCCCGGGTTCGAAGGGCTGTTCAACATGCTTGAACGAATGAGCACGCTCTAGCTCAAACGGGGCTGCGTTTCGCCCGACCGGAGATCTATCGCTGACTGGCGACCAACCTGGAGGGGTTGGGCTGGCCGCTCAGTCAGCAATATTGGTCCCGGTGAGAGTGGCGGTCTCTCCGGGAGGAGCGGTGCCCTCGATAAAGGGCCCGACGTATTCGAAATGTGAGGGCTGTGGGACGAGGAATTCGCCGCCCCAAACGAAGCCAAACTTCGCCATGATGTTGCGGAGTCGACGGTCGATGGTTGGTTGTTCGCCTTCGACCAGATTGAGGTCGATCGCGAGGCCAGCGCTGTGACGCCAGTGGTCGCCTTGCGCAGGGTCAGCGTGGCGGTCGAAGCACACAAAGGTCGACTCAGGATCGATCAGTGCCTCGAGGCCACGGGCCTTCAGCCGAGACATTGCGCCGGCGAGCGCTCGGTTGACGTCGCGATGGCACCGGATCTCGCCCAGCACCGGAATGGTGCTGCGCCGAATGTTCGCTCGCAACCATTCGAGGTCGGGCGCTTCCTCATCGAGGTCGGGTTCGGCACGAAAGATGGTTTTGGGTGCCAAGCGCGCTGAGGCGGCGATGCTGCGGTCGACCACCACCAGCGGCAAGTCGGAACTTGCTCGGGAAAGCATTTCCTCGACGGCTTCGGCATTGGTGTCGGCGTCAAGAAGGATGAAGGCATCGCTGGTTGCCCCGAGCGAATCGACGGTGGACTGCACCATGGCAACATCGGCGTCGGCCATTGCGGTGTCGGGGACAACTGCGGCGACCCGCAACTCTGTGCCGTTGCTCAGAACCAGGCTTGCGCCCGTTGTAAGGTTTCGTTCGCTTGCTGCTGTCTCGCTGAGCACCGCCTCGGAGCCACCAAGACTTGAAAAAGACGAACTGCTGGCTTCGTTGATGAATTCGGGGTACGTCGCTGGGTCGAAGGAAAGTACCTCGATCGAAGTTGTGGCGCTGGTTCCGCTGTCGGTGATGTCGATGGTGCTGAGCGCCGCGACCGAGCTCTTCGACACGAGAACGTTCGAGGTGATTTGATCGGTAACGTCCTTGGTGAGCGAGCTTGGCGACCAGATCACCACCTCGGCACGTACCGGCGCCTCACCGGTTGTCTCGGGCGCCGACTCGCTGACATTTGGTGCTTCGTTCACCGCTGCAACGTCAAGAAGTGAGCCTGCGGCAAGGGTTTCGTTACCGGGAACGCTTCGGTCGAAGGCCCCGGTTGCAATGATTGCACCAATCGCCGCGGCAGCAACGAGGCCTTGACCGAACCGCTGCTTGCTGCGACGAACGGTCGTGGGAAGTTGTTCGGCTACCTTTGCGGCGATGTCTGGTACGTCGCCGACTGCGTCCATGCGGAGTCGTTGCGTGATGGCTTGTGAGGTGCTGGCAAAGGCCTGGCACGTTGCACAGTTATCGAGGTGTGCGGCGACCTCGTTCTCGGTGAGGGCCGGGTCGGGCAGAAGTTCGTTGTCGGACGCAACTGAAAGTGCCTGTTGGACGGCGGTGCAGATCATGACACCCCGCCGAGAAGACCGCGGTCGTCGCCAGCGTCGGACGTTGTGGCGGTGTCGCCGACGAGGAAGCTGGTGAGATCGCTGCGGGCATGAAACACCCGACTCTTGACCGTGCCGATGGGTAACTCGAGTACTTCGGCGACCTCGCGGTAACGAAGCCCGAGCACCTCGACCAGCAGCAACGATTCGCGCAGCTTTGGACTGAGTGAAGCGATGGCTTCGTCGAGTTCTGCGCCGAGCCCAGGTTCGCCGAGCGGAGCCGGCCGAGGAGCAACATCGGGCAACCGTTCGCGCCGGGTGGCGCTCCGGTGAGAATCGATCGCCGAGTTGCGAGCGATTGAGAAAACCCAGGTTGAGAACTTCGAACGGAATTTGTAGCTACCAAGACGTCGATGCAGCTTGAGGAAGGTTTCCTGGGCTAGGTCTTCGGCCAGGTGTTGGTCGCCGGTGTACCTGGTGAGGAAACGCCAAACCGGCTCTTGGTAGAGACGTACCAGCTCGGAGAACGCGGCCTGGTCACCTTTGGCCGCGGCTCGAATTACTGCTGGATCCGGTTCGTTCACCGTTATCGCCCTCTACCTGCTTCACCCTTTGTACTCCTAGACGCCCGAAGATGACGAATGGTTGACTCAATCTCAAAAAGAATTCAGCGCTCCGCCCCAAACCAACCCGAAATTTTCACCCAAAACAACCACCGACGGTCACTTCAGAACAACAGAACGACAGAGTTCTTGTGCGACCATGCGGATATGCAATCGCTAGACGCACTGTTTCACATCGTTGGCAGCGAAGACTGGGCCGCAGCGCAACAGGCTGGTAGGTACAACGGTGGGATCGACAAGGACGGTTTCATTCATCTGTCGGACCGCGATCAGGTGCTAACGCCGGCAAACATTTGGTACGTCGGCCGAACCGACCTGCTCCTTTTGGTCATCGACGAGACATTGCTCAGTAGCGAGCTTCGTCGAGAGCCAGGCACGGGCACCCACGAGTTGTTTCCTCACCTCTACGGCGAGCTCAACCTCGATGCGGTAGTTGCCGCGGTCGACTTCCCGCCGGACGACGACGGATCGTTTTCCTGTTTGCCCGCCGGCTTGTAGCCACGATCTAGACGTGCGGGTGGTTGGGCCCAAGAGCTAGTTGAGCCCGAACTGCCGATCGCCAGCATCGCCCAAGCCAGGCACGATAAAGCCCACCTCGTTGAGCTTGTCGTCGATCGAGGCGGTATACAGATCGGCTTCGAAATCGGCACTTTCAAAAGCGGCAATGCCTTCGGGTGCGACGAGTACACACAACACGGTGAGTTTGCCTGCGTTTGCCTCACGAAGAAGTTCGCATGTGTGGATCAAAGAGCCACCTGTAGCGAGCATAGGGTCGAGCACGACAACATGGCGGCCGGCGAGATCATCAGGCACGGTGTTGACATATGCGTGGGGCAGCAGGGTGTCTTCGTTGCGACGCATGCCGACAAACCCAACCCGAGCCTCCGGCACAATGGCATGCACCGCATCAAGCATGCCGAGACCCGCACGCATGACCGGAACAAGTAACGGCGGATCGGTGAGACGGTGCCCGGTCGTCGGTGCCAGCGGCGTGTCGATATCGACTTGGGTCATCTCGATCGAACGGAACGCCTCGTAGGCAAGAAAACCCGACAGGTCACTGAGCGCCCGACGGAACGCTGGCCGGTCGGTGAGCTTGTCGCGAAGTCGCGTCAGTCGCTCGAGTGCCAACGGGTGATCGATGGTAATAACGGCCATAATTCTCAGCTTCCGGTGGTTCGACGCCGACGAAACTCGGCATACCAAGCGAGGTGATCGAGAGCGGTGACCGCCCGATTTGAGGTCGGGTAACACAGCCGGCCAGCTTCGCGGGTGGCCACCACGCCCGGGTTATCGGGTTGGGCCACTGCGAGTTCGGTCGCCGTCAAAATTGGCTTGCCGGTGCTTTCGCTAAGTTCGGCGGCAGCCACTGCATAACGGGCATCCTGACGCTCGTGGAAATCGACGATCCGCTCAAGCCCGTGGTCGGGATAGAACTGGCCGCTCTTCATCAAACTGGCCTGGTTCGACTGAATACCGACGCCGAGGTACACCACCGCGTCGATGCTTTCGTGTTGCGCGACGAGTTCCATCACCTCGGGAATGGTGTCTCGGGTTTCGCCGCCAGCGAGGTCGATCGGGTTGCCCTTGCTCCAACGCGGCGGCAGCTTTTCATCGAGTGCAGCCATGAGGTCGGAAGGAAGTTCGGCGAGGTCGAGGTTCTTCGCGGTAGTCAATGCATCAGCGGTGACCACGCCCCAACCGCCAGCGGTGGTGAGCACAGCGGTGTTCCGGCCAGTTGGCAGCGGCTGCGTGGCGAACGTCGCAGCTGCTTCGAAGGCTTCTTCGACCGTGGAAGCCCGGACGATGCCGGCTTGCCGAGCCATGCCATCGAACACGGCATCGTCGCTGGCGAGAGCGCCCGTGTGCGACGCGGCGGCCTGCTGGCCGCCAGCGGTGGCTCCACCCTTGAGCACGACGATGGGTTTCTTTCTTGCAAGTGGCTTGATTCGCTCGTAAAAGTCGCGGCCGTCTTCGATTCCTTCGACATAAATGAGGCTCACCGATGTGGCGTCGTCTTCGGTGAACCACTCGAGATAGTCGATCACACCGGTGGACGCAGCGTTACCCGCCGACACCGAGCGGCTGACCCCGATGCCAGCGTTGGCAGCGTAATTGTTGAACGAGGAGACAAAGTTGCCCGACTGGCTCGCGATGGCGATCGACCCGGCGGGCGGGTAAGGCGCAGTGATCTGGGCACACAAATTTGCTGGAGGTGACGTTATGCCCTGGCCGTTCGGGCCAGCCAACACCATGCCGAGTTCTTCGGCGACTGCTACCAGGCGTTGTTCGGCTTCGATGCCCTCGGGACCGGCTTCGCTATATCCGCCAGCAGCACAGAATGCGGCTTTGACACCGCGGGCCGCGCAGTCGCGAAGCAGCTGTTCGTTGACGGCGGTGGGCGTGCAGATAAACAGCAGCTCGGCGGCACCATGGGGGATTTTCTCGGGTGAGTCGAGGACCTGAACGCCGAGAATCTCGCCTTCGTCGCGTGCGAGAGCGAACACCTGGCCAGCGAAACCACACCGAAGAATATTGTGCAGCGACACGAAACCGAACTTTCCAGGGTGCGTGCTGGCTCCGGCGACGATGACGCCGTTTGGTTCGAAGAGCGGGCGAAGATCAAGCATTTGTAGCTCCAAGCTCGACGAGGGCGTCTACAGCTATGGGTTTTCCCTCAGCGATGATCAGCGGGTTGAGGTCGATAGAAACAATGTCCTGGCGCTCGACAGCAAGTTCGCTCAACCCAACCAGAAGGCTCACGAGTTGGGCGCGATCGACCGCTGGTTCGCCACGAAATGCCCCGAGGAGCTTTTGGGACGACAGCTCGTCGATCATTTCTTCGGCATCGATGGCGGTAACCGGTGCGAGGCGAAATGTCACGTCGGCTACCGCTTCGGCAAGAATGCCCCCGAACCCGAGCATGAGCGTCGCCCCAAACTGCGGATCGGTGGTGATGCCAGCGATGAGTTCGCGTCGACCTTCGATCATGGTCGAGACCAGCACGCTGACGTCGCCATCGTCGGGTGTCGCGGCGGCGAGGAGGTCGTCCACCGCTGTGGTGAGATCCTCGGCCGAGTTGATGTTTAGCCGCACGAGCCCTCGCTCGCTTTTATGAGCGATGGTGTCGCCGCACAGCTTGGCGACGACCGGAAACTCGAGATCGATGGGATCGTTCGATGAGGTGACGGTGACGAAGGCCGACACCGGTACCCCCGCTGCGGCCACCAGGACTCGTGAATCGGCTTCAGAAAGAGTTGACACACACAGTTGCTATTGCCCCAACGTCTTGGGCGCAAACCCAGTCGTTTCGAAATGCGCCGACAGGGGGCGTAGGGTCATTTCCCATGCAGGGACTACAGGGTAAGAATGCGTTGGTTACTGGAGCGTCGGGGGGGATCGGCGGAGCGACGGCGATGCGGCTCGCCAAAGAAGGCATCGGCCTCTTGTTGACCGATCTCGACCAGCAGGCCCTCGACGAGGTGGCCGCTACCTGTCGGGCCGAGGGCGTCGACGTCGAAACAATGACCGCTGATGTCCGTGACGATGGCCAAGTCGACGCAGTTGTGGCTGCGCACGTGGCGAAATTCGGCAGCCTCGACATTCTCGCAAATATCGCAGGCGTTCAACGATGGTCTCACACTCATGAGCACAGCACCGAAGACTTCCGCCTGATGCTCGATGTCAACATTGGAGGCACGTTCTTCTTCTCGCGTGCAGCGCTGCCTCACCTGCTCGAAACCCGAGGCTGCATCATCAACACGGCCTCGACGACGTCGTTCGACGGCTTGGCGTATTCGGTCGTGTACTCGGCCACCAAAGGAGCCGTCTTGATGTTGACGAAGTCGATGGCCTTGGAGTACGCCGAGCGTGGCGTCCGGGTTAACGCGGTAGCGCCGGGCGGAATCGATACCGGCATGAGTAACGACATAACGTTCCCCGAGGGCATCGACTACAAGCTTGTGATGCGGCAGATGTCGTTACTCAACGGCATGCAACCGCCATCGGTCATCGCTGGGGTCGTAGCGTTTCTTGCGTCAGACGATGCCTCACACATCACTGGCGAAACCATTCTCGTTGACGGAGCAGCAATCGCATGACCGATTCCGGTATGCCGCAGGGCATGACCTTTGAAGCAGCAACCCAGGCGCTGCTGAGCCCTGGCGGCATTTTCGAACAAACCACCGCTGAGGTGCTGGGTGAAGACCTTTTGGTGTTCGTGAATCGAAGCCAATCGCTTCGCGCACTCTTAGAAATGTCGGCCGGGCACGGTGACAAGGAGTACTACGTCTTCGATACCGGACAACGCTGCACCTACGAACAGAACCTTGCCAACGTCGCAGCTGTCGCTGGTGCACTCGCCGAGCGGGGCATCGGCAAGGGCGACCGGGTCGCCATTCTGAGTGCGAACAATCCTGAGTGGATCACGTCCTACTGGGCGGTTGTGAGCCTCGGAGCGATCGTAGTGGCAATGAATGGCTGGTGGGCAGACGACGAGATTCGGTTCGGTCTCGAGGTGTCTGATCCGAAGCTACTGATCGCCGACCGGCGACGAATCGACCGTCTCGACGGAGCCGACACCGGCGTGCCAACGATTGTGATCGAGGACGACTTTGCCGAATTCCTTGCGCATCCCACAACCGACCTACCCACAATCGACCTGGTCGAGGACGATCCTGCCGTGCTGCTTTTCACCAGTGGCACCACGGGCAGGCCGAAGGGAGCGCTTCTCAGCCACCGCAACATTCTTGGTTTCGTGATGACCGCCTTCGTCCTCGGTGCGAGGGTACGCATGATCGACCCAACACCGCGCGGCCTCGAAGGAGGAGCCACCCTTGCTGTGTTCCCGATGTTTCACGTATCGGGCATGTTCTCGACGGCGACAACGCAGCTAGCGGCCGGTGGGAAGACGGTGTGGACGACGGGCCGCTTCGATGCCGGCAAGGTGATTGCCCTTTCGAAGAAAGAGGGCATCTCAAGCTGGCAGGGAGCCGGCACACACATTTGGCGGCTGCTCGAACACCCCGACCTCGAAACCTTCGATGCTGAGCAGATCGGAGCGATCTCGATGGGCGGGTCGGCGACGACCCCTGAGCTGATCCGGGCAACCGAAGAACGCATGCCGCATCTCATCGGCACCTTTGGCAGCGGGTATGGCAGCACCGAAACCGGCTCGCTTGTATCCCACGCAACCAACGCGATGCTCAAAGCCGATCCGACCACCGTCGGACCGCCGTTGCCTGGCATTGATGTCCGCATTCTCGATGACGACGGTAACGATGTTGGTGAAGGGGTCGATGGCAACATCGTCGTCCGATCGGCGCTCGTGATGATTGGCTACTGGAACAATGACGAAGCGAACAACGACACGTTTCTGCCCGGTCGATGGGTAAAGACCGGCGACTACGGGCAGCTTCGCGACGGCGAGCTTCGACTGGCCTCGCGTAAGCGCGATCTGATTATCCGCGGTGGCGAGAATGTCTACCCGACTGAGATCGAGAACCGACTCGAAGAGCACCCCGACGTCGCCGAGGTAGCGGTGTACGGCGTCGACCATCGCGAACTCGGACAACAGGTCAAGGCCGTCGTTGTCGCAACCGCCGGCGCAGAGATCGACGTCGAGCAACTGAAGGCGTTCGTGGCGGAGAAGTTGGCGTACTTCAAGGTTCCAGAACACATCGAGGTGCGCGCCGAGCCAATGCCGCGCAACGCAACCGGCAAGATTATGAAGCACGTTCTCGCAGGCGATGCCGAAAACACCTTCGTCGAAGAATAGGCCGCACAAAAAGTAAGAACGCGGGGTCAGACCCCGCGTTCTTACTTTTGTTGGCTGACTGCTGCTCGTCGGTGCCAGAGTTGGGCGCCGGAAGTACGTAGCGGGTGGGAAATCACGCGACGTCAAAGCCGCGCAACGGCATCGAGGGTGAGCGTTGCAGCCAGTTGTCGTCGAGATACCGGGCGGTGCCATCGATGATGTGCACGGTGTAGGCGTGTCGTGGCATGGCGCTGGTATTTGGGCCGCTCCAATGGGGGAGGGTGCCGTGCAGGGCGATCAGCGTTCCGCGTTTTGCTTCGAGCGGAACTTTCTGGGAAGTGTCGTACTCGGATGGGTCAAAGACCTCGTCGGTTGTGCCAGCGCCTTCACGACGGAAGCGACTCTTTACCGGAAGCCGATGGCCCCCGGGGACCGCCCACATGCAACCGTTGTCGACGGTGGCGTCGTCGATAGCAACCCAGAATCCAACAACGGTTTGTGGTTCGGTCCACAGAAACGTGTGATCGGTATGCCAGATCACTTCGCCTCCCACTCGTGGTGGCTTGAGGATGTACATCGACTGCAACAGCTGTGGTTTGGCGAATCCGAGCTGGCTGACCACGGTCGCTAGTTCGTCGGTTCGGGAGAAATCGCTGAACACTGGGTCGAGGTCGTGCATGGCGTGGCCGAGCTTGTTCACCGACTGGTGCTTTGGCACCGTGAGCTGCCCGTCTTGGCCGACGACACCATCTTCAAGGAAGAACCGGATCTTGTCGCCGGAGGTGAGGAAGTACTGATCTTGCGCGTGACTTTTGTCGGTTGTGGAGAACACCGACGTGGCTTCGGCGGGGTCGAAGTCAGCGATGAGGCCCAGTGCGCGCTCACGCAGTGCAAGGCATTGCTCATCGGAATAGAAGCCCTCGATAGCGAGGAAGCCGTCGGCGCTCCACTGAGCGAGTTGCTCTGCGGTGAGTGAACCGTGCGACATCAGGAACCCTTTCGGTACGGCTCACCCAGTTTGGCGGGCGCACGAAGGCGCTGCGAGAAGAACACGAGCACGAGGAGCACAAGAACGTAGGGAAGGATGTTGCTCCACCAACTCGGCACGGCGTCAGCGCTTAGCCACCAGACAAATGCGG
Organism: uncultured Acidimicrobiales bacterium; assembly: GCA_938015295.1. Taxonomy (GTDB): domain Bacteria; phylum Actinomycetota; class Acidimicrobiia; order Acidimicrobiales; family SHLQ01; genus CALLQB01. The sequence goes on from CALLQB010000057.1 coordinate 41,095, forward strand.
CTGATCCAAGGATACCGGCGAGTACAGCGTCGGTGGTGCGCCGGCGTTTCAGTGCCCAGACAAGCACTGCGCCCAACACGACGGTGTTCACCAGCAACAGGGCGTGGCTGGCCGTGCCGTCGAGGTCCTTCAGATCAAGGCCGAAGACGTAGCCAAACAACAGCGCACCTGCCAGCACGCCACCCGGTCGCCAGTTACCGAAGATCAGCGCAGCAAGACCAATGAAACCACGGCCCGCGCTATTTCCGCCCTGGAACAGGCCGGACAGCTCGGTGGAGATGAAGGCGCCGCCGAGTCCGGCAAGTGCTCCTGAAATGATCACGGCAACGTACTTGTACCGGACGATGTTGATGCCCTGAGCCTCACCAGCGGCCGGGTTCTCGCCAGCGATACGGAGCCGCAAACCAAATCGGGTACGCCATATCAGCCAGGTGGTTGCGGGTACCAGCAGGACGGCGATGATCGCGACCCAGTGCGTTCCGCGAAGGAGCCCGCGTGCGAGGTCGGCGACGTCGCTGACGAACCACCACTCGGCCTTGCCGATTTCGAGCAGCACGTCGGGGGATTCCCAGCCGAATATCGAACCGCCGGCGATGAAAGGCACGTCTAGGTCCCCTACCGAGGAGGTACGCGGTGAGGTCGTGGGCGACGCCCAGATTTCGTCGGACAGATAGCGGGCGATCGCCGGCGCAAGAATGTTGATGGCGACACCCGAAATGATGTGGTCGACTTGGAATGTGACCGTCGCGATGGCGTGGAGGAGGCCGCCGAGGCCACCTCCGGCCATACCAATAACGAGTCCCCACCAGGCGCCGTATTCGATGGAACCCCAAGCACCGAACCACATGCCAAGGATGAGCATGCCTTCGAGCCCGATGTTAACTACGCCTGCTCGTTCGCTGAACAGACCGCCGAGGCCAGCCAGGAAAATTGGCACCGCCCATCGCAACATTTCGCGCGATGTCGACACCTGCGTGAGGCGGTCGGTTCCCGAGATGCTTTGGACAACCGTAAGCAGGAAGATACCGATGAGCGCGTAGAGCGGCCACCGGATCCAGGCCGGGAGTGCGTGAAGTTTCTGCAGGATGCCCATTACGAGGTCACCCCGCTTGGCTCGGTCTCTGCTAACGCTTCGGCGGTGAACCGGGCCTCTTCGCGTTCTTGTACGCGCTTACTTACTCCGTAGGCAATAACAGCTGCGAGCAACACGATGCCTTGCATGATGTTGACGATCTCTTTTGTCGCAGCTTCGGTGTTTTGGAGGATGCCGGCGGAAATGTCAAGGAAGGCAAAGAGCAGCGCCGAGAGCACCATGGCGAACGGATTGTTTCGGCCGAGAAGCGCGACGGCTATGCCGGCAAAGCCGAGCCCTTTGATGGGGTCGGGCGGGAACTTTGCTGTGTCTGCCAGTTCGACCATGCCGATGAGGCCGGCGATTGCGCCCGACAGAAACATCGCGGCTACCACCATCCGCTTTGGTGGAATGCCACCGGCGCGCGCAGCAAAGGGATTGAGTCCGCTGGCTCGAAGGTCAAAGCCGAACCGCATCCGGGTGAGGAGGAAGTGATAGCCGAGGCCTACTGCGATGGCAACAAGGAGTAGCCCGGTGAGTTCTTTACCCTGGGCGATGTCGCGGGTGAAGATTTCGAGCAGCCCATTAATGTGGGGGAACAGGCCCGACTCATCGATGGGGTTGGTGCCAAGTGTGGTCGAAGTAAATTGCGCTTGGTCGGCTTGCCAACGTTGTTGAAGCCAGGCAATAACGCCGGAGATTGCGATGGCGTTGAGCATGATGGTGGAGATGACTTCGTTCACACCGCGGGTGACCTTCAAGATGCCAGCGATTCCTGCGTAGGCGCCGCCCACAGCCATTGCGGTAATCATGATGAGCGGGATGTGTAGCAGTTGCGGCAGCGCCAACATGCTGCCCACTTGCGCGGCGATAAGGAAAGCAAAGAGATACTGGCCCTCGACCCCGATGTTGAAAAGGTTCATGCGGAAGCCGATGGCTGCTGCAACCGCTGAGAGATAGAGCGGTGTGGCCCGGTTGAGGATGTCGACTTGGGTTTCGAGTTTTGCGGCGTGGCTCAACATGTCGCCATAGGCCGAGAAGGGGTTCGACCCGAACGCCCATAACGTGATCGACGAAATGACGAGGGTTAGCGCGAATGCTCCGACAGGGGCAGCCGAGGCGAGCAGGAGTCGGCGCATCATTGCACTACCCGCCTTTGGTCGTGGTTTGGTTCGTCTTGACTAGCTGCACCGGTCATATAGGCGCCAAGGTCGCGGGGAGTGACGTCGGACGGAGCGAGGCGGGCGACCATCCGCCCACGCAGCATCACCACGATCGTGTCGGAAAGGCCAATGAGTTCGTCGAGATCTGCAGAGATGAGCAGAGTTGCTAGGCCCGCGGCCCGTGCGTCACGAATCTGTTCCCACACCGCAGCTTGTGCGCCAACGTCGATACCTCGGGTTGGGTGGGCGGCCAGCAGTAACGAGGGGTCAGAGGTGAGTTCGCGCCCGATGATCAACTTTTGTTGATTGCCGCCCGAGAGAGCATGTGCCGCCACATCGATGTTTGGTGTCCGGACATCGAACTGTTCGCGGATTAATTCGGTCTGTGCGCGTGCGCCGTCTCGGTTCATGAACCATTTCGAGCCGTACGGTTTCTGTGTCTGATGGCCGAGGGCGGCGTTCTCCCATAACGGTGCTTGCAGCATTAGGCCCTCGTGGTGACGGTCTTCGGGGACATAGGCGATGCCCGACTCGCGGCGTTTGCGAACCGACATCGAGGTGATATCGGTGCCTAACAACTCGACAATGCCGTGGCTGATTGCGGCGGTGCCGATGATTGCGTCGACCAACTCGGCTTGTCCGTTTCCTTCGACGCCGGCGATGCCCAGGATCTCACCTTTGTGGATGGTTAGGTTGATGTTTTCGATGACCGATCGACCATCGTCATCGACGACGGTCACGTCGCGCACCGACAATGCTACGTGGTCGGTGACGGTGCTCTCGCCGGTTTCGGGCGAAGGAAGTTCGCTGCCCACCATGAGTTCGGCAAGATCGTGAGCGGTAACACCGTCGTTCTTTAGCGTCGCAACCGTTTTACCTTGGCGAAGAATGGTGATGCTGTCGGAAATTTCAAGGACCTCATCGAGCTTGTGATCGATGAACAAGATCGTTGCACCACCGGCCTTGAGTTCGCGCATGTTGTCGAACAGGGCTTCGACCTCCTGGGGCACGAGGACGGCCGTTGGTTCATCGAGGATGAGAATTTGGGCGCCTCGGTAGAGCACCTTGATGATCTCGACTCGCTGACGTTCGCCGACCTCAAGGGTTTCGACCATGTCATCGGGGTCGATGGTGAGGCCGTAGTCGGCGCCGACCTCGGCGAGGTGGGCTTTGGCTTCTTTGAAGTCGATCGCTCCGCCAACGCGAACCGGTTCGGCTCCGAGTACCACGTTTTCGAGAACGGTGAGTTGGTCGGCCAGCATGAAATGTTGATGGACCATACCGATTCCGGCATCGATGGCGTCGTTGGGCGAGTTAAAGGTGACAACCTCGCCGTCGACCTTCATCGTGCCCTCGTCGGCCTGTTGCATGCCGTAGAGAATCTTCATCAGCGTCGATTTGCCCGCGCCGTTCTCGCCACAAATCGCGTGAATCTCGCCGCGTTCAACAGTGAGATTGACTTCGTCGTTTGCGACGACGCCTGGGAACCTTTTTGTGATGCCGGTTAGTTCAATTACCGCGCTCATGTTCCCCCACTAGATCTCTGTGATCCTGCCATAAAAACACACTTGCCACCGACCTGAGAAGACCGGTGGCAAGTGAATCGCGTTGCGGTAGCGGGCGCTTACGTCCGCTAGGAGGCTGGGTCAGCCGCCAACCTCAGTTGGGTCGATCGGTACGACAACGTCGCCGGCAACGATTGCAGCTTTGGCTGCCTCGAGTTCGGTAACGATGTCGTCGACGTAGCCGCCGCTCGTGGAGTAGCCCACACCATCGACCGAGAGGTCATACACGTTCGGTCCGGCAGCGAAGGCGCCGTCGTTTTGTGAACGAAGGATCTCAAAGACAGCGACGTCGACTCGCTTGAGCATCGAGGTGAGTATGTACTCCTGGAGGCTCGGGTCGACGGTGTTGTACTGGTCGGCGTCGACGCCGATACCCCAGACCTTGGAGCCGTTGTCTTCGCTGAAGGCCTTGGCTGCCTGGAACATGCCGTTTCCGGCGCCGCCCGCTGCGTGGTAGATGATGTCTGCGCCGTCGTCGTACATCGTGGTTGCGATGACGTTTGCACGGTCAGGCTGGTTGAAGCCGTCGAAGTCTGGAGCATCGGTGATGTACGCGGTGACGATTTCGATGTCGGGGTTTACCGACAGCGCACCGGCACGGAAACCGGCTTCGAACTTCTCGATGAGGCCGAAGCAGCAAACGCCACCAATAAAGCCGAGCTTGTTCGACTCGGTCTTGAGAGCAGCGGCGACACCGACGAGGTACGAGCCTTGTTCTTCAGCAAAGACCAGGCCGGCTACGTTGTCGCCGTACGGGGCCGGCGGATCGACGCTGAAGTCGAGCATTGCGCTATCGACAACGGCAAAGTTGGTGTCGGGGTTCTCGGCCGCGACCGTGGCTGCGTCGCCCTCAAAGAGGAAGCCCACGCCGATGACGATGGGGTTGCCGTCGGCGGCGAGCTGCAGAAGCTCGGCCCGGTTGGATCCGTCGTTGTTGGGTGATGCTTCGGTGAAGCTGATGCCGAGGTCGGCATCAGCCTTTTCGAGGCCTGCGGCTGCGCTGTCGTTGAACGAAAGGTCGCCACGGCCACCAATGTCATACACAAGGCCAACGCTGGTGTCGCTTTCGGCCATAGCGTCGCCCGTGTCGGCGTCGGCGTCGGCGTCGGCATCCGAGTCCGCGTCCGCGTCGGCATCCGTGGTGTCGGATCCGGTTTCTACAGGATCGTCGCTACCGCAGGCAGCGGCGACCAACGTAAAGGTGAGCAGTATGGCCAGTAACGACCAAAATTTCTTCAACATGAACCCTCCAGGGCAATGAGTCCGGTGTTCCCGGGCCTTGTGTTGGCGACACTGTTCTCACGCAATAACCGCAACAACGCTACGGAAATTTTGTGATGTCGCCGTCGCGGGAAATTAGCAGGTCGAGCGCGACCCGGCACCGCGGCCGACCGAAATCACGCGTTGGAAACAGTTCAGCGAGGCCGGTGAGGGGTTAGTCGGCGCCCGGAGTTTCGATTTCTTGTGGCGTCGCCACGCCAACTTGGCCCCCGTACCATGTTGAAACAAACCAGAGGCCGAAGCGGTACAGCACGTACACGCTTACTGCGAGCAAGCCAAGGGTGAAGAGCAGGAGAACTGCGAGGAGAGCTAGTTCGGCGGGTGGGGCGATCGCAATCATCACTCCAGAGGTGTAGCACGAATGAAACCGCGAAGCGCCGATGTGGGTTACCGGGGCTGATGCCGTTAACGTGGAACCCTTATGTCGAAGCGTACGCAGAAGAAGAAGGCCAAGGCTCGCCGCAGTAAGGCCAACCACGGTCGCAAACCAAACATGGGCCGCAACAGCTGAACAGACCCCTGCTTTCAGGGGCGCTGTCTCTGGTCGCTCTTTAGTCGCTGCCCTGGCAAACTAGAGAGATGTTGATCTACGACGGCGACTGCGGGTTTTGTACCCAGTCGGCTTCTTGGCTGAAAAAGCTCATCGGTACTCCTACCGATGTTCGCGTCGAACCCTGGCAGTCGCTCGACCTTGCCGCCTTTGGACTGACGGAGGATGACGTGACGTCGGCTGCATATTGGGCCGCCGACGACGGGACCCTCTTTCGTGGTCACAACGGCATCGCTATGGCGTTGCGCGCTGCGGGTCGGCCTTGGTCGTTGGTCGGTCGCAGCATGGCCGTGCCACCAATTTCGTGGCTCGCTGGGGCCACCTACAGCCTGGTTGCAAAGAACCGCTACCGGCTCCCAGGCTCGACCGACGCCTGTAAATTGCCGAGCTAACCCGGCGAAAAGACCGGATGTGAGCCGGCCCATCGCAAGAGCCTCTCAACCGGCCAGGTGTTGATGACGTTGTCGATCGGTACTCCCGTGGCCGCTGCTTTGTCGCAGCCGTAGGGTTGCCACTCGAGCTGTCCGGGCGCGTGCGCGTCGGTGTTGATTGCGATTTTGCAATCCCACTCGATGGCGATTTCGAGAAGCTCCTCGGGTGGGTCCTGACGCTCGGGACGGCAATTGATCTCGACCGCTGTCTCGAATTGTGCACACGCAGCAAACACGATTTCGGCGTCGAAATCCGATGGCGGTCGTCCCCCGCCTGAGAGTTTGCGGTTGGTGCAGTGGCCAAGGATGTCGACATGGGGGTTGGCCACTGCGAGCGCCATCCGTTGGGTCATTGCCGCAGCGGGCAGTCGCATCTTTGAGTGCACGCTTGCCACCACGATGTCGAGCCGTCCAAGAAAGTCGTCGCTGAGATCGAGGGATCCATCTTCAAAGATGTCGACTTCCATACCAGACAGAATCCGAAAGGGCGCGACTATCTCGTTGAGCCGTGCGATCTCGTCGAGCTGCTGTTCGAGCCGTTGTTCGTTGAGCCCATGGGCGACGGTGAGCCGGGCTGAATGATCGGTGGCAACCAGATAGTGGTGTCCGAGTGCCATCGCCGCCGCCGCCATGTGCGGAAGCTCGGCACCACCATCGCTCCAGGTCGAGTGGCTATGGCAGTCGCCGAGCAAGGCAGCGTGGATCTCGGCACCGACGCCGGGTTCGATGGTCGTTCGTTTGTCGAGCTCGGCGAGATAGCCGTCGGTGACGCCGTTTGCGGATTCGAAGATCACCTTTGTCGTGCTTGGCCCGATGCCTTCGAGTTCGCCGAGCGTGCCGGTGTGTAGCCGAACGGCAAGTTCGTCGGCGGAGAGGCCGGCGACGACCGACGCTGCACGTTGAAACGACCGGATCTTCGGCGATGGCGCCAGTTCGCGGTCGAGGAGGTACACAGCCCGGTCGAGAGCATCGAGGACCTGCTGCTGAAGCCCTGCCGAAGTAGTACCTGAGTTTGCCATCAGTATGAGGGTAGGTGGCGTGTTTCGGTCAAGCGACCTGCTTTTCGTGTCGATCCGTAGAACGATGTTTGAAACCGCACCCGCAAACCGGTCTTCTGTGGCAAGCGCTGCAGCACCCAGCGCGTCCGCGAAGACGTCGACGCGCCAGTACGACCTCGACCTTTTCCGCTTCGTCGCTGCCATGGCCGTGGTGTTCTACCACTTCACCTTTCGCGGTCTCGCCGCCGACGACGGCGCCATGGTCACCGACTTCGGCGGCATTGGTGCGGTCGCGAAGTACGGCTACCTGGGCGTCAACTTCTTCTTTATGATCAGCGGCTATGTGATTTTGATGAGCGCGCTCGGGCGTTCGGTGACCGAGTTCTTCATCTCGCGGGTTTCGCGTCTGTATCCAGCATTTTGGGGCGCGTTGATTCTGACAACCGTGGTGTCGTTGGCGCTGAGCGGTGATGGCATCTTTGCCGTGACGATGCCGCAATTTCTGGCCAACCTTACGATGGCTCCGGGATTGTTCGGTCAGATCGATATCGACTCGGCGTACTGGTCGTTGTTTGTCGAGTTGAAGTTCTACGCAATTATTGCCGTGCTTATCGTGACGGGGATGCTGCGTCGGGTCGACGCAGTGCTGGCTGTGTGGACGGTAGCGATGGTTGCTATCGCGTTTGCCGATCCGCTGGTGCCGTTCCGGGTGTCGCGCCTGATCGACTTTGTCGTCTTCCCCCGCTACACCCATTACTTCATTGCTGGAGCGCTGTTCTTCCTTGTGAAGACCCGGGGTGCATCGTTGCTTCGTCTGGGCCTGCTCGGGGCCAACTTTGTGTTGGCGGTGCGCTGGTCGCGGATCGAGGCTCGTCGGTTGGGCGACATCTTTGCGGTCGACTATTCGATGTTTGTCACCGTTGGGTTCGTTGCGCTGTTCTTCGCCGTGTTTGCCATGGTTGCCTTCGAGCGGACGCAGTGGTTGCAGCGCAAGGAGTTTATGGCGTTGGGGGCTCTGACCTACACGGTGTATCTCGTGCACCAGCACATCGGGTACCTACTGCTCAATGAGCTCGATGGTGTGATGAACAAATGGCTCGCCCTCACGCTGGTGCTTGGTGTGGTGCTCGGGCTGGCCAAACTTCTCAGCGCTAGCATCGAGGTGCCGGCCGGCAAAGCTCTGCGAACTGGGTTGACGAACCGACTGGTGCCGGGGCCTGCTGCGAGACTTGGCGCCGCGTCGCACGACGATCAGGGCGCCCGCAGCGAGGATCAAGCCGCCGCCTGAGTACCCTTGGTCGGCTATGGAACGCTTCGGGTTCGTCGGCCTCCCCAATGCCGGTAAGTCATCTTTATATAACGCTCTCACCGGAGGCAGCGCACTCGCTGCTCCGTATGCTTTCGCCACTACCGATCCGAACGTCGGCGTCGCCAAAATCTTCGACGATCGACTCGACAAGTTGGCCGAAATGTCGAGCTCGAAGTCGGTCATCCCGACGAGCGTGCAGTTCAACGACATCGGCGGACTGGTCGAGGGAGCGCACTCGGGCGAAGGCCTTGGCAACATGTTCCTCGCCGGAATTCGCGAAGTCGACGCGATTGTTTTTGTGTTGCGGGCCTTTCTTGATTCCGATGTGCCTGGCCCCACCGATCCGCTCGAACATCTTCGGGTGTTGGAGATCGAGCTCAGCTTGGCCGATCTTGACGCGGTTGAGAAACAGCTCGACAAGAAGACCCGCCAAGCAAAGGGCGACAAGTCACTGCTTGAAGATGTGCGTTTCTTGACGCTCGCGAAAGAAACGCTAGAAGAAGGCACGCCGCTGTATCGCAGCGACATGAAAGCCGACGATCGCGAAGCACTCAAGCCGTACTTTCTTCTGACGAACAAACCGGTGCTCGCCGTTGTCAACATCGACGAGGAACAGCTCGATGATGTCGAGCAGATTATCGCTCCGGTCCGCGAAGAGTTGCGGGTTGCCGAGGTCTTTGGTGCGTGCATCCAGCTCGAAGCAGAGGCGGCGCAGCTGCCGGCCGACGAGCGAACCGAAATGCTCGAAGGTTTGGGCCTTGGCGAAGGAGCGCTGCCTCGGTTCGTGCGGTCGGCGTATCACGTCCTCGGATTACGTACGTACTTCACGACCGGCGAGCAAGAGTCGCGGGCCTGGACATTTCGGGCCGGGGCGCATGCTCCTGAGGCGGCCGGAGTCATTCATACTGATTTCGAGCGCGGCTTCATTCGCGCCGAAACTATCCAATGGGATGAGTTGCTCGAACTCGGGTCATGGTCAGCAGCGAAACAGGTGGGAAAGATTCGTAGCGAGGGCAAGGACTACGAGGTGAAGGACGGCGACGTTCTTGAGTTCCTCTTCAATGTTTGATGTCGCTCTCGAGCTCGATGTTTGATGTCGCTCTCTAGGGTCAGGGTTCGAAGTACGTGTCTGATTCCGGTGAATGGTTAGCAGTCGATGGGCAGCGGGTTGCGCCGCTTCTCATCGCTGACGGTTTTTGGGCGAAAGCAAAAGGCCTCCTCGGCCGCTCCGAGTTTGACGGAGCGTTGCTCATCAAATCGACCTCGTCGGTGCACACGTTTGGTATGCGTTTCGCGATCGACGTCGCCTTCTGTGATCACTCGCTTCGCGTGCTGCAGGTCGCGAGTTTGCACCCGAACCGGATAGCTCCGGTGGTCGCCGGAACACAACATGTGCTCGAGGCGCAGGCCGGAGCCTTCGCGACTTGGCGAGTGGCGGTTGCTTCTCAGCTTACGATGCAGACGTGAGCGGAAAACTTGTCCTTGTGGGTACGCCAATCGGCAACCTCGGCGACCTCTCGCCCCGAGCGGTGGAGGTGCTGACGGTCGCCGACCTTATTGCGTGCGAAGACACCCGGCGGACCGGTCGTTTACTGCAGCTCACCGGTATACCCAAGACCAAGCTTGTGACGGTGAACGATCACACCGAGTTCGACGAGATCGAACGGTTGTTGGGCGAGGTGGCCGCTGGCCGGGTGGTCGCTCTGGTGAGCGATGCAGGTATGCCCGCGATTTCTGATCCGGGAGAACGGCTGGTTGCTGCGGCGGCAGATGCCGGACTACAGATCGACGTTGTGCCGGGCCCCACCGCGATGACGTCGGCGTTGGTGTTAAGCGGGTTGCCTTCCGTGCGGTTTTGTTTCGAAGGTTTCCTACCGCGCAAGGGCCGCGACCGCACCGAGCGCCTCGCCGTGGTCGCCAACGAACCTCGCACAACAGTGCTCTACGAGGCTCCGCACCGACTTGTGCGAACCTTGACCGATCTGGCCGAAGCCTGTGGTGGAGGCCGCAAGGTTGCGGTGGCCCGAGAGCTCACCAAGATGCACGAAGAAATGTGGCGCGGAACGCTCGACGATGCGGTGGTGTGGGCGGCCGATCACGCTTTGGGCGAACTGGTCCTTGTCGTCGCCGGGGCATCGCCTGCAGCTGCGGCCACCGATGCCGAGCTACAGGCTGCGCTCTCGGTTGAACTCGAGGCGGGCGCAACCCGACGCGATGCGGTCGACGCAGTTACCGAAGCGTTCAGTGTGTCGCGTCGCCATGTCTACCAGTTGATGCTCGACCTGTAGGGCCGGGTTGGCCCTTCGCCATCCATGACTGCCGCCGAGGCGAATCGCTAGTCGGCGACGTTAGAGGCGACTTCGCTGAACTGGCCGTTGACGCTGCCGCCGAACATGGCGACCGCGCCGATTGCGACGACGGCAATAAGGGCAACGAGCAACGAGTATTCGACCAGGGAGGCGCCGCGTTCGTTCAAAGACTGGCGTACTCGCCAGCAACTCAGCGAGATATGTAGTGCGAGGACTGTCGTCATCGAGCCTTCTCCGGTCAATAGTGAAGCTGGTCTTCTCATCGGAAGAACACCGGCCAATCCGAAGTGTTCAGCCGGTTTTCTCCTCTTTTTGGTACATGTGTCCTGTTTTCTCCGGATCTCGCCTGGCATCTGCTGGATTTCTGGTAGTTCGCTGCCGCTTGAAGGACACATTTTGCGCGTCGATGCGTGGTTTCGCGGTGCCTATCCCCGAGGCTGTCACACCCCATCTTTATGGTGAGTACATGGTTTATTTGTTGGCCCTTCTCGCCGCCCTTGTGTTCGTTGCCGTCATGATCGCCATTGTGTGGTTCATTACCGATCGCTCTCGTCGCGAGCGCGACGACGTGGTGAATGCCGCAGTCGAGTCTGCGGTTGCGGCGGCGGTGGGCGAAGTCACGTCGACCAATGAAGCCCAGGTGGCGACCACCGTCGAGCGGGCTCTAGCAGTCGCAAGCGAATCGTTCGCCACCCACCTCGAGGGCGGCCAGCGCGAGCTGGCGTTGCGAAGCGAAAGTTTCGATCAGCGAGTCAGCGGTGTTGTTGAGACCATCGAAAAGAAGTTGTTGTCGGTTGACGAGTTGGTCGGTCGTCAGGTCGAAGGCGTGCAAACTACCGTCGGCGAAAGTGTTGGTGGCATGTCGAAGCTCATGGGCGAACAGGTCACCAACATGAAGGGCGAGCTCAACCAATTGCGTTCGTTGGTCACGTCTTTGCAGAGCGAACGCAAGGAGCAGCACGGCCTGCTAGTCGATCGTCTCGAGTCGACGGCGCGCGACCACAAAGCACTGGCCGAGACCACCGGACATCTCCGCTCCGCGCTGGCCAGCACCAAATCGCGTGGGCAGTGGGGCGAACGGATGGCCGACGATGTGTTGCGGTCGGCTGGTTTCATCGAGGGCATCAACTACCGCAAACAGAGCAAAATTGATGGCGGTGGTATACCCGACTTCACCTTCTTGTTGCCGAGCGACCAGTTGCTCCACATGGACGTCAAGTTTCCTGTCGACAACTACCTGCGGTACCTCGAAGCAACAACCGACGAGCAGCGAGTGCAGTGCAGCAAGGCCTTTATGCGCGATGTGCGCGCCCGTATCAAAGAACTCGATGCTCGGGGATACTCCGACTCCGACACAACCGTTGGCTACCTGTTGCTTTTCATTCCCAACGAAAGTGTCTACGGCTTCATCCACGAGCACGACGGCTCTCTGCTTGACTACGCGCTCAGCGAAAACGTTGTTCTGTGTTCGCCGACCACCCTCTTTGCGGTGCTCGGTGTCATTCGCCAAGCAATCGACAGTTTCATGGTCGAGAAAACATCTACTGAGATTCTTGCTGTGCTTGGGTCGTTCGGTGACGAGTGGGACAAGTTCTGCGTGTCGCTCGACAAGGTCGGCAAACAGCTGGCAACGGTCAACAAATCTTTCGACGACCTGTCGGGCACCCGACGACGCGTGCTGCAGAAGAAACTTGACCAGGTCGACGCGGTCCGAACGCAGGCTGGAATCGACGACGTACTTGCACTCGAAGATGGTGGCGAAGATGCCGAGCCCGAGCGCGCCGTACTTCGCGACGTCACGATGGAACAGATCGATTTCGGCGACTTCGGCGAACTCGAAGAGGGCGACTTTCGCCACGTCAGCTAGAGCTCCGAGGCGTTAGCCTTGAAGGGTGTCAAGCACCGATGGTTCTGGTTCGACCTTTTTTGTAACCACCCCGATCTATTACGTGAACGACGTTCCCCATGTGGGACACGCGTACACGACTCTCAACGCCGACGCCGTTGCCCGCTGGCACCGGCTGTTAGGCGACGAGGTGCTGTTCCTCACCGGTACCGATGAACACGGCCTGAAAGTGCAACGCGCGGCCGACGAGGCTGGTCTGACGGCGCTTGATCACGCCACGGCTACCAGCGACCGGTTCCGCAGCGCGTGGGAGATGCTCAACATCTCCAACGACGACTTCATCCGCACAACCGAGGAGCGGCATCATCTTGCCGTGCAGGCGTTGTTGTCGAAGGCGTACGACAACGGCTACATCTACGCCGACACCTACGAGGGCGACTACTGCGTCTCGTGCGAGGCCTACTACGTCGAAGACGACTTGGTCGATGGCAACTGTCCGATTCATAAACGGCCGGTCGAGCACATGGTCGAAGACAACTACTTCTTCAAGCTGTCGGCGTTTGCCGACCAGCTCACGGAATGGCTCGAGGCAGACGCGCACAGCATTCGACCCACCGGTTACCGCAACGAAGCACTCGGAATTGTCCGCCAGGGCCTTGACGATGTGTCGATCTCGCGCACCTCGATTTCTTGGGGTATCCCGGTGCCGTGGGACACCGACCACGTGTTTTACGTCTGGTACGACGCACTCATCAACTATGCGACGGCTGCTGGTTACGGGGCCGATGACGCAGACTTCGACAAGTGGTGGCCAACGACACATCACTTCCTCGGCAAAGACATTCTCCGGTTCCACGGTGTCTACTGGCCTGCGATGCTTTTGGCAGCGGGCATTACCGACCTGCCCGAACTTCACGTTCACGGTTTCTTGCTGATCGGCGGTGAGAAGATGAGTAAGAGCGGAGGGGTGACTGCAATCGGCCCCGCAGAGATGGTCGACGAGTTCGGTGTCGACGGGTTTCGTTACGCGATGCTGCGTAATCACTCGTTCGGCCCCGACAGCGATTTCAGCTATGAGGCGATTGTCGAACGGTTCAACTCTGACCTTGCGAACACCTATGGAAACCTCGTGTCTCGCGTGGCGACAGTGGTCGGCAAGAAGTGCGGTGGCATCGGTCCAGCGCCTGACCCCGATGCAACGTTGGCAACAGCGGCGCGCACGGCGTACGCCGAGGCTGCGACCGCCTGGGAAGCGGTGCAACCATCGGTTGCGCTTGATGCGACCTGGCGACTCGTTCGCGAGGCTAACGAATACCTTGCCGAAAATGAGCCGTGGAAGATGGAGGCCGGACCCGAGGTCGATGTGGTTATGGGTAACGCGCTCGAAGCCATTCGTATCGCCACGGTGATGGCCACGCCAGCGATGCCCGAGGCGACCGAGATCGCGTGGAAACGAATCGGTATGCCGGGACTGGCTGCCGAGCAGCGACTGCCAGACGCTGCTGTCTGGGGTGGCTACCCGGGTGGTGTACCAGTTGAGGTCGGCGACCCCATCTTCCCGCGGTTCAAACCAGCATCATGACCGAGCCTGCACCCGTAAGCGAGTGGATCGACAACCACTGTCATCTCGATCTCGAGCATGCAGCGGAGGTAGTCGCGGAGGCCAAGGCGGGGGGAGTGACCCGGCTTATCACGGTCGGTTGCGACCTTGCATCGTCGACAGAATGTATTGCGGTGGCCGAACAGATTCCCGAGGTCTGGGCTACAGCGGGCGTGCATCCTCACGAGGCGCAGTACGGCACCGAAGGACTGGCCGCTCTGCTCGATCACCCGAAGGTGGTCGCCGTGGGCGAGGCCGGCTTCGATTTTCACTACGACCACTCGCCACGCGAGCAGCAGCGCACAGCATTCGCCGCCCAGATCGAACTGGCAAACGCCCTCGACATGCCGCTGGTGATTCACACTCGCGACGCATGGCAGGAGACCTTCGAGTTGCTCGATGCCGAAGGGGTGCCCGCCCGCACCGTGTTTCATTGTTTCACCGGTGGTGCCGATGAGGCGGTTGCATGTATTGAGCGCGGTGCCATGCTGTCGATCAGCGGCATTGTGACCTTCAAGAGCGCCACCGATATTCGCGAGGCCGTGGAAACTACGCCAATCGACCGCTTGATGGTCGAGACCGATTCGCCGTACCTCGCTCCGGTTCCGCATCGGGGCAGGCAGAACCAGCCGGCGTTCGTTTCGTTGGTTGGCGCCCGGGTTGCTGAGCTGAAAGGTGTTGCGGTCGCCGAAATGGCCGCGGCCACCAGCGCCACCGCTAGCCAGTTTTATGGGCTCCGCGACCTGCTGTCGTAACGGTAGTAAGACCTTCAGCTACCGGGGGCACATACCAAGCGGTTAGTTTCCTTGGATGGACGTTTACGAGGCGATATATACCACTAGGGCGATGCGGCGACTCTCGCCAGAGCCTGTTCCCGAGGAGCTCTTGCCAAAGCTGTTTGATGCGGCCATTCGAGGCCCGAACTCAGGCAATACACAACTGTTCCGGTTCATTACCGTGACCGACGCGGCTATGAAGAAGCAGATACAGGAGATATACCGCGAATGCCTGACCGAGCTGAACGCAACGAAATATGCCGGCGCCCAGGAAAAGGTAAACGAGGGCGACCCCGACGATCCTGACGTCGCGCAGACAATCAAGATCGACAAGTCGGCGCAGTGGCTGGCCAACAACCTCGACACGGCCCCGATGTTGATCTTTGTCTTCGGCAAGGAGGGTGGCGAGACCACAACGTTCCCGTGCCTTTGGAACCTCTGCCTTGCGGCTCGCTCTGAGGGGCTCGGCACCTCGATTACCACGCTGCTCAAGCTGCAAAAGCAACGCGTAGAAGACCTGATGAAGATGCCGCGCGACAGTATCTGGAACATGCATGCCATGATTCCCATCGGCTTTCCGACAGGAAAATGGGGGGTGCCCAACCGGCAACCCGCCGAAGAAGCAGTGTTCTCTGAGAGCTGGGGCGAGCCGGTTGGCTGGTCGGTGCCAGAGCCGCTCTGGGGCTACGAATAAGCGATGGCCAGACCAACGGAAGTCCCCATCATTGACTTGATGGTCGAGCTCCCTCGTGGTGGGGGCGGTATGGGACTCGACGAAGCGCGTCGACTTCTCAAGGACACCGGTAGCGACGAGTTTGCGAACCACCCGGCGCAGTATCTGTTCAAAGATGCTGGCGACCGTATGAACGAGAAGATGACCTACGCTGGCCTTGTAGCGTTGATGGATCACCACGGGATTGCTACCGCCCAAGTCGATGTGCACCCGGTGAAGCCCGAGCTGATGTTCGAGACGTTCGACCAATTTCCCGCCCGGTTTATCGGCTCGGTGGGCGTCGATCCGAATCTCGGCATGAAGTCGTTGCGTTCGATGAAGCGCGCTGCCCAAAGCCATTGCGATATTCGATCGGTGTCGGTCGCACCGTGTCTTTATGCGCCGCAGGTGGCGATCGACGACCGAAAGATGTACCCGTTCTATGCTGCCTGCTGCGAACTCGACCTGCCGATGAACATCCTCGCCGGGGTTCCTGGTCCGCGTGTGCCGTTTGATTGTCAATACGTTGGGCGGGTTGACCAGGTCTGCTACGACTTCCCCGAACTGAAACTTGTGCTTCGACACGGTTGCGAACCCTGGGCCGATCTTGCCGTGAAGCTGATGCTGAAATGGCCGAACCTGTTTTTCTCGACCACCGCCTTTGCTCCGAAGCACTACCCCAAAGACTTCATCACTTACGCGAATACGCGAGGTGCGCACAAGGTGATGTTTGGTGGCTATTTTCCCGGTCTTTCCTGGGAGCGAGTCTTGGCTGAACTCGACGACCTCCCGCTGAACGACGACGTTTGGGAGCCATTTCTGTCCGGGAATGCTCGCCGAGTATTTGGTCTTGACCAGAGCTAAACCGCTGGTGTCGACCGAGGTTGGATAACTACCCCCGACGATAGGAGTTGGGCGATTTGCTCGGGCTGGTAGCCGATGTCGAGAAGGACCTTCCGACTGTCTTGTCCGGGCAGTGGGGCCGGCGACCGGATGCTGGCCGGAGTTTCAGAGAACGTGACCGCTGGCGGGATCTGTCGGTACTTGCCGGCGACTGGATGCTCGACAACAGGCAGTTCGTTCACGAGGTCGTTGAGGGTTCCGACGGCAGTGACCGGTATTGCTTGTTCGTCACATAACGCCAGCCAGTCGTGCGTTGACTTGCTCAGCATTGCGCCCGCGATGTCTCGATACAAGCTGTCGCTGTTGCTGAACCTTGCTGCTCGGCTGACAAACCTCGACTCGTCGGCACAGAGATCGGCCCGGCCGGCGGCGGTGAACAGATAGCGGTAGTGGTTGGCGGTGTAGGGGAGGACGTGGATCCAGCCGTCAAGGGTTTGTTGCGGTTTTCGCCATGGGGTGAGGATGCGAGCATGTCCTGGTGGGGCTGTGGGCGGCTCGTGGATAGCCGAACTTCCGTGTTCCACAAGCAGAAAGGCCTTGATGACATCGAGCATTGGTACCTCGATGAACTGGCCGGTGCCGGTCATCGCTCGGTGATAGAGCGCTGCGAGTACCGAGGACGTAATGGTCATTCCGGCCACTTTGTCGGCGATCAAGGTGGGCATGAGTGATGGCTCGTGGCCTTGCAAGCTAAAGAGGTCGGCGACCCCCGACGCAGCCTGGATGATGTCGTCGTAGGCCGGGGCGTTGGCTTGATCGCTATCGGAACTGAAGCCGTGTGCTTGGCAGAAGATGATGTCGGGTCGCACCTTTACGACGTCGTTGTATGTCAGTCCCAACCGGCTTAGCGGCGCGGGTCGAAGGTTCGTGACCACAACGTCGCAGGTGGCGGCAATATCGAGAAAGGTTTGTCGACCTGCAGCGTTCTTGAGGTCGAGGCCGATACTTCTTTTGTTGCGCATGAGGTTGAGTGCAACTCCCGACAGCCCCGTAACCGGTCCGGGTCCCATGGCTCGGTTGATGTCGCCGTGTTTTCCTTCGACGACGATCACCTCCGCCCCGAGGTCTCCTAAGGCCTGTGTGCCATAGGGGCCCATAACCACCGACGACAGATCGAGGATTCTGACACGTTCCAATGGTCCGTCCGACATGTGTTCTGTCTAGGGGCCGAAGGCAGGGATGCACCAATCGATGTCGGGCCTGAACGCTGTCTGAACAATTTCTTAAGTCAATCGTTATTGTTGTCGATACGGGATCCATGCGCGAAGCCGTCGAATCCGGGGAATCCCAAGCTGGCTTGGGCCGAGCGACGCAGGTAACGGTCCTTTTGGGTGGCTCTGTTGTTGCGGCTGCTGCCGGCTTTGGTGCCTTTTCACCGCAAGTTTTCTCGGGCATTTTGGTAGTGGCCGCAGTGATCGCCGCCGCAGTGATGCTGCGCACCCGGAGGGTCGATGCGGCAGTGTTCGCAGTCGGCATGGTTGGCATCGCTGTTTCTGACGCAACGATGCACCTGCGCATGACCTCGCATGCTGGTCCCGGTTACACCGCAATAACCGTTGTTGGCGCGATTGGTGCGTTTCTGGGGTACGCGGGATTCATTGCCTGGGCCGTATCGACCCTAGGAAAGCGAGCGGGAAATGTCGGCCGCGGCGCAGTACTTGATGGTGTCACCTTGGCTGCCGGTGCCACGTTGTTATTCGGTGTCGAGGTTCTCCTTCCTCAACTGCGGGCGACCGACACCAGTAATCTCGACCAGTTGCTTTTTGTCGGCTGCCTAGCCGCCGACATCGTGCTGGTCTGGGCAACCTTGCTACTTGCCTCGGCCAATCCCGGTTCTCGTCGCGCTTCGTTGCTGGCGGTTGGCGTTGGGTTGCATGTGGTCGTTGATGTGCTGCACGTGCTGATGGGTCGCTTCTCGAGCATGACCCTTGCCCACGTCGCCGAAGCCCTATCGGTCTTCACCTTTGTGCTGTGGATCTTTGCCGCTTTCTCGAGCACCGAAGAACAGCGAGCCAGTCAACGATCGATGGTGCTGGTTTCGAAGGTTCGAGTGGTCGCTTTGCTAGTTACCTTCTTTTCGCCAGCGTTTGTTCTAGCGATGCGGCTTTGGGGGGCCGACCGGACGGCAGCAATTCTGGTGCTCTCGGTATCGGCGGGCCTTGCACTTGCGGTTGCTCTGCGGACCCAAAGTCTGGCTAAGGATTTGCGGTCGGCGCACGACGAACTCCGTCATCAGGCGAGCCACGATTCTTTGACGGGCATCGCCAACCGCAGCGTTGTGCTTCAGACGCTGTCGAGGCTTGGCAAACCGACCGAAGGCGACCTCGTTGCCGTGCTCTACCTCGACCTGAACGGGTTCAAGGCGGTCAACGACAACCTTGGGCACGCAGCAGGCGACTCGGTGCTTGTCGAGGTGGCGTCTCGGCTGAGTGGGGCGACACGAGATCACGACATTGTCGCTCGAATGGGTGGCGACGAGTTTGTGGTACTGCTGCTCAACATCAACGAAGAAGGAATTAGCTCAACCAGGCTTCGGGTTGAGAACGAAGTCAACGCTGAGCCCTACCTCTGGTCTGGCATCGCTTTAGATGTCACCGCAAGTCTCGGCGTTGCGTCGTTCAACATCGCTGATCGGGGTATCGAGGGCTTTGACCCCGACGCGTTGTTGGCTCAAGCTGACTCGGAAATGCTTCGAAACAAACGTCTGTCGAAGGTTCGACCCGAGGCCATTGCTGCGTAGCGAGCGGGTACGTTACGTCGGGTCGTCGGCCGCCATGCGGCGCATTGGTCGTTCGGGGACTGACACCGATTCAGCTAGCAGTTCTGGGGTGCCGTGATCCGCGAACCATGCGCCGTACCTGACAGCAGCGGGCGACGCCGACATGCCGTGCAGAAACACTGATGCAACGATGACGATTACGATTACCGAAAGAACCTGCTCGTCGACTCCCTGACTTACAACCAGGAGTCCGAAAACCATCGATGCGAGCCCTCGTGGCCCGAACCATCCGAGGAACAACACGGTCGGCAGTTTTAATCCGGTGCCGAGTGTGGCGATGAGTACCGGGATGATCCTCGCAACGGTGAGTGTGGCCAACGCGCAGACGACGATCAACGGCGTCACGACGTCAAGCGCTGGCCAAACCAGAAGGGCTCCGAAGAGAACGAAGGTGATCGTTGCCCCGACCTGGGCAAGGTCTTCGGTCAGTTCGGTGTGGGAATGCGCGACGTCGCCCAACATGGCGCCGACCACAAGGCCGGCGACGAACGCAGCAACGAACCCGTTGCCTCCTAAGGCGGTGGATCCGGCAAAGGCGGCTACGGCGCACCCCAACGCAGCGAGCCTGAACCCTTCGGCGTCGGTCCATTGCCTGCTGGCGATCCAGCCGATCGTTAGCGCGGTGACCACGGCGACGCCGATGCCAACGCCCACACCAACCGCGATTTCTGCGAGTGCTTCACTCACCAGTGACCCGGCGCTTTCAACCTCCTGCTCAGCCGCCATTGCCGCAAACAGCGCTACGACCGGAACAACGAGTCCGTCGTTGAGGCCCGATTCGATGTTGAGCGCCTGACGAATTCGCAGCGGCACCGCTTTGTTGCTCACTACTGCCTCGCCCAAGGCTGCGTCGGTTGGGGCGACGATGGCCGCAATTAACGCTGCCTCGGCAAAGCGGAGATCGGTGAGGAGAAACGCTGTCGCAACGGCACCGATCGCGATGCTCAGGGGCATTCCAACGAGCAGCAGTCTTGCGGGTAGCCCGAGCGAATGGCGAAGACTGTTGGCATCGATCCTCGAAGCATCGGCAAACAACAGCAGGGCGAGTGTTAGCTCAGCAGCCAGTGCAACAGTCTCATCCTCGAGCGTGAGGTCGAGGACGCCGCTGAGATCGGGGCCGAGAAGAAAGCCGGCGGCAACCAGGATCATCGGAAGTGTCACAGGCAGCCGAGAAATGCGGCTTCGAATCAGCCCGGTGATTCCGAGGATCACGGCAAGGACAGCTAGATCTCTCACCGTTGCATCGCCATGGTGACGGATCGTAGTTGCTCGATAGCGGTGCCTCTGCGCCCGCCCCTGACATCTAGGCTTTTGCGTATATTTCGTGTTGTTTCAAACTCAACCCCGTGGCATCTTGTTAGAGGCGGCTGCATCGGGGAGTCGAGTGCTGTAACGGGAGCATTTTTTATGGTGGGTTCACTACGTACTTCGGCGGTTGTCATCGCCGCGATGTTGCTGGTGTCGTTGCTTGCTGTTGTCGACGACGCTTCGCCTGCGGGCGCCCAGGGGGCGTCTGACTTCAACGATGAGCTTGTCGCTGGCGGAATGTCGCAGATCCTGTCGCTTGACTGGATGCCTGATGGGCGAGCGCTCGTGGTCGGCAAATGGGGCGAAGTGCATGTGGTGACGCCGAGCACCGGAGGGAAGTACCGCCTATTCCAGGCCGAGGGCATCGACTCTGCCGGTGAGCGCGGTCTTCTCGACGTCGCGGTTGACCCGAACTTCTCCGCGAACAAGTACTTCTACCTCTACTACTCAGACTCATCCTCGCGACTGACGATCGCCCGCTACCGGTTTACCGGCAATGGCGTGACCGATAAGGCAAGCCGAACAATCATTTGGCAGAACCCTGGTCCTCTCCACTCCTCGTTCGGGCAGTACCACATTGGTGGTTCGCTCAACTTCGGCAACGACGCGAGGATGTATCTCACCATCGGCGATGGATTTTCGCCCGCAAATTCGGCCAACCTCACCAACGTTTTCGGCAAGGTCTTGCGAATAAACGCCGACGGTTCAGTTCCGGGAGACAACCCGTTCAACGACGGCACCGGTCCCAACATCGACGAGATCTGGGCCTACGGTCTCCGGAACCCGTTTCGGGCGTCGTTCGACGCCCCGACGGGCCGCTTCTTTATCGGCGACGTTGGCGGCAACGATGCTCCCACCGCCTATGAAGAGGTCAACCTCGGTGCAGCGGGCAAGAACTACGGCTGGCCAGCATGCGAAGGACCGCTCGACGGTCCAAAGAGCGGACCGACGTGTCCAAGCGGCGTGACGGCGCCGATCATTACCTACGACCATGATCCAGGTGGCTCGTGTTGTCAGAATGCGGCAATAACGGGCGGTGAGATCTTCCGCTCGGGTGCATTGCCAGCCTCACTCAACGGTGCCTACATCTACGGTGACTATGCCGAACGCGAGCTGCGTTTCGCTACGTTCAACAGCAACGGATCGGTAGCGCAAGACGGCCAACTCAAAGCGGTTCCGAACTATCAACCTGTCTGGATCGGGCAAGGTCCCGATGGGCACATCTACTACGTGCATTTCGCGTACTCGGGAGCCAACGGCGAGCTCCGGCGTCTGCGTTATACCGGCGGTGCCGACACGCCGCCGGTTATCACCCAGGCCTCGGCAACCCCCACCTCGGGGGCGGCGCCACTCGACGTGGTCTTTACGGGTGCGGGGTCTGACGCCGACGGCGATCCGGTGTCCTACGTCTGGAGTTTCGGCGACGGCACCACGTCGACCAATCGGAATGCCTCCCACACCTACAGCTCGGCCGGCACCTATACGGCGACTCTCCGGGCTACCGCCGGCGGTGAGACAACTTCGTCTTCGCCGATCACCATTGCCGTTGGTCAAGCGCCGACCGTCGCCATCACCTCGCCTTCGCATCAGTCTTCCTTCGTCGCAGGCGAGACCATCGAACTAACGGGCACCGCGACCGACAATGGTCCGCTTTCGAACTCCAGCTATCGCTGGGACGTTTCGCTGGTACACGACAATCACATTCATCCGACGTTGAGCGCGATATCTGGACCGAACCGAAGCTTCACTGTGCCCAGATCTGGCCACGATTTCGCTGGTGATACCAGCTATCTGGTGACCCTCACTGTCACCGACAGTGACGGCATTCAAACCGTGGAGACGGTCGAGATCGAACCAGTGAAGCGCTCGATTACCGTTGCGAACCAGCAAGCAGCAGTGTCGACGGTGAAAGTCGATGGCATCACCCGCAACAGCCCATTTGTTCTCGACACGATCGAGGGTTTTGCACATGGCATCGAAGCAGTGGCCTCGACCTGTGTGAACAACGTGAACTACGTCTTCTCGGCGTGGAACATCGGGGGCTCGAGGGCTCGCACCTATACGGTGCCCGCAACCGACCGAAGTATCAGTGCTTCGTTTACCACCGGCGACTGCACGCCGCCGCCCACCGGACCCGACGAGGTAAAGCCGGCTGCTGCATGGACGGGCTCGTTCTTCGGAACCAGTTGGGGCAACCCGACCACGACGCCGTCGCCAATACAGTTGACGGGAACCGCAACGGACAACCAAGCCTTGCGCCGAATCGACATATACCTCCGCGACCGCACGACGCTCCAGTTCTGGAACCAGGAGGCACAAGCCTGGCAGACAACACCGAAGTGGCACGTCATCGACGTGCCGAACAACGCCGCGACGTTTGATTGGGTCTCCAATTTTACGCCGACGGGCGGCAGCGGCAAGTACGTCTCGGGCGCGGTTGCTCGCGACCTGAAGGGAAACTGGTTCAGCACGCCGGGAACCCACTACGACATTGGTACGATCGTGCCGCCAACAACGACGCCGACGACGGTGCCTTCAACAACCACCTCAACGACGTCGACGACGACAACAACCACATCGACGACTGTTCCGGCCACATCGACGACATCGACGACATCGACGACAATGACCACGGCGCCGCCTGCGCCCACCGGGCCAGATTCGGTGAGGCCGACAGGAACGTGGACAGGTTCGTTCTTCGGCACAAGTTGGGGCAATCCAACCACGACGCCGTCACCCATTCAGCTCACGGGCACCGCTACCGACAACCAGGCGTTGCGTCGAGTTGAGGTGTATCTGCGAGATCGTTCGACGGGGCGTTTCTGGAACCAGGAGATGCAAGGCTGGCAGACCTCAGCCAAATGGCACTACATCGACGTGCCAAACAACGCCACGACGTTTGATTGGGTCACCTCTTTCACGCCGACGGGCGGCAGCGGCGAGTATGTCTCGGGTGCCGTTGTGCGCGACGTGAAAGGTAATTGGTTTAGTACGCCGGCGACCCACTACGACATTGGTGCAACGGTGCCTCCGCCGCCGACGGTCTTGCCAAGCACGACCGTTTCGCCCACCACTGCACCGCCGACCACCGTTACGTCGACCACTGTTACGCCGACGACCGTTACGCCGACGACCGTTACGCCGACCACCGTTACGCCGACCACCGTGCCCAACACCACGACTACGACCCCGCCTGCTCCGACGGGCCCCGATTCGGTGAAGCCGTCGGGTGCGTGGACAGGTTTGTTCTTCGGCACAAGTTGGGGCAATCCAACCACGACGCCGTTGCCGGTCAGATTGACGGGTACTGCTACCGACAACCAGGCGTTGCGTCGTGTTGAGGTGTATTTGCGAGATCGTTCGACGGGGCGTTTCTGGAACCAGGACACTCGCGGGTGGCAGACCTCGGCCAAGTGGCATTACCTCGACGTGCCGAACAGCGCTGCGACCTTCGACTGGACAACCACGTTTGCTCCCGCGGGCGGTAGCGGTAGGTACGTTTCGGGTGTTGTTGTGCGCGACGTGAAGGGCAACTGGTTCAGTACACCGGCAACTCACTACAACATTGGTTAGCGCTCCGTGCTGGTGCCAATGCGCTCGCTCGTCGGAACCGGGCGGATCTGCGGGTACCACGGGTGGCGAAGCAGATCCCCCGGCTCAAGACGGAGGCCAAGGCCCGGCGTGTACGGCGCCGTGGGTTTCGTGTCGGGACGTAAGGCGTAGGTGATGTCGTCGCCATACAGCCGGATCGTTATCGCGCGCCTGCGACTGTTAGGGCCGGTCTGTCCACCGCCGTGCAGTACGCCAGGGTGGGCGAAGATCACGTCGCCGGGCTCGATATCCCAGGAGGCGATGTTCCAGGCGTCGCGGTCGGCCTCGATGTCGGGCAGGGGAGGCAGATCTTTGCCGTAGTGTGGTGCGGTTGGGTCCTCGGCGACGATGCGAGGATTAAAGCCGTCGTAGCGCACACCTTTGTGTGAGCCCGGGATGTATTCGAGGCACTCGTCTTTGGGAATCGAGTCGAGGCAGATCCAGGCCGAAGCGATTTTGTTGCCTTCGAGCGGCCAGTAGGGCATGTCCTGGTGCCAGGGCGTGCGGCCACAGTTGGCGCCGTCCTTCACAAAGAACTCGTCGCTGTAATACCAGATGTCGTCGGAGTCGATCAGCTTCGAGATCATGTCGGCAATCGGCGAGTCAAAGACGAGGCGTCGAATTTCGAATGCGGCGTCGAAGTTTCGGAGCGTCTCGATGAACTCGTTCGGTTGGCCGTCGTAAAAAAGATGTTTGGCCTGCGACGGGTCGGCCATCACGCGTGCCAAACCCATGCCGAGAAGGTCGAGCCACTCTGCATGCAGGGCGTTTTTGATACAGACGACCCCATCTGCAGCGTAGGTATCGACGACCTCGGAAGTAATCAGATCTATCGACTCTTGAACGCTTGGTCCGCCGCGCACGGTTAGCCGAGGGCTTCTTCGATCATGGCCTTAATACCCTCTGGCAGGAAGGTTTCAAGCGGTGTCTCGTCGGCCTCGGCTAGGTCGGCCATCGCTTGCACGATTTCGTCGGGATCGAGTTGTCCTTCGAGAACGATCGAGCGAACGAAGGCTTCTTGTTCCTTGGCGGGAGCATCGTCGTCATCGAGGTGTTCGGCGATGCCTTCGACCATGAAGTCGTTGAACCCGGTGTTATACGGACCCGGGTTGAGCTTGGTGACGTCGACGTTGTGGGGAGCCAACTCTTCGCGGAGTGAGCGGGTGAATGCTTCGACGGCGTGCTTGGTCATGGCGTAGGGGGCCGACATGGGTCCGGAGAAAATGCCAGCGATCGATGAGATGTTGATGATGCGGCCGCCGCCTTTTGCCTTCATGGTCGGGATCACCGACTGTGACATGGCGACCATGCCAAAGACGTTGACGTCAAACCCCTGGCGCATCCGGTCGAGGGGCACGGTCGACAGCGGGGCCATGAGGCCGAAGCCGGCGTTGTTGATGAGGACATCGACATCGAGGTCCGCGGCCTTCGCCACATCGTCAGCGTCGGTGACATCGAGCTTCATCGCGGTGAGCTGCGGATGCTCTGCGGCAAGAGCGGCGGCTTGGTCGTCGGTTTCGGTGGTCGCGATGACGTTGTGCCCACGCTTGGCGAGCTCGACTGCTCCACCTTTGCCGAACCCTGAACCTGCGCCGGTTATAAGAATGTTTTTGGCCATAGCCGCAACTTAGTCTGCCAGCCGACACTACGCAGATGGACCTGGGGTCAGGCACTTATGGGGTCAGGCACTTCAAGCACCTGACCCCTCTTTAGGAATGCGAATTGCCGCAGTGTCTTCGTCGCTGAAGCGTTCGATGCCCCTGGCGTAGTTGAGTCCATTGCGATGATAGAAGCGCGCGTTGATGAGGTTGGCCCGCGAATTGTCGCGGGTGCCGACGACCTTTGCGGGTACGCCTGCGATAATCGAATTTGCCGGGAACTCGCTGTTCTCGGTGAGGATCGAGTGGCCAGCGACGATCGAGTTGTCGCCAACTTTCGCACCATCCATCAGCGTCGCGTTTATGCCGATCAGGCAGCGGTCGCCGACGTTGCAGCCATGAAGGGTTGCATGGTGCGTGATCGAGCAGTCTTCGCCGACGATGGTCGGTGTGGTGAGACCCACATGGATCATCACGAAGTCCTGAATGTTCGATCGTGCGCCGATTCGGATCTCCTGCATCTCGGACCGCATGACGACATGCGGCCAAACCGATGCACCCTCGCCGATATGGACCTTGCCGTACATCAGCGCAGTGTCGTGGATGAAGGCAGGGTTGTCGAGCGTGACGTCGGGTCCGGTATGGCCCATGGTTTCTCCGGGGTTTGGTATGTGGACTGGGATGTTTCAGGTTTGCAGGGCGACGACGTCGGCAACCGACTCGACAGCCTTGGTCCATGATGCTGGTTGTTCTGCGGGACGGATGACGAACTTCGAGAAGCCCACCTCGAGGTAGCTGTGGATCTTTTCGGCAAGTCCGGTGGCGCCCACGGCGATGGCTTTCTCGGCGGCCATGTCGGGGCGACGGCGTTCGACCTGTGCGCGAACCTCGTCGGAAATCGTGTCGTCGACCCAGCTGATGTTGACGCCGTAGTGTTCGCCGTCGATTACTCGGCCAGCGGCAGTTGCTGCTTCGTTGATGACCTCCCGAGAGGCGGCGCACTCTTCGGGGGTGAGTAGGCCGGGCATCCAACCCTCGCCGACCCGCCCGCATCTGGCGAGTGCCGCTGGCACCTGCCCGCCGAGCCAGATCTCAAGGGGATCCTGTAGTGGCTGAACGGCGAGACGCACGGCCTCGTAGGTGTAGTGGTCGCCCACGTGGTGCAGTTCGTCGCCGGCCCACAACGTCCGCATGATGTGAAGTTGTTCTTCGAGCATCGCGGTGCGGTGGGCAGCCACGACCCCTTGCGCTGCCAACTCTTCAGGCTGGCGCAGACCGAGAACGGCAAGCAGCAAAAGTCGCCCGTTGGAGAGTTGATCGAGGGTCGCCAGTTGCTTCGCAAGAAACACCGGGTCGCGGCCGGGAACGATCAGGTGGGTTCCCAGCTTGAGACGGTCGCATCGGCCGGCGGCCACGCTGAGCGCGGCGATTGGGTCGAGCGTCGGTGTTGTCACGATGTCCGGAACCCAGATCGAGTCATAGCCGAGATCATCGAGTGCGTCGACGAGGCGGAGGAACTCTGCCCCGTCGTCTGCTACCCCTGCGCCTGTTGCAACTCCGATGCGAACCTTCATGAACCCACCCTAGGTTTGCGTTCGCCGCGACACCTTTTCCCCGTCGTACTTGTCGGTCAGAGCGGCGATTCTCACGGCGCTGCGGCGTGTGCCACGGTTGCATTGACCAGTGCTGAAAATCGTCGGGCCACTTCTACCGGGGCCTCAGGTTTACGGTCGCGTAAGTATTTGGTCGCTACGGCAATTTGTGCGCCGGCAAGAAATTCGGCGAGAACCCAGTCGGGGTCTTCGCCGATGTCGGTGAGGTATTCGTTCCATATCGCAACGAGATCTCTTTGCATTTTGGCGACGACTTCGTGCAGAACCGGTTGCGTCAACAGCGGTCGCAAGATCTCCGACATTTCGTCGACATGTTCGAATGTCGGCAACAGGTCTAAGGACCCGTCGTCAGGGTTGACGACGGCGAAGGAGACGACAGGAATGCCGGCGGTAAGAAGATCGAATTTGTTCTCGAAATGTGCGTAGAAGGCGGACCGGCTTATTCCTGTCATTTCGAGGATGTCTTGGACCCGAATCTTTTCCCAGCGCTGGATCGCCATCAGTTCGAACAGCGCTTGGGTGAGTTGGTGTTTTGTTCGCGTGACCCGAGGGTCTTCCTTCTTTGCTTGCACGTCGTTTGATTGCACGTCACTTTTCCTGTCTGTGCTCGGAACTTCGAGCAAGACACACGCCTACGAGGCGGACAGTGTGCGGTTTTTGTTCGTTAATGCACATAACGGCGTTTTTGTGTCTAGGTGTGGAGTCTTGCCATCTTTACAGTATCGAACATGATGTTCGATAACTCACCCCCGCCAACGCCGTCAACCTGGGACACCGTCAGGTCGCACGCGCCGATCGTGTTGCTGATTGGGGGTGCCCTGGTGCTCTTTGTCAGCCTGCACACGGGTCTCTTTGCTGTAGCGATCGCCGCGTCGCTGCACGTCGTGCTCGCGCTCGGCGGGATTGTGATTGGGCTGATTCGCGGTAAGAGGCGGCAGCGTTCGGCGCAGGGGCAGTCGTGACTGCACCCGCGATCGCCGTCTCGGGGCTGACAAAAACGTTCGGCGATCATGTCGCAGTGAGTGACGTCACGTTTGCGGTTTCCTATGGATCGGTCACCGGCTTTATCGGGGCCAATGGCTCGGGCAAGACAACGACCATGCGGGCGATTCTTGGCCTCGTGAAGCCCTCGGCTGGAACCGCGGTCATCGATGGCGTCGCCTACGAAGACCTCATCGATCCGCGACGGATTGTTGGCTCGGTCGTCGACCGACTCGGCGGGCATCCAGGCATCTCGGGAACCCGCCACCTCGAGATCGTTGCTGCGAGCGCTGGGATTTCTCGGAAATCAATCGACACCGCGCTTGACACTGTCGGCCTGGCCGATGCTGCTGGCCGCAAGCTGGGCACCTATTCGACGGGTATGAAACAACGGCTCGCTCTGGCAGCAGCGCTCCTCGCCGACCCCACCATCTTGTTACTCGACGAGCCGGCCAGCGGACTCGACCCACAGGGAATTCGATGGCTTCGAAAACTGCTCCACGAGCGGGCAGCAATGGGAGCCGCAGTATTCGTTTCAACGCACCAACTCGCCGAACTGTCGACGATTGTCGATGACGTGGTGATCATCGATCGTGGCATTGTGCTCGCCGCCGAACCGGTTGGCGAACTACTGGTCCGAACAGCAGCAACAACGCTCGAGGAAGCTGTGATCTGGGTGATGTCGCAGTGACCGCTCCAAGTCACGTAGCGAACGTCCTTCGCGCCGAGCGGCTTAGCGTGTTGTCAACCCCGGCTGCTCGTCTGCTTCTCGTTGCATCAATGCTGATGGCCGCGCTTTCGGGAGGCGCAAGCCTTCTGGCGGTCGACGACATCACGACCGATGCATCCCTCCAACTGGCGATGCACAGCTCGACAGTCGCAACGATGGTCTTCGCGCTCGTCGGCGGACTCTACTCATCGACAACCGATCACCGGTTTGGGCTTGTCGACCAACGACTTCTCAGTCAGCCGAACCGAGCGATTGTACTACTCGCCAAGGCGGCCATCTCGGGCGTTGTCGGCCTTGTCTACGGTCTCCTCGGCGCTGCGACCGCGGCGGGCATCACGGCGCTCTACTTTCGAAGTCAGGCTGAACGCCTTGAGATAACCGACCCGCTTGTGACCCGAGCGCTTCTGGGTATCGTGCTCGCAGCTCCGCTGTTTGCCGTCATCGGCGTGGCTGTCGGCACGTTGGTGCGTAGTCAGCCTGCCGCAATCGGCGGAACGCTTGCGTGGATCCTGATGGCCGAACCAGCAGCGTTGGTTGGACTGCCAAACGTGGGGAAGTGGCTGCCTGGATCGAGCGGTCTCGCGCTTACGTTCAGCCCCGACGAAGCGCTGCTCGACCAGACGGCGGGCGGACTACTTCTGCTGGCCTACGTCGCCCTGGTGTTGTTTGCGGCCGTCGCGAGCTTTCGGAATGCTGACCTTTAGAGGAACCGGAGCGGGTCGGATCCGTCCCACGAGGCAGATGCGTCGCGGACCATGTCGTAGAAACCTCGTAGTCGATCATTTGCTGCATAGACCTCGATGAAATGGCCGTGCTCGTGGCGTGCATCATGAAAGGCAAACGGCATCGCCGAGTGGTCGGTGCCGGCTTCGGCGTACATTGCTTCGCCGAAGCCCATGGTCTCCAGCCGTTCTGTCGCTGCGGCAAAGTCATCGACAATAAAGGCGACATGGTTGACGCCACGGGGCGCAACGACAGGTTGAGCGCCGGGATCGTGTTGATGGATGAGCTCGACCATCACGTCGCCCCACCAGCTGTAGGCAGACGAGTGATCGAACGGCGCATCTTTGCCAAAAACCCGGCTGTTGATGACGGGGATATGTTCTCGGACAAAGAACGGACCGACGCCTCTCGCATTCCAGCGAGCGGCGGCGGTCCGTACATCAGCCACGCCGTAGGCAACCTGAACGGGATGCGTAAGCATTGGCTTTCCTTTGGAGGGGATTTTGTCGTCGCGTGTTAGTACGGCATGGTCCCGCCGTCGACGGGGAACATCACACCGGTCATGTTTCGTGCCGCATCGCTGGCCAGGAACAGCGCAACAGCTGCCACCTCTTCAACCTTGTTCGGTCGCTTGATGGCGGACTCTGACGAGAACATCTCGATGAGTGAGTCGTAGCCGTCTAGTCCCATTGCTAGCGCGGAATCAGGACCGGTATCGCGCACGATGTCGGTTTCGATGAGTCCGGGCAAAATAGAGTTGACGGTGATGCCGAGCGTGCCGACTTCCTGTGCAGCCGCTTTGACCAAGCCGTTCACCGCATGTTTGGTAGCGGCGTAGCCTGGGATACCGGGCTTTCCGAGCTTGCCCTCGACCGACGAGGTGACCAGAACTCGACCGGTTTCGCGGGGGATCATGTGCTGTAGTGCTCGGCGCATGCCCCAAAACACGTGGTTGAGGTTCCAATCGATCTCGAGTGCCCATTCCTCGTCGCTCATCTGCGCGACGGGAGCGGTCTGGGCAACGCCACCTGAGTTGAGGCAGCAGATGTCGAGCTGGCCGTACTTTTCAACGGTGAAGTCGACGATGCCTTCGCAGGTTGCCTGCTTGGATGCGTCGCCACCGTAGAAAGCAATATTGTCGCCTCCGCCCATCTCGGCGATTGCGGTTGCGCCCTTTTCGGCGTCGCGGCCGTTGACCACGACGTTGGCGCCTTCGGCAAGAAATGCCTCGGCCATTGCTCGGCCGATACTGCGTGTGCCGCCAGTAATGCAGGCGACCTTTCCATCAAGTTTTCCCATGTCGTTTCCCCTAGTCCCTAGTACGGCGACGAGCCGCCGTCGATCGAAATCATTGAACCGGTGATGCCAGCGCCAGCGTCGGACGCAAGGAGCACACATACCTCGGCAACATCTTCTACTTCGTTCAGTCGCTTGATCGCTGACTCCTGCGCAAAGACATCGAGCAGACCTTCATAGGTCATGCCCATCGCCTCGGCGGCTTGGGGTCCCTCAGCGGCCATGATGTCGGTTTCGATTGCGCCGGGGCACACCGAATTGACGGTGATACCCAGCGTGCCGACTTCTTGTGCCGCTGACTTCGTGAGGCCGTTGATGGCGTGTTTTGCGGCGACGTAGATGGAAATGGCCGGCTTGCCGACCTTGCCTTCGACCGACGACATGTTGATAATGCGGCCGGATTCCTGCGGGATCATGTGGCCGAGTGCAGCTCGCATGCACCAAAAGGTGTGCCAGAAGTTCCAGAGAAGCGAATCTTGCATCGCTTCGTCGGTGAGTTCCGCGACGGGAGCATGGTTGCTCGCTCCGCCGGCGTTGGCGAACAGAATGTCGATTTTGCCGTACTTGTCGACAGTGCCCTGAATGAGGGCTTCGCAATCTTCGCGCTTCTTCACATCGCCGGCGATGAAATGCACACTGTCGCCAGCACCCATCTCTTGAAGTGCAGCAGCACCCTTTTCTTCGCTCCGGCCGTTGATAACGACCTTGGCTCCCTCGCGAACAAAGGCTTCGGCTGTAGCGCGACCGATTCCCCTTGTTCCACCGGTAATACAGGCAACGCGCCCGTCGAGTGCGCCCATGTGATCCCCCTCGTAGTCAGTAGATGCTGAGATACTAACCGGTTGGTTAATTATCGGCGAATGGTGAGGGCCGGCGACCCTGAGCGCTGTCCGACGGCCGCCAACGACCCGTCGGACAGTTTCGCCCGGTGTGGTAAGGGGGGATTACCGGTCACCATTCTGACATTTCGTATGTTGTTATGTCTAATGGATCGATGTTGGTTGACCGTCGCGCAGAGGCCGGTACGTACCCCCGATGTCGACGAGGTGACTAGGGTGGGCTTGTGCAAGCAGACGGAGCAGACCTCGGGTCAGCGAAGGCGTCGGAACACCCAGCCGGTGACCTGCCGGCCGATGGCGCGAAATCAAAACGGGGGCGAAAGCCCAAGTTCACCAGCGAGGAACTCCTCCAACGAATGATCGCCGTTGCGGTCGACACCGTGCTGGCTAGCGGCGTCAGCGGCGGCATCGAGTCAGTGCGCATCGACAAAGTGATTGCGCAAGCCGATGTGCCGCGAGCCGCAGCCTACGCACTGTTCGATCGATTATCCGATGGCGCGCCACAGCACAATCTTCGCCGTGCGGTCGTGGCGCACATCGTCCGAACCTTTCCGGCCGGCAACGTTGGGGCGACCCGTGACGTTGCGATGTCGGCGCTCGCAGACTTGGGCAGTGCCCCAACCGACACCGAGACGCTGCGCCGCACGCAACGCGAGACCCTACGCGCGGTGGCGAACTACAACTACCAATCGCTGCAAAGCCAGCGATGGAAGGTGTACCGGTCGCTCGCCGCATCGATACTCACGACCAGTGACGTCGAACTTCACCAGGCTGTTGCCGAGGGCGAGGAGCGACTGGTATCGGCCTACGAGGGCCTTCTCGAAGAGCTGGCAGTCGTCTTCGGTCTTGCGCCGCGCAGTCCGTTCACCTTGCGCGAGCTCGCGATGAGCACCATTGCGCTCAATGAGGGACTTTCGAACAAAGCTGCAGGCGAGTACGACCAACAAGTTGTCGAAATTGACGGTCAGGAGTGGACGCTCTTCGCTGTCGGGCTCGAAGCGTTGATCAACGCGTTCGTGGTCGAGATCTAGCGCAAGTCCTGCGCGCTGGTCTATAACAACCCCGGGGCGTAGCGGCAGGTGTCGCGGTGAAAGAACTGGGGGACGGACATGATTCCGACAGAGTTCGACGAGATCACGACGGAGTGGATGACCGCGGCGGTCGCACAAAACGCCGACGACGGTCAGGTCTCTGACATGCGGTGGGAGCGGATTGCCGAAGGTGTTGGGCTCCTTGGTCGGCTGGCGCGATTTCATTTGCGTTGGTCGGCAGACGACGGGCAGAAGATGCCTGCCTCGGTCATCGTCAAGTTGCCGTCGCAGATCCAGGAGATGGTCGACCAGGCGCTGATGTTCGGCTTCTACGACCGCGAGATCAACTTCTATCGCAACATTGGCGACTCGGCGGCAGTGCGGGTGCCACACGCCTATCACGTCGATGCCGGAGAAGCCGTTGTGCCATTCGTGATCGTGATGGAGGATCTGCACTCGGCCCGTGTCGTCGATCAGCTCGAGGGTTGCGAACTCGCCGATTCGCTTCGAGTTGCCCGAGCGGCCGCACGCCTTCACGCCCCCTACTGGGGGAAGCAGCCTCAACTCGATGCGCTGACGTGGCTGCCTGCGGTCAATGGGCCGCTCTACGCTGCGGCTGGCCCGCTTCTCGCGGAGATGGGTCCGGTCTTTCTCGCTGGCTGGGCCGACACGCTCCCCGACGGAAGTATCGACTTGGCGACTCGCACAGCAAACTCGCTAAACGAGCTCCAGAACCGAGCGGCCGCCGACCCGTTGACGTTGTGCCACTACGACCTCCGGCTCGACAACCTGCTGTTTGACGATGCCGCCGACGATGTTTGTGTCATCGACTTTCAGTTGATGGGTACCCAACGCGGCCCCTATGACCTGGCCTACTTCGCAGGTTGGAGTCTCACCGAAGACCAGCGCAGAGCTCAAACCTCGCAAATTCTCGATACCTACGTTTCCGAGCTAGCCGAACTGGGGGTCACCGCAGACCGACAGTGGGTCGACGACTCCTTCCGAGAGTCGATGCTCGGCGTGGTGTCGATGGCGGTGCTTTCCGGAGCCACAGCGGTTGTCGAGAATGAGCGTGGGGAGCAGCTGATCGCAGCCCTCGTGCAACGCGCCTTCGCTGCAGCCTTCGACGTTGATGCCGCGGAGTTCCTGCCATGACCCGAATCCTTTCTCTTGCCGCCGGGGTGTGTCCCGAAACGGCCCCCGCCGACTTTGTTTCGGCGTGTGCTGAAGCCGGCTGGAATGCGTGCGGCGTATGGTTCGACCCTGAAACCTGGACCAATGCAGTGGCCCGCGATGTCCGCCAGCGTCTCGATGATGCGGGAATGATCGCACTCGATGTTGAGCCGGTGTTCGTCACCCCGTCCGGCGATCACGGTCAACGTCTCATCGATGCCGCAGCAGCGGTGAACGCCCGAAATATCCTGGTCGTCAACCGGGGGGCCGAGGAGGGGCAATTCGTCGAGCGGTTTGCCGAACTTTGCGTGATGTCCGCCGGCGCCAACGTTGGCTGCTGTCTCGAATTCTTGCCGATCATGTCGCTGAAAACGCTGCCCGAAGCGCTGAAGGTGGTGGCCGCCGTCGACCATCCCAACGCCGCAGTTCTGGTCGACAGTCACCACCTCGACCGAACCGGGGCAACTCCCGCCGATCTCGCAGATGTCGATCCCAAATTCTTCAGATATGCCCAGCTCAATGATGCAGCGGCAGATCCCGGCGACGACCTGCTCGTCGATGCCGTGGACCTTCGCTCAAGTCCGGGCGAAGGCGACCTTCCGCTGATCGACCTCGTCGACGCGCTGCCTGCCGAGCTGCCGCTTTCGATGGAAGTGCGGTCTGCGGCCCTTCGAGCTACCTTTCCAGATCCGGCCGATCGAGCACGTTCCGTGCTCGAAGCGACCAGACGGTTCTTTGCCGAAAACAACCTCGCTTGAACGCGTAGGAGGAAGTGATTTCTATGACAGCACTAGCGGACGAAGAAGTTCTCGCTGCGTATCGGCTGCATCTCGACAAGCAGGCGGTAATCGACGTTGCGATCGCCTACACCTACGCACTCGATAGCAACGAGTTCGATCTCCTCGACGATGTCTTCTTGCCCGATGCCACGGTGAACTACACCGACGAGAATGCGCGACCGGGCCGCGACGGCATCAAGGACAGAATTGCCGAAGCGCTTGGGCCTCTCGACAACAGCCAACACATCTGTTCGAACCACGAGGTGCACATCGCAGGAGACACCGCCTCGCATCGTTGTTACTTGCAGGCCCAACACATTCGCGACGTTGGCGAGGGCAGTCCACTTTTCATCGTGGCCGGCCGATACGTCGATGACCTGGTGCGAACACCCGATGGTTGGCGTATCAAACATCGCGATCTCATTCGGATGTGGACCGACGGCAACCCGGCTGTCGTCATGGCCGGACGGGCCGAGGGATGACGATGATCACCGCACAACTTCGCAGCGACATCGAGACAAAACTTCTCGCCTATACCCGCGGTATCGACCGTCTCGACGGCGAACTCATTGCGACGGCGTTTCATCCTGAGGCATCACTTGAGGGGTATGGGCGGCCAGGTGTCACGTCGATCGAAGCGTTTATCGAGCGGGCGCTTCCGAGCCTGCGCGACGGCTACCGCACCACCCAACACCGGATCTCGAACATCACCATCGAGGAGCGTGAGGACCACGTCGCGACCGAAACGTATGTTCTCGCTTTTCATGTGCGCTCAGCCGCAGAGGGTGCTGATCAGCTCGCAACGTTCAACGGCCGCTACATCGACCGATTCGAAGAGCGCAATGGCGAGTGGCGCATCGTGCATCGGCACCTGCGAATTGAGTGGAGCAAGATCGAGGCACTCGGCGAACCTATGCCGGGGGCGTACATCGAGGGCACCCGCGACACTGGCGACATCAGTTACGGCTAAATCCCGGACTTTGGGGTAACTAACGTTCCGTGCATGAATGCCTTGATTCCGTCGACCGCGGCACGGTGCGCCTTTACGTCATTCGAAACGGCGTCGGTGAGGCCAATGGTGAGCGCGTAGATTAGCGCGACGGTCTGCTTCTCCATGCCTGCATCAATTTCGCCGCTGGCCACCCCAAAGGCAACCATGTCTTCAAAGAAGCGGTCGCGTCGTCGATCGCTTCGCGGGAAGGCGTCGACAAGCTCGGGCACCCGTCGGATGTCGATGCGTGAGGCACCAAGAAACTGAGCGATTGTTGGGTCCTCGATATTTAGCTGATGCGCTGTTTCGAGCACCGACTCGAACTTGCCGACAAAAGTATCGGCTTCGGCTTCGGCAGCCCGGAACCTGACGTACACCCGACTTTGTACCTCGTCGAAGACCGCTCGGAAGATGTCGAGCTTCGATTCGAAGTAGTGATAGATCGCGCCAGTGGTTATGCCGGCTTCTGCAGCGAGAGCCCGGTTGGTGGTGGCCTCGTAGCCGAGCTCGGCGAAACACTTGCGGGCGACATCAATAATGCGGCCGCGCGTTTCTGCCGAGCTGGAGGCAGGCGGCCGTCCCAGTTTCGTTTTCTTTTTGCCCACGTCGAGATGATAGCGAGTGGGTTCGGTGCCCGAGGTTGTCGCGGGCCATACTAAACACGGCGTAATTAACCGCTTGGTATGTTGATCAGCACGCATTTGGAGAAGGTCATGTCAGATATTTCGGTCGAAGACTTCGCAGCTGAGGTTGAGGCATGGCTTGCCGACAACGCCGAGCCAGCCAAGGCAAGCACCACCGATTCCGAAATCGTGTGGGGCGCTGGCGAGTTCAGTGTTTCGGTGTTCCACGCCCTTGAGCACGAGGCCGAAAAGGAGCTTCTTGAGACCATCAAGGCCTGGCAGCAGAAGAAGGCCGAAAAGGGCTACCACGCAATCACCTGGCCAGTGGAGTATGGCGGCCTGGGACTTTCTAAGGCGCACGCTCGTGCTTACAGCAAACTCGAAAAGGGCTACCAGGTGCCCGATCGCCACGAATGCCACAGCGTTACTGTGGGCCTGATTGCCCCGACGATCAACGCCTTTGGCACCGAGGAGATGAAGAACGACCTTGTCGCAAAGTTCTTGTCGTGCGAAGCGCTGTGCTGTCAACTGTTCAGCGAACCCGGCGCCGGCACCGACTTGGCGAACCTTGGCTGCAAGGCCGATCTCGATGGCGATGAGTGGGTGCTGAACGGCCAGAAGGTCTGGAGCTCGGCGGCGCAGTTCTCCGAATGGGGCGAGCTGATTGCTCGTAGCGATCCCGACGCCCCGAAACATAAGGGCATGACCGCGTTCATGGTGCCCATGGATCTTCCTGGCATCGAGGTTCGACCCATCAAACAAATGAGTGGTGGGCAATCGTTCAACGAGGTGTTCTTCAGCGATGTTCGCATTCCCGACAGTTTGCGACTCGGTCCGGTTGGCGAGGGATGGAAGGTCGCGCTGACCACCCTTGGCTTCGAGCGCGACCACTCTGAAACCGGCGCAACCAGTGCGAAGGCAGGCGGCAGCTGGAGGCAGCTTCTCGCCACAGCCCAAGCAGTCGGTGTCACCGACGATCCGCACATCCGACAACGCCTGATGGAGGTCTACATCCATACGCGTGTCGAAGCGATGACCATGCGTCGTGCGGCCGACCTTGCGAAAGGGGGCACCCCTGGTCCTGAGGGCTCGCTTGGCAAGTTGATGTGGACCGAGGGAATGACCCTGATGTCCGACGTCGTGTCTGAGGTGCTTGGCCCTCGATTGATTGCCGATACCGGCGAGTGGGGAACCTACGAGTGGCACGAACATGTGCTCGGCGCGCCCGGCTACCGCATCGCCGGTGGCTCCGATGAGGTGCAGCGAAACATTGTTGGCGAACGGGTGCTCGGCCTGCCGGGAGAGCCGCGCGTCGACAAGGGAATCGCCTGGAAAGACGTGCCGAGATAGCCGTGGTCGCCAGCGTGTTGCGACTCACTTTGCGAAGTGGTCGCCCACCTGATGAGATAGCGGTCACCGCAATAACTAATCGCGCGGTTAATTTCTGATGGGGGAGCATTCATGGATCTTGGACTTGCAGGCAAACGTGCACTGGTAACCGGCTCGACGAAGGGCCTTGGCCGCGCTATCGCCGAAACCTTGGTAGCCGAGGGCGCATCGGTTGCGATTTGTGCTCGTACTCAGGAAGACGTCGACGCGGCTGTCGCCGAGATGGGCGCCAACGGCACCGTGGTTGGTAGTGCGGTCGACGCCGCCGACCTCGACTCGATGACCGCGTGGATCAATAGTTCGGCCGAACAACTCGGTGGCATCGACATCTACGTCCACAACACCTCCGCGAAACCGCAGAAGAAGCTCGAAGACTGGTCGAAGAACCTCGACATCGACTTGGTGTCGCTGGTCGGCGGCGTAGCTGCGGCAAAAGAAGCTCTTGCTGATGGCGGCGGCTCGCTTATCAGCATCGGCACCACCGCCACCGCCGAACACTTTGCCTCAGGCTCCGGAAGCTACAGCGCCTTTAAGGCCGCGGTCACCAACTGGACACTCGGCCAAGCGCAGGTTCTGGGTGCACAAGGCATCCGGTGCAACGTGGTATCGCCAGGACCGATCATGGTTGAGGGCGGCGACTGGGACAACATCAAAAACGCTATGCCCGACTTCTACGACGCCACCGCAAAAACCCACCCGGGCGGCGCACTCGGTGTTCCCCAGGATGTCGCCAACGCTGTCGCTTTCTTGTCCAGCGATGCGGCGAGGCACGTCAACGGCGCCAACCTGTTCGTCGACGGCGGCTTCTGCAAGCGCGTCAACTACTAGGCGCCCGAGATGAGTGACGAACAACCAACACGAGTAGACGGCTACTTCGTTGCCGGGGGAAAGTGGCACGACATCGACTTTGCGCGCGTCGAGATTCTCAAACTTCTCGCCGAGCACCCGCACCTGAAGGTCAAGGTGGCGTCGAATTGGGACGACATCGAGTCGATTTCCGCCGCTGACTTTTTGATCAGCTACACCTGCGATGTCCGCCCTTCAGAAGCGTCGCAACACGCTGTGCGCAAGTGGGTCGAAGACGGTGGCCGGTTCATTGCCTTGCACGGCACGAACTCGGCGCTCGACTTGCCTCGTCCGAACGGTGTCGAATCGCCGCGCTGTTTCCCACACTGGGCCGAAACCCTCGGGAGTCAATTCATCGCTCATCCGCCCATCGCCCCCTATCCGGTCGAACTCGCAGATCCCAATCACTGGTTGGTCGAAGGCATCGAGCCGTTCGAAACCGACGATGAGTTGTACCTGATGGAGTACGCCGACCGCGACGCTCTACAAGTACAGCTGCACACCCACTGGTCGGGCGATTGTGGTGGCTTCGAGGAGAGCGACTGGTCTGTCGAGACTCGCGGTACCGACGAGCATCTCATTCAATATGTCCGGCCGCTGGGCGAGGGTGCGGTTTTGTACAACACTCTTGGTCATTGCCGAAGCCACTGGGACATGGTTCCCTTGGCCGACTACTACCCAACCACCGAGCGTTGCTCGTGGGAAAAGCCGCAGTATCACGAGCTGCTTCGCCGGGCGATCCGGTGGGGCCTCGGGCACGATTCGTAAACCGGAGGAAACCTTGGAACCAAGTGTTGAGGTATTGAAAGATCTGCATCATCGCATGCTGCGGATCCGACTGTTCGAAGAAGCAGCAGGCAAGTTGTTCGAGGGCAACAAGATGCCCGGCTTCCTGCATCTCTACGTTGGTCAGGAGGCGGTTGCTTCCGGTGTTTGTGTGGCGATGCGCGATGACGATCAGGTCAGCTCGACGCACCGCGGCCACGGCCATCTGGTTGCCAAGGGTGGCGACCTAAGCAAGATGATGGCCGAACTCATGGGTAAAGCCGACGGCTACTGCAACGGTAAGGGTGGATCGATGCACATCTGCGACCTCGACCTCAACATGCTTGGGGCAAACGGCATCGTTGGCGGCGGAACCCCCATCGCTGTCGGTGCTGGTTTCGCGAACAAGTACAAGGGCAATGACACGGTTTCGGTTGCCTTCTTCGGCGACGGCTCCACCAACATTGGCGCCTTCCACGAAGCGATCAACATGGCGGCGGCGCTCAAGCTGCCCGTGCTGTTCATCTGCGAGAACAACGAATACGGCGAATACACGCCTCGGCACAAAGTCATGGCCATCAACGACGTTGTCGATCGGGCAGCCGGTTACGGCATTCCCGGCGTCATCGTCGACGGCATGGACGCCATCGCGGTGCACGAAGCGGCGTTAGAGGGCCTCGCACGCGCTCGAGCCGGTGACGGTCCCACGTTCATCGAGTGCAAGACGTACCGGTACTACAACCACCACGGGGTGCAAACGCTCGGCATGAAGTACCGAACCGACGAAGAAGTCGAAGAGTGGAAGAAGAAAGACTGCATCGAGGCTTTTGAGAAGCGGGTTACCGAGGCGGGCATCATTTCTGCTGAGGAACTCGCCGCGGTGCGTGCAGAGGTCGAAGCTGAGGTTGCGGCCGCTGTTGAGTTCGGCGAGAACAGCCCAATGCCCGATCCATCCACCCTTCTCACCGACGTGTACACGGAGATGGTCTAAATGACAGCAACTGAAGCAGCAGTGCGCGAACTCACCTACACCGGTGCGTTCAACGAAGCCATGTTCCAACTCATGCGGGAGGACGAAGACATTTTCGTCGCTGGCGAAGATGTTGGAAAACAGGGCGGCGTCTTCGGAAGTTTTTCGGGCCTCCACGCCGAATTCGGAGACATGCGGGCCGTCGATACCCCTATTGCCGAGCAGGCCATTGTTGGCCTTGGCATCGGTGCGGCTGTGGCCGGCCTACGACCAGTTGTCGACCTGATGTTCATGGACTTCATCATGGTCGCCATGGACCAGATCGCGAATCAGGCCGCAAAACTCAAGTACATGTTCGGTGGCAAGGCCGAACTGCCTTTGACCATCACCACCAATGGCGGCGCGGGCCTTTCGGCCGCGGCACAGCACAGTCAAAGCCTCGAGGCCATGCTCTGCCATGTGCCCGGCCTCAAAGTAGTAATGCCGTCGTCGCCCTATGACCTTAAGGGTCTGCTCGTCTCGTGCGTGCGCGAGAACAACCCGACCATTCTTGTGAAAAACAAGCTGATGTTCGGCGTGAGCGGCCCGGTCCCCGAAGAGCTCTACGAGATTCCTCTTGGCGTTGGCAATGTCGTTCGTGAAGGCGACGATGTCACGATCGTTGCTTACAGCCGGATGGTGTCGGAGTCGATGAAGGCCGCCGACAAGCTTGCTGAAGAAGGCATCAACTGCGAGATCGTCGATCCTCGCACCGTTCAGCCGCTCGATACCGACATCATTGTTACCTCGGCAAAGAAGACCAACCGGGTTGTTGTGGTGCACGAGGCTGTGCGGTTTGGCGGCTTGGGTGCAGAAATTGCTGCGCAGGTGCAAGAGGAGGCGTTCGACTACCTCGACGCACCGGTTGCTCGTGTCGCGGCACCGTTCTCGCCGATTCCCTTCAGTCCTGGCCTCGAAGGCCACTACGTACCTAACGCAAAGCGCATCGCCGATGGCATTCGTGAAACGCTTGGTCGCCCAGCGCCCGGAGCGTGATCGCAACCGTTGGCGTAATCGCCAATCCACTGGCCGGCAAAGACATTCGCCGGCTGGTGGCAGAAGCATCGCCCACCTCCGACATGGCGAAGGTGGGTATTGTCCGCCGCGCTGTTATCGGTGCGATTGAAGGGGGTGCCAAGCGCGTGATTCTTGCCGACGATCGACGAGGCCTGGCGATGCGGGCCATCGACGGACTCGACCTTGACGCCGAGATGGTGGTGCTCGACGAGCCCATTATCGACTCTGGCCACAATAGTGAGAGGGCCGCTCGCCGCTGCCGCGACGAGGGCGCCGGCGCAGTCATTGTTCTCGGCGGCGACGGAACGCATCGCGATGTGGTGAAGGGTTGGGCAAACGCGCCGCTTGTCGCCCTGTCGACCGGAACCAACAACGTCTTTCCTCGACAGATCGAGGCCACGGTGGCCGGCTACGCAGCTGGTTTGGTTGCCAGCGAACAGGTCAGCCTCGACCACGCAGCGAATCAGGCCAAGCTCATCGAAGTTGACGTTGAAGGTGTCGACAAGACCGACATGGCTTTGGTCGACGTCGCACTCGTCACCAACAGCTTTACTGCAAGCCGCGCGGTGTGGGACGCATCGACGCTCAAAGAGTTGATCGCCGCGATCGCAGAGCCCGCGACGGTTGGGCTATCGGCAATTGCGGCCGCGGTCGCACCCACCCGCCGATACGAGGGCGGTGGCGTCCATGTGAGTTTCAGTGGTGATTCGCCCGGTGGTACAACCGTGCGTTCGCCGATCGCCCCCGGGTTATATGTCGATGTGGATATTGCCAAGTACAAGCGCCTGCGCCTGAACGAGACCGTTTCTGTCTCGGGTCCGGGTGCTCTGAGTTTTGACGGCGAGCGCGATGTGGCGCTTCGAGCTGGACAAGGCGCGGAAGTGAAAGTGACCAGCGACGGCCCGTACGTGATCGATGTCGAACAAGCACTGCTTGTTGCGGCAACACAGTCGTCAGCAGTGACGGCTGCAAACCCCGTGAATACGGCAGAAAAAACAGTGGAGATTGGCTGATGGCCACCGAATTCGAAATGCCCAAACTCGGACTAACGATGGAGTTTGGAAAGATCCTGTCGTGGATGGTTCCTGATGGCACTGCGGTGTCTGAAGGTCAACCGATCATGATCATCGAGACCGACAAAGTCGAGACCGAGGTCGAGTCGAGCGGTGCGGGCATCCTGAAACAGCATGCGGTTGTTGGCGAGACCTACGACTGTGGCTCGCATCTTGGCTGGTTCCTTGAAGAGGGCGAAGAAGCGCCGGCCGTCGCGGCTGCACCTGTGGCAAGTGCAGCGCCCGCTGCAGTGCCGTCGGCTGCGCCGCAGGTCGTAGCGGCGGCTGCGAGCTCGAGCGTCGATGCGGGTGGCCGGATCATGGCCTCGCCGAATGCGAAGCGTGTCGCTGCGAAACGTGGCGTCGACTTGCGAACAGTGAATGGCACCGGGCCGGGCGGACGCATTACCTCTGAGGATGTCGAGGCGGCTCCTGTTAGTGGGGCGGCGCCGGTCGCTGCTGCTGCCGGTGTCGCTGGTGCAGCGGTCGCAGCCGGACGTGTTGCCGGTGCCAACGTGCCCGCGACGCTTGCTGCTCGGAATCTTGCCGACCTTCTTGGCGTCGACCTTTCGCAGGTTGTGCCTGCTTCGCCTGACCCCCGCATCACCAAAGAGGACGTTGCCCGCCATGTGCGCGAACTCTTGGCGGCCGCCGCTTCTGGTGGGTCGGCTGCTGCGGCAGCGTTGGCG
Organism: uncultured Acidimicrobiales bacterium; assembly: GCA_938015295.1. Taxonomy (GTDB): domain Bacteria; phylum Actinomycetota; class Acidimicrobiia; order Acidimicrobiales; family SHLQ01; genus CALLQB01. Next base: position 84,432 of record CALLQB010000057.1, read on the forward strand.
CCGGTATCGGCACCCCTGCTCCAAACGCCTACGTCGGTCACCGCCTTGTCGGGCATGCGCGGCACCATTGCCAAACGCATGTATTCGTCGCTTCAGGGCATGGCACAGCTCACCTTGATGATGGATGTCGACATGGGGGCGGTGGCAGCTGACCGAACGAAACGTAAGGAAGCTGGTGCGGCTCCGGGCTTTACCGATTATGTGATTTCGGCGGTCGCCAAGGCGCTTCGCGACCATCCCTATGTCAATAGTCAGGTCACCGACGATGGCGTGGCGCTTTTGCCCGACGTCAATGTCGGTATGGCTGTGGCAATCGATGGCGGTCTCGTGGTTCCCGTGGTGAAACACACCGACACGCTTGATCTTGATGCGCTCTCGACCGAGACGTCGCGGCTGGCCGAGGCCGCACGTTCTGGCAAACTCAAGCTCGACGAGATGGAGGGCGGTACCTTCTCGGTAACTGCTCTTGGCATGTTCGGTGTCGACGGGTTCACGCCGGTCATCAACGCACCGAACACCGCGATTCTCGGCGTCGGTCGCTTGCGCGACGATGTTGCTTGGGCAGATGATGGCACTCCGGTCAAGGCGACGATGCTGACGCTGAGCCTCACATGGGATCACCGAGCATTCGATGGCGCACCTGCCGCCGAATTTGCGCAGAGTATTAAGGCACATCTCGAAGCCGTCTAAGACACACAAACAATTCAGGGGGATCATCATGGGGGACATCACGGAGCAACTCGACGAGATGCATGCAGCGGTGGTGGGCATGTTGCCCGAATCGCTGATGGATCTGAGAGATCTTGCTGCGGCTCGCGCTGGGCTCGACGGGTTGCTGGCCGCCATGCCAGCGCCCGAGCTTCCCAGCGGTGTCACGATAACCGACCATCACGTTCCCGGCGTCGGCGACGATCCCGACGTGTTGGTTCGGACCTATGTTCCCGACAACGTCACGCCCGGCGGCCCGGCGCTCTACTGGATACACGGCGGTGGCATGGTGTTGCTGACCGTCGATGCCGACGATCTTCCCTGTGCAAACCGGGCACTCGAGAATGGCATCGTCGTTGCATCGGTCGACTACCGGTTGGCTCCCGAGAACCCGTACCCAGCGCCAATGAACGACTGTTACGCCGGGTTGTCCTGGTTCGCTTCATCGGCGGACGATCTTGGTTTCGATGCTTCTCGGATTGTTATTGGTGGCGCGAGCGCCGGCGGCGGTCTCGCAGCCGGTCTTGCATTGATGGCACGCGACAAGGACGGTCCGGCAGTCGCCGGTCAACTCCTCGTCTACCCGATGCTCGACGACCGCAACGAAACCGCGAGCAGCCACGCCATCACCGATACCCGAGTCTGGAACCGGTCGTCGAACGAGATCGGCTGGGGTGCCTATCTTTCGGGTCTCGATGGTGCCGAACCGCCTATCTACGCAGCGCCTGCCCGGGCGACCGACTTGTCTGGGCTTCCTCCGACATTTATCAACGTCGGCGCCCACGACATGTTTCTCGATGAAGACCTCACGTACGCCCGGGCACTCATGGCGGCCGGGGTCGACTGCGAACTCAAGGTCTACCCAAAGGCGTTTCACGGTTCGAACAACTTTGTTGCCGACCATCCAGATTCGATCCGCTGGCGTCGCGATGAAGACGCAGCACTGGTGAGATTGCTCGGCCTCGAGTAGCCGCTTCACGTAGATGCCAGAGATGCCGTAGGTAAGGGGGAAGTTGATGAGTCTCGACAGGTTTGACTGGTTGGCACTTCGTGTTGAGGAGCCGATCGATGCTGATCGGCCCATCATCGATCCGCACCACCATCTTTGGGACCGCGGCGGGAGCACCTATCTTGTCGACCAATTGCACGCCGACACAGGAGCCGGCCACAACGTGGTAGCGACGGTGTTTGTCGAATGTATGGCCGAGTACCACCCTGATGGCCCCGAACAGCTGCGGCCAGTCGGCGAAACAGCGTTCGTCGCCGAGCAAGCGGCCCGAAGCCGCGACAGCGAAGGTGCAACAATTTCTGGCATCGTGTCGTTTGCCGATCTGCAACTTGGTGATGCAGTCGAGGACGTGCTGCTTGCCCACGAGGAGGCGGGCGCCGGTCTCTTCCGAGGAATCCGACATGCGTCGGGCTGGCACGCCAGCGATGCCATTGGTAACTCACACACCAAGCCGCCGGAACATCTCCTACTCGATGCAGAGTTCCGGCGAGGTTTCGCCCGTCTCGGAGCGATGGGGTACTCGTTCGATGCGTGGTTGTATCACCCGAATCTTCCCGAGTTGCTCGATCTTGTTCGAGCGCATCCGGAGGTGCCGGTGGTCCTCGACCATATCGGTGCGCCAATGGGCATAGGTCCCTACGTAGGCAAGCGGGCGGAAGTTCTTGAAGAGTGGCGGCCGTCAATGCGGGCGCTGGCCGCATGTCCAAACGTGACATTGAAGGTGGGTGGTATCGGCATGGACCGCTACTACGGCGGTGGCTGGGCTGCTCGCGAGGCGCCGCCGACGTCAGCCGAACTCGCCGACTATTGGGGCGATGTTCTGGTTTGGTGTATCGACACCTTTGGGCCAAGCCGTTGCATGTTCGAATCGAACTTTCCGGTCGATCGCGAGTCCTGCTCCTACACCGTGCTGTGGAATGTGTATCAACAGGTCGCCGACCGCTACTCCGATGACGAGCAGCATCAACTCTTCTACCAAACCGCGGCCGATGTTTACCGGCTCGACCTCTAACCCTTCGAACCCTGCCTATCCGGGAGTACCGATGACCGATCTCGACAGTCGACTTGATGCGCTGGTGCGGCGCGACCAGGAAATGATCGCCTGCCCGTACCCGCTTTTTGCTGAGCTACGCGAAGAGGACCCTGTGCACTACAGCGAGTCGCTCGGCGCGTGGGTTGCGACACGCTATGACGACGCGCTCGCTGTTCTTCATGACACCGACCGCTTTTCTGCGTTGATGCCGACGGGCCCAGCGAAGGTTGATGAGATTCTTGGCCCGGCGATGGCCGAGCTTTCACAGGATCCGGAAATGGCGGTGCATTTTGCCGGCATGGTCGAGAGGAGGGGAGCGGCCACGGTGCTACTCAACGCCGATCCTCCCGATCATCGCCGGCAACGCAAACTGGTCAACGGGGCGTTCCGGCCGAGTCGCATTCGTGCGATGGAGCCGACGATCGAGGAGGTCGCTCACCGGCTTATCGACAACTTTGTCGACCGGGGTTCGGTGGAGTTTGTCGCCGAGTTCGGTGTGGGGCTGCCGATGACGATTATCGCCTACGCGTTGGGTGTGGGCGACGACGACCTTGGCACCTTCAAGCAGTGGTCTGACGATCTGGTGATGCCAGTGGGCAACCATGCGCCGTCGGTCGAGCAGGTGCGCGGGTATCTGGTCAGCAGTACGGAGTTCAGCGACTTCTTCACCGACATGATCGCCGACCGCCAGGCAAACCCGCAGGAAGACATCGTGTCTGATGTCGCCAACGCTGGTGAGGGCGATGATCAGCTCACCCTTGCCGAACAGTTGTCGATGCTGACCCAGTTTCTTGTCGCCGGCAACGAGACGACAACGAAGCTGCTGACCAATATGGCCTTGCAGCTGGCCACCAACGCGGAAATGCAGAAGCAGATTCGCGACGACCGGAGCTTGGTCGACGGATTGGTCGAAGAGGCTCTTCGGTTCGAAGCCCCGGTCGGCGGGTTGTTCCGGCGGGCAAAGGTCGATGTCGAGGTGGGTGGTGTGCAGGTGAAGGCCGGCGATCACGTCTGGGTTCTGTATGCCGCCGCCAACCGCGACGAGGCAAAGTTCTCCTGCCCGAACGATTTCGATCCCGCACGCGACAACGCACGTGAACACATTGCCTTCGGGCACGGCGAACACTTCTGTATTGGTGCCAGTCTCGCTCGCTCAGAAGCCCAGATCGCCGTCAACGTGCTGCTCGATCGCCTCGACAACATTGCGCTCGCCGACAACACTTTTGAATACGAGGACACCTTCGTCCTCCGAGGACTCAAATCCCTCAACCTGACATTCACCTAAACACGAAGGGGTCAGATACGTAAGGTACCTGACCCCATAAGTGCCTGACCCCCTTGGTGGGGCTTCGAGGAGAGACCGATGACGAATCCGTTTGCCGCTGTTCTGGGATCGGTGATCGATCTTGAGAGTGAAGATCCGGGCGCGCATATGCAGTTTCCCTTTATGCCCCTCGGCGAGGCGTGCGACATGGGGTCGGCTCCCGACGGCACACCGCTTATCGATCCTCGGGTGTTCGGCACCGCCGAATTTCAACGCAACCCGTATCCCTATTACCGCATCATGCGTGACCACTATCCGGTGTTCCACGACAAGCTGCACAACAGCTACTACGTCACACGCTACGCCGACATCACCGAGTGTTACTTCGACGAGATCGGGTTCAACACGATTCCGAAGGGATCGTCGAGTGGAGTGCTGGGCAACACGCAACTTGAGTTGAGCGGCATCGAGCATCGAAGGCGGCGCAATATTTATGGGCGTCACCTTGTCGGCGCTGCACTGACCAAACGTCTTCCTTCGATCGAACGTTTGGCCGACGACATCATCGCCGAGTGGTGGAATGCCGCAGGCGACAAAGCAGCGGAGATCGACACCGCGACAGGCACGGCCACCGTCGAGCTCGGCAAAGCGTTCGCGAACGAGTTTCCGATCAGTGTTGTTGCCGAGGTCCTCGGTATTCCCCAGGATGCGCGCCGGGAATTCACCTGGTGGTACGACGCGATGATGTCGGGTCTGGGTGGTTCCGACACCCACCACGACGGCCTGATTGCCCGACAGGATCTCGAAGAGTACGTGGCTGGCCTCGTCGAAGAACGGCGCGTCGAACCCCAGTACCTGTACGACGATGCTGGCAATGAGTTGTGTATGGACATCATCTCTGAGCTGTGTCACAGCGAAATCGACGGCGACGTCATGTCGACCGAAGAAATCACCAGCAACATTGCGCTGGTGGTGGGGGGCGGCGGCGAGACGACACGTGGCGCCATTCTCAACCTCTGGTATCTGCTCTTGCAGCACCCCGAACAATGGCAGGCGGTGCAGGACGACGACACGCTGTGGGACGTTGCCTTTCACGAGATGCTTCGGCACTCAACCTCGATCGGCGGCCAGCCCCGGCACAACACCTTCGACATCGAGATGCACGGCGTGAAGATTCCGGCCGGGTCCCTGATGAACATGGTCGACGTCTCGGCCAACCACGACGACCGAATATTCGCCGACCCTGAGAAATTCGACATCTTTCGCAGCGATCTCTACTCGGGCAAGATTCTGCGTTCGGGTCACGAGAAGGAGGGCCGGTACAGCCACATGGCGTTCGGTGTTGGCCCACACCTGTGCCCCGGCGCATGGATATCGCACCAGGAAGCGGTGGTCGGGGCGAGAATTTTGGCGAAGACGCTGCGAAACGTGCGAATCAACGTCGATCGAATGCCTGCCGACAAAGTCGACCCCACGGCGCTCGCCCCCATTGGCCTAGGCGCGATTCGCGAGCTGTGGCTCGACTTCGACATCGCCCTATGACAACTACCGATCACGCCACCGACGTGTACGAGCCGGAGCCTGAAGACGAGCCGGTGATTTCCGCCGGGTACCGGACCTATGAGGTCTATCAGCGCGAACGGGTTGGTCAGACCACCAATCTGATCAAACCACTTCAGCTGATTTCCGCAAAGTACGCCGCCGATCCGTATCCGTTCGTCGAGATCTTGCGGGAGAATTACCCGTGTTACCGCGACTGGTCGGGCAACCGGTTCTGGATCACCCGCTACGACGATGTCACGTCGGTGTTCACCGACGATGCAAACTACGAGACCCGGTCCAAGAGATGGTTCTACGGTGAGCCCGACCTCGGCCGCGATCTCGGCGGCGAGCTGGCGGTCGTGACAGCTCGGGCCAACAGAATTGACGCGTCGCTCGACCGGGTGATCGGCCGCATCCTTGCCGATCACCCCACCGATCTTGCGACCGGTTTCGCGGCCCGATTGCCCCTTGAGTTGTGGGGTGAGGTGCTCGCTCTTCCGGTTGGAGACCTACCAGAATTTTCGTCGCGTTATTGGCGGATGCAACGAGGAACCAAGTGGGACGCTCGTTCGACCCATGATGGCCGCGCGGCATTCGATGAGCTGGTCGAGTACTTCGAGCCGCTGCTTGCCGAGCGACGAACGGGTGGCGGCGACGATCTCGTCAGCGCCGTTGCTTCGCTCGAGTTGGACACCGGGCAAGCTACGGCGACTGATCTGGTAGCGACGCTGCTCGAAGCCGATCACGAGACATTGCATGGGGCGATGGCAAACCTGTGGTTCCAGCTGCTCACCAACCCTGATCAGCTCGACATCGTGCGAACCGATCGTCGCATGCTCAAGTTTGCGTACCTCGAAACCCTGCGACATTCACCGCCCGTGCTTTCGGCCCAGCGGTTTACCAAACACGAAGTCGAACGTTTCGGTCGGCTGCTTCCACAAGGCGCCCTTCTACATTGCTCGGCTGCAGCTGCGAACCGCGACCCGCGGCAGTTCAGCGACCCCGACCACTTCGTGGTGGAGCGCAACGATTTGTGTCAGCGGGAGCCTCGCGGACAGTACCGGGCCGATGGTTTGCCGGCGGGTATCGCCTTTGGCCTCGGACCGCCGACGAAACATCCGGCCGTTCCCAAAGAACGTCCGCGCTCGATGTATGCGATTACCCGTGATGTTGTCGTGGCCGCGTCGAGTGCGCTGCTTGACGAGAAGCCGGCCATCGAATTAGCCGAGGGGGCCACACCATCGCTGCGTTGCCTTCGTGTAGGCGAGATGCACACGTGCTGGCAACTGCCGATCGGCTAGTCGCGTAGCGGTTTGATCCGGGTAGGGATCAAACGAGAGAACCAAGGTTTGCGAGTGTCTCAAGCGCCAGGTCTTGGGGCACGCTCATGCACCGGAAGATGATGCCGTCGAAACCTGCCTCGGCGAACTCAGCAACTCGCTCGGCGGCATCGTCGGGGCTGCCGACAACCAGTTGCTCGAGCGTCATGCCCCGGTACCCGCGGCCGACCAGCTCCGCAGCGTGACGGCGCGCAGTATCGCCGTCGCCCAGCACTAACGCGTCGAGTCGGACGATGGCTCGCTGACCGCCGGCTTCGCGATAGACCCGCATCGCGGGCGCCGATGCGGCGACTGTTGCGCCAGCCGATGCATACCAGGCGTCACCCAGCCTCGCCGCGCGCCGAACGGCGACTTCGACACCTCCGGCGATCCACCATTCGATGCCCGACGACGAAACTTCAGGCAACAACCCAACGGTCGCTCCCCACATGTCGAACTCGGGAGCATCGACCGTCTCGCCAGCCAGCAGTCGCTGCACAAGTGGAATGGCCGCTTCGAGTCGGGCGCCACGTGTCGCATGATCGCGGCCGAGGGCGGCGAATTGTTTCGGGCCGTACCCGATCCCGGTTTGGACAATGAACCGACCAGCATGCATTGCAGCCAATGTGCCGATGTGTTCCGCCATCAATAACGGGTGCCACAGTGGTACGAGAAAGAGACAACCTGCCGGTCGATCGGGCCACTCGGCGAGTAGCCGCCCGAGCATCGGCGTGTTCTGGGCATACGGCACAGCCATGTTGTGATGGTCGCCAATGCTGAGCGACGCGAGGCCTGCCGCATAGGCGGCCGCCGCTCTCTCAATCATGAGAGCCGGCCCTTGTCGCGGGTGGGTCGAGCTCAGCGACACGCCGATCTGCATCGCGACCGCTGCCTACTCGGGCGGTGGGAGGACGGTGGGATGTCCGGCCCAAAGGCCAATGCTGTCGCCGGTTCGACCACCGGGACCTTCGTCGATGATCTGGATTGCGACCTCGGCGATATCGTCGGACTTCATCCACGTGGCGACGTACTCGGGGTCGGGGTCGGTACCGATCCAACTCCGCAACATCTCGGTGTCGGTCGCACCCATGTTGATGTTGTTGACCCGGACGTTGTGGGGTGCCAGTGCCTTCGACCAATCGAACGCGAACCCGTTGAGCGCCCACTTCGAGGCGTTGTACAGGTCCATCGCCCCGTGGCCATGGTGTCGGCCCCGCTCGGGGGCCGAGTTCACATGATCGGTCGAGGCGTTGATGATGTTTCCACCGCCGCCCACAACCATGATCGGAGCGACGGCTCGGCCGAAGAGAAAGGCACCGCGACAGTTCGAGCCCATCAACGCGTCGTAATCGGCCAGGGCCTTCTCCCACTCGTCGAGGGGACCGGTTGGCCAGACTTCACCAGCGTTGTTGACCAGAATGTCGATCGTGTCGTGTTGAGCGACGGTTGCATCGACGACGCCTCGCACGAACGTTGCGTCAGCGACATCACCGACGTGGGCAGTTGCATCGATGTTCGCTGCGACCTCTCGTACCGACTCCTGCCGATCGACGACGATGAGCTTGGCGCCCTCGGCAGCAAAACATCTTGCGAATGACGCACCGATACCCTGCGCAGCGCCCGTGACGATTGTTACCTGGTTTTCGAGTCTCATTTCGCGGCGCCTCGCTCTTTCATGTCGGCGATCTGTTCGGGTGTTCGACCAAGATCGCTGAGGATCTCGACGGTGTGTTGTCCGTGCGTTGGCGCGGGAAGCAGTTCGGTGACGTCGCCGAGTCGCGCTCCTTGTTGCGGCATCCGCATGCGACCAAGAACAGGATGGTCGACTTCTGCGACGGCGCCCACCGCCACCACATGTTCGTTGTCGGCCACCTCGGCCGGGTCGAGCACCGGAACTGCAGGTACGTCGGCCCCTTGGGCTCTTTCGAGCGCCTCGTCGACCGTGAAGGCGCTGAGCATCTCGCCAAATGCTGCGTAGTAGTTCTCGAAATCGGCGCCGCGGGCTGCGGCAGTAGCGAACCGCTCGTCGGTAGCGAGCTCGGGCCGGTCGAGGGCGTTACAAATTCCCTGCCACTGACTGTCGGTGCCAGCGGTGATCGATATCCAGCCGTCGCTGCACTTGAAGAGTTGGTAGTACTGCAAAAGGTTGGGGAGATGCAGCGCGTCGTCGTCGAGGAGTGTTGCGTGCATCATGACGTCGGGCCAGTTGAACGCGAGATTGGCTTCGAGCATCGAGATCTCGAGTCGTCGGCCCTCGCCGCTTACCGACCGGCCAACCAATGCTGAGGTGATCGCCTGTGCGGTGGTGAGTGCAGCCACCTTGTCGGCCACCATCCCTCGAATGAGTGTTGGCCCTTCGCTGGTCGACTGTCCGGCCGCCCAGCCCGCTAGCGCCTGGATCACCGGGTCATAGACCGGGCGGTCGGCGTAGGGTCCCCACGGTCCGAAACCCGATGACGAGACGTAGACCAACTGCGGATTTCGTTTGTGTGCCTCTTCCCAGCCAAACCCGAGGCGTCCGACGACACCCGGCCGGAAACCCTCGATAAACACGTCGGCTGTTTCGATGAGCTCCCAGAGCACAGCGGTGGCTTCGTCGTCGGAGAGGTCGAGACCGATCGAGCGTTTGCCGGCGTTTGAGTTGGCGAACCATCCACTCATGCCGTTCTTCTGGCTGCCGTACCTGCGGAGGTCGTCGCCACCCGTCGCATTTTCGACTTTGATCACCGAGGCGCCCTGTGTGGCGAGCAGGTGTGTTGCGGCGGGCACAGCAATCATCTGTCCGAACTCGATGATGCGAATTCCGGCTAGTGGTCCGTCCATGTGTTCCCCCGTTTCGACGTTGGCCACAGCATCTCACTGCCCGGAGCCAATCGTCCAAAATGTCGCATTGGGAATCCTGCTGTCGATCGTGGTTGACTCCAGTCATGGCTGAATTGTCGTTGGGAATCACGATGTTGTTGACCAGTCGGTCAATGTCACCAATCGAATTGGCGAAGGAAGTCGAGGGGCGAGGTTTTGACACCTTGTACTTTGCTGAGCATTCGCACATTCCGGCGAGCAGAAAGACACCGTTTCCTGGAGCGTCAGCCAAACGGCCCGAGCTTCCGGACATCTATTGGCACCTCAACGGCCAGTTGGCATCGGTGGCGATGGCCGCTGCAGCCTCGACGACACTGACCCTTGGCACGGCGGTGACCCTGCTCGCACAGCATGACCCACTTTGGCTCGCAAAGGAGTTGGCTACCATCGACCATCATTCGGGGGGACG
>CALLQB010000058.1 GCA_938015295.1 uncultured Acidimicrobiales bacterium
AAGTGCCACGTCGATGACGTGGCACTTCTGTGAGCTCCGGGGGTGGGGCTCGAACCCACGACAATTCGATTAACAGTCGAACGCTCTGCCAGCTGAGCTACCCCGGAAGGTCAGCCACAAATAATAGCAGCGCGTTCATCAATCCCATCAGCTGGCGATGAGTATGTACGCAGGAATACGCGACGTGAGCGCAGCCGTAGACATGTTTCGAGTGCCGAATGCTGTTGTCTGGCACCGCCCGGTACGGTTTGGTGAACTGATCGGCAGGAATCGCAGTCACCGCCGACCAATGTGAGATGGCCGCATCCAGATCGAGCCCCACATGCAAATAGAGCTGAATCCGCAGTCTCGATTCGTCAATCTCGAAGAAGGTCCGCAGCCACGAACAGTAGAAAGCCACCATCGAGTCGTTACTGTTCGCGAACCTGACCTGGCCATCGCCTTTGGCTCCGTCGCCTGCGTAAAGAGCGAGCCCGGCCATGAGGAACTCTCGGTCCGACAACGACCCCACGGTCTTGATGCCGTCAACTCGACACCGTTCAAGTTCGTCGGCCTTCGCCCGCTGCAAAGCGTTCGGTGTCCGGTTTCGCCCGGTGCGTCTCGGACGTGGCACAAAATCCACGTCGCGCACCCACAGCGACACGGAACTTTTCGCAACGTGCAGTTCCTCTGCAATGTCCGCAAGCGTCCACGCCTCGGCGCGCAACTCACGTGCTCGCAGTTGTTTGTCCAGTTTTCCTCGGTAGCCCATCCCCCCCCAGTTCATCAGCGGGGTGTGACAAGAAACGCTATGCGCCGTCGAGGTAGTCGCGCAGTTTCTCGCTGCGCAGCGGGTGTCGCAGTTTGGCGAGTGTCTTCGATTCGATCTGCCGAATGCGTTCGCGCGTGACGCCGAACTGTTTGCCGACTTCTTCGAGGGTGCGAGGACGACCATCGTCGAGACCAAACCGAAGCCGCACTACCTCTTTCTCGCGCTCGCTGAGATCATCAAGTGCTTCAAGCACTGCCTCGCCCAACATCTGGCGGGCTGCGGCGTCGGCGGGGCGAACCGCACGCTCATCTTCGATGAAGTCGGCCAAATAGGTGTCGTTCTCGTCGCCCACTGGCGTGTCGAGCGAGAGCAGATCAAGCGAGATCCGTTTGATTTCGCGGATTCGTTCGACCGGCAGATCGCAACGTTCGGCAAGTTCTTCGTTGGTCGGCTCGCGTTCGAGTTCGGACAACATTTGGCGTTGCATGCGCTTTACCCGGTTGATCGACTCGACCATGTGGACCGGAATCCGGATAGTGCGAGCCTGGTCGGCAATCGCCCGCGTAATCGCCTGCCTGATCCACCAAGTGGCGTAGGTCGAGAATTTGAAGCCCTTTTTGTAGTCAAACTTCTCGACGGCCCGCATCAGGCCAAGGTTGCCTTCCTGAATGAGATCGAGCAGAAGCAGACCACGACCCACATACCTTTTGGCAATGGAAACAACCAGCCGCAGGTTGGCCTGGGTAAGTTCTTCTCGTGCTTTTTCGCCGTCTCGTTGCGAACGGCGAAGACGAGCCCGTTCCATCGGGTCGAGATCGTTCAGCGATTCGGATGCGGCCAAGTCGGCGAGGAGATGTTCTGAGACCAGCCCGGCTTCGATGCGCTCGGCGAGCTTGACCTCTTCGGGGCCGGTGAGAAGGTCGACCCTGCCGATTTCTTTGAGGTAACGACGGACCGGGTCGGCCCCTCCCCCAGCGTCGGCCTTGGCGACACCCTTGACCTTGCGGGGCATCGGTGTTGGCAGAAAGAACGGCTCGTCATCGACCACCTCATCAAGGCGAATACCTTCGCTGGTGAGGCGCTCGTTGATCGAGGCAAGCAGGGCGGGGCTGAGCTCGACGTCTTTGAGAAGTTCGACAACTTCGTCGGTGGTGAGTGCGCCGTTCTTCTTTCCCTTTTTGAGCAGCTTGTTGAGATCGACTTCAGAGACGTGGCCCGACTGGGTGAGCGATTCGAGCGTGTCGGTCATACTCGTGCCTCCCCATGTTCGATCAGCCACGGCAGCAGCTGCTCAGTAGCTGCTTGAGATGTAGGGCCTTCGCGCAGATCCTGAATGCGAAGCTTCAACCAAGCAATAGTCTCACCATACGAGGCTGGGTCGGCCGATTGGCGCGCCTCGACCTGCATTATTTTCAGGACCCGACCGGCGGCACGGTCGATAAGGCGGCCAACAAGGTCTTCGGCGTCTTCGTTGACTTCACCGACGATCAGCGCGCCCAACAGGTCGCCGACATCGGGGTCGCCAAGCGCAACTGCTTCGTGCACCGACGCAGTCTCGACAATTGCGTGCAGCGCCTCGCGATGCAAAGCCGATTCGAACAGCACCGGTGCAAGCTGCTTTTCGATTGCGGCCCGGTCGTGAAGAAGTAAACGCAGCGCCTGATCTTCGGTGCTGTCGTAGCGAATCGACGACGCAGCCTGCGGTGCCGGCGCTGCAGCTCTGGGTTGGGCCGGGCGGATCTGGCGGTTTCGGAGCTGCTCGACGTCGATACGACAGCGATCGGCGATGGTCATCAGGTATTGGTCGCGAACCAGAGGGCTGGGGTGTTCACGCACAAGGTCGACTGCGGTCTCCGCCGCGCGGGCTCGGCCTTCGGGGCTGCGCATATCTGCCTTGTCGAGAACTCGGTCGACCCGAAAGCCGAGAAACGGCTTGGCGTTGGCAACCGCTGCTGCAAGAGCAGCGCTGTCGGAGCGAGCGAGTTCGGCAGGGTCGACGCCCTCGGGAAGAGCGGCAACAGCCACGTCGATCTCGTAGGCCTGTTCCCACTCATAGAAACGTTCGGCTGCACTTTGGCCAGCGTCGTCGGCATCGAAGGCCAAAACGACTCGTTTGGCGAACCGCTTCAGTACTTTGAAGTGTTCTTCGGTGAGCGCCGTGCCACACGTGGCAACCGCTCTGGGCAGCCCGGCCTCGGCAAACCCTATGACGTCGGTATATCCCTCGCAGACAATGGCCTCATCGGCCGCGACCATGTTGCTCTTCGACTTATCGAGCCCGTAGAGCACCCGACTTTTGCTGTAGAGCACACACTCGTCGGAGGTGTTGCGATACTTGGGACCTTCGGTGCCCGGAAGTTTGCGGCCGCCAAAGGCGATGGGGTCGCCGTTGACATCGAAGATCGGAAACAGCAGGCGTGCCCGGAAAAAGTCTTGTTTGCGGCTCCGTCGGTTGAGAAAACCCAAACCGGCGGCTTTGAGATCGGCATCGTTGAGCTTGAGCTGGCGACAGAGAGCATCCCACTCGTCGGGCGCCCACCCAAGCTTGTATTCGCGAACGAGGTCGCCGTCGTAGCCTCTCGATTTCAGATACGCACGTGCGGGGCCGGCATCGGGCGCTGTAAGCAGTCGCTGGTGATAGAACTCGACGGCTTCGGACACCGATTCGATGAGGCGATTGCGGCGTTTTCGGCTTTCGCCTTCGTTTTTGTCGGTGTAGTGGAGGGTGACGCCGGATTTTTGCGCAAGAAACTCGACGGCACCGACGAAATCGAGCCCGTCGAGCTCGCGAACGAAGGTGATGGCATCGCCCGACGACTTGCAGCCAAAGCAGTGGTAAAAGCCTTCTTCGGCATTGACCGAGAACGAAGGCGACTTCTCGTTATGGAACGGACACAGGCCTGTCCAACGCCGACCGACCTTGCGAAGTGCAACCCGCTGGCTGATGAGGCCAACCATGTCTGTCGACTCTCGAACGCGCGCGATGTCTTCGTCAACGATTCCCATCAGCTGGCACGTTTCATCGGTGCGACACGCTCATGAAAGAAATTTAGCAGCGGAGTACGACAGGCGACGGTCGGAAACGACATCGAATCCGCCCGAGATTCACCACAGCTAGTTCCGGTTGGCACGAAGCACCGCCTGCGCGGCGGCAAGACGAGCAACCGGCACTCGGTACGGCGAGCACGAGACGTAGTCGAGTCCGGCTGCGACAAAGAACTCGACCGACGTTGGATCGCCGCCGTGTTCACCACAAACGCCGATCTTGAGGTCGGGGTTCGTTGCTCTTGCGGCATGCACTGCGCCGAGAACGAGCGCTCCGACGCCTTCTTGGTCGAGCGATCCGAAGGGGCTTTCAGGCAGCAAGCCAGCCTCGACATATGGCCCGATGACGGTGGCTTCGACGTCGTCGCGTGAGAACCCAAAGGTGAGCTGCGTCAGGTCATTCGTGCCGAACGAAAAGAAAGCTGTTTCGTTAGCTAGCGAACCGGCGATCAGGGCGGCTCGTGGTGTTTCGATCATCGTTCCGACCGTGGGCGGCGTGTCGAGCACCTCGGCCCACGCCTCGACAACCGTCGCGGTCGCTTGGGCGAGTTCGGCTGCAGAACCGATGAGCGGAATCATGATCTCGGCCTGCGGGTCGCCGCCGTCGGCGATTCGCTGCTTTACCGCTTCGGCAAGCGCTCGGGCCTGCATCGCGTACAGAGCGGGACGCAACACCCCGAGGCGGGCGCCGCGGAAACCGAGCATCGGGTTCGCCTCGCGAAATTGTTCGGCTGCCGGTCCGGTGAGGCCGTGAAGGAACTCGTGGAGCGGAGCGTCGAGAAGTCGGACGGTCACGGGAAGCCCGTCCATGGCCTCGAGCACCTGCAGGAAATCGGTTCGTTGCTGTTCGAACATCTCGCCGAGCACATCAGCGTCATCGTCGACGATGAAACGCTGCACAAGTGATGCTCGCTCGCCGAGAAACTGATGTTCGGTGCGGCACAGACCAATACCGTCAGCGCCGAAGTCTCGAGCGACGGCAGCATCTTCGCCGCTGTCGGCGTTAGCTCGAACGCCTACTTTGCCCAAGCGGACGTCGTCGGCCCAGCCGAGCAGCGTCTCGAGTTCGGCGTGCACGCCGCCCTGGTCGATGTCGAGCGTTCCGGAAAAGATTTCTCCGGTAGCCCCGTCGAGTGAAATTTCGTCGCCTTCGGAGATGTCGACATCGTCGCAGCGCACGACCGACTCCTCGAAGGTCAGACTTTCGACGCCGCACACCGCCGGAATACCCCAGCCTCGTGCGACGACTGCTGCGTGGCTTGCCAGACCGCCTCGGCCGGTGACGATGCCTTCGACAACGCGCATGGCGCCTTCGTCGGCAGGTGAGGTTTCAAGGCAGAGCAGAACGACCTGCTCTCCCCTGTCGAACGCATCCATCGCGGCGTCGGACGAGAAGTACGCTCGTCCGCTGGCGGCGCCCGGCGACGCACCGATGCCTTTGGCCGTAACCGTTACCTGCGACGAATCGCCGGCCGAGCCATGGAGCATGGCTTCGACCGCGTTCGGCGCCACGGCCAACAACGCTTCGTGTTTGGCGTCGAGTGTGCCGACCTTCGCTGCATCGTGAACAACGCTGGCCAAGCTCTCTGGGTTCATGCCCAGACTCTACTGAGGCAACCTCTCGGCCAAGTAACTCAAGAGCTGATCTATGGCCACGCGGTCCTGCGCCATCGTGTCGCGGTCGCGGACAGTTACGGCCCGATCTTCGATGGTCTCAAAGTCGACGGTGACACAAAGCGGTGTACCCACCTCGTCTTGGCGCCGGTAGCGCTTGCCGATGGCCTGCGTTTCGTCGTAGTCGGTCATGTAGTGCGGGGCAACCATGTCGAACACTTCGCGCGCGGTAGGTGTGAGTGTGTCTTTCTTCGACAACGGGAGAACAGCCACCTTGTAGGGAGCCAGGCGAGGATCGAGCTTCAAGACGGTGCGCGTTTCGTCGTTCACCGTTTCTTCGTTATAGGCGTCCATGAGGAAAGCCATCATTGTTCGAGTGGCGCCTGCGGCAGGCTCGATCACATGCGGCACATACCGCGATCCGTCGGACGAATCGACGTACTCGATGCGCTCGGACGCGTGGTTTGCATGCTGGGTGAGGTCGTAGTCGCCTCGGTTGGCGATGCCTTCGAGTTCGTCCCAGCCCCACGGAAACACAAACTCGACGTCGGAGGTGCCTGATGAATAATGCGAAAGCTCATCGGAATCGTGCGGGCGAAGTCGCACCTTCTCGGGGTTCATACCCAAGTCGAGATACCAGTTCATTCGTTCTTGGCACCAGTACTCGTACCATTGCTGTGCTTCGTCGGGCGGAACGAAAAATTCCATCTCCATTTGCTCGAACTCGCGGGTGCGGAAAACAAAGTTGCCGGGCGTGATTTCGTTTCGGAACGACTTGCCGATCTGTGCGATACCGAATGGCGGCTTCTTGCGGCTCGTGTTGAGCACGTTCATGAAGTTGGTGAACATGCCCTGGGCTGTTTCTGGGCGCAGGTACACGTCGTGGCCCGATCCCTCGACCGGTCCGGCGTGGGTCTTGAACATCAAGTTGAACGAACGTGCTTCGGTGAAACTGTTCTTTTCGCCGCAGTTTGGGCAGGTATCGGGATCGTCGAGTTTGTCTTCGCGGAATCGCTCGTTGCATTCGCGACAATCGACTAACGGGTCGGTGAAGTTGGCGAGGTGGCCAGACGCTTCCCAGACGGGGGGCGGCGAAAGAATCGATGCGTCAAGTCCGACAACGTCGTTGCGCAGCTGCACCATCGACCGCCACCACTGGTCCTTAACGTTCCGCAGAAGCAGTACGCCGATTGGACCGTAGTCGTACGTCGACCGGAAGCCGCCATAGATTTCGGCGGATTGGAAGACAAAACCTCGGCGTTTGGAGAGGTTGACAATCTTGTCGAAGAGTTCAGGATCTGCGTTGTGCGCGGCGTCGGCCATGGGGCGAAAGGTTACCGGCGTATGGGCCGGGCCGGAGCAATCGGGGACATTCCGCATGTCACACGCCGAAGTGCGTCAGAATGGGTGTCTATGGTTGAAATGCGTTCAGAATCTGATCCCACAGCGGTTCTCCCCCGTCGCATTGCAGCTTGGGGCATCGATACGTTGATCCTTGCAGGATTTTCGGCCCTCATGCTGTTGCCGGGTTTGTTGTTCATCAGCAAAGATCCCGTGAATCCGCCGACACCGATCTGCGAAGATCCACCGGGTGTCTGTTTTATGTCGGCCGACAACGCGACGGTCTATTACGCCGACAACGCCAATGCTGCAGCGGCGATTTTGCTGCCCGTGCTGCTTTGGGTGCTGATGCACGTTGTACTGCAGGGACTTACCGGTGCAACCCCTGGCAAGGCGCTCATGGGTCTTCGCACCGTGCGCACCGACAATCTTATGGTTGCCGGCATCGGCAAGACCCTGGTTCGGGGCCTGCCGTTTCTGGTGCTCGGAGTCTTGGCCGCGGTGGCCGCATCGTTTACTCGAGATGCGAGCAATCTTCTTAGCGACGCCCGCTACTACTTAGGCGTACCGATTATTGCGCTGCTGCTCGGCAGCATTGTCAGCCTTGCGTTGGCGTTGCTCACCGGCGGGCACAAGGGTGTCGGCGACCGGCTGGCGAGCACTTCGGTCATTGGCAAGAATGCTCTCGGTGGCGCTTCGGCCATGGCCGCAGCCGACGTTGGTGTTGGTCAGGGTGTTGGCATCGAGGCTCCAGCGTTTGGCGCCGTTGGTGCTGCGGGCGCAGTGGGTGCCGACACTGCCAACTGGGATGTGCCGACGGCAAACCCCGTCGAGATTCCTACCGCCGATGCGGGCGTTTCGTTTGATGCTTCGCCGCAACTCGGTGACTTCGATCCCACACAGCCGGGCTTCGACGCACCACAGATGCCAGATGCCCCCACAGGGTTTGATGCTCCTAGCTTTGATCCAAACGTTGGCTTTGATCCAAACGTCGGCTTCGACCCAACGTTGCCGTCGGCCGACCTCACACCACCCGAC